>JAJQCA010000079.1 GCA_021202985.1 Alistipes sp.
TTAAGCCTGCCGCTAGCGTTCATCCTGAGCCAGGATCAAACTCTCCATTGTAAAAGTTGTTTATTTAAAATGTCTTTGAGTCCTGACTGCTTAATTTCCGTTTAAGGAATTGAGAACCTTCCTAAAGCATCGCGCCTTTGAAAGATTCGGATAAATTCTGCATTTCTTTTTCTCTCTTGATAACCAGTAAATCAAAGAACCGTTTTTATTCGGTCGCCTCCGTTTTGATGGAGACTTTTTTATTCTAAGCATCACTTGAAGCTACACCCTGCCCCTCAAAATTTCGCCCGCCTTGGGCGCCCGAAGCACCTGCCACATTTTTAATGCGGCCCCGTAGGTATGCCGGACTTTTTAAGAAGACCGCCGCCGAAATTAGCGGCGAAAGGACTACAAAGGTAACACCTTTTTTCGTAACCTCCAAAAAATCTTTAAGAACTTGCCGCCCCGGAAACCCAGTCGTTTTTCCTGTTTGGCGGGTGCAAATGTAAGGACTTTTTTTTGCCCTGCAAATTTTAAGATGAAAAAACTCTTAATTCTTTTACTTTTTTCCCGTTTTGCAAAACGGCTGCCCGTGTTGGCATATATAACGGTAAAGACTACCCCACCCACGATCAGGATATTGGAGAGCCAACCCAAATAATAACCCGGACATTTGTATTCACCCAGTGTCAGCAATATAGCAAAGGCGAAAAAGAACATCATCTTACCCATAAACCTGCAGAGAGCCGTTTTATCTATCTGCTCTTTCTTCTCTTTAGGCATCGTGTTATATCCGGCGATCAGGAAATCGGCCTTGCCCCCGAGGAAAAGGATACCCAGTATTATAAATAAAAGTGTAATGAAAACTACATGTCCCATATTCGTTTGGGGGTTAAAGGTTCTCCATGATTTTTTCCAACCCGATGGCCCTCGAACCTTTGACAAGGACGGTATAGTCCCTCAACGGGTATTCCCGGAGGTGGTTTATGAGCGCACCCGTATCCGGGAACGTTTTGAGGCCGGTACCTTCGGCCCCCGCGCGGAAGTTGTCCCCCACGAGGTAGACCTCTTTTATATGTTCGCGTGCCAGTTGGGATATTACGGCCATATGTTCGTCCTGCGAGTACCTGCCCAGCTCCAGCATATCACCGAGAATAGCCGCCTTCAGATTCCCGTCCTGCAACAAGGCAAGGTTCTCGATAGCGGCGGCCATACTGGAAGGGTTGGCGTTGTAACAATCCAGAAGCACGGTATTGTTCTCGGTCCGGACCACCTGCGAACGTTTATTACCCGGCACGTAATCCCAGACCGCATCGGCGACCTGCCTGCGCGTCACACCGAAATAATCGCCCACCGCGGCGGCCGCAGCGATATTGTACTTATTATAGTCGCCGTGCAGCCGGGTTTTAATGCCGTCGGCCACCGACGCCCTGTAACCCTTTGAGAGAAGGCTGGTCCGGTCCGAGACCATAACCGCCAGCACGTCATCGTCCATAAGGTAGAAGGCGAGTCCTTTGTGCGAGGCGAGGTAGTCGTACAGCTCCCCTTTCGCTTTCCGCACCCCTTCCTCGGAGCCGAAGCCTTCGAGGTGGGCACGTCCGATATTGGTTATCAGCCCGAAGTCGGGTTGTGCGATGCTGCACAGAAGCCCGATTTCACCTCGTCCGCTCGCCCCCATCTCTATAATGGCAAATTCCGTCCCTGCCGGAATGGAGAGCAGGGTAAGAGGAACCCCGATATGGTTATTGAGATTGCCTTTTGTGGCGGCTACACGGAAACGGCGGCCCAGCACTTTGGCCATCAGTTCCTTTGTGGTCGTCTTTCCGTTGGTCCCCGTTATGGCCAAAACCGGAATGCCGAGCACCCGGCGATGGTACGTTGCAAGGTGTTGCAATGCGGCAAGGGCGTCGTCCACCACGATGTACCGCTCCCCACAGGCCACGGACGGGTCGTCGACCACGACATAGGAGGCTCCTTTTGCCAGCGCGTCGGCTGCGTAGCGATTACCGTCGAAGTTGGCACCCTTAAGGGCGAAAAACAAAACTCCGTCCTTTATTTCACGGCTGTCGGTGCAGACCCCGGCCGACTTTTCATATATTTTGTATAACCCAGTCACTTTTATTTATAACCTACTGAAGAGTACTTCTTATTATATAAATTTATCGCCCTTATTGAATTTTACCTCTTCTATGTATTTCTTTATGTTCTGCTCGTGGTCTTTGGGGCAAATCATAAGCACATCCCCGCTGTCTACCACTATGTAATTTTCCAGGCTTTCGATTACCACCATCTTGTCTTCCGGCACTTTTATTATGCAGTTGCGCGTGTCGAACAGGGCGGTATCCGCCGACAGTACATTCCCGTTCTGGTCCTTCTCCGAATGCTCGTACAGCGAACCCCATGTACCTATATCGGACCATCCCGAGCGGCACACCCTGACGTAGGTGTTGTCGGTCTTCTCCATTATGCCCACATCCACAGAAACCGCTTTGCATTCCGGGTGGATGGTCCGGATAAACTCTGCTTCCTCCGGGGTGTTATAATAAGGAGCTATGGATTCGAAAAGGTCGTACATCTCGGGAAGGGACCTTTTAATCTCGCGAATTATCACGTCGGGTTTCCAGATAAAAATACCCGAGTTCCAATAGAATTCACCGCTCTCGATGAACGCCGCCGCCATTTCCAGCGGGGGCTTCTCGGTGAAGGTTTTGACCTTGTATATCTGCTCGGACATCTGACCGGAATTATCGACCTGTATATAACCGTATCCCGTATTCGGATAGGTCGGCTCCACACCGATGGTCATAAGGCTGTGGTGCGTGTCGATAAATCCGGCCGCTTCGGAGACCACCTCCCTGAACTCGGCTTCGTCGACAACGAAGTGGTCGCTCGGCGTCACTATCATCACCGCCTCCGGATCCGCCGCCCTCAGGCGGAATGCGGCGTAAGCTATACACGGGGCGGTGTTCCGGCCAATCGGCTCGCATAAGACCTGATGCCTCTCCAGCTCGGGAATTTCGCGCAATACCAGGTCGCAATAGGCGGTATTGGTGACCACCAGGAAATTCTCCACCGGCACCAGCGGCAGGAACCTCTCGAACGTACTCCGGATAAACGTCTTGCCGGTTCCCAATATATCAAGGAACTGCTTGGGACGGGAGTTACGGCTTATCGGCCAGAAACGGCTACCGACCCCTCCGGCCATGATCACACAATATTTTTTGCTGTCCATAGTTATCAGGTTAGGTGACCCCGGCCACCGCGACAAAAGTATCAATAAAACTTAACAAAAATATAACAGCGTATCGAATTACAAAGCATTATCTTATCTAAATCCTTTTCCGGAATCGGGGAAAAGGGCGGCGACAGAGAGATAATCCGCGGTTTGTTCGTAACTTTGGTGCCGATATGAAAATACGGATGTTCACACTACCGAACCTGCTCACCCTGGGCAACCTTCTATGCGGTTGTACTGCGCTATACTATTGCCTGTGGAGGGGCGACCTGACCACTGTCTTCTGGCTGGTTGCGGCGGCGGCTGTGTTAGATTTCTCGGACGGGCTGGCGGCACGGCTTACCGGGCAGTATTCCGAGCTGGGCAAACAGCTCGACTCGCTGGCGGACATGGTCAGCTTCGGAGTGGTGCCGTCGTCAGTGCTGTTCCGGTTGTACGTGTGGTCGGGCGGATGGCCGGAAGAACTCCTGCCCGGTATCCTGACGGCTTCTGTCGCCCTGTTCTCCGCCCTGCGGCTGGCACGGTTCAATATAGACGAGACCCAGTCCGGGGAATTTCGCGGGCTGCCGACACCGGCCTGCGCCCTGTTCTTCGTTTCGGCCGGCTGGCTTATGGATAACGGTCAGGCGGAGGTGAACCGTATCGCAATTTTAACGGCTTCGGTCCTGTTTTCATACCTTATGGTCTGCCCGCTGAGGATGTTCGCGCTTAAATTCAGCAACTATTCGTGGGGCGGCAACCAGGTCCGCTACTCATTTATTTTCCTCTCCGCGGCGGCACTGGCCCTCTGGAATATCGCAGCCATACCTTTCATTATCGCGGGATATATACTTGTCTCTCTGGCAATCGCTCTTGTGTGCAGGAAAGGTGCGGCGGGAGCCTCCGCAGGCGACTAAAGGCCTTTATGAATAAATTTCACTAACTTTGCGCGGAATTTTCCGTAAGCGGAAGGAGACATGTACAAGGAAACCAAGAGCAAAACGACGGCGTTACACACGGCCTGCACCATTTTGGCGGTGCTGCTTTGCTCTACGGCGGGATTCGCGCAGGACTATACACAGGTGCCCGGCCGCAATACGAACGACATGACCTCCATGAATCCCTTCCTGCCCGGATACGAGGACCCGTTCGCCGATGAAGAAGGAGAACCGGGTGACACGACAAGAAAAGAGAAAAAGATACGCAAACCGCTGGAATCCTACTTCTTCGACGACTCCACACGCACCCGGGACAATTTCGCGTGGACCCTCGACATGTTCCGTAACAAGGTGAATATGGCCGTTATCGACACCCTTACCAACGGGTTCCAGAAAACGGAACCGTACCTCAGGAAAGGAGTCGGCGACGCCTACCAGGGGCCTCTCGGGGGAGCCTCCGTCCCCATCAGTTACTTCGACCGGGCCAATTACCAGGACTTCAGTTTCGGGCAGGCCTACGACGCCTACAATATTTTCGCAGACAGGGCGCTGTTTTTCAACGTCAAACGGCCGCTTACAATTTTCACCTACCTGACGGCCGGGCAGAAACAGAAGGCCGAGGAGAACTTCGGGATAACCCATGCCCAGAACATCTCCCCCTCGACCGGATTCAACATCGACTATAAAAGCCGGGGTACCAAAGGTGTATACAACTGGCAGAAAAGCCGCGCCAAAAACCTTTCCGCCGCATTTTCGCACACGGGTAAAAAGTATTCGATCCACGCGGGATACATATACAACACGATACAGAACCGGGAGAACGGGGGGCTCCAGGACGACCGTTTCCTCACCGACTCGATATTCGAACAGCCGGACGTAATACCGACCAACCTCAACGACGCCTACAACATGATTAAGAACAACGCTTTTTACGTTGTGCAGTCGTACGGGGCGCCTTTGAAAAAACTTACGGAATACGACTTCTCGATAGCCGACCAGTCGTCGGTATTCTTCGGCCATTCTTTCGAATGGAGCCGCTGGCACCGTGTCTACTCCGACACCCGGGCCAAGAGCCAGGACAACGACGGCAGGGATTATTACCATAACTGGAACATCCATCCCACCGTCACCAACGATTCCATTGCCGAAATAAAGGTATCCAACAGGCTGTTCGTGCAGATACAGCCATTCGACCGCGAAGGCATCGTCGGCCTCATCGATGCGGGTATCGGAATGGATAACCATATCTATTACCAGTACGTTCAGGAATTCGCCCTGACGGGTACGCGTAACACCGAAAAGACGGGCTACTACGCCTACGGTTCGGTGGAAGGAAAATTCCGCCGTTACCTCTCGTGGGGGGGCGACCTGGAATACAATTTAGCCGGCTACCGGAGCGGCGACATAAAGATTGGCGCGGACCTTGCGGTCAGCGCATATATAAGAGACAAACCGCTAACTCTCTCCGGGAGGTTCAGTCACGACCGCAGGTCGCCTGACTACTGGAGCGAGCTGTACTACTCCAACCATCATAGTTGGAACGTCTCCCAGTTGTACGGCAAGCCGTTCGACAAGGAGAATGAAACCCGGATAGAAGCTGAGTTTACCATGCCTTGGGCAGGGCTCGAGCTGGGAGGTTACCAGAGCGTCGTCAATAACAAGATCTACTTCGTTATGGAAGACGGGATGCTCTTTCCCCGGCAGGCCTCGGAAAGCGTCAGTGTTTCGGGTGTGTATCTACGCAAGGATTTCCGCGCAGGCGGATTCCATTTCAACCACAGGGTAATGCTGCAATGGAGCACGTCCCAGGAAATAATACCCGTGCCGTTGGCCGGTGCTTACCTCTCCTACTTTTTCGAGTTCAATATCGTCCGTAACGTACTCAGGGCACAGTTCGGGGTAGACGGGCGTTATAACACCAAATGGTACGCCCCGGGTTGGGACCCTTCATCGGCAAGGTTCTACAACCAACGGGATACCAAAGTAGGGGAATATCCGATGCTGGACGTATTCTTTAACGCCAAATGGAAAAGAATGCGAATCCTGCTGATGATGGAGCACCTCAACGACGACCTGTTCGGCAGGAGGACATATTTTTCAATCCCCCACTACGCCCAGAACAAACGGGTATTCAAGTTAGGTTTTTCCTGGAGTTTCTACGATTAGGCCGTTACCGGCCGGACTTCGCAACCGGACCTTTCGAGGTCACGGCTGCCGTCCGCCGCGGCCACACGGCGAGCCTATAAGGTGAGCCGCATATCGGAGAGGCTAACACGACGGCCATACCTCTCATTGCACACGGATGCTGCCCGAAACCCATTAAACATGGTATTTTCAAGCAAGATCTTTTCAAGATCGGTTCTTTTAATTTTTCTGACGACAGCCTGTACCGGCCGCGGGCCGCAGGAACCGCAGGTATCGGCCGGTGAAGCCGGCAAACTGAGGGTGGCCATGGACATCGACATGCCCGGTTACTTCTCAATCGAAGGGGAAGACTTCGGTTACCAGTACGACCTGCTTAGGTCGTTCGCCGACGCTTCCGGGCTGGAACTGGAGATACTTCCCGGTAAAACGCTCTCCGAAATCGACGAACTTCTTGCTGCGGGCGATGCCGACATGGCCGCGACCCTAACGGGCCACACCGACGGTGCCGGATACGCAGAGACTGTCTATTCAACCACGTTCTCGCTGGTTACCCGTTCTGCCGACGCGACACGGGCGCGACGGGCCGGCAAAGTCTATCCCTCCGAATTAATGGAGGACAAAAAGGTTATGATTTCGTCGGCGTTCAGGCACAGTCCTTCGTGGGACATGCTGCTCGACTCGGTGAGCACCTCAGGCACCTATGTGACCTCCCGGAACGCGGTAGACCTCGTGGACGCCCTCCGGGGCGGGGAGTTCGACTACCTTGTGTGTGAAAAAAGCGAGGCTCAACTCATCACGGCACTCAACCGCGGTATCAGCCGCGTAGCCGACTTTGAGGACGCGGTCGGCATATCCATAACCGCCGCGGACGGTGAAACGGCCGGGTTGTTCGCCGCATGGTTCGACGGTTTCCGGGAAAGCACGGAGTATGCCGAGCTCAACTATGTCTATCTCGACAAGGGATCGGCACATCTTCTGGCCTCAAAGACCGGTAAAGGCCGCAGCCACAAAGCCATTTCCGAATACGACATGATAATGCGGGAGGTGTGCGAACGCGAAGGTTACGACTGGCGGCTCCTGTCGGCCATCGCCTACAACGAATCCAGGTTCAACGCCGACGTCGTATCCAGCCGCGGTGCACGCGGCCTGATGCAGATTATGCCGCAGACGGCACGACAGTTCGACGTGGACCCTGACGAAGCAATGGTTCCCGAGGTGAACATTATGCTGGCTGCAAAGCTGCTTCGCAAAATAGAGGGTATGCTCCGTTTCGGCAGCAATATCACCTACAACGACCGTATGGGCATAGTGCTGGCATGCTATAATTGCGGCGTCGGCCATGTGTTCGACGCACGCAGGCTGGCTGCCAAATACGGCGGCAATCCCGACTCATGGAACGACGTAGCTTACTTCCTACAACGAAAGGGCGATCCGGAATTCCTCGCCGACGACGCGGTGAAGTGCGGACGGTTCAACGGCAGCGGACAGACGCTCGCTTTCGTAAGCGACGTCCTCACGCGCTACGATACGTACTGTGCCACGGTAGCGAGGTAACCAACTATACCGAGATAATGGAACAGGCGGCCCCCTTCACAGGGCCGCCTGTTTAGTTGAACGTAAACACCGGAGTCGTTTTATTACCGTATTCCCGAACCCGTCTATTTCCCGGCTCTCAGATACCTATGCGTACGGCGAAACCGAAATAACCTCCCCACGGATTTTCCCTTGAAATATCGGAACTCCATTTGCCCTGAACGGCTTTTAGGTCGGCACCGGCGGATAAGCCCATTTCCACCGGAGTTTCCTTAATGGTAAAGACACGAAATACATATTCCAGCCCGGCATTGAAAATAAGGGCTGACGATTTATATTCATCCCCGGCAACCTTAACCGCGGCACGGCGCCAGCCTGCCGAAACGAACGGCAGGAGCGAACTTTTACGCTCCGTATCGAGTAGGTTATATCCATACGTGGCTGTAATACCCCAGCCCTTCATTTTATTGGAGTAGCTACCGGATCTGGTTTTTTCGGTAGTGTAATAATCCGCCGTAATACGGTATTGCGTTCTGCCATTACGGTAATAGGCCCCGATATAGCTCTTATCTGTCAGGTTGTCTGTTTTTGGCACTCCTTCACCGGAGAGAAGACCGTTAAGTCTACTGAAACTCTCATAATGAAATTCCGTACCGACGGTAAGCCCGAAGTCAGAAACATTTTGTCCTTTTGCGTATGAGACAACAGAGAGAAAGAAAATTATCGATGTAATATATCTCATCTTATAATTGATTATAGTCAGCTTTATTACTCTTCACTGCATCCCCTGAATGTGAAATACTTCTGCATCAGGTAGCTGTAAACCGTGACGATAACATTAATCATAGCCTTCGACGGTGTGGGATAGAAATGGATTGTCTCCACGAACAATTTCATAAGCGCGTAGTTAGCTATCAGCGCCCCTGACACCGACAAGCCGTACCGGAAAAGCTGTACCCGCCCCCGTACGGGCGACATCCTGAATGCCACGTACTTGTTGAGCAGGAAGCCGTTGAAGAACGTAATCGGGAACACCACGCACAGAGCCGCTATGTGCGGCGACACTACGACGAAACCGAGGTCAAGGAACTGCTTATGGAATATGTAATGGAAGGCGATGAAATAGAGAACCGTGTCGAGCACGAGGTTTAACCCGCCGCTCATTCCGTACCGGAATGTCTGCAGGGGTAAGAATCTGCGGAACGGCTTGTAAAAGAAGTCTATGGCTCCGGTCAGCTGGCGGAAAAAGGAACTCATTTCTTTTTCATTTCGTTCAACTTCTCCTGCAAGGCGTACATCAGGTCGCGGTATTTGGCGGCTTCCATGAAATCCAACTCCCGGGCAGCCTTCTCCATCATTTCGCGGGCCTTGGCTATGCCCGTCTCGACGGAGGGTATATTGTTGTATGCCGCCTGGAATTCGGCCGCCATCGAAATCGGTGCGCCGGTCGGATAAAGCACGTTAGCGGAATCGCCCCTCTCACCCCCGAGCACCGAACGGGTACTCTTATGCGCAGCCCGGGGAATCATCTTGTTCTTCATGTTGTAGGCAATCTGCTTCTCCCTGCGACGGTTACTCTCCATGATGGCCATAGCCATGGAATCGGTGCGCTTCTCGGCATACATTATAACGTTGCCGTTAGCATGCCGCGCGGCACGGCCGGCGGTCTGCGTCAGCGACCGTTCGCTGCGCAGGAATCCCTCCTTGTCGGCGTCCATAATGGCAACCAGCGACACTTCCGGCAGGTCGAGGCCCTCCCGCAGAAGATTCACCCCGATCAGGACGTCGAACAATCCCGAGCGCAAATCGTCGAGAATCTGCACCCTCTCGAGCGTTTCTATGTCGGAATGGATATACCGGTTACGTATTCCCACGCGGTCGAAGTACTTCGACAACTCCTCGGCCATGCGCTTGGTGAGGGTCGTTACCAGCACCTTCTCCTCGATTTTGACCCGCCGGTTTATCTCTTCCATCAGGTCGTCTATCTGGTTGTCGGTTATCCGGACCTGGAGCGGCGGGTCGACAAGACCGGTGGGACGTATTAGCTGCTCCACCACCGCGCCCTCCGAGCGGATTAGCTCGTAGTCGGCAGGGGTGGCGCTTACGTAAATGGTGTCCCCCATCAAAGCCTCGAACTCGTCGAACTTCAGCGGACGGTTGTCGATAGCGGCCGGGAGCCGGTAACCGAATTCCACGAGGTTCTCCTTTCGGGAGCGGTCGCCTCCGTACATGGCCCTAATCTGGGGTATAGTCACGTGGCTCTCGTCGATTACCAAAAGATAATCTTCCGGGAAATAGTCGAGCAGGCAGAACGGCCGCGTACCCGGCGGCCGGCCGTCGAAATAGCGGGAATAGTTCTCTATACCCGAACAGTACCCCAGCTCTTTTATCATTTCGAGGTCGAACTCCACCCTCTGCTTTATTCGGTTGGCCTCATTGGTACGGCCGGATTTCCGGAAGAATTCTATTTGCTTAACAAGGTCGTCCTGTATCTGGGAGATGGCGCTGTTTATCCTCTCCTTAGTGGTGACAAACATATTGGCCGGATAGACGATAGCCCTGTCCACGGTTCCCGTGGTGTTTCCACTCACTGGGTTGATAGTGTAGATAGCTTCGATTTCGTCGTCGTAGAACATTATCCGGTAGCACATGTCCCCGTATGCGAGCCTTATGTCGAGGGTTTCGCCGTTTAGCCTGAAAGTGCCGCGGTCCAGATCGTGTTCGGTGCGGGTGTACAATCCCTCCACAAGTTGGTAAAGGACTTTTTTACGGCTCACTACCTGACCCTGTTCGAGTCTTACCGAGGTTGCTTTGAAATCCTGGGGGTTTCCAATACCGTAGAGGCACGACACGCTGGAAACGACTATTATATCCCTGCGGCCGGATAGCAGCGAGGAGGTAGTTTTGAGCCGCATCTGTTCAATCTCCTCGTTTATCGAGAGGTCCTTCTCTATGTAGGTATCGCTGGTGGGGAGGTAGGCTTCGGGCTGGTAATAATCGTAATACGAGACGAAATACTCAACCGCATTGTCCGGAAAGAAGCCTTTGAACTCGCCGTAGAGCTGCGCCGCGAGGGTCTTGTTATGGCTCAGCACGAGAGTGGGACGCTGAAGTTCCTCGATTACATTAGCCACGGTGAACGTCTTGCCCGACCCGGTTACGCCCAGCAGGGTGTTATGCCCGCTGTGACCCCTTATCGTTGAGACGAGTTCCGCAATGGCTTCGGGCTGGTCGCCCGTCGGTCTGTAATCTGAAACCAGCTTAAAATCCATTCTGCAAAGTTATAAAATTGCTTCGGTAAAAAGGGTGTAAGGCCGGATACAAATTCCCTCCCGGGGGCGACCCCCGTGGAGGCCGATAACGGCACCGTCCTGTACGCGGGGGTGGAATGCAATAACCGGGCTTACTTCCAACGAATTGAATATTTTATCAGGGCTGATTATCTATTATTGCCGGAAGGAATCCGGCACTATAATTGGGAGGAGTGCCGGAGATATGATACTGAGTGTCAATTACGGCAAAAAAGTAACCAGAAAAGATAGGAGTTTATCGTGTTTATTGTATTTTTTATTATAATTTTGCCTTTGCGAAAAATCCTGTAATGACGCCGTTCGGAGGATAGAAATACCCTCCGGTATAGCTGGTTGCGGCGTCATAGGATTTTTCGCATCTTTCTTTGAGCCTCCCCGGCATACCGGAGGTTACTTTCCCCGATAGGACAAGTTCCCTCTGAACTGCGTTGACTTCCTACCTATCAGGTTCCAAAAATAACCACTTAGCAAGAATTTCCGTCATTCAGTAAGCTACTAAATAATTATTATTTCAATATTAGCCACTGGCTTACTGCCGGCGTATCGGCTAATGGAACAATTTTATGGCAGTCCGGAGCATAACGCTTCGGCAACTTCTTGCTATCTTTACATCCTGTTATGATCGACCGTTTGACAGTAGACCGGATTTATTCGGCCGCCGACATTGTGGAGGTGGTCAGTGACTTCATATCCCTGCGCAAAAAGGGTGTGAACTACCAGGCCTGCTGTCCGTTCCACAACGAGAAGACACCCTCGTTCGTCGTCTCGCCGTCCAAAGGGCTTTTCAAATGCTTCGGATGCGGCAAGGGCGGCAATGCGGTGACGTTCGTTATGGAGCACGAGGGTATGAGCTATCCCGAAGCGCTCAAGTACGTCGCCCGGAAATACGGTATAGAAGTTCAGGAACGCGAACTCAGCCCCGAAGAAGAGAAGCGCAACGACGACCGCGAGAGCATGATGGTGGCGACCTCCTTCGCCGCCGACTGGTTCCGCAAAACACTTTGGGAGAGCGACGAGGGGCGAAGCATAGGGTTGGGATATTTCCGCCAGCGGGGCCTGTCGGACGGGACCATAAATAAATTCGGGCTGGGATATTGCCCGCCCCGGGGCGATAAAT
The DNA here is from genome assembly GCA_021202985.1 of Alistipes sp. Classification (GTDB taxonomy): domain Bacteria; phylum Bacteroidota; class Bacteroidia; order Bacteroidales; family Rikenellaceae; genus WRDF01. The sequence goes on from JAJQCA010000079.1 coordinate 12,238, forward strand.
TCGCCACGGCAGCCAAAGCGGCCGGCTATAAGGACAGTTTCCTTATATCGACCGGGTTGTGCGGAGAGCGGGAGAACGGTACGCTTTACGACAGGTTCTACGACCGGGTAATATTCCCGGTGCATTCGGTAAGCGGACGAGTGATAGCGTTCGGGGGCCGGACCCTCCGCATCGACAAGAAGGTAGCCAAATACGTCAACTCGCCCGAAAGCGAAATATACCATAAGGGAAACGTTCTGTACGGACTGTTCTTCGCGAAGAAGGCCGTCACGCAGGAGGATTGCTGTATACTTGTCGAGGGCTACACGGACGTCATTTCGATGCACCAGGCGGGTGTCGAGAACGTGGTCGCCTCTTCCGGCACGGCGTTGACGGTGGAGCAGATACGGCTGATTTCGCGGTTCACGCGGAACATAACGGTAATCTTCGACGGCGACAGCGCGGGAATCAAGGCTTCCATGCGCGGCATCGACCTTATCCTCAACGAAGGAATGAACGTACGCATCGTACCCCTCCCGCCGGATGAGGACCCCGATTCTTTCGCGCGCAGCCACTCCGCAGTGGAGCTGAAGGAGTATATCCGGTCAAACGAGGAGGATTTCATTACGTTCAAAACACGTGTGCTGCTCGAAGGGGCGGGGAACGACCCTATAAAGAAAGCCGGGCTGATAAATGAAATTGTCGCTTCGGTCGCTGTCATTCCCGACCCGATAATGCGGTCGCTCTACATTAAGCAGACTGCGGCGAGCATGGATGTACCGCACGAGGTGCTGGCGTCGGAAGTGGCCCGCAAACGGATATCGCACGACACCGACAGGCAGACCCGTGAATTTATCCGCAGCCACGAGCGGGTCAACCGTGCTGAGGAGAGAATCTCTTCAATGCCGGATTCCTCTTTCCACCACAGCGGAACCGTTACCGCAGGCAGCGCCATAGAGGAATTGGAAAAAGAACTGGTCAAATATTTGCTGAAATACGGCGGGAAGTATTTCGACTATAAGGAGGGTCGCAATGTGGTGAAGTTCAACGTAGCCGAGACAATAATCAACGACATTGAAGCGAACGGGCTGGTGTTCCGCGATGCGCGTTACCGCAAGTTGTACGAAACCTATCTCGACCTATACAACCGGGCCCGGCTCGATGCCGAGGAGAACGACCGCGACGACGAGGAAGTTTACTCCATCGGGATGCACAACTTCATTAACCATCCCGACCCGGCGGTCTGCAATACCGCAGTCGATATCCTCACCGAGAGCGACAACTACATAGTGAGCAAACTCTGGAAAAAATTCGACGTAGTGGTGGAAAGCGAGGAAGACAAACTGTCGGAATCGGTACCGCGCACCGTTATTCTCTATAAATCCAAGGCCATCGAGAACATTATATCGGAACTCCGCGGAAAACTCTCCGACGAATCGCTGTCCGACCAGGAACTCTCGGAACTGACCTTCCGTATCACCACCCTCAACAAGGAGAGGATGGCGATCGCCCGGAAACTTTCGAGGCTGATTTTATAATTGATCGGCGATTGATTGTCGGTCCGGAAGCCCCGCCGCACCGCCAGGGAAATAGCCCGTCACAAAAATATTGTTATGAAAAAAATTATCCGTATCACCATCCTAATTTTCGCCTTCATGCTGGTTTTAACAGGGGCCACGGCACAGCGGAAGAAGGTAGGCGTCGTGCTGAGCGGCGGTGGCGCAAAGGGCGTCGCACACATCTCGGCGCTCAAGGTTATTGAGGAGGCCGGGATACCGATAGATTACATAGCCGGGACCAGTATGGGAGCTATAATCGGGGGCCTTTACGCGGTGGGATACGACGTGCAGACGCTCGACTCTCTTGTCCGGACCCAGAACTGGACCGAACTCCTCAGCGACCGGGTATCCCGGCGCAACCTCACTTTCTCGGCAAAGGAACTGTCGGAAAAGTATATCATCACCGTTCCGCTCACTAACCAGAAAAAATTCCAACTCCCCTCCGGGCTGGTCGGCGGGAATAACGCCTACAACCTGTTGACCGAGCTTACCATCGGCTACCACGACTCGATATCGTTCTGCACCCTTCCCATACCGTTCTCCTGCGTGGCCTTCGATATGGTTTCGGGCAACACCGTGACCCTCGACCAAGGGTACCTCGCCCGCTCTATCCGTGCAAGCATGTCCATCCCCGGAGCGTTCGAGCCTGTCCGTATGGATGAGATGGTACTAATTGACGGGGGGATAACCAACAATTACCCGGCGGACGTGGTCAAGGCCATGGGAGCCGAAATAATAATAGGCGTGGACGTTACGGCCGGAGGAAGGACGGCCGAGGAAATAGTCACCCTCGGTGATATGTTCAACCAGCTTACCTACTTCACCGGCGTCGAGGAGTACAAGAAAAACGTCCCCCTGGTGGATGTCAATATCAAGCCAGACATAAAAGGTTACGGGGCCGGGAGTTTTAACCCCGAGGCAATTGACACCCTGCTGGTGAGGGGCGAGAGGGCGGCATACGAGAAATTCGGCGAACTGATGGCCCTGCGCCCGGTCATAGGTCTGGAGCCGGGTTACACTCCCCCGGAACGGGAACCCATCGAACTGGATCAGGAGTTGCCTCTCAACATGATTAAGTTCGAAGGCCTCCAGTACCAGAAGGAGAAAGCCCTGCGCCGTATTACCGGCCTCAGGGACAGCACATTCGTGAAACCGAGCGAAATACAGCTTGCGGTGGAGAAACTTCAGGGTACCGGCACGCTGACCGAAGTCAATTACCGTCTCGACGGCAACGCCCCTTACGACCTTATTTTTATGGTGAAGGAGAGCACGCGCAACTCGGTAAGCCTCGGTTTCCGGTTCGACACCGAAGAGATGGCAGCATTACTGCTGAACGTAAAACTGGCAGCCAACCAGATGTCCAATTCCCATTTCGATTTCACGGCCCGGCTGAGCGAAAACCCTTATATCAAGGGTTCCTATATCCTCGGTAACGAGACCGAGCGGAAGATGACCCTCTCGTATATGTTCAAATACAACAGCCTGAACCTCTACCGTAACGGCGACAAACTGAGTAACCTCGATTTCGACCAGCATATATTCGACCTCAATTTTTCGAATATCCGGTTGAGCAATTTCAAAATAGGGGCCGGTGTCCGCTACGAATACTTCGACCTGCGAAATGCACTGAGCGTACCCGATTTCGAACTGCGAGCGCGTTCGGAGGGGATTTTCCATTACTATGCCTCCGCCCAGTACGAGACCCTCGACCGGCGGTATAATCCCAACCGAGGAATAAGTTTCCGGGCAGATTACACCATTTTCACATCCAACCTTGTCAATTACCACGGCGACCCGCTTTACAGCGCGGTCCATGTCGACTTTTTCGCCCCTTTATCGATGAACCGCCGGGTGACTTTTATACCGGGTGTATTCTCCCGCGTCCTGATAGGGAATAATATAGCATTCCCAACGGCGAACATCCTCGGCGGATCGATAGCAGGGCGGTACCTTACCCAACAGATGCCGTTCATAGGAATCCAGAGGTTCGAAACATTCGAAAACGCCGTGCTGGGAGCCCGGTTCGATATCCGGGGTAGAATCGGTTCCAAATATTTTATTTCGCTCAAATCCAACTACCTGAAAGAAGCGGGAAACTTCTACGATATACTGAAAGGGCGCGACGTATGGGGAGTCGGCATAGCGGGTTCGGTGAATACCATAGTCGGCCCAATCGACCTTATAATCGACTGGTCGAACCGGACCAGTAAAGTCGGGGTTTACGCCAATTTAGGGTATTATTTCTGATAAGCATTAATTTTACGGAAACGCCGGAATTGAAGAACCACTACCTAAACATAAAAACAATGGAAGAAATGGATCAGAACCCGAACCAGGAAACGGAAACTACGACCGCACGCCGGAGCAGGCGGTGGCGCAGGAATGCCGGGCGGTACTTCTGGGATTTTATAGTTATCGTAGCCGGCATCGCGGTATCGTTCGCGGTAAGCGGCTGGATAAGCCACAGTAAGGATAAAAAAACATTGAAAGGCCATATGGCAGCAATCCGGCTGGAACTGGTGGAGAATCTCGAGATAGTTGAAAATCTCGATAAATATTTCGATACCACCTACGAACTTTCAATGTATTTGTTAACCAAAGAGCCGGAACACCACGATTGGGATTCCGTACAGGAAGCGTCTTATTATAAAGGACGTATAACGGTATTCGACCACAACCCTACGATGACCTATTCTTCGAGCGCCTATGAAACCCTCAAGGCCTCCGGTATGATGAATACGGTCAGAGACCAGGAACAATTCCGCGAACTGGCGAAATGCTATAAACTGCTCGAAGAAGTAAAATACGATACAGACGAATACTTCAGAAGGAAATTGGATGCATTCTACAACTGCGTCATGGAACAGAATATATATCTTCTGGAGACGGATATGCTCGATCCCGTCTGGAGTAACTTTTACTATTTCATGGCCACACCGTACCAAATACCGGGTATTCCCGAAAGTCGGCGCCAGATAGAGAAGGTCCTCGGGATGTTATGACCTCCCGTAAATTTAGTTATCTTTGCGCCCTGTCATGCCGGATTACCGAAATATAAATATAAAGAACAAACGCGCCACGTTCGATTACGAGATACTCGAAACGTGGACGGCCGGCATCGTGCTCACCGGGACCGAAATCAAATCCCTGCGTCTCGGGAAAGCCTCGATGGTCGACTGCTACTGTTATGTGGACCGTGGGGAGATATTTATCCGCGGACTGAACATATCCGACTACCATTGGGGAACATATAATAACCACCAGCCCAAACGCGACCGCAAACTGCTGCTTCACAAGCGGGAGATATCCAAAATCGCGCGGGCTTTGCAGGACAAAGGCCTGACCGTAGTCGGGATGCGCGTCTTTATCAACGACAGGGGGCTGGCCAAAGCGGTTATCGGTCTGGCCCGCGGCCGCAAGAGCTTCGATAAACGGGAATACATCAAAGAAAAGGACGTAAAGCGTGAACTCGACCGGGCGTTTAAAAAATAAACGCCGGGCAGTATGTTCCCCCGGGTGTTATACACCTTAAAAACGAAAACAGCCTGCCCTTTTTCGGGGGCAGGCTGTTTTTCTCTCTTCAACGACTATCAGAAATACCTCACACGGTTGTCCTTCACGTTGGCGCCCTCGCCCATTGCCTGAGCGAGCCTTTCGCCGAGGTAAGACGATGCGGCGGCTTCAAGGCGTACCCGCTCGCTCTCCTCGTTGGCATCCTCGGCCTCGGTCATATCGGTAATTTCATAGAGGTAAACCCCCGAATCTCCCCTCACCGGTTTTGAAAGGACACCCGGACGACCTGCCGTAATAGCACCCACCAGCCTGTAATCGACTCCGATTCCGTCCACGAGGAATGTCCCGAACGAAATGCCTTCGGCTTCGGTAGGCTCATTGCCGAACTCCGAAGCCACCTGGTCGAGTGTCGAACCGCTGATGCCGGCAATAATCGCGTCTGCTTTCTTCTCTTTCAACAGCGACTGGCGTATCTGGTCGGCTGCTTCTTCCGGTTTCGCATATTCGTCGTTACGAACTTCGGTAAGGGCCGCGATAATATAATCGCCTCCGCCTATCTCTTTAATATCCGACACTTCGCCCTTCTTGCTGTCGAACGCCCATCTTACCAATTCGCGCGAGTCGTCCAGGCCGTTCACCGCCCGGTCGGTCATAGTCACCCGGCGGGCAATCCTTACCGACAGTGCGCCTTCGGTAGCCGCCTTTTTGAAATTATCGTACGAGCCGGCAGCACTTGACAGGAACCTGCTTGCTTCAGCGTATATTGCGTTCTGTGTAGCCTGACTCGGGTCGACCTTATACCTTATTGTCGCTATCTGGGCCTTACGCACCGGCTCGCTCTTCTTGGTCAGCTGAACCACATGTATTCCGAAATCGGTATCGACCGTAAACACATCCCCGACACGGGCGTCCATAAGCGGGTTGCTGAACTCCGGCACCATCTGTTCCGGGGCGAATTCACCCAGGTTGCCGCCGTTCATTCGTGCGGACGGGTCCATGGAATATTCGTATGCCAGCATCTCGAAATCGGCGCCCTGCCTGATGGCCTGTACCAGACTGTCTGCCAGTTCCCTCTGCGCGTAGGTGAGAAGGATGTGCTTTGCGCCTATCTCGTCGGGCATCATTTTGGTGTCGGCCAGCCTTGCCATAGTGTAGACGTCGCCGCTGAGTTCCGGGCCGTACATCGCATCGGGGTTATTGAAAACCGCGGCGGCGATAGCGCCGTCTATCTGCGACTCCTTAAGGTACATCTGGTTGGGGGTAACCTGCGAGTTGAGCAGCGCGTACTGCATCGGGTTCTCGTCCACCGCGAACTCTTCCGCGAGCGTTGTGATAAACTTCTCGGCCTCGAGATAATCCTGGTCTGAAGGAAGCATGTCGAAAATCACATATTCGATATCCCTCGACGGAACCTGTTTGAAACGCTCCTTGTGGGCGTTGTAATATGTCCTTATGTCGGCCGAGGTTATCGTAACCAGGCTGTCGGCAACGCTCGAATACTCCTTGCCGACAATCCTCACGTCGTAGCTGTTATTTACAGCCGCTATACCGGCCTGAACCTCGAGGTCGGTTATATAAACCCCCTGCTCCACGAGAGCGAAATATTTGTTCATACTCCGCTGGTCGTTCATCTGTTCCTTAGTGTAGTTCCAGAAGTTCTGGAGCCGGCCGGTCGGATCGAATGCTATCCTCTCGATAAAATTACTCAGAATGGCAGGTTCGTAAAGGCCCGTCTGCTGGTTAATAAAATTACCGGTGATTATCGGCGAGAGATACTCGCCGGTCACCATATCTATCTGCTCGGCTTCCGAATTGTTAAGCCCTAGTTTCTGTAATCCCGGACGATAGGCATACTTGGCTATCAGCGATTCCCAGGCCATATTCCTTGCCACTTCGGTTTCCTCCGTGGTAAGAGCTTCCTTACCGAGCATGGACTGCGATATCTGTACATATTCCTCCGCATGGAAGAAAAACTCTTCGTAGCTGATTTTGTGTCTGTCTATCGAACCGACGGTTACATCCGAACAACTGCGCGGCACAAAATCCCCCATAAGGAACGCTATTAGAGCGATACCTATAACAATAGATACGATTATACCGCCCTGTGTCCGTAACGTGTTTAAACTTGCCATTTTTATTTATGATTATATTTATTCAATCCGTTTAGGTTATCTTCCGGCGCACCGCTCTCCCCTCTCCCTTCATGGCCCCGGCCGCTGTCAACCGCCAAAGATAGGCAAAATTCCCGAGTGCTGAAATAGTTTCCACCGTTTCTTACAACAAGATGCGCATAACTTCCCCGCAATCCGTTATTGTTACCGACCAGCCTCCTGCAGCTCCAAAAAAATACGGGGCGACATAAATAATTTTGCCGCCCCGTATAAATATTGTCCGGAAGAATCAGGTAAGGAAGCCCAGCAGTATCCCTGCGGCAACTGCACTACCTATTACACCGGCCACATTCGGGCCCATCGCATGCATCAGCAGGTAGTTTGACCGGTCGTACTTAAGCCCCATATCCTGCGACACCCGTGCTGCGGCCGGAACGGCCGACACCCCCGCGTTACCGATAAGCGGATTAATCTTATTACCCGGCTTAAGGAACAGGTTCATAAATTTCACCATCAGCACTCCGCCCATAGTGGCCACGAAGAAAGAACATGCACCCAGGAAGAAAATAAACAGCGATTTGGGCGTAAGGAAAGTTGTAGCCTGAGTGGACGCTCCTACAGTAAGACCGATGAGTATGGTCACGATATCGATCATCGGACCGCTGGCTGTTACCGCAAGACGCTTTGTAACCCCGCTCTCCTTGAGCAGGTTTCCAAGGAACAGCATACCCAGCAGCGGTACCGCAGTCGGAACTATGAAGGTAGTGAGCAGAACCCCTATAATCGGGAAGAAAATCTTTTCCCTCTGCGATACGGGGCGGGGCGGTTTCATTTTAATAACCCTCTCGTGTTTGGTCGTCAGCATCCGCATTACCACAGGCTGGATAAGCGGCACCATGGCCATATAGGAATATGCCGAAATTGCTACAGCGCCGAGGAAATCGGGAGCCAGTTTCGAGGTGAGGAATATTGCGGTCGGACCGTCGGCACCACCGATAATACCTATCGAACCGGCTTCGGCCGCGGAGAAACCCATATGGAGGGCGGCTGCGTATGCGGCGAATATCCCTATCTGAGCCGCCGCCCCTATCAGCATCAATTTAGGGTTGGAAATCAGGGCTGAGAAATCCGTCATAGCGCCTATACCCAGAAATATAAGGGGCGGGTAGACACCTTTACCTACCCCGAAATAGAGGTAGTTGAGCACGGAACCGTCCTCATATATGCCCACCTCGGTTCCCGGTACGAAAGGTATGTTACCTATGATGATTCCGAATCCGATAGGCAGCAGCAGCATGGGTTCGAACTTGTAGCGGATGGCCAGAAAGATGAACAGGATGCCGACCCCTATCATCACCGCGTGGCCTAACGTGAAGTTGGCAAACGAGGTAAGGCTCAGGAAGTCCCTGAGATTACCCAGCAAGAACGAAAAACCGCTATTAGTAACTTCTGCGAGCATAATTATTCAATGGTTAAGAGAAGGTCCCCTTCGAGCACCGAATCGCCCTTGGAAACATTGATCGATTTAACTACGCCTTCCCGGTCGGAATCTATATTGTTCTCCATCTTCATGGCTTCAAGCACCAACAGGTGCTGGCCGACTTTGATGGTATCGCCCACATTTACCCGGATATCCAGTATCACACCCGGGAGGGGGCTTTTCACTCCGCTGGCCGGTGTTGCGGCAACGGCCGGTTTGGCCACCTGCGGACGCTCGGCCGGAGTGGAATTGGGTATGGGTGCCACCTGAGTCAGTTTCTCCTGCCGGGGCTTGCCCTCCCCTTCGAACTCCACGCTGAATGAAGCCCCGTTTACCAGGACTTCGGCGGTGGTATCGTCTACTTTCTCGATGGAAACGTGGTATTCGTTCCCGTTTATCCTGAAGTTATATTCTTTCATAACCGGTAATGTCTTTATTTTTTATTGAACTGCCTGAGGCCGTATATTTTAGAACTCCACGGCGAGTATGCCCTTGCTACGCGGTTGATGGTGAGAACCGACGATTCCTTGTCGTGCAGCTCCTCCCGGAACATCTGGAGGGCCATGGCGATTGCGGCGATTTCGTCGCCCGTATTGGGGCTTTCATAATTCCGGCCATCTTCTTCCGAAACCGTACCCTCTCCCGATTTGGCAGCTTTGGAGGCTTTGTCCTTCCTCCGGGCCAACCCGACCATATAATTACCAAGCAGCTTGAAGCAGATAAAAAGAATCAATAACACCGATATGACAACCATAATGGCGGTCACGGCCATGATAATCCCGTGAGGGTCCATCTGCCGGAAACGCTCGTGACGGGCCACAATAGGTTCGGTATCGTTCGTAGCATTAGGAGTCGTCCGCGGCAGAACCATAAATTTCTCAGTGCCGTCGGCCGTTGTCATATACCCGATAGATACGTCGGGTAACTGCGAATTGTAATCAATCAGCACCTCGTCGATAACACCTTTGCCACTGGCGTTAAGCAGGGCTATCGACTCCGCATCCTCCAGCGTAAAGTTCGTATAGAGGGTTCCCTTAGTCCCGGTACCTTCGCAGAAGAAAATAATGTACCCCAGCGGCGAAACCTTCGTTTTGGGATCCCCCGTCGGTATACGGTACATAGTCTCCTGCCCGCCGGCCGTCACACGTAGGTAACAACCCCCGATGTCGATGGTCGAGTGGCTGGTGTTATGTATCTCCACCCACGAGGAGCGGTGACCGTAGTCGTCGACATAGTTATCGACGTTCTTTACCAATATTTCGTTTATCCTCAGTTCCGATGTGTGCTGTGCGGATGCGCTCAGCACTGCCAGAGCCATCAGGACGGAGATCAGGAATTTCCTTGCCATCATCTCAGAGAGGGATATTATCGTGTTTCTTAGCCGGGTTAACCACGCGTTTGGTAGACAGCGACTGGAGCGCCCGGATTACGCGGAAACGGGTATTGCGCGGTTCAATCACATCGTCGATGTAGCCGTATTTGGCCGCATTGTAAGGGTTGGCAAACTGCTTGCGGTACTCGTCTTCCTTCTCGGCGATGAGAGCCGCCTTCTTTTCGGGGTCTTCCACCGCGGCAATCTCTTTGGACGAGAGTACCTCGATAGCACCCGAAGGACCCATCACGGCAATCTCCGCTGTCGGCCACGCATAGTTCAGGTCCCCGCGAAGGTGTTTCGAACTCATCACACAATACGCACCCCCGTAAGACTTACGCAGGGTCACCGTCACCTTCGGCACCGTGGCTTCTCCGTATGCGAACAGTAGTTTTGCACCGTGGATAATAACCCCGCCGTACTCCTGGCCCGTTCCCGGGAGAAAGCCCGGCACGTCCACCAGCGTAACCAGCGGTATATTGAACGCGTCGCAGAACCTTACGAAACGAGCAGCTTTCCTTGAAGCGTTAATATCCAGCACTCCGGCCAGATATTTAGGCTGGTTGGCCACAATCCCCACGCTCTGCCCGTTGAACCGCGCGAAGCAGGTGATTATATTCGGCGCATACGCCTTCTGGGATTCGAGGAACTCGCCGTTGTCCACTATAGCCTTGATAACCTCGTACATATCGTACGGTTTATTGGGGTTGTCGGGAATAATCTCGTTCAGCACATCCTCCGCCCTGTCTATCCTGTCGGTGCATATAGCCAGCGGGGCATCCTCGCAGTTGTTCTGCGGCATATAACTTATAAGCTGGCGTATTACCCGCATTCCCTCCTCCTCCTCGTCGATAACGAAGTGCGTCACGCCCGATTTTGTTGAGTGGATGGAAGCGCCGCCGAGCTGCTCCTGCGTAACGTCCTCGCCCGTCACGGTCTTGACGACCTTCGGACCGGTGAGGAACATGTAGCTGGTATTCTTCTTCATCAGGATAAAGTCGGTCAGGGCCGGCGAATAAACCGCGCCGCCCGCACACGGACCAAGTATCGCCGATATCTGCGGTATAACCCCCGAAGCGAGGATATTGCGCTGGAAAATTTCCGCATACCCCGCAAGAGCGTTTACGCCCTCCTGGATACGCGCACCGCCCGAATCGTTAAGGCCGATAACCGGTGCTCCGTTCTTCATGGCCATATCCATAACCTTACAAATCTTAGCGGCCATAGTTTCCGACAGCGAACCTCCGAAAACGGTGAAGTCCTGCGCGTAGACGTAGACGAGCCTCCCGTCGATGGTGCCGTAACCCGTCACCACCCCGTCGCCGAAATAACTCTCGCCGTCGATACCGAAATTGGTGCAGCGGTGCGTCACGAACATGTCGAACTCTTCGAAACTACCCTCGTCCAGGAGCATTTCGATACGTTCGCGCGCCGTATATTTTCCTTTATTATGCTGTGAATCGATCCTTTTCTGCCCCCCTCCGAGTTTGGCCTTCTCGCGGTGGTCGATCAATTCCTGTACTTTATCCAGATTGTTGCTCATATATATAGTTTGTTATTTGATTTCCTGTCCTTCAAACCGTATGCCGGGGCTGGAACCACGGAACGACAGGTGCCGTAAAGTCCAAAGGGGATTAATCGTTGTTGTCTTCGCAAAGCTCGGTAAGCACACCGAACGTCGACTTGGGATGCAGGAAGGCTATATCCAGACCTTCGGCTCCCTTGCGCGGGGCCTTGTCTATAAGTTCCACACCCTTTTCACTCACTTCAGCGAGAGCGCTCTCTATTCCCTCTACCGCGAATGCCACATGGTGGACTCCCTGTCCGCGTTTCTCGATGAATTTGGCGACCGTACCGTCTTCAGAGGTAGATTCCAGCAATTCGATCTTTACGTCACCGACCTTAAAGAACGCAGTCCGTACCTTCTGGTCCGCCACTTCTTCGATGTTGTAACACTTCAAACCGAGTACGTTTTCATAATAGGGTATCGCCTCGTCGAGACTTTTCACTGCAATACCGATGTGTTCGATGTGAGAGACTTTCATTTTATTATTGAATTTATTATTGATTTTCCGGAAAATTCCGCCCCTGACAGCGGCTAATCCACAAAAGTACAATCTATTTTCGAGAATATTTTAATTTAGCGTGAATTTTTTAACAATAAATCCTGCCTTCGGGACAACTATTTCGGGACCCTTCCGGCGGCGACCGTAAAGCGCTCCCGGGTTACTGACGGCCGGGTGCCAATACGTTAAATATATTTTCATATCTTCGCGTAGACAACAAGCCTGTCCGGGGATGTTCCCGGACAACTCCCTTACCCGAACAAGGAGCTGACTATGAAGAAACTGACAACCATTTGCGCAGCTCTGCTCTGCACCTTATGGGCAGGCGCACAGAATCTTGTAATCGGCGAAAAAGCGCCGGACCTCCGGGTATCCGAATGGCTGTGGGACAACCCGCCGGCCGAAAATAAGCCGAAACTTATAGAGTTCTTCCACTCCGGAAGTCCGCAATGTACATCGAGGGTTTCCGATATCGAGTCCACCGCCAAACGCTTTGAATCCGGCCTTTGCGTAATCGTCCTTGCCAAAGAGCCTCCGGCGGGAGTTATGCAGGCCCTCGGCCGTCGCGGCACCTATTTTGCCGCAATCGACGACGGCAGCCGCACGTTCGATGGATTCGGGGTAAGGTATGTCCCCTTCAGCGTCCTTATAGACGGGCGGGGTAAGGTTTTGTGGTTCGGTAACCCGTCGTCGCTAACGGCCGACGAAATAGGGCGGTTGTTAAATTAGTCCGCGAAAAGGAGGGTCAGGCGGGCTTCACGGCCCCGTACTTTTACGGAAAGCCGGTTAACCCGAGGCTTCGGTATTAACTATTGATTTTTATGTTTACGAAAATAGACCATTTCGAGCATCACCATAAGGATGAGCACCACGACAGCGCGCTCGAAGTTTCGCGGGGTGTGGAGGACGTACCCACCGTCAACCCTTATTTCCGTAAAGTCCGCAAGAAAGAGTTGTCGGTGGACGACTTCGTAGCGGGGATAACAGCACGCAATATCACAGTGCTGTCGCAGGCCATCACCCTTATAGAGAGCCAGAACCCCGTCCATTACGGTAAAGCGCAGGACATTATCGAGCGGTGCCTCCCCTATGCCGGGAAATCGGTACGGATAGGCATAACGGGAGTTCCCGGTGCCGGCAAATCCACCTTTATCGAAGCCATCGGCGGTATGGTGGAAAACATGGGCCATCGGCTGGCAGTCCTCGCAATCGACCCCAGTTCGCAGCGCAGCGGCGGTTCGATATTGGGCGACAAGACCCGGATGGAGAGCATTTCGGCCAACCCGAATATTTTTATCCGCCCCTCCCCGTCGGCCGGGTCGCTGGGTGGGGTGGCGCGTAAGACGCGCGAAACTATCGTGCTTTGCGAAGCCGCCGGATTCGATGTTATATTTATAGAGACGGTTGGTGTGGGCCAGTCCGAAACCGCCGTCCATTCGATGGTCGACATGTTTATGATGTTGCAGATATCGGGTGCCGGCGACGAGTTGCAAGGCATAAAACGCGGCATCATGGAGATGGCCGACCTGGTGGCAATCACCAAAGCCGACGGTGCCAACAAGCATAAGGCCGATCTTGCCAAATCACAGATACAAAACGCACTGATGCTCTTTCCGATGCCCGAATCAGGAAGGCGTCCCAACGTGGTGACATGTTCCTCGGTGGAAGGAAACGGACTAAACGAAATATGGGTCGACATCGAAGACTACGTAGCATTTACCCGCTCCAACGGTTATTTCGACCGCAACCGCCGCCGGCAGAACAAATACTGGATGTACGAAACCATCGATCAGGCACTCCGGGAAAATTTCTTCCGTAACCCGGCCGTCGAGTCATCCCTCGAAACGTATGAGCGGGAGGTGAACGAGAACAGAACCAGCCCCTTCACCGCTGCCCGTGAACTGCTTGCCATGTATTACGGTTCCCGAAAGGCATAAGCCACTCGGGACCACGAAGTCCGGGATGCCCGATAAACCTCCGGTTACATAATTCAGATTCTTCGCTGCGCTCAGAATGACATGCTTTGAATTCTTCGGTTCTCTCCGAATAACAACGTTTATTTGTGACCCTACCAGCACGGGTCAGCCCATGTCTTTTTTCCTAATGTCATCCTGAACGAAGTGAAGGATCTACCTCTGTTCGATATGATTAACTTTCGAATCCCCTACTGATTGAAATAGGGAAAACGAATTTTGTAGATTCTTCGCTACGCCCAGAATGACATGCTTTGAATTCTTCAGATTGCTCAGAATGATAACATTTATTTGTGACCCTGTCCGCTCGCGACAGGCCATGTCTTTTTCCCTAATGTCATCCTGAACGAAGTGAAGGATCTACCCTCGTTCGATATGATTTACTTTTCCATCCCCCATATATTGAAATAAGGGAAACAAATATCCGTGGATTCTTCGCTGTGCTCGGAATGGCATACCTTGAATTCTTCGGTTCGCTCATTATGCCAAAAAAAAGTCCACCGTTTCCTATGGACGTCCGACATTCAAGGCACCGTATATAATATTTTCCTACCCGTAGATTAACGGACCAGCTCCGCGACAAGGCCGGACAGCTCCGTAAGGAGCAGCATATTTGGCCCGTCGCTAAGGGCGCGGTCAGGATCGGGATGAACCTCGAGGAAGTAACCCGTAGCCCCGAAAGCCTTTGCGGCCATCGCCATCGCCGGGACGAACCGGCGGTCGCCGCCCGTCTTCCCATCCGCACCGCCGGGGCGCTGGACGCTGTGAGTACAATCCATCACCACACGCGAGGCATAAAGCGCCATATCGGGGATGTTGCGGAAATCCACCACAAGGTTATTGTAACCGAAACTGTTGCCCCTCTCCGTCAGCCAGACTTCTTTTCCTCCCGACTCCAATACCTTCGCCGCGGGATATTTCATGTCCCCGCCCGAAAGAAACTGCGCTTTCTTAATATTGACCACCTTCCCGGTCCGCGCCGCGGCCACCAGAAGGTCGGTCTGCCGGCAAAGGAAGGCCGGTATCTGTATTACGTCCACCACTTCGCCCACCGGTCCGGCCTGCCACGATTCATGTATGTCGGTCGTTAGCCGAAGTCCGTGACGGGAACCTATATCGGCCATCATCCGCAGGCCTTCTTCCAACCCCGGCCCTCGGAACGAACCGAGCGAGGTGCGGTTCGCCTTGTCGAACGATGCCTTGAATATAACGTCGACTCCCTGCTTTTCCCGGATGCTAACCAATTCGCGGGCGACCGTGTCGAGCAGTTCTTCGGATTCTATAACACAAGGACCGGCTATAATTACCGGCATGTTATCGCTTTTCATATCTGACGTTTTATTGAAATGTAAAGATAACCAAATGCTGCAAAAAAGTCATCTGCTTTCCGCAAACCTTGCCCGGCTTTAAATCCTCCAAGCCTGTCTGACAAAGCTCCCGACCCGGTAAACGAACAGGGCGCCCCGTCGGGACGCCCTGTCACTAAAGCATGATAACCGGATTGTTACAATTTCGGACCTGCCGCAACGAGTTTCTTACCGGTTTCGTTACCACAGAATTTTTCGAAGTTCTTGGTAAACCTCTGGGCAAGATCTTTGGCCTTGGTATCCCACTCGGCCGCGTCGGCGTAAGTGTCGCGCGGGTCGAGGATTGCCGGGTCCACACCCGGAAGAGCGGTCGGAACCTCGAAATCGAAGTACGGTATCTTTTTGGTTTCTGCCTTGTCGATAGAACCGTCGAGGATAGCGTCGATAATACCGCGGGTATCCTTGATGGAGATACGCTTGCCGGTGCCGTTCCAACCGGTGTTCACCAGGTAGGCTTTTGCGCCGGACTGCTGCATCCTTTTCACCAGTTCCTCACCGTATTTGGTGGGGTGGAGCGAGAGGAACGCCGCGCCGAAACATGCCGAGAAGGTCGGTGTCGGCTCAGTTATACCGCGCTCGGTACCTGCCAGTTTGGCGGTGAAACCCGAGAGGAAATAATATTGGGTCTGCTCCGGTGTCAGGATAGAAACCGGGGGCAGCACGCCGAAGGCGTCGGCCGACAGGAAGATAACCTGCTGTGCGGCCGGACCTTTCGATACCGGTTTAACGATATTTTCGATATGGTCGATCGGGTAAGATACGCGGGTGTTCTCGGTTACGCTCTTGTCGCTGAAGTCGATCTTGCCGTTAGCGTCGACGGTAACGTTTTCGAGCAGGGCGTCGCGGCGAATCGCGTTCCAGATATCCGGTTCGCTGTCCTTGTCCAGGTTGATAACCTTCGCGTAGCAGCCGCCTTCGAAGTTGAATACGCCGTCGTCGTCCCATCCGTGCTCGTCGTCGCCGATAAGTTTACGCTTGGGGTCGGTCGAAAGCGTTGTTTTACCCGTTCCAGACAAACCGAAGAAAATAGCGGTGCTTGATTCGTCCATGTTGGTATTGGCCGAGCAGTGCATCGAAGCGATACCCTGGAGCGGAAGCAGGTAGTTCATATAAGAGAACATACCCTTCTTCATCTCGCCGCCATACCAGCTGTTGAGTATGATCTGGATTTTTTCGGTAAGGTTGAAAACCACGGCGGTCTCGCTGTTAAGGCCGAGTTCCTTGTAGTTGGCCGGGGCTTTGGCCTTGGAGGCGTTCATTATAACGAAATCGGGTTCGCCGAAATTGGCCAGCTCCTCTTCCGTGGGACGGATGAACATGTTCTTAACGAAGTGGGCCTGCCATGCCACTTCCATGATGAAGCGCAGTTTGAGGCGGGTATTTTCGTTGGCACCGCAGAAAGCGTCCACCACGTAAAGCCTTTTGTTAGACAGTTCGTCGGTAGCGATGTCCTTCAGGATTTTCCATGTATCCTGCGAGAGCGGCTTGTTGTCGTTCTTGTACTCCTCGGAAGTCCACCATACGGTATCGCGGGTGGTGTCGTCCATCACGAAGAATTTATCTTTGGGAGAACGTCCGGTGTATTCGCCGGTCATTACGTTCACGGCGCCCATTTCGGTAACCTGGCCTTTTTCGAAACCTTCGAGGCCCGGCTTGGTTTCCTCATCGAACAACTGGTCGTAAGACGGATTGTGTACGATCTCGGTAACGCCCGTGATGCCGTACTTGCTCAAATCGATTGTAGACATAAAATTGCTATTTTTAGTTAATACATCCCTAAGTAGTGTAATGCGCACGGTTCCTCTCGCAGCCAAACCTTTACGGTGAAATCCTCCTCTCCGGACCCGGCCGGTCCACCCCTTGCAAAAGCCCTGCCGGAGCAGGTACCGGGTGGTCGTTTTCGCCGGGCGCAAAACAGCACAAAGTTAGCGATTATTTTTTATTGTTACAAAAATAACAGCATTAAAACACGGTGGACGTGGAAATATTTAAAATTAATTTAAAAACGGAGTTCCTGCCCGATTCTCCGTCCACGACTAATTAGTAACTTGCCCGTTCAAAACCGTTACCGTGGCCGGCATATATCTCCATATCCCGTTCTGCAAGCGCAAATGCGTCTATTGCGATTTTTACAGTACGGCGCAGTTCGACCTGTACGGCGGGAAGTACCTCGAGACGGCCGTCCGGGAAATATCTACTCAACGCGGATTTCCCGGCCCAGGCCCGGTACGAACCCTCTATTTCGGAGGGGGTACGCCGTCGCTTTACCGGCCTGCCGATATCGGACGTATAATGGAAGCCGTGGCCGCCAATTTCGATATGGCCGGAATCGGCGAAGTAACCCTTGAAGCCAACCCGGAAGATTTATCGCCCGCGTACCTGCGGGACCTTGCCGCAGCCGGAATCGACCGGCTGAGCATAGGCGTCCAATCATTCGACGACAGCATGCTCTCTTTTATGCGCCGCCGGCACGATGCGGCGAGGTCGGCCGACTCCGTCCGCGATGCCCGCGACGCCGGCTTCGGCACCATAAGCATCGACCTTATATACGGCATCCCCGGTATGGACGCCGGGGTTTGGGAATCCACCTTACGGCAGACGCTGCGGCTTCGGCCGGAACATATCTCCTCCTACCACCTTACTTTCGAACCGGGTACCACGCTTGGGAAATGGAAGGCGTCAGGAAAGGTATCCGAGATAGTGGACGAGCTGAGCCGGGAGCAATTCCTCGCCCTCCACCGCACACTGACCGAAGCGGGATACGAACACTACGAGGTATCCAGTTTCGCCCTGCCGGGTTACCGCTCCCGCCACAACAGCGGCTACTGGACCGGTGAGCCGTACCTGGGCATCGGCCCCGGCGCACACTCTTACAACGGCACCGTGCGCCGTTGGTGCGATATGACTGTCCGGGATTACGTAACGGCTGCCGAACCGGTATACGGCAGGGAAGAACTCACCCCGGACGACCGCTACAACGAAACCGTAATGACCTCCCTCCGCACCGCCGACGGCCTGCTCCTGTCCGGATTGTCGGACAGGGCGGACGCCTCCCGTTTTGTGGAAACCGCCCGCCCGCTCGTGGATCGCGGCCTCTTACGGCAGGACGGCGAACGTTATTATATAGAGCCTTCCGAATTCCTGACCTCCGATTCCGTTATCGCATCATTATTTATCTAAGTTGCCGCTTTTACCGGTCCCGCACCCGGAAATTTTTTATAAATTGCCCCTGTTATTTACCGACGATAAAAATGGACAGGAGGGAAGCGCTCAAGAAAATGGGGTATACCGTATTGGCGGCGGCAGCCGGTTGGCTGGGGCTCGACACCTTTCTGCGCAAATCCACCGCCGCGGGACAGGCCGCTTCGGGCAGGGAAATTGCCGGTAATATTTCAGCGAATAAAACCACGAACGATATGAAAGTCCTTCTTATCAACGGCAGTCCCAACAGGGAGGGCTGTACCCACACCGCGCTGGCCGAGGTTGCCGGGGCGCTCGAAGGGTGCGGTGTTCAAACAGAAATCCAATGGCTGGGTAAAAACGCGATTAGCGGCTGTATGGGATGCGGTGCATGCCGCAAACTCGGAAAATGCGTCATCGACGATATCGTAAACGAAACACTCGAAAGGGTCGAGGGATTCGACGGTTTCGTTATCGGCTCCCCGGTCCACTACGCGGCCGCTTCGGGATTTATAACCCCGTTTATGGACCGGCTGTTTTATGCCGGCAGCGGCCGGATGCAATATAAGCCCGGCGCGGCAATCGTAAGTTGCCGCCGAGCGGGTTCGACCGCGGCTCTCGACCAGCTCAACAAGTATTTCACCATCAACAACATGCCACTGGTTTCGTCGCAGTACTGGAACATGGTCCACGGCAACACTCCCGAGCAGGTGCGACAGGACCTGGAAGGGATGCAGATAATGCGTACCCTTGGCCGCAATATGGCCTGGCTCGTGAAATGTATCGCGGCCGGCCGGAACGCCGGCGTACCCGCACCGGGGCCTGAACAGCCACGGGCGGTAACCAATTTCATGAGGTAAAGGAAAACTACCTTTATGAAATTGCGTATATCACTGCTGACAATACCCGCCTGTTACTGCCTGGCGCTTATTGTAGCTTTACCGGTCGTCCAAGGACAGGGATTTTCAGTCGGTGAGTGGTCAAAGAAATTGAAGCAGGGAGGGGTATCGAAAGTTCTGCAACTGTTCGGTTATACCGATATTTACGAGGCAATTGAAAATAGTTTCGGGATCGGTAAAAACGACTGCCACAGTTTTATAACCGGTTTACTTTCCCACTGAAAGAATAAATGAAAGGAACCCGGTTAATTAACCGGGTTCCTTTCATAAGTATCGTAATATCCGGACCATATAACGGTAAGTCCACACAAACCCGTATAATACGACTAAAACTGTTAAAAGTCTTACGGTAACTTACGCTGCTCAGTTACCCGGCCGGTACTCAGCATATACCTCCGTAATCATGCCGCGGTTCTTCGACTCGTCCGAATTGAATTCCGCGGAGGCAGGTATCCGTACCGCCCCGCCGCCTACAGTTACGGCACTGCGGAACAACACCTGATTCTCACTCCAATACGTTCCCTCCACGACAAAATAGTAGGTCCCGGCGGCTACCGGAGAGCCTTCGTCGTCCTTCAGGTCCCAGAGGTATTGCAGCAGGCCGGATTGTGGTGTGGAGCCCGAGAAGGCGTCTATCTGGCCCTCAGTCATAGCCGCCACCCCGGATTTGTTCACCCACAGCGGCGTACAGGCCGGCCTGCGTACATAACCGCCGTCGGCCGTGAATTTAGTTACATACAACGTCCGCACTATCTCACCCGAACTGTTCTCGATATAAACCGCATACTGGTTACTTCCCGGACCGTCCTGGCGTTCGTAAGCCACCGAAATGACCAGTTCGCCGGCCGCGGTGGAGTCACCGGTCGATGCCGATACTGCCGGTATGCCGGCGAGCAGGATGCATGCCAATAAAAACATCGTCTTTTTCATAACTATATATTTTAGTTTTAAGATTTACCGCTCTAAATATAATCCATTTCCGGATGAATCTTAACGGGTACGCTTGAACAGCGGATAAAAGCGACTTATCCCGTAACCGTGGTGAGTAAACCTATAAACATCTATGAAACAAAAACCCCGGCCTCTTGCAGAGGCCGGGGTTAGCGGTATTGTAACGCCTATCGTTAGATAGCGTTGAATTCGGAGGTACCGTGCAGGCGGTGGAATTCCACGTCGCGTGCTGCGCGGACCTTAACCTGGTCGCACTTCGAAGATGCGGTCTTCAGGTTTGCGATAGCACCGGTGCTGTCGCCTTCACGCATTGCGATAACCGCACGCAAGTAGTCTGCACAGGGGCAGGTGCTGTTGCCGAGGGCGGTTTTAGCTGCGGAAAGGTTACCGTTGCAGAATTCGGCTACCGCAAGGTTGTAACCGCTCAGGCCGCGTACGGCTGTCGAGTAGTCGCCTTCGGCAAGAGCCACGAGGGCTTTATTGGCCTGTGCGTCGGTACTGTTGAGCGGAGACAGGTAGCGTTTGGCTTCTGCCACGTCACCCTGTGCCAAAGCGATAGCTCCGAGGTTGTTGCTGATTTCCGGTGCGGACTGCATACCTGCCGCCCTGTCGAACTGCCTTTTAGCTTCCGCGTACTGGCCCTGTTTTGCCAGCGCCACACCGTAGTTGTTATAAGCGCGTACGTCGTTATACTTGTCGGCGGCCGCCTTGTAGATGCGGGCTTTTTCGGCGTTGTCGTCCACGAGGGTTGCGGTGAAGAGCATTTCCTCAACAGTGAGGGAATTGATATCGCTCTTGCTTGCGGCTACGAGTTCGGCATCGGTCTTACCGGTGATGTCGGCCGAGGCCACGAGCTGGGTGCGGCGGAGCTGCGGAAGGATGTCCCTCTTAAGCACTTCGAACACCTGCGACATATTGTGGATTTCCTGATCCCTCTGAACCGGAGAGTTATACATATTTAGCACCTGTAGTATAAGGTTCTTGTCGGGAATGTTCGACTGCTCAACCAAAGTCTTGAAACCTTCCCAGTCTTCACCGTAAGCGGCGGCGTCGAAACCGGTGTTCACGTCGGACAGAATCTTGCTGATTGCATCCTTACCAGTGTTCGAACGGTTGCGAGAAAGCTCGTCGTTAAACTGAACCGGACCGTCCGGAGAAGCATAACCTTTAGCCTGGATATTGCCGAGCTCGGTGCGGTCTTTCACTTCATGTTCGCGTACGAACTCTTCGAACATCCTTATCTGCTCGGAAGTAAGGGCGACGGGACGAACCTGCGCGCTGTTGATAAGGTAAACCAGGTCCGCCGATTCGCTGACGGTTGTTACCCTGCGGAAGTTGTCCGGCATGATAGACAGGTTGGCTGTCCAGTCGGCACTGTTCTGAACAGTGCTGACGCCCTTGGCTACCGGGATAGTCGCGATACGGATGTACTCACCGTTCTTGCATTTCACTTCGATGCGGAGTTCGAGAGTAGAAAGGTCGGCCCTCTGGTCGTAAGGAATGCTCACGGCCTGGGTATACGAACCGCCGAAAGTTTTGGAGATAACCGTGTAGTTATCCTTAACTTTCTCGCCCTGAAGATACTTCGGGGTACCCGCGATTTCGCCTTCATCGAATACGAGAACCGGAGTAGCCCTCATGGTAGCCTTCTTGTGGAAATAGCCTGCCGGGAATGTAACCGTGATATCGGTATTGACAGTCGATCCTTTGAGGGTCACCAGTTCGGGGTTGGCGGATGCCTTCACCTCGTCGATTTTCTTGGTCATCTTGTTATAGCAGTTACAACTGCTCATGGTGAGGGCTATAACAGCGAGCATAGCACCCACCTTCACCAATCTTTTCATAATCAAAAAGTTAAATGAATTAATCGTACTTTATATTGTTAAATCGTTTTTCAATTCGGGTTAAAGCATTAACAAATATATGAATAAAATTTAAAACCCCTTCCTTCTGCTGTTTAATAATTGCCTTTTTGGATACCGTCGCGTACAATCAGTCCCGTTTTCCGACCGAAAAAACCATCACCGCAACCTCAACCTTCAAGCGATGGAATCTTCGAAATCCGGTACCGACGTCCAATGGAGTTAAAAGTTAATCATTTTTTGCGAAACTCGGTAGATAATTTCCGCTTTTGTGTAATTATTCATCCATACCGGCGAATAATGGCAACAATTGTTCTCAGAAATGGAAAGTCAATTACACCGTCGTCTACAAATATCCAATAATAAAACCCCGGGAGTTAATAAACAACGCTAATTTTTGAATAAGATTACACCCGTTTGCAAAAAAATCCGGCGTTTACGTTATGACGTAAACGCCGGATCGGTATGCGGGGAGTTTACCCCTTTATTACCTATTAGTTCTTCGGGATAAGCGCTTTGCGCGACAGTTTGAGTTTGCCGCTCTTCGGGTCTATTCCTATGAGTTTGACCTGAATCTTATCGCCCTCCTTGAGACCGGTCTGGTCCATGGTTTCAAACCTCTTGTGGTCGATTTCCGAGATGTGGAGCAGTGCGTCCTTACCGGGAAGAATTTCGATAAACGCACCGAAGGCAACGATGGTCTTCACCTTACCGTCGTAAACCTCGCCCACTTCGGGTACGGCTACAATAGCCTTGATACGGTTCTGTGCTATATCGAGAGCGTCCTTGTCGTTGGAGAAGATATCCACGATACCGATCTGCAGTTCGGTGTCCTCGGTAATGGTAATGGTGGCACCGGAAGTTTTCTGGATATCCTGGATAATCTTGCCGCCGGGGCCGATGATGGCTCCGATAAATTCGGCCGGGACACGCATCTGAACGATACGGGGCACGAACGGACGGAAGTCCGCGCGTGGCTCGGAGATAGTCTCCATCATTTTGTCCATGATGTGGAGCCTGCCCTGACGCGCCTGTTCCAGCGCCTTGGCCAGCACTTCGTATGAAAGGCCGTCCACCTTAATGTCCATCTGGGTGGCGGTTATACCGTCGCGGGTACCCGTTACCTTGAAGTCCATATCGCCGAGGTGGTCCTCGTCGCCGAGGATATCCGACAGCACCGCGTATTTACCGCTGGCCGTATCGGTGATAAGACCCATGGCTATACCGGAAACCGGCTTCTTAATCTTGATACCGCAGTCCATAAGGGCCAGCGTGCCGGCGCAGACCGTCGCCATAGATGACGAACCGTTCGATTCCAGGATATCCGACACGATACGTACGGCGTAGGGATTCTCCTCGCCGAGCGGCACCACGTTTTTCAAAGCCCTGTAAGCGAGGTTACCGTGGCCGATTTCGCGGCGTGAGGTACCGCGCGAGGGCCGTGCGTCGCCGGTAGAGAAAGGCGGGAAGTTATAATGCAGAACGAACTGTTCGCTTCCCTGCACCAGCACCTCGTCTATCTGCTTCTCGTCCATCTTGGTCCCGAGCGTAACGCTGGTGAGCGACTGCGTTTCACCTCGGGTGAAAACAGCCGAACCGTGCGCTGCGGGCAGGTAGCCCACTTCGCACCAAATGGGGCGTATCTGGTCGGTCTGGCGTCCGTCGAGACGGATACCTTCGTCCAGAATCATATTGCGCATGGCCTTCTTAAGCACGTCGTCGTGGAAATACCTCTTTACCAGCGGCAGTTTCTCGGCCAGCTCCTCTTCCGGGATGGTGGCTATAAACTCTTCCTCTATAGCGTCGAATTTGGCAGCACGCTCGTGCTTTGCGCTCATGCTCTTGGCTACCTCGTAGGCCTTGTCGTAGGTCGCAGCGATAACCTGCTGGCGCAGCTCCTCGTCGTTGGCCTCGTGGCAGTAAGTACGTTTTACATCCTTGCCGAGCTCCCTGGAGAGCTCCATCTGCACCTGGCAGTGTTTCTTTATCTCTTCGTGGCCGAATTTTATCGCGTAGAGCATTTCAGCCTCCGATACCTCCTTCATCTCGCCTTCCACCATCAGGATATTGTCGTAGGTGGCGCCTATCATAATATCCAGGTCGGCATTTTTCATCTGCGGGAACGTGGGGTTAACCACGAATTCACCGTTTACGCGGGCCACCCTCACTTCCGAAATGGGACCGGCGAACGGTATATCCGATACCGCAAGGGCGGCAGAGGCCGCAAGCCCCGCAAGCGCGTCGGGCTGGGTATCCTTATCGGCGGATATCAGGGTTACGTTCACGAATACTTCGGCGTGGTAATCGTCCGGGAAGAGGGGACGCAGGGCTCGGTCGATAAGACGGGCCACGAGAATCTCGCTGTCGTTCGGACGGGCTTCCCTTTTCAGGAAACCGCCCGGATAACGGCCGGCGGCGGCGTATTTTTCCTTGTAGTCGACCGAGAGGGGCATAAAGTCCACATCGGGTTTGGCATCCTTGGCGGCAACGACAGTGGCCAGGAGCATCGTATCTCCCATTTTTACCACTACGGCACCGTCAGCCTGCTTGGCAAGTTTTCCGGTTTCGATGATTATTTCGCGTCCGTCCGCGAGAGTTATCACCTTCGTTGTTGCATTGTACATCGTCATATTTTCTTTTCCTCTTGTGTTTCTCCTTTTCCGTGCAGGCGCGGGCCTATTCCCGGCTGCATCCCTCTATTGCCACCCCCGGCCTTAACGCCGCCAGTGCCTGCCCGCTAACCCCGGGCTTACCGTTTTAACGCTAAAGCGAATAAAGGCAATACTCCGCTCACGAGGGGGTAATTGCCTTTATCCGTTTGTTTTGTGTTTTACGGTTTTATTTCCTAAGGTTCAGCGCCTTGATAATCGCCCTGTACCTTTCGATATCGACCTCTTTGAGGTATTCGAGAAGGCGGCGGCGTTTACCCACCAGTTTCAGCAGCGAACGCTGGGTACCGAAATCGTGTTTGTTCTTTTTAAGGTGCTCGGTCAGGTGAGCGATACGGTAGGAAAACAGCGCTACCTGGCTCTCGGGAGAACCGGTATCGGTGTTGGACTGTCCGTATTTTCCGAAAATTTCCTGTTTTTTCTCAGGAGTTAAATAACTCATATCCTTAATTTTACACTCTACTTTACGACAGATCGGACTATTCCGGTGCTGCCAAAGCGTGGGCAAAGGTAAATTATTTTTATTTAGTAACCAATACTTTATCGAAATTTTTGGCCCCTCTGCCGGCCGCCTGTTTACAACAGTGCGATTTATTAATATATTTGTCTATTGAACGTAAAATACCTATCGAATATTCTCTTTGTAAACGGCTAATTTATGAAAAAGATATTTGCCGCCGCTATTTTAATGCTGGCCTGCGCAATTACTTTCCCTTTGTCGGTAACGGCAGCCGGGCAGGAACCCGGCCCGGACGGGCGGGAAGTGCCGGCCGACGATACCGACACCCTTACCGCAGTTGGCCCGCAGTTGCCGGAAACGGAAGGCGCACCGGCGGAAGTTACAGCCCCGGATACAATTCCACAGGTCACTGACCCGGTGGTCTACATCTTCCCGATTCGCGAGTCCATAATGCCCTCCACCGTGCGGCTGGTGGATAAATGTATCCGCGAATCGAGGGAAGTCGGGGCGGATTACATTATAATAGACATGAACACCTACGGGGGTCTGGTAGACGCGGCGGACTCTATACGGACGCGTATCCTCAACCACGACAAACCCATATACATGTTCGTCAACAACCAGGCGGCCAGCGCGGGCGCCCTTATCTCCATAGCCGCAGACCGTATCTATATGCGCGAGGGTGCCAGTATGGGTGCTGCCACAGTGGTTGACCAGACGGGGGCACAGGTGCCCGACAAGTACCAGAGCTTTATGCGCGGCATGATGCGCTCGACGGCCGAAGCCCACGGCAAGGTAGTCGACCGCATTGAAAGGGGTGACACCGTATGGCGCTGGTACCGCGACCCGCGCATCGCCGAGGCGATGGTGGACCCGTCGGTGGTGGTACCGGGCCTTATCGAAGAGGGCAAGGTGCTCACCTTCTCGACCGAGGAGGCAATACAGTGGCACTACTGCGAAGGCAAGGCTTCCTCCATCGAACAGGTACTTGCCGAGGCGGGTATCGAAAACCCCACCATCTACGAATACGAATCGACCCGCACCGACAGGCTGATGGGTTTCCTTACCAACCCCGCTTTTCAGGGAATCCTCATCATGCTTATCATAGGGGGTATCTATTTCGAACTGCAGACCCCGGGTATCGGCTTCCCGCTGACGGTGTCGGTGGCGGCGGCGCTGCTCTATTTCGCGCCGCTCTACGTGGAGGGGATGCTGGCCAACTGGGAGGTTATCGTATTTATACTCGGGATAATACTTATACTGGTCGAGATATTCGTCACGCCGGGTTTCGGGGTGCTTGGTATCGCGGGTATCGTGGCGATAATAATCGGCCTGTCGTTCGCAATGATTGATACCGAGCTGCTGAAATACATTCCCGACGGGCAGATACCGGCAGGTTATATCGTCCGGCCCGTGGCATTGGTTATAATAGCCGTCACAGCCTCCCTGATAATAAGCATAGCGCTCGGTAAACGGCTGCTGACGACCGGGTCGGCGGTGGGCCGCCGCGTGGTGCTTGCCTCGGAAATGAGCGCGGAGGAGGGTTACGTCTCCCGTGAGAAGGACCGCGGGCTGGTGGGCCGGTTCGGCATTACCACCGTACCCCTGCGCCCGTCCGGCAAGGTACTTATCGACGACCGGATATATGAAGCCGCCGGTGCGCACGGCATGTTCATAGACAAAGGAAAAGAAGTGGAAATCGTACGAGACGAAGGCGGGGTGCTTTACTGTCGCCCGGTCTGACTGTAAAATGGATAAAAGCAATAGACACGCCGCACGGCCGTCCGGATTGAGACGGGCCGCCTCAATAGCCGCGGTTGCAGCAGCACTCACTGCGGCGGGCTGCGCCGACCGGGTAAAGGAACCGCAATACCACGTATACGACGGCTTCGCGCTCGGGACGACGTTCCATATAATAGCCTCCCTGCCGGACACCGCCGGTTGGTGTGGCGCGGTGGACAGGCTATTCGAGGAGACGAGCGCGTCCATGTCGGTATATGACCCCGGCTCGCTGCTCAACCGCCTGAACCGGAACGAGACCGACTCGGTCGATAGGTACATAGCCGACTGCATCGCCGTCGCCCGCATCGCGAGTGAAGCCAGCGGCGGGGTTTACGATATAACAGTCAAGCCGATTACGGAGGCATGGGGATTCACCGGCCACGACCCGCAGCAAAAACCCCGGCTCGATTCGCTTCTGCAATACGTCGGCTACGAAAAGATACGCGTGGAGGACGGCAGGCTCGTAAAAGCCGACCCCGGCATACAGATAGAACTCAACTCCGTGGCCAAGGGGTACATTGTCGACCTGCTGGGCGGACTGATGGAGGGGTTCGGCAGTGCGGATTACATCGTGGAGGTCGGGGGCGAGGTGGTTTGCCGCGGCCGCAACCGGCAGGGCCGCGATTGGGTAATCGGCATCGACACTCCGCAGGAGGGTAACATGATACCGGGACACAACCGCCACTCTACCCTATCGTTTACCGACCGCGGGTTCGCGACATCGGGCAATTACCGGAAATTCTACACCGATGCCGAAGGTAACCGCGTGGTCCACACCGTGAACGCCCTCACGGGCGAAAGCAGGCCGAGCAACCTGCTTTCAGCCAGCGTACTGGCCCCGACTTGCGCCCTGGCCGACGCCTACGGTACAATGTTCATGGCCCTCGGGCTGGAAGCATCGGCGGCCTACCTCGAAGGGCATCCCGACATCCTCGGTTACCTTATATACGACGACGGACAGGGAGGTTACGCCGTGTGGCACAGCCCCGGTATGGAGCACATTATAGGAGAGTAGTTTGAGAACGGTTTTTGTATCTTCGCCCCTAAACAGCCCCGTCCCGGGCCTACCCATATATGCGTAAAGTTAAATTTATCTATAACCCCGCCTCGGGTGAGAACCTGGCCGGCGACCAGTTGGACGACATAATCGCCCTCTACCAGAGCCGGGGATTCATGCTCGTGCCGCACCGGCTCGACTTCCGGTCGGACACGGCCGAAGCGCTCCGGGATATCGACTCCACATACGACCACGCCCTTATAGCCGGCGGTGACGGCACGGTGAACTACATTGTCAACCTTCTCAAACAGGCCGGTATAGCTCTTCCGCTGGGTATACTCCCCGCCGGAACCGCCAACGATTTCGCCACGGTGCTGGGCATTCCGCCCCGGACGGGTCTGGTGGAGGCGTGCCGTTCGCTTCTGGACGGACGCGTTTCGCCGGTGGATGTGGGCAGGGCCAACGGGCACTATTTCGTCAACGTATTCAGTTGCGGGCTATTCACAGATATTTCGCAGAAGACCCCCACCCTGATGAAAAACACGTTCGGAAAGCTGGCCTATTACGTCGGGGGTCTGGGCGAGTTGTCGCGGTTCCGCAGGCTCGGTATTTCCATCGAGTCGGACGGCGGCAACTTCGACGGCGATTGTATAATATTTTTCGTCTTCAACGGCCGTACGGCCGGCAACCTGAAGATTGCCTACCTGTCGGAGATAGACGACGGACTTCTGGATGTGCTCATCGTTAAGAGCGGAAGCCCTATAACCACCATACAGACCCTGCTGCATTACCTGCCGTTTCCCGGCAGGCATATCCAGTATCCCCCCGGTATCGAGCACTTCCGCTGTTCGCGGCTGACGGCCCGTTGCCGTACGGACGAAACCACCGATATCGACGGACAACCCGGCCCGGCCTTCCCCGTGGACATCGAGTGCGAAAAAAGCGGACTGCACATGCTTATCCCCAAAGCCCGATAGAAAGCGTCTCCCCGCCTTACCGTCCCCCGGCGGTTCCTACGCTCACCTCCCCGCTCGTCCTATCTTTCCGCCTTTGCCCGACGGCTTCCCATGCGGTGCCAGCCGGATGCTGCCGGATGGCTCCCACATGGCTGCTAAATGGCTGCTAAATGGTCGTATAACCGAAGTCGAACAGCCGGATTATGCCGCGGGTAAAAAGAAGGTACGGGAGTCCTCACGGAGACCCGTACCGAAACCAAATTTTTATAAATAGAAAATCAAACAATGATTGAAAAGAATTCAATCTTACCTCCCCCTTAGCGGGCAACTACCCCTGAAGCCAGCACGGCGGAAGGCTGTTTATTGTCACGGAGCGGGAAAAGTACCCCCTCACCCCGTTTGTTAATGTCAATTAATGCCGGTCGCGGTCTGGCCCGACGCGGCATGAACAATTCGCTTCCCCCTATAATTCAGAAACCATAGCCGCCACCGCCATGGTCGGCAGGGGGGTCGCTAAATAAGTTTGGACCGGCCTTCCAATCCCTCACCCAGTAAACCAACTGGTTATCGTGGTCGTAGACCTGCGCTGGCGAACCTATCGGTTCCTTACTCATCCACCACGCACCTTATAGAAGCACAGTGATATCGGTATGAATTTGAACCCATACTTATAGCAGCGTTGTTATTATAACCCGTAGGAGAAGATAAATTAAGAACAAGTGTCCAAATCGTGTAGGTTCCGACAGGGGTTACCGTGTGGTAATTTCCTACGGTGCTCTGGAGGATTCCGTATTGGTTACGAATTCCGGCCAGGGGTAAGAATATCGACCCGTGATCGTACGGGTTACAAAATACCACTCCCCCATACGCGACGTGGGCCGTTGTACTCGCCACAGACCTGTACGGTACGGAACTGTCCGTGCCTTCCCGGTTGCCAATAACCCTACGGTCGAAGAACCCGTCGGCGTAATAGCCTCCGTAAGCCATATAACCGTAAGCAGCCACAGAGTTTTGCCGTGAGGGTTCGGCCATAAGTGATTGCCGTATTTCGGAATTAGCCGGTATATCGGTTGTTGACGCGATAATGACTGAATTAAGATCCACGTGGTCCATCGGTCGACGGTATCCAGGCGGACAGGTTTCATGCACCGATTCCAGGGTGGGCCAGAATCCGGTAGGATTGACATAATCCCAACCTGAGATCTGACCTGTCGAAGGAAGCGAGGGGTGGAATGCCCTCCGTAAATGAGTTGCATTTGCCCATTGGAAGAGTGCCCCGGCCTGTGTGGGATAGTCGGTAAAAACTCCCCCTTTCACGGCGACCTGCAAATGCTGTGTGGCTGTCGTGCCGTTACGGCCGGTAGTGGCAAAATAATCCGGATCCGAAGCATATTCGGGCGCGGTGAGATTAAATACGGGAATCCTTACCGCGTACGGCCTGTTTGGAGTGCCGTAACTCTCCCCCGTGGGGGTAAGGTCGTCCGGACGCATCAGGTAATCGTCCTGTTCCCCCTGACGGATAAACATACGCCAGTATAAAGTGCGGTTCTTCAGGTGGTTTTCGACCGATATGAAAATTACCCCGTAACGTGGCGGCCCGCTTTGGTCTATCTTATCGCGCAGTCCAATCCGGAAATATATCTCGTCTTCGGGACCAGAAACAGTACCGCCGACCGATATGGCACCCCCGTTCACCTGGTACAGGGCGTCGTCCGCCCTCATATCAGCAGGGTCCTCGTGCTCATCCCATGTCACGCCGCTGTCGAGGGTCGGTTCCGTATCCAGGATAATCCAGTCTTCCCCCTCGATAACGGTCGCCACCCAGTCCCCCTCGATATAGTCGGAGTATGGAACACGAATGAGCCTTTCACCGGTCTGGTCCGCTCTCCAGAAGGCCCCTACATAGGCCTCGTCAGGAACGGTATGTGTTACACGGTGCAGGTTGACGTAATACCCCTCCTGCCTGACAAAAACTTTACTCCGGCCCGAATTTCCGCTCCGGGAGGCGTAAAACTCGGCATCGCGGTAATTATTGTCGGAAATATAAATATCCGCAGCGATAAAAAGCCCCTTACCTTCCCGAAAAGTATTGTTGTCCGAGAATATGTTATAATCCGAGTCCATCATCTTGAACCAGTCGCCAGTTACCGAAACAATTTCGATATCTACGTAATCATCCCCCGGAAGGGCGGCAAATCCCTGAAAATTGTAGTTCGGATAGCGGGCAAAGTTGATTGTCCGGGTCAGGTTACCCAGCGTGATGGTCGCCGTACCGCTTGTCGTGGAGGTCGTCATAGTGACTTTCACCGGTGTCACCCCGCCGTTCGTTTCGGCCAGGTTGACAGTCGACGGAGTTACCGTAATGCCGTCGGTGGCGGTTATGGTGGCTGTGGTCACTCCCATCGCCGTAGTTGCGTCGGTCGATACGATGAACGCGTCCGTAAGGTTGGTCATCGCCCCATAGACCAAAACGGTGGAATTCGAAACCCCCAGGTAATACTGACCGTTGGAGACTATATCGTGGGAATAGCCGTCTGTGACTTTTATCTTGTAGACTATGTTCGACGGAGGGCCGTCCACCGCTTCCTGAAGCGTGGAGTATCCCGGTCCGGCTGCGGTGATTTCGAACTCGTAAGCCTTGTTCCGCAGTATATCGAGGTACGCGCCGTCCACCGAGAAGGCGAGTTTGTAGTAATAGGTATCACCGCTGAGAGTGGCTTTAATTATAAGTGCTGGTTCGTGTGATGCGGCCGTCTCGTAGAAATAGAGCGGCCCTGTGCCCGATTGGACCACGTCGCCGCCGGCGGCGGCCGTCCGGTAGGCTACCATGCCGTAGGTGCCCGCAGCCACGGCGGTGTTATCGTCGCTCCAAAGCGCCCCGTGCGCGGCTACGTTCACCGCCCCCATGCCGGTCACGTCGAACCCGGTGAGGGAGGAGGTCACCGTGGCCTTCGCCACGGCCCGGGCCAAGCTCATTTTATAGTCCGAGCCGTCTGTCACGTTATATATCTTGGTATTCTCGTCTATGCCGTTCACCTCTGCCGATATTCCCGACATGGGGAGCAGGTCGGCCGTGCCGTAGAGATTCGCTGTCTGCGGGTTATTGAGGGACGGGGTGCGCAGCAGGGTCTCCAGGTCTGCGAGAGTGGATGCGCCCAGCAGGGTGTTCAGCCCGTCGGCGGTAAACTGCGTAATCCCGTCGCCGAGAGTCGCCGGCGGGTTTTCAATCACCACGAAGAGGCACTTTTCCGTACTTTCCACCGGAGTCAGGCTGACGGTGGTCTTACTCCCGTCGAAAACCGACCGGGCCGCCTCGGAGAACACCGCCGCCGTCCCGCTGCCGGTGTAGACCAGCACCATAGGGGCGTACGAAAGGCCCGTTTCGTCGGCCCGGGTGGATACCGGGCGGGTATATTCCGTGGAGTTAGTGAACAGCTCTATGCGTACCCTGCCATCGGAAATTTCCGGTGTGGGCGTCTCTATATCGTTATCCGTGCAGGAGACCGCCCCTAAGGTAAGGCATCCCGCAGCCAGCGACCTTATAACTATTTTCTTATATACACTTAGCATAATTATTAATTCTTGAGAAGATTATGCACTTCGAGTTCCTCCGGGGTCGGGTAGCGCACGCAGCGGGTATGGTTGGTGCGGGACGTTGCGGTCTTACTCTGGATAGAGGCATTATCCCATGAGATAGCCAAACCGGCATACGCTTCGTATGCCGAAGATTCCATGGAAGACCAATAACCTTCCAAATTATCGGGTGCTTCCTCTGGACCCTGTAAATGTTCCAGATGTTCATAAACCGAATACAATTCCTGCCGCGTGGGCAGGAACCACATACCCTTACCGGTCACCACGTCGTCCGGGTCGCCCTCCCAGTAGGCAGCGCATCCCGTACCCGCGTCGGTATGTCCGGCAATGCCGTAACTGTACCATTTATTCATATAATGGTTGTCATCCAGTGCCACGTACCCGTCCGAATATCCCGAGAAGAAGAAATAGTTCGTATTGTATGTAGTATTTATTCCCATCGCCGTCGCCCAATTCATTTGCTCATTTCCCGTTACGCCGTCCGACAAAGCGTCGGTTTCGGCCAGTATCCGCTCCTCGGCGGTCTGGTCGTCAGAGACCCAGATAAAGGGGTCAACCACCCCTCCCTTGTAATTACCTACAACACAACGTATTGGCAAGCCCTGATTGGTTACAACGTTCATAAACATGCCACTCGAATTGTTTGTTACAAGAGCCACTCTTGTGCTGTACCCGTTCGCCACTCCGGTCGTAGACGTCCAATAATTACCGTTCATTCCCGGAGCCATTATAGTAGAATAAGACGGGTCTCGGTATCCCGATGCGGGAAAGAACAGGGAAGCATTATTATCCGGGTTGAAGAAAAGTTGTCCGATTAACGCAATATCGCTACCGGATACGGATGTTGCGCTGTATGCTACCGGGATAGTGCCTGATGGCGTTTGCAAAGGACGCCTGTCGAAGAAACCGTCCGCATAATATCCGTAAACATTATTGTCGTACAGATAGGACTGGTAACCGTCGGCGGGATTGAGATTCAAAGACTGTCTTATCTCTGAATTAGCGGCGGCATTGTCCGTATCTATGGCAGACGTTGTTCCGTCTTCCGGCCTGCGGTAACCTTCAGGACAGACTTCAACCGCTTCCGATATTGCGCTCCAATAGTCTGAAGGGTAGTAATTGGTCCATTCGGCAACTGTCGACAAGTAAGGATTCCAAGCATAGCGGGAGTTAATTGATGGACTGCCCCACTGAAAATAGGCTCCCGTCTGTGTCGGGAAACGGGTGAAGGTTGCTCCCCGCACATCTAAATCAATATAGTCAGAAGTAACACCATCAATGTACTCTGTTGCGGTAAGGTTATATGGTGCGAATTTAGCCGCCAGCGGTCGGTCGGTGAGGGTGCCGTTACCCGTACCGTCCTCCGGGCGCATAAGGTAATCGGCCGCCTCGCCCTGGCGGATGAAAATTTCGTGTGTACCGTTTACCACCACCTTGGCGTAGCGGGGTGTAGCAGGATCGGGATTGGGGCCAGTCAGACCGATACGGAAATAGATATTGCCCGTTCCCGATACCGTGGTGGCGCTACCTTCGACCGGGTAGTTCTCCGGGTCGCCGGGCTCGGTGCCGTCCACCCAAAGATTCGCATCGAGGCTCTTCCCCGGGGCAAGCACCACCCAGTCGGCAGAGCCGTCCACCGTGGCCGTCCAGGCTCCGGAGCCAGCCATCGCAATAACCCGTTCGCCCTTTTGGTCGTTCCTCCAGAACGCTCCTACATAATCATAGGGGGCAAAGTTCGAAGACGGGATGTCGACACTCACCGTTATCTCCCGGCTGAACTTGCCGCCTCCGGCATTGAGGTATATCTTGTGGGTTTGGGTAGACCCGGCGTCGACCCGCGTGGCGTCGCGGTCGGTCATTATATCGAACCAACCCTCGCCGGTAGAGCTGTCGAAGTGGAAATTCGCGGGATTGCTTCCGGTAAGGCCGTAGAAAACCTCGTCCACCGGCTGGTCGCTCCCGTCGAGGTCTTCAATATACACCTCCGGCTGGTCTGTCCAGAAAAAGATGCGGGCCATGTTGCGCTCGTTGATCGAGGCCTTGATAGCCGAAACGTTGAGCGACTTATTGCC
The DNA here is from genome assembly GCA_021202985.1 of Alistipes sp. GTDB lineage: Bacteria > Bacteroidota > Bacteroidia > Bacteroidales > Rikenellaceae > WRDF01. The sequence goes on from JAJQCA010000079.1 coordinate 47,080, forward strand.
CGACAGGCCGTCCCTCTCCTCGTCGTCCCACGGCGTAGCTTCGAGCGAGATTTCGAGGTCGACGGTGCTCTCGGCTATTTTCGCCGCGATATCGTAGTAGAAGTTACGCGGCAAGGTGTAGTCGTCGGGGATGTCACAACCTATGACGGCCGGATAATCCGTGCCGTCAATCACGGCCGAGAGCGACACCGCGTTGTCCTTAACATTCTCGGGGGAGAACCACGATTCAGGCAGTATAATGCGCGGATAAGCGATATCCGCGGCGAAGCCGGCCTCGGCGGACGGGGTTACGATATTACCGGGATTGAGCATGTACTGGCCGTTGTTCGGGGCCGCCGCGAATCGCAAATCGTCCCGGGTCGATGAACTGTTGTCCGTCTCCGGGAAAATATAAAGTTTGTCGGGTACGTTGTCGAACTTCACGTACTGGAAATCGGCGAGCTGCGTGTCCGTAAGCCGCAGCGTCAGGCCGACCCTGACGGCCATGCGGGTTATGGTCACAGGCCATTCTTCGCCGTCTATCGACAAGCCGTCGTACGAGAGGCGGTTATTTCCCGTAATCAGCACCCGTTCGCACACCTCCGACATCGGAACCAGGTTGGTATTGCCGCTCTCCCAGTCGAGCGAGGCCAGTTCGAACGAGAGGGCCTTCAGGTCCCCTATGCCGGAGGCGTCGGGCTGCAATGCGTCGAGCTGCGCGGAGAGAGAGGTGTCGAGCTGCTCGTTGGCGATAAACACCACGGTGAAACTTCCCGTGAGCACGTTTACCGTAGCCTGCCGCCGGGTCGCGGACCCGGTACCGGTAACCGTAGTAAAGGTTACGGGCTGGTTGAAGGCCAGCGAACCGTCTCCGGTACGGAAGCCCATTACACGGAAGCGGTCTATTTCATAGTCCACTTCGCTGCCCTCGATTGTGGCGCCCGTCCGCGAGGTCGGGGTGTTGAGGCTTATGGTTACGGGCAACTCCCCCTCGTACAGGGTGTCGAGTTCGCCCTTATCCGCCGTACAGCGGCAAAGGACGGCAGGAAGTACGATTAGTAATAGTATAAGTCTTATTATATAACCCATAATCGCTCGGTTTTATCCCAAAGGCGTCGGGCCGGGATTGTAGTTCCAGCCGTCCACCGATATCGTAAGGTTCATATCCGCGTCGAATACCAGCCGCAGGTCGAACTCGAATTCGGTTTCGAAGTCGACCGTGTGGCCTGCCGCGGCGTATGCTGATAGAATCATTTCCACCAGGTTGTCCGTGTATAATGTCTGGCCGCTGGTGATGTCGGCCAGCTCGAAGAGCGGTTCGCGTCCTTCGGTAAGGCGAAGGGTTTTAACCGATGCGGTAAGCCCGCCGTCGGTGAAACCGGTGGTCCGCAGGTACCGGACGTGGTCCATCCCTTCTATGATAGTATTGTCGAACCCGTAGTGGGTGTTGTTGTCGGTAACGGAAAAAAGGTACTCGTCCTCGTCGAACGCTTCCAGCCCTTCGACGGTAAAGTTTATCCGGTAGGTATCCGGGCGTATGATGATTTCGAACGTGTGGTCTGTTTCGGGCAGCACCTCGGCGTCGGCGAGCATCCCGTGGTGAAGGTCGGGAATTTCGGTGTCCACCACCCCGCCGGCAGGATATTGCAGGCCCACCACGAGGCTGCCTGCGTCGCCGTCCGGCTGTCCGGCATAGGACATGCCCTGGTTTGTCCAGGCAACGAAATGGTAGGTGCCCGGTTCCAGGTCGAGCCAGGCCTCGTATTCGGTGCCGTAGGAGTAAGCGCCTCCCTGCCATGTCGCGACATACCGCAGGTCCGCGTCGAATATATAGATGTAAACGTTTTCAATATTATAAAGGTCCGCTTCAGAGCGGGTGGTTTCCGCCAATGTCCTGACCACGATCCTTACCGCCGGTTGACTGTCAGGACAGTCGTCCCTGTCATCTTTTATACACGATTGCAGTACGCTGGCAGCGCACAGCAGGATAACAGTTAATTTCAGGGCGGTATAAGGGAATTTCATGGTCGGTCGCTGTTTCTTTATTGCCGGCTCCGGGCCGGATATGGTTGTTAAGGCGCAAGGTGACGGCGGCAGTGTTTCAGTCCGCGCGGTCGCCCGGCTGGTATAGAATTGCCCGTATAGGGTTAAGGAATATGTCCGCACGGCTTGCCGCTACTACACACGGAAGCGGAAAGTCGAGTGGCAGGAGATAAACCCGTGGCCCGCCCGTTTTCGGCGGGCCATGGGTTATCAGATAGGAAGGGGACTATTTTTCGTCTCCGAGGGTCAGGTTGTCGGCTTTGTAATCCCACTCTTTCACGGAGATTGATACCCTGAGGGTTGCATCGTCTTCGTCGATGGGAGTTTCACCGCCTTCATCGGGGGGATTCGGGTTCTTGCCATCGTCCTCGTTCGGATCGATGGGTGTTTCCGAATCGTCGTCCCTACCCGGATATGTCTTTCCGAAGTCGCCCGGCTCGATACCGAGACCTTCGATAAGGACATGGTGGAACTCGTTACGGTATACGTTGTATTTCTCTACGCCGCTGTTCTGGCGGCCGAGGAACACGCGGAAGTAGACGTAACCGTCCGGATAGTAGTAATACTTTATATCCTGCGGGTCGAAGCCTTCCTCCGTCTTGAGATAATCCATAATATCATCCCTGATGTTATCGTCGTCTTCACAGATGATATCGTCGAAGCCGTTGGTGCGAATCAGGTAGAAGCTGTCGCCGGCAGTAATCGGGCTACCCGTGTAGGAAACCGCATTACTTACTATTTCGGCACCGTTTGCCAGTGCGAGCTGGGTTTTTATATAAACATAGGTAGCCGAACCGTAACGGGCCACGTCGTTCTCGTTGTTGGCCACGTTTTCACCGACATAGAAACCCTCGATGTGCTGCCTTGAAGTCGCATTATCGGAACCGATAGTCCTGTAATCGATTTCATAGGAATTGGTAGAGCTGTTATAGTTGCCCGAATTTACGTAATAGTCGTAAGGGTGGATAGCGTCCGCCCAACTCGACGCGGTCGCGAGGTAGGAGGTACGGTAGCCGTTAGAGTTGTACTTCTGCGCGAAGTGGCTCACCCAGGCGTCCTGCACCACGAAGAATTCCTGCACTTCGACAGACAAGTCGCCGGCACCTAAGCTTTCCCAGTCGGCCGTAAGGGTGGTACTGCTCAGAGAGGTTTCCATAGTGGTTATCACCTTCGATACGGCACGCTCGAGACCCACTGCAACGACGTTGTCATAATCCGATACGGCAAGTTTCGCGTTGGTCATCCCTATCATTGAGATGGACGTCAGAGTGCTGCCTGTGGTGTTCAGGATATCGTCCTCTACATCCACAACTTCCTGTAATACCGTTTCATTGGCAGGGGCCGTTGTCGCGAAATTAGCATACTCAGAACTTACGAGGTTGGCTGCAACATAAACTTTCTTGTCGCCCGATTTGGTCTTCAGTTTCTCGTTGAGCACAAAGGTGCCGGTAACCGTTTCGGTAAAATCGTTCTTAAGCGAAACCTTAACGAAATCGTCGTAACCCGCACCTACGGGAGTACCGTCGGTATTGAAGACATAGATGTAAATGTCGTCGCCGATCGCGTTTTCAGCATCGTTGCCGATCTGGGTATCACCGGCACGTGTCAGGGTTTTGGGAAGGGTTAGTGAGAAGGTGAAACTGGTTTCCACACCTTCTTCGGGGTCGGTACCGCCTCCTTTCTCGCCGTCACTGGAACAGGCGGCGAGAGTAAGTGCGGCAAGGGCCGCCACCATAATAGATCTGATCTTCATAATTAGAAATTGATTTTAATAAAATTGGTTGATTGAGTTATATTAAGGATATACAAAGTCCCTTTCACGCCGGGGGTCGGCGCTCTCCGACAACGGGCGGGGTATTTCCCGGTGCTGTTCCGTAAAATGCAGGTCTGTACGGTCCGGGGTCCGGAAGCCGCAGGTTATGGGGTGATATTGTATTAATTTCTAAAATTATATTCATCTTGTATAGTGGGGTAGTAATAATTATTGTATAGGTGAAGTCGGGCTATGTACCGTGCCCTGTGTAGCACATACTTAAATTCTCGGCCAGCCCGAGGTTTCGTAGCATATCACAACGGACGACCGCCTCCGGGAGCTCGGGCTTATCCTCCAGCCACGGTTCAGCTATCACCAGCAGGTCCCATACGGTCATCGTATAAAACCGGCGGCGGTCAAGGTGGAGCCGCTCGTCCCGCTGATAAAGGATACCGTTATCTTTCAGCAGCGAAAAGGCGGAACTATTTGTTTTAAAGTAATTTGAAGCCGACGAGAAGGTCTCAGGTGCAATGCCTTTGCTTCCGTCATGGACATAGATATAGCTGAACACCCCCAGAAGGTCGTATAACTCCTGGAAGCGCTCGCTGAATAATATTTTATTGTCGCCTTTCATTTGCCGCGGCGGCCGGTTGTTTCGCCGTTGTCACTCTCGAAGTGACGTTGAGGCATACCGGCTGGACGGCAAATAGCTGTTTTT
>JAJQCA010000028.1 GCA_021202985.1 Alistipes sp.
CCGAGCCGCAAGGAAAAAATTACCGCAACTCATAATCAAGTCTTAATAAATAGAATATTAACTAAATCCCCCTTGAGCGGCTACTACCCCTAGAGCCGCATGATGCGGGAGAATAGGTATGTTCCTCCGACAACTTCCGGCGCCTCTCACCGCGCCTATTAATAATTAATGACGGGTTCCCGGCCGGTGTACTATCAAACTCAGTAATCATTCTGGTAATCACGGATGCAACGGATAGACCAACCGTAAATATAGTTTACATCTGATACCATAGAACCACCATAATTAATTAGCATATAGTAAAAATAATTATTCCTTACTCCTGTCGTAGCCCAGTAAAATCCCTGCTGACCCTGGTTTCTAAACTCCCCTGTGTTTCGATTCCTCCCGCCACATGCAGGTAGAAATAAAGTTCCTTCGGGTGGTATTTCCATATCGGTGGAAGATGTTTTACCCATCCACCAGCCTCTTTCTATCTTGGCCGTTCCCCATGTACCCGGTATATTTGAAATGGCCTGTAAGGGCCACACAGTTACACCATCCCCGGTGCTTTCGTGGACCGGGGAGGCACGAAGCAATTTGAACTCCTCCTGGTTGGGTATCCTCCATTTGCCTTCTACCCAGCCTTTGTCAGAAATATAACGGCATACATCGCCCGTAGCTTCCGAGGCATCGTAGCCGATGCCGGGGTATCTTTCAATGAATTGGTCATCCACATTTGCCACGGGATTTTCGAAATAAGGTATGTCTGCCCAAGTCCATTCGGTCGGCGGTGTATATTCGGCCGGGTGGAATTTCACGTGTTTCGAGTCAAAAGCGAGTTCGACATCATCAGCGTCACAATTCAAACCGACAAGCGAGCCCTGCTTAAAGTTCAATCCCTGTGCGTTGGCCGGTACGATGTAGTTATCCGCAACGGAGGTGGCGAACCAGAGCTCTCCCTTACCGTTCTGGACTACATTGCTCGTGGCAAAGACCTCGGATACAAACTCATGCTCCGTATTGACTTCGACGGTTAAGGACAGCCTCCCGGCGGTTACATAAATTTTTCCGGTTTTACCGACCTCGGGTGTGGAAATGACGATTGGCAGAACCTTCTCGCTATTCGGCCGGGATATTATATGTTCGTTATTTTCGAACTTCAACCACGACTTACAGGCATCGTCAATCTCTGCCGTCCAGCCGTCCGGAAAATCGGTATTTAATTTGAAGTTTATGGTGTACTCTATAAACGATACGACTCTTATGCTCTTCTTTTCGATACCGAGAAAATATTTATCGTCCCACACATAGTCACGCAGCGCAAATTCATTCTCGACCGTAAGTTCGTAGTTGGCGTCGTTTACCGGCCCGGCGGCAATGGCGTCGTCGATTTCCGGATGGCCCGGACCTTCTACTTTATTTATCGTGAAGTCATAGGTATGGTTACGCAGAAGGGGTATGTATTCGAAGAGTGTGGGATCGGTTTTTTTCGGGTTGGCAATGTCGAGCCGGAAATAGGTCAGGTCGGTACTGCCATTGTAGTACCCCCCGATTACGAGGAACGTATTGTCCGTATCGGTTCCGTCGCCTGAAAAGGCTTCGAAAGTGTAAATCTCGTTGGCGCATTTCTGTTCCTCGTCGGATATTTTAACGACCGGGTATTTATTTCTCCCGTTCGACCTTTGCCATAGCGGGCCGATACTGGGATTGTCCACTACGGTTTTCCCGGCATCGAGCCAACCGGGATCTGGAACCAAATAACCCTCCTCCATCGGATTGTAGAGCCAGACCTCTTTCAACTCGAACTCCTTTACTTTCGAGAAGACATTGATGCGGGCGTGCATCCGCACGAGCGTAACCGACTGACCTGACATCCCCACGGTGACCTTAAACGACTGCTCGCCCCACATCGGCAGCGGGTCGTAATCGCCCGGGTCGTCCCCGTCCGCCTTCCATGCAGCGGACGAGTTTAAGACCAGGTTTTTCCGAATGGCGTCATAGTCGTCCGTGGTGGTTATCTCTCCTATGCCGTATGCCGATTGCAGTATATCGGTGGCGTTTACGAGCACCATAAACCTAACTTCCGTATCGCTCAGCGGCAGGGTGACGGTAAATATTCCGTCGTTGCCGATCTCGGAACCGTTTACGGGTTTATGGTAAAGAAAATCGTCGCCGTCAAAGGCGAGAATTTCTACCGACTCCACCTTTTTCTCGGTGTCGTCCGAAATACTACGGGTAGCGGGTACCGTGCTTCCCGGAACCCGTATAGAGAACTGCACGAGCGTATGGTCGGTACCTCCGGTGCCAGCTCCGGGAAGGGCTTCTTCCTTAATACACCCGGCCATAGCGAGAGCCGCCGCGAAAAGTATCGTCGCGCGGTGCAGAAATATCTTCTTGTATTCGGTTTTATTTTTCATAGTTTTTTTATTTAGTAATCACGGATGCAGCGGATAGTGAAGCCGCGTGTGCGAGTAGTGGAGTCGGACGGGCCGAAGCTACCATTGGCGATGCTTACGTTGTTACCGTTGGTAGCCGACGAGGCGGTTGCAGACCAGTAGTACCCATGTATACCCTGGTAGTCCAACAGACCATTTGAGGTGAGACGGTAGCCGCCGGCAGGGAGGAATATAGTGCCTGGCACGGGAGCTGCCATATCGGTACTGGACTTGCTGCCTACCCACCAACCGGTAGTGAGTGTGCCGTTACCGTACCAACCCGAATTATTTGTGACGGCCTGATACGCCCATGTGCCGGTTACGCCGCTCTTGAAATTGCTGTCGTTATACAGCTGACGCATCTCTGCCGATGTCGGCATCCTCCAACTGCCTTCCACCCAGCCTTTAGCCGATATATAGCGGCAGATATCGCCCTTAGCGGCCGCGGCATCGTAGCCGACAGTACCGGTGGGATATGCCGTCGCGAATTCGTCGTCAGTTTGGTTGTACCCGGTGTGGTACGGGATAATAGACCATATCCATGTCGCGGGAGCGGTGTACTCGTCCGGCTTAAACACCACGTGTGTGTCCTCGAACGGCGTATCCGTAGCCGGAGCATCACTGTTAATCCCCACCAGCGAACCGAATTTGAACATAAGGCCCTGCGCGTTAGCCGGAACTATCGCGTTATCTTCTTGTGTCGTGGCGAACCACAGGGTTTGGTCCGGCTTCATAACGATGTTGCTCTTGGCGAAATATTCCACGATGTTTAAATATTGCTGCGTGATCTTCGTTACCACAGTTAATCTCCCGGCGGTAATGTGCAGGTAGGCCGTTTTTTGCTCAGCCTTGTTCTCCGTATAATTAATATTAATAGCTACATCGGTCGATGTCCCGTTCCATGTAGTCGGGGAAAGCCAGGCCGGTGCACCGGCATTGGCGTTGGCCGCATCAGTGGAAAGTGTAGCATTCCATGTGCTGTAACTCGTTTCTATACCGAGAGTAAACGTTCCGCCCTCCCAAGGCAGGGTTATATCCGTTTCTTCGACCGTAAGAGTATACGGGCCGTTGATGTCGACATCGGCATCCAGTCCGTCATCCCACGGTTTTACATTCAGGGTTATTTCCAGCTCTTCCTCCGTAGGGGCTTTCATGGACGCTTCCACCTCTATATAATGATTGCGGGGCAGTGAGTAATCGGGAGCCGTAGGGTCGCTGCCTATCTTCCCGGAGACCATGCGCTGTGCGCCGTTCTCCACCAGTCCGATCCGCAGGGCCACCGCTTTAGCCGCGTCGTCATTTTGCGAGAGCAGGTATTCGGGAAGTATCAAACGGGGCCATTCTATTTTGTAGGGTGTGGTTACATCGCCGCTTTGTATTTTACCGGGGACCGAATTATATCCGTCCGACGAAGTCGATGCCCCGTAATCGGTGGAAACGAGCGCCGCATCGCTTACATTTCCGAAAAGATACATCCGTTCGGGAACATTATCGACGTACAGAAGGTAGTCGGAATTCAATACTTCGGTCGAGTATTTCTCCCAGGCCGTCCCCTGCGCGGGCGTGAGGTTCAGCGTAACGTCCACCCGTACTGCAACCCGTTCGAGTTCGACTTTCCATGTGCCTTTAATTTCCTTCCCGGCAACATTAATATGGTCGTCGTCGATAACCTGCACGTTATCGTAAACGGCGAGCATAGGTATACGGCCGTCCCATTCGAGCCACCCGTAATCCAAAGTCACTTTCTCCAACAGACTAAAGAAACCGACCTGATCCTCGTCTTGCAGTATGTCGGAAAAAGCCTGTTTAATATCCTCGTTGGCAATAATCACGATAGTGTAGTCCCCCGTAAGTATTTCGGCTTCCGCCGTCCATACCACCTCGGGGTTGGCGTTGTCCATGCCCTCGTCATTCGATCCGTCCGATTCGGTGGTGACGAGCCGGTTGAAGATCAGTCGGCCCGTTTGTGAGTGGTATCCCATTATGCGAAGGGTTGTTACCTGGTAATCGAGCCAGGCATGCGGATCCTCTTCCAGAGCAATCCGGGTTCCGGAGGCAATATTAATATTGACCGGTACTCCTTCCGGTATATCACCCCCACCGGCGACCTGCTCCTTCACGCAGGAAGTGAGGACGGCTGCCGCCACGGACAGGCACATTAATAAGCGTAATATATATTTCATAGAATTCCGTTTTACCTTCCTATATTGCCCTCGTTGGGATTATATTTCCATCCGTTGACCGATACGGTAACCCCGAGCATCCCGCGGAACGATAGTTTGATATCGAACTCGTACTCGGAGTCGAAATCGACCTGGTGTCCGTTTGCCGCGTAAGCGTTTTTAATCAACTCCACAAGGTCGTCGCCATAGAGGTATTCTCCGGTGCTTGTATTCGAGAAATTGAAATGCGGGGTGCGTCCGTCCATTATTTTCAGGACGGTCATCGAAGCGCCCAAATCGGCGTCGTGAAATTCGGTTGTGCGGATATATTCAACCGTATTTTCGGTGAGTTCGACCACCGAATTGTCGAACGCGAACTGTAGGAAGTTGTCCCGGACGGTAAAAGTATATTGATCGTCACCGGGCGCGATGCCCTCGACTGTAAAATTCAGCTTATATGTATTCGGCCTCAGTATAACGGTAAACTCGTTATCGGCAGCCTCTATGACCTCGGCACCGGTAAGCATACCGTGGTGCAGGTCGTCTATATCCGCGGTGATTTTCCCGTCGTGGGGATATCGCATTGAAACGACAAGACTCTCCGCGGGATCGTCCTTGCCGTAAGTCGGAATGGTTTTGTCGTAAACCGTTCCCTGGTTCGTCCAGGCTACAAAATGGTAGGTGCCGGGTTCTATATCGAGTTCGGCCACGTATCTCTGGCCGTAAGTGTAAGCGTCGCCCTGCCATGAGCCGACATACCGCTCCTGTTCATCGAAAATATAGATAATGACATTATCGATACGTCCGACGGTTTCGGCCCGTATTTCTTCCGCGATAGTCCTGACTATAATCCGCACCTTCGATACATTATCGAGGCAATCGTCCACGTTCTCTTTCAGGCAGGAAGTGGTCGCCAGCATAAGCGCCGGGATGAGCAAAAGTGCGGGATGTAATTTTCTCAGATTCATATCGTGGGATTACCTTGTATATATTTATTGAATACGGTTTATTAAAAACCCCTGCCCGCCGTAACAGGCAGGGGTCTGTAAAGGGATGGTGACAGGTTATTCGAGAATTACGTTATTCGGCTTGTAATTCCATTTGTTGATAGTAACCTCCACGTTGAGCGACGCCGCATCCGGGTCGATATTGTCGTCCGGGTCTTTCGGGTCGGGGTTGTTGGGGTCGGTTTTGTCGGTCGGATCGATAGGCTTTTCGGGATCGTTCTCGTCGCCGGGATAGCCGGGGAAGTGACCGTCCGACACGTTTACGCCGTTGACTTTAACGTGGATAAACTCGTTACGGCCGACGTTGTAATCATTCACACCCTCGTGGTTCAGGTAAACCTGGAAGTGTACCCAACCGTCCGTGTAAACATAGATGTTGTCGTCGAGCGAGTTTGCGGGCAGGCTATGTTTGGCTACCAGACCGTCGGCTATGGCCTGAGCCTTATTCTTGGTCGAGGTAACATAGTCGGCACCCTGATAATGAACGATAAAAATATCGTCGTTGCCGCCGCCGTAAGGAGTGACCGCAGTATAATCCACCTCTTCTGTTGCCGTATTCCAGGCACCGTCATGGCTGACCGTTACGGTGGTTGCAAGCATAGCGTAGGTAGTTTTGCCGTAAGTGGCATCACCCGAACCTTCGTGGTTCTCGCATATATAGAAACCGGTAAGGGCCGCGGTTCCCGTTTCGGCTCCCGGGTGCGGGTTTGTAACGGCTGCGTTATTTTTGGTTACGCTGACCGCGAAAGGATTCAGAGTGCTTTTGGTCGTAGTGTTCTTGGCAAGATAACTTTCAATGGCCTCGTTGTAAACGCCCAGACCTTCCATTGTATAGACAAACTCGACGCCGTTGGTCCATTGCTGGGTATAGGTTGGGGTCTGAGAGCTTGCGACCAGTTTCGACACCACGCGGTCGAGCGAAACCTCCGCCTTACCGATAGTGGTCGGGTCGGTATCGACATAGGATTTAAGCGTAAGGGTTTCAGGTTCCGAGAACATAGTGAATCCGGTGGATGCGTCGCTAAGTTTGGCCAGTTCGGCAAACGCTTCGAGCATAAGGGCCTCCGATCCGTAGGCAATATCCTTATCCGCAGGTACATTAACCGCTACATAGATCTTAACATTGCCGGCAACGGTTTTAATGTTCTTGCTTGTACTAAGGGTCCAGACTCCGTTGTTGGGAGTAAAGTCGGATGCGGTGAACTGGGAGTGGCTTCCTTCGACCACGGCGTATCCGTCCGTCGCTTTGAAAATGTAAACGCTAACCGTTTTTAAATCGCTTTCGTCGGACGTGGCGTTAACGTCGTCGTCCCACGCGCGGGTTTCACCGGCCGCAGCAGGCATTTTGAAAGAGATACCGAGACGGCCGTCTTCGCCGCTTTCCGGTGCGGAACCGCCGTCGCCGTCTTTGGAGCATGCGGCGAGTGTCATAGCCGCGAGGGCGGCGATTGCAAGTGTTCTTAGTTTCATAATTTTAAGAATGTTGGTTAAACTGTGAATTGATTGGATTTTGCGTTTTTGAATAAATATTTTTCCGTTGGTACGTTTAGGTTGTGTATTAAATGTGATTATTGTTGCGTCGGGTTGGGTTGGTTCCTCTACGAGGGGCTTTTTGTCGGCTATTGGTGCCACTGCGGCCTTGTAAGCTCATTAGCGTTATTTGTTCCTCTTTTTTTTACTTGACCAAAAAAAGTCAGGGGCTTGGTTAGGTCCGGGCGGCGCAAAACTTAGCCGCCCGGTAGCTGAAAAATTACGTCGTCCCACTTCGTGGCTCCCGGACGTGTAACTTTTCTTTACGCTTCCCCGCCGGTTTTTGCGCCTGACCGAACAGGCCCGGTTCCTGCCGGTCGAGTAATTAAGAACCTGAATTGTGATCATTTACTTTCTGCGGCGCCTCTACAAAATGTGGTCACCCTGTCATATTTTATTGCCGTTTATATCGTTCCATTCTTATATTGTCTTCGCGTTTGGTTTCGAGTTCCGAGAGGTTGTGTGCGGCTTCGGGGGAGCCGTATTGTTCGGCTTGACGCAGGTATTCTTCAGCGGTTTCGAGGTCGCCCGAGAGCAGATAGTATACCCCGAGGTTGTTTGCCGCCCGTGTGCCCCATTCATTTTGTAAGGCCCTCGGGTCTGCCTGCCCAGTAGCATCCGGGGTGGATATGTTCTCTCCGGTGAGGTCGCCGATACGGTCGAGATAGCGCTTTGCCGATGCGAGTTCGCCGCGGGAGAGCAGAACTCCGGTATAGTTGATAATAGCCGTGGCATCGTCCGGGTACTGGCGGATTATCGTTTCAAAGATGTTTTCCCATTCGGGTGAACCCTGCTCGTATGATTGGGCGAGCAGAAACAGTTCGCGTTGAGATAGCATTTCGGGGTTGCGGGAGGCAAGAGTGCGGGATTCTTCGAGGGAATAGTCCTTTACCGAGAAGTCTATCTGGTACTCCACCCTGCGCAGTTGCGGGAACATACCGACACTCATGGCCGTCCACGGGTAGCCCATAGCTTTTAGCCGTTGTTCCTTACGGTCGGGAGCAT
>JAJQCA010000057.1 GCA_021202985.1 Alistipes sp.
CCAAACCCATTTCCCCTTTTGTCGGGGGGGCGGGGTTTTGTTTAAAACACACATTTCACTTTTTCCCCCCCCCCCCCATCGGGGTCTCCTCATCCTTGCCTCGGCTTCGTAAGCATGCTTACGGGGGCACTTTCCTTCGTCAGTCCGCTTCGGTCAGGGAGCGCGCTCCTTCGCCGGTTCATTTCGTTCAGGAGGTCATCCTATAAAAAGTGTCAGGACTTTTGTGTCATTTCCGAACAATCCCCGCTCCGGAAACATTATTCCCCCGGGCATTGCCGGACCATCATCCTGCCGTTTGATTATCCGGTCCCGGCGGTAAGCCGCCGGTATTTTTTCCGTTCCCGTCACCCGGAAGGCCTGAATATTGTATTAACATGGTAATATTGAACAACTAAAAACAGATTTGTTATGTTTTACCATGTCAAAGAATTGCAATTCAACGCCCGTGTTTCCAAACCGGACCCGCGTTTTGCCCGCCTGCTCCTTGAACAGTTCGGGGGAGGCAACGGGGAACTCAAAGCCGCCATGCAGTATTTCGTGCAGGCATTCTCCTGCAAGAACCCGTACCCGGATAAGTATGACCTGCTGATGGATATCGCCACCGAGGAGTTCAGCCACCTCGAAATCGTGGGCGCCACCATCACCATGCTTCTCAACGGTGTCAACGGACAAATGAAGGACGCCGTGGAGTCGTCGCCGCTTGCAGATATGATGAATGGTAAAGCCACCAAGGAAGAATATATCCACCGTGCGCTGTTCTACCCGCAGTTCGACGTGCTCACCGCCGGCGGACCGACCGTTACCGACAGCAACGGCGCCCCGTGGACCGGTGCTTACGTTAACGCCAACAGCGACCTTACCGTGGACCTCCGTTCCAATATCGCCGCCGAATCGAGGGCCAAGATAGTGTACGAATACCTGATGAAATTCACGGACGACCCCTATGTCAAAGAGACACTCGGATTCCTTATGACACGCGAGATTACCCACTTCCAGCAGTTCGAGGCCGCCCTGGACACCATCCAGCCGAATTTCCCCCCGGGCGTGTTGCAGGAAGACCCGCGCCACGGCAACCTCTATTTCAATATGTCGCAGGGCCAGGACGCCGAAGGCCCGTGGAACGAGGGTACCAGCACGAGGACTAAGGAAGAATGGAACCGCATCGACGACCCGCTCGATTTCGTGTGCCGTACCAACGGCCTGACCGACATTACCCCGGGCGACTCCGTTCCCTCGAACGACGACCTGCGTAAACTGGACGAGGAGCTGAGCCGCACCCGCAGCCAGGAGGTAACTTCGGCCACCCCGATGGAGGATATAAGCTGGAGCACCTACGGTGAGGAAATGCAGCCGAAAACCCACAGGACCCGGAAGGTGAAAGAGAAAGCCTGACAACATACTTCTGAAAACAGTGCTGCCCGGTTTGCCGGGCAGCACTGTTTTTTTAAATACGGCGGTATATCAAAACAACCCGCACAAATCCGGCCTTCCGGGATATACGTAGCTCCCCATACCGGAACAGATACAATGACAGGGAATTGAAACACAAGCCGCATGGGTATAACCCCACCGGCATGTTTTTGGGCACATATCCTGGTCTCACGGCCGGTAGCAAGCAAAGTGTGACAGTAAATATCCCGCTTATCCGGATAACCGCCCACCATCCGGCGAGGCCGGTTTCCTGACCGTTACCGTAGTCCTTATTCCGTCACCGTGATTGTAAGCGGCCCGGAAGAGATTCGTTTGTCTATTATACGGGTGCTCCCCGTTTCTTCGTCGATTTGCTCCTGAGACCTGAAGAGATCCGAAAAGGGGTCCCTGGAAGGTTTTCTCGGTCCCCGGGTCCTGACCCGTATCCCTACGGTCATTTCGAGAGGGTCGATAACCAGCTCACCCGTGCGTTCAGGAAACAACAGGTAGTCTTTGAATACCACGGTCAGATATGGGACGGACTCATATACATCCTGAGTGCCGGCGTGGACTTCATTACTTAGCTCCACCACCCGGAACCCGTCGAAAGAGGGCAGTCCGATATCTTTAACGCCCTCGGTTTCCAGCCTCGAGTAGACCTTGTAAATTATACGTATGTTGCCGTCCATCGAAACCGAATCTTTGTCGGTGATGGCACGGATAAATATATCCGTGTCGGTTATCGAATCCTCCCCTTGCGTAAAATCGTTCGCATGCACGGCTTCGAGGCTGAAAGGCCGGGAGGTATATCGTAAGTTTCCTGCCTCGGTACGTGCGGAGGCTATGCCGATATTGTATGTCCCCGGCGAATTCGCCTTAAGGATAAATGTATACTTATAACTGTTTACCGTTTTGGAGACACCGTTTTCCACGGAGGTGTACGAAGAAGCGGAGGCAATAGGGCCGCCTGTTATTTCCAGTCCGCTGTTCGCTATCGAAGGAAGGGAGAATCCTGTGACTTTTTCATGTGCCGTAAATTCGAGCCGGAACGGTTCGCCCACTATAATCTCCGAAGGGGCGTCGATTTTGAAAGTAAACCGTTGACCGGATACCGCCGCGGGAAGAAAAACCAACAGTAATGCAAGTAACCTTTTGAAAGAAAACATATATCAGGATTTAGATAGCGGTCGTAAAGTTACTAATAAAGGGGGCGAGATGCCAAATATTTCCGTGCAGAGACTTAATATAGTATGTCATTCTCAATGGTTATATCCTCCTTACCATTTCGAACTGCCGGCCGGAAGGGAGAATATTTACCGATTCGAGGAATCCGGTTATGGAGAGGCATGTCGTTTCGGTGTTTATAACTTTAATGCCGTCACAGCTGTTCAGGCGCATTATTTCGGCCAGCATGAGGGAGCCGGCTCCCTGCCGGCGGTAACGGCGGTCGACAGCAAGTTGGGTAATGTCGCCCGTTGCCGGTTCGAATATGCAATACCCGGCCAGAACTTCCCCCCGGAACGCACCGAGACCCACGAAATCGTCCGCCGCCCGCCGAACGGCCTCCGCGCTGTTTTGCCACGATGGTCGGAAATCCCGGAATCCGGCCACCTCGCCGGGGTCCGCCGGGTCGATGGGCCTTAGTGTAAACTCCCTGCCCTTTTCCTGCGACAGGTTCATTACAGCCCCGTTCTCCTGCCGGAAATAGTTGAACTCCCGGGTTACCTCGAAGCCGAGGTTGCGGTATACCGACACCGCTTTTGCGTTGTGCTGCAACACCTCCAACAGGTATTGCCGGATACCCATACCACGCAGGTACGGGATGGAATATTCGAAAATGGCGGTGGCGAGACCCCGGCCGCGGTACTCCCCGACCGTACCCGTTCCCGTATCGTAAGCGGTGGGAAGGCCGCCGAAGCTGCCGGTGCCGTTCAGGGTGAACGCCACTATGTCCTCTCCGTCGAACGCGGCGAAAGAGAGTTCCGGATCGAACCCGCGGCGGCGAAGCATGGCCGCAAGCTGACCGCTGTCGAGTTGCATCTCGTAGTCGGCGAAGGCCCGTGAAAACGACGCGTAGATTTTTTCGTGGCCCGTTCCGGCCAGCGATCTGATTTCCATATACGTTATATTTTATCGTGCAGTGCAATCGCCTCGTCGAGTACCGCGCGGATGGTATCGACGGGCAGGTCGGCGTTCGGGTCCACCCGCAGGATTTTCATCCGTGCCCGGTTACCCTGCTCCAGTGCCGGATTATGCAGCCTGTTTCCGTCGGCCATCAGGATATATGGATGACCGGTCGCCCGGTCGGTCCATAGATAGCAAAGAATACGGCCGCGGCAGGTGAAGCAAGGCATCCCGTATTTCACTGTTTCGGTTATGTCCCCGTCATGGTCGAGCAGCAGGCTGCGAAGGGCCAGAAGCGTTCCCCTTTCCGGCTCAGGCTTGTCGAGGTAGAAACTCCCGGTGTCGTTTTTAATCGGTCCCATTTTCGGTGTTTTGCCCGGATTGTTTTGCAATATACGAAAAAACGGCTGGGTTAAGTCTCCCTGCCGGATTAGGTATCGCTTGGGCCGGAGAGATGGCGAGGCTTGATTTTTTTACTATTTTTACCATTCCGGCCCGTCGGTTTTGCGGCAGGTACGGTAAAGATAATTAAGCGCATATGGAAACCCCGTTCATTATACCGGCATTGGCCTGCGCCGTTTTTTTCGCTTCGTCCGCCTCCGCACAACCGCTTCCCGTCCACACCACTCCCGACGGAGAGGAGTACGTCACCTCGTATTATACCGACGGGGACTGCCACCTTCGTAACTTCGACTTTGTCGACCTGTTCTCCCTGCCCGGGGACGTACTACGCGACAGTCTCGGCAACGCTGTAGGCTACCTGACGGCGAACGATTTCTTCGACGACAACGGCTTTGCATATTTATATATCCCGGGCGGAACACTTACCTGCTGGCGGACAAAAATGCTGGTGGACCCCGACGGGAACGAAATGGAAGTCAGGGAAATAATTCCCGTCGCGGAAAGGCAGGCCGGTGGTAAACTGGGGTATTACCATCGCTCCGGAGCCGGCATGCCCTCCTACCTAAGCCTGGCGGAAACCCTTTCGGCCCGAAGGGCTGAGATAGATTTCTGTGAATTTTACGAAACTTACGGCGTATTGTTCCGCCGTCTTATCAGCCGCCGGATGTATGCCGCTAAATACTCCCGGCTCGTGGATATACTGCTGATAGCGCATGAGGATTTGGATGGGAAAGATTGGAAATACGACTTTGTTGAGAGCATAATGGAAAGCCATTGGAACCATTGCAGGAAGGTACCCAACTACGCTGCTTACCTCGGGAGCTATTATGAAGCGCTGCGGGATAAGATGGGTGCCGGTGTGGAAGAGCGGTTGCGGGACCGCTTCAGTGAAACGGAAACGGAGTACAGTAACCGGCAAACTGTTGTCTGGGCCTATTCTTTCTGGTACCGCCGCAGGTTGGAAGGTAAAACCGATGAAATCCGCCGCCTTCTCTCCACCGTGCGGGACGATTTCGCACCCCGCACCAAAGACCGGATATTCTGAGTTGAAAGCTGCTATTTCCGGTCTCTTTCCGGTTCATCCGGCTTTATGCAGGCCGGACAGAGGTCTTAGTCATTGCGCTGTTAAACGTATCGGTTACTTCTATAATAACCTTGGCAGGCTTTAAACATAACGAATATTTTATCTCTTCCCATATTTCACAATTAACTTCAAACGGCTGAAAAGCATTATTGTAAACATCAATTAAATAAAGCCGCACCATCAGGTGCGGCTTTATTCTTATAAGTCGGGCTCCGGGAGTCAATCCAGATATTTTTGCCACCACTCGGCGAACCAGGGCCACTCGAGGTAGTCCACATGGCCTCCGATATGGTTACGGAAACCGATATCACCGTCGATATAAGCCTTGTCGGGAATAGGCATTTCGTCGTGGCATACCAGACCCGAACCACCTAAGAGTTCATACACCCGGCTTGCGGCCACGCAGTTAAGGTAGGTGCCGTCCGGGTCGGCCCAGTAATCCTCCGTTCCGGTGCCGATAAATACGGGCCGCGGGGCGCAAAGGGCCAGCAGCGCATGGGTGTCGACCGGCAGCGAAGCAATCTTGCGGGGCAGGTAACCGCCCTCCTCGGCCGGGCCGGCCCATTTGAAGGCGTTGCCGGCCAGCCAGTGGTATTCCGCACGGGTGAGTACGCTTTCGAAATCCTGCCCGAAATGCCTCCGGATGGGCGACGCCCCGAGCGCTCCCGAATTGCTGATATAGGCGGCCGCAAGGCGCGGCTCCGCAGCCATTGTCACCAGCGCTCCCTTGCCGAAACGGGAGTGGCCCGTAACGGCCACGCTGCGGGCGTCGGTCCTGTTCCATGTCTCGAACAGGTCTATAAGCCGTGTCACGCCCCATCCCCATGCCTGGAGGGCGCCCCAGTCTTCCGGCTTGCGCCAGTTGCCCTGGTTCACCAATCCGATCAGATAGTCGGTAAGGAACTCGCCGCTGTCGGGCTGGATCGCGTAACAGTCCATCTGCACCAGCGCCCAGCCCCGGCTGATACATTCCTGTACATAAACAGAATGGGTCCAGAACCTCGCGGTAGACAACTGAACCACTACCGGCACATTGGTTGCCCCTTCGGGAATAAACATCCTCGCGTTTATCTCCGGGCGGTTGCGGATTTCGGGATAGAGTGAAGTACCTATGGTGCCTTTGAGGAACCATTCCTCATATCTCACATCGGGGGCATCCTCCAGCGACAGTACGGAGGAAAACTCGGTCTCCCAATCTACCGACAGACTGTCCGCCTCCTCGGGGACCACGCCCCATATCTCCCGGAAGCAAAACCCGGCCAGTTCCGGACGCCGCCGGCTTATCCACTGCAACGGGCTTTCCACCGGGGTGCCGTCGAACATGGTCAGAAGGTCTATGGGTTCGTAAGGGCAGAGAAGTTCCGGATCGTCCTTGTAGTTTACCCACAGCCCGAAATCGGAACGGGACACCACGTAGGTCCCGGGGGAACCCGGCGCATAACCGTCGCCGTCGTTATAACCCCGCCCGGGGTCCGCCGGGTCGCGGTATTTCAGGCCGGAGGGTTTATTCGGGTCCTCGTCCGCGGGCGGCAGGTCGGGGAACGTTACGCCGAGCTGGTGCATCATCTGCTGGCGGTCCATTTCGGTGGTCACGTCCCTGGGAGGAAATTCCGGAAACAGATTGCCGCCCTGCGCCGCCGCCGCTGTAAAAAGAGAGGCAGCGGCAATGGAAAGTAAAGAAGTTTTTATCATTGCGGTGAAGTTTAGGTTATGCGGAAAAGGCCGGAGCCGTCGGCGGCCCGGTTTTGCAAAAATATAATTTCCGGGCTGTTTTACAACTTAATATAAACCGGATTTGCCACTCCCTTACCTTCCGGCTGATTCTTTATAGGACTGCCGGTCTTCTTTATGTATCCTGTAAATAAGATCCTCCGGAAGCCCCCGGATATTGGTGTAGAATATTTCATTATAAGCTTGCAAAACGAAAAATATTTCGCGAAGCCTCTGGTAGTGCAGGAATTTCTTGACCGATTGCCAGATATAATTGCTCAGCAATATAATACATACGGGAATTAGCATTATAGATCCCATTCGTAACAAAACTGCGAAGTCGAGAGTCAGATTATGAAAAAACGGGGATTCGGGATACTTCCTGTAACCGATATAGGTAAGGAGGGCTACGATGAGTAACACTGCCAAAGAATAGTAGGCGATGGTGCGCGTCCAGTAGGCGACAACCCGGGACGAGGATGCCATCCGGATATGTGCCTCGTTTTTAACCAAAATGCTGTATTCGTCTTTGGATGCCAGTTGTATCCTCATCTTCAACTTGTTCAGTGCATTCTTACTACGTGCGTTCTCGGTGTTCCATTTTACATGTTTCATCAGATGGAAGGCTTCACGGCGGCACAGGTATTTGTCGTAGTAAAGATATGGGAACTGACAGTAATCCTCGGTATCGCAGGCAAATTCGGAACGGAGGCTGAAACGGAAAAACCACCCCGCAGCATTAAAAAAGGTCAATTCAGGGTCGCTCGTATTTCCCTCTTTCAAAAGGAGGGAAAGCTTTTCGTAGTATTTAGCGGATACATATTCCCGAAGAAAATCCGAATTTACATCGTATTGTTTTTCCGTGGTTTCACAAGGTTCCGGCGCATCTGTTACCGCAAGGTCCCGGGTGTCGCCCAAATAGATGCAGTATGCCTTATGGTTTAGCTTTTCAATGATTTTGTCCAGAGTACGCGAACCGGCTGAACATCCTCCATTTAAAAGGGAAAGTGTCTCGTCCCGGAAGGCTTTTTTCTCATTTTGGTCTATATAGTCGTACAGAAGGTCCGCATACTGTTTGATAAAATGTCTCTTGGAATCTTCCCCGAGTTGCTTCTTTTGTTTTTTGAGTGAGCAGAATTTTCTTCGCACTTTCCAGTTCTTAAACCTTATATCGGAAAAAACCAGCGACGGGATAACGCTTTCTATGAAATGCTTGGTCCTCACATACTTGAAACTATCCTTGTCCATGTCCTTGATGTCCCTGCGGTAAAATATATTACCGATGGCGTAGGCAAGGATAATAAAAGTGAAGAAAATGACCAGCCAGAACCATCCCTGGAAATTATTCGATATAAGCAGTTCGATCTTGGTGGCGTATTCCGGATCGGTTTCCTGCACAACCGGGTAACCGAAATAGAGCATTACGGCGGGAATGCCCACCGATGCGATTACGCAGAACAGAAATATGATTCCGGGAACTACGGAACCTATAATGTCTATCAGAAAGTCGTTGATAACCTTCACGCTGGTCTTAGCATATTCGATATCGCTCATAAGCCGGGTATAGTAAGGGGTAAATATTAATTCGCCGGGCAAAGTTAATATAAATGGTTAAAAATTAACCGGGTGTATCTATTTCGGCATCAAAAATCATGTTACTGTTTACCACCCCCCGGTGGCCCGGGTTCGGGATAAAAAACCTATATTTGAGACGGCAGACAAAACAAATGATAGGATATTACCTTTTAAGGACCGTAGGCGTTGCGACCGCATGGGTGCTGGGAAATATAGTGAGGTTCGTAATGCAGAAGCCCCACCGCAGCTATTCCGAAATATGGAACGGCGACGACCTGCCCGATTACCTCGACCGGATGAACTATAACCTTATTTATTGCGGTATAGGTGCGGCCGTTATCGGGATTTTCATATTTTTGACAATATAAATTTCATCCCGTGAAGCCGCCCGGGGAGCTTCGCCGCATAAATCGGGTATCCATCAACGTCGTATTAATAACAGTGCTTAACCTGACTTAAACCGTATAAAACCATGAAAAACAATTTCCGCACCTGGCTGCTTGCCGTGGCCGTTGCATTTATCGCCGTGACCGGCGTCCGGGCCGAAGAGGTCCGTAAGGTGGAACCGATAAACTCGCAGTGGCGTTTCCATCAGGGCGACGTCGCGGGTGGAGAATCGGCCTCGCTGGACGACACGGCGTGGCGCCTGCTGGACGTTCCGCACGACTGGAGCATCGAAGGCCGCTATGACCAGGACAACCCTACCGCGCGCGGCGGCGGCTACCTGCCCGCCGGTATCGGCTGGTACCGTAAAACCCTCAGTATTCCGGAGGAGTACCGGGGCAGGCGCGTCTTTATCGAATTCGACGGCATTATGGCCAACAGCGACGTCTGGATTAACGGCAGCCATCTCGGCCACCGGCCTTACGGATATGTGGGTATAATGTACGACCTTACGGACCATCTCGATTTCGGCGGCGAAAACGTGATAGCGGTCCGGGCCGACAATTCCGTCCAGCCGGCCTCCCGGTGGTACACAGGGGCGGGAATCTACCGCAAAGTGCGGCTGGTGACGGTAGCCCAAACTTACCTGGACCATTGGGGAGTGTTCATAAAAACACCCGAAATTTCGGCCTCACGGGCGAAGGTGGTGGTAAGGTCGGAAGTGGTGAACGCCGGCGCCCCATCGAAGAAATACAGGGTAATGACCGAGGTTACGGCTCCCGACGGCAGGGTGTTCACTTCCCGGAAGGCCAGGGTGGTGTTCGGCCCCGACGGCACCGCGGTGGTGGAGAACACCGTCGAAATACCCGCCCCGCAGTTATGGGATACGGATGACCCGAACCTATACACGGCCCGAACCGTTCTGCTGTCGGGTAAAAACGAAGTGGACGACCAGGTGAACCCATTCGGTATCAGGGAATGCCGTTTCGAGGCGGCTACGGGCTTCTGGCTTAACGGACGCAATATAAAACTGAAGGGTGTCTGCATGCACAACGACGGCGGGGCCGTGGGTTCTGCCGTACCGGCAACGGTATGGGAACGCCGCCTGCGGCTGCTCAAGGAGGTTGGATGTAACGCCATCAGGGTGGGACACAGTCCGCTGGGGCGTGACTTCCTCGACGTGTGCGACCGTCTGGGGTTCCTGGTGATGGACGAGACCTTCGACACCTGGACGGCGGCTAAAAACCATGCCCCGTACGGCTATAACCTCTTTTTCGACGACTGGTGGGCGACCGACACCCGTGACATCGTCCGGCAGGACCGCAACCACCCGAGCGTGTTTATTTACAGCGTCGGCAATGAGATTCGGGACGACCTCGACAGTCCCGAAGGACAGCAACGGTTCATCGACCAGAGGGACCTCATAAAGTCGCTCGACCCCACGAGGCCCGTCACGCTGGCCCTCTTCCGCCCCAACAGCATGAACGTCTATACCAATGGCTTCGCCGAAATGATGGACGTGGTGGGACAGAACTACCGGGTGGAAGAGCTCGTGCAGGCATGGCACGACAGGCCCGAGCGAAAGGTTCTCGGTACTGAGAATATAAAGGACGCCGCCACATGGCTCGACCTGCGCGACAACCCGTTTATGGCCGGCCAGTTCCTCTGGACCGGATTCGACTACTTCGGCGAGGCCGACTGGCCCCGGATTGCCAGCAGCGCGGGGCTGTTCGACCGTACCGGCGGCTGGAAGCCCGCCGCATGGCAGCGCCAAAGCTGGTGGACGGACGAGCCGATGGTGAAAATAGTCCGCAGCAGCGGCAACGACGGCGAAGGGAATCCGGTGGCGGACTGGACCCCGGAGAAGTTCGACACCTACCCTAAAGCCCGGGTGCAGGTTTACAGCAATTGCGACGAGGTGGAACTCTTTTTCCGTAACATTTCGTTCGGCGCCAAAGAGGTGCCGCAGGACGGTTCGCCGTGCCAGTGGGAGATAGATTTCGAGCCGGGCCCTTTGCGTGCCGTAGGGCGCCGCGGCGGTGAGGCGGTAGCGGAGGATGTAATCTGCACCGCCGGGGAACCGGCAAAGGTTGTACTGTCGGCCGACAAGGGCGTCGTCGAGACCGAGTGGGACGACGTGGTGTTCGTTACCGCGGCTATATACGACGACACGGATGTGAGCGGTGCTCCGGGTCTCCTGTGCCCGAACGCGCGCAATACAGTGCAATTCTCAATCGACGGGCCAGGAGAGATAATCGCCGTGGACAACGGCGATGTGTTCAACCACGAGCCTTACCGGTCGAACTCGATAAGCGCTTACGGGGGCCGGGCCGTGGCAATCGTGCGGGCTACCGGACGGGGACTGATAAGAGTCTCTGCGACCGTCGACGGCCTTTCGTCCGGCAGGCCGGTCAATATCCACGCCCATACCATTTACCGATAGGCACTATGAAAAGGAATCTGTTTATTTCCCTGCTACTCTTAATGTCGGCCGCGCAGGCCATGGCGCAACTGGACGCGCCGGAATTTAAAATATTCCAGTTCCCGCCCGACCGGATACCCCGGATCGACGGCAATTTCGACGATTGGGACATTGTTCCCGACTCCTATATCATCGGCACCGAGGAACTATGGGACGACTCGGGCAAGCACGAGGGGCTGAACCGTGAGTCGATTGACATTAAGGTTAAGGTGGGATGGGTCGACGGCCTTAACCGCCTCTACTTCATGTACGAGGCGTACGACGATTACTGGGACTTCACCCATCCGGGCCTGCACAACGATATCTTCGAGGTGGTAGTGGACGGCGATATGTCGGGCGGACCGCTTATCGACCGGTTCCATCCCAACAAGGACCTCGATATCTGGGACGCTTATTTCTCTTACCACGGGGTTCATGCCCAGAATTACCACATCTTCACTCCGCCTGCCGAAGGCAAGGACTGGTGCCTGGCGTGGGGAAGCCAGCCGTGGATAAAGGAACTGCCCTACGCCAACGCGGCCTACGATTACGACTTCTCTCCCGGCGAAGCGGGCGTGCTGCGGCTCGAGTTCTGGATAACGCCGTTCGACTACGCGGGCAACGACCCTTCCCGCTCGGTGGAATCGCAACTCTACGAAGATAAGACCATAGGGCTCTGCTGGGCCGTAATCGACTATGACGACGTGGACGGTCGCGGCAACAACGGTTTCTGGAACCTGTCGAAACACCACACCATGTACGGTAATGCATCGGAGCTGAGGACGTTCCGGTTGATGCCGCTCGAGGAGCGGTTCCGCAAGCCCATCGAGGCCCGCTGGAAATTCGATGTGATTGATATGGACCGCCGCCTCGTGGCGTTCATCGACCGCTCGGAGGGCGAGGTAACCTCGTGGCGGTGGGACTTCGGCGACGGAAACACCTCCAACGAACAGCATCCCCTCCACCGTTATGAGAACCCCGGCCAGTACATAGTGATTCTCGACGTCGAAGGCCCTGCCGGCACGTCGCGCAGTATCCGCGTCTGGGACGTGGCGGTAAAATAGGCCGGCGGAGACAATATTATAAAAGCCGGGCGCTGATTATTTTAAGCGCCCGGCTTTTATAATTCTTAAACTAATTTATTTCCAACTACCGGACGGTTCTCCACTTCGGAGAGGCCCCGGCAGGCTAATTTTTTATATCGACAGCGCCCAATTTGAATGTGCCCGGCCGGCTTACTTCGCTCCCGGCAACAGGGCAACTTTTGGAGGTCAAGAAGGGAGATATGCCGGCCGTTTTTGAGAATTGTACTCGGTCCTATACTTTCTGCTATCCGAGGGTTCCTGGTTAAGCCCTTTGAGCGATTTTTCTTATTATCGGAAGCTGCACCCATTACAAGGTACAGGCCGGTTACCTCGCTACCGGCAACAGAGTAACTATTGGAGGGCAAGAAGGGAGATAGGCCGGCCTGTTCTGACATAGTACCCGGTCTTATACTTCCTGCTATCGAAGTTTACTGGTTATGCCTTTTGAGCGATTTCTTATTATCGGAAGGTACATGCCGGTTACTTCGCTCCCGGCACCCTTACGACGGCCAGTGAGTAGGCAGGGAGGGTAAGCTCGGTTACCGGCTCTATCGGTAAGGAACGCGAGTATTCTCCCATTTCCTCCGGGTCTTCGGGATCATGGACAAGGAAGGTGACAACTCCCTCGACCGGCTCGACAATGCCCACGGCGCTGAAATCCGCCTGTGCCTTAACTTCCACCGGCAGCATATTCACCAGTTTGTAAATCACATCCCCGGTCCGGCTGTCTTCCACCACCGAGACGGCTATACGGCTCCGCACATCGCGGCGGTCGACGGAGATAACAACCTCCTGCGGGATATACCGGTCGCCGGCATTATTTCCGAAAAGTTTTTGAACATAATAATTGTCGGTCGGCTTTACCCCGGCTTCGTTGAAATAGATGAGGTCCGGCCGCCATTGGGTATTTCCTTCCCTTGCCAGAAGGGGCGCGTACGACGACATTACCACCACATCGCCGTTCCTTTCCAGCGAGGTGAGGTAGAGCGCTTCTGCCAGCGCGGTTTCGTAGTTGCTCACCCGGTCGGACCGGTGGGCGGCGTACTCGCCGAGGTATACTTTCGGTTTGGACCTATCGTACTTGTCGTAAAAATCCTGGTTATAGATAAACCATCCGGGCGTCTGGTAGTAATGCTCGTCGAGTATCGGTACGCCCTGAGCCACGCCGAGCCTCCAGCCTTCGACATAGTCGGTCCCCTCGAAGAACGGCCCGGCGGTGCCGATTACCGTTATTTCGGGGTGTTTTTCCCTCACGGAGTGATAAATCATGTTGAACCGCTCCTCGAATACGTCCGTTATAAGGTCCTCGTTACCGATACCCAGGTATTTGAGGCCGAACGGCTCGGGATGCCCCGCTTCGGCACGCACCCTGCCCCATTTGGTCTCCTTGTCGCCGTTGGCCCACTCGATAAGGTCGAGCACCTCCTGTACATAGGCCTCCATTTCGCACATCGGGATACCGCCCTGCTGCCCCCCGAGAGCGTGGCCGTGCGCACCGGAGTTTTGGCAGGGCACTCCCGCCGCCACCACAGGCACCGGCTCCGCGCCTATGTCTTCGCAGAACTGGAAATACTCGAAGTACCCCAGCCCGGCTGTCTGGTGGTAGTTCCAGATATTTCGCTGCGGTACGCGGGCTTCAAGCGGGCCGACGGTATTCTGCCAGCGGTAGATATTTTCGATACCGTCCCCGTGGACGAGGCAGCCGCCGGGAAAGCGGACGAAGCGCGGCTTGAAATCGGCTATCGCCTGAGCAAGATCGGCCCTCAAGCCGTTCTTGCGACCCATAAACGTATTCTGCGGGAAGAGCGACACCATATCGACAGCGATGGTGCCGGCGAATTCAGGTATGATTTCCAGTATGGTTTCGCCGAAGATTCCATGAACCGGTATAACTTCCTCGTATTTAACCCACTCTCCCGATTCGACCTCTACCGTGCACTCGCCGTGGACCATACCTCCCGGTTCGGCGATGCGGACCGTTACCTTCCCGCCGGAGCCCGAAACGATACGGGCGAACATCGAAAAGTCGTACCGCTCTCCCGACCGGACGTAGATCCGGGAAAAACCTTTGTTAATCAGTTTGCCGCCCGAACCGTCGGTAGTTAACAGCGCATAGTGGGGATTGTTGGGATGGAGCGGCGCGACGGTGTCAATTTCGAAATCGAGACCTTCGGCCACCCATGCCGTCCGGCTGTGCCACGCGGTGTCGCGGCCCTGACGGTCGGCCGGGTCGTATTCGAATCCGCGGTTCTGGACCAGTTCGGCGTACAGACCCCCGTCGGCCGCGTAGTTGATATCCTCGAAAAATACACCTATAAGCATGTCGCTTATTTCTTTCGCCTGCGAGGGATCGGGCTTTACGGTTAAGCCGACCGGACCGAGACCGGCGAAACGCTCAGGGTCCCGGTCGACCGTCTCGTTCCAGAGGGAGTTACGGTACGATGCCACTTCGAACCTCGTTATAAGGCCGTCCACGATGCCCCACGGCACTTCGAGCACCGTGCCCGTATGCCGGACGCCGTTAAGCGCCACCGTTTCCCTCCGGTCGCGGGACGCCGCCATTGCGGCACGGTCCATGAGCGGGAAATCGTCGGCGGAGACGTAGTAGGTCTGCCGGCCCCAGTAGACCATATCCGCGGTGGAGACGTGCGCGAAAATGCCGTCCGGCTCATGGTTGAGCGCCCATACGGCATGCCACATATCGTCGTCGCCGAGGAACATGAAAGGCTCTATCATCCGCTTCTCGCTGCCCCAGCGGCTGTAATCCGACTTCACGTAGGCGAAGCCGTCGCCGATGGCGTGCCACAGGCTGCGGTCGGTGCTCCACGCGAACCGGAGGCCGCCGCGGCCTTCGTCCTCGGTGGTCGTATAGGCAAACAGGTATGCACTCTCGGGCACGGGGCCGTAATTACCGGCCCGGGCCGTGCCGGCTACTGAGACCAATATATAAAGAAGTGCTATAAATTTGGATTTCATAACGGAAAGTTTCAGGTTCACGCAAATATATACCCGCTCGGCAAAGGGAGCAAATAGAACCTTTGCCGAAGGTTATACGATTTTTGCCGTAACCTTAAAATAAAGGTGTTATATTTCACATTAGACCGACATATCTTTATACCTGTCCGAGACAGGCATGCGCCCGCCGGGGGCGTGGTGGCGGGCCGCTGATAAAGTATACGGTTACCAAACAGTATTTAGACAAAAAAGCCCGGCCGGATACCTCCAGCCAGGCTTATCGTGCGTTGGGGCTACCAAAGTCCTTTCAGTATGCCGACGGCTTTTCCCGGCGCAGGTTTTCCACAAACTCGTCGATACGGGCCATTTCGTCCGGAATCGGAATCCGCTGCGGGCACTCGGGCTTGCAGATACCGCAACCGATACACTGCTTGGCCTGCCGGAGTTTGGGTACGCTGCGGTCGTAACCGATAAGGAACTGACGGCGGTGGCGGCGGTATTCCGGGTCGCCGGCGTCCTCGGGCATGCGCTGTTCGTTCACGACCTTGTTGTAGTGGGCAAAAACCCCGGGAATGTCTATGCCGTATTTACAGGGCATGCAGTACTGGCAGTCGGTACAGGGAATGAAGTCCTCGTTGAGATAGTATTCGGTAACTTCCTCCAAAGCGGTATATTCCTGCTCGTTGAGCGGTTCCAGCGGACCGTAGGTGCGCAGGTTCTCCTGAAGGTGCTCCATCTGGGTCATACCGCTCAGGACCGTTAGCACTCCCTCGGGGGTCCCGGCGTACCGGAAGGCCCATGCGGCGGGCGAGTCGTCCGGTCGCAGCTGCCTCAGCGGGGTTTGCGCGATGGGGTTCAGCCTCGAAAGCCGGCCTCCCAAAAGCGGTTCCATAATCACGGCGGGGACATTCTTCTTTTGCAGTTCAGCATAAAGGTATTCGGCGTTGACGTTGCGCCCGGAGGCATGGAGCCAGTCGATATAATTGAGCTGTATCTGGCAGAAATCCCACTGGATATCCTTGTATGCCAAAAGGTAGTCGAAAGCCTCCACATCCCCGTGGAACGACCAGCCGAGGTTGCGTATCCGCCCCGCCTCCTTCTCGCGGAGCAGGAAGTCGATCATACCGTTGTCGATAAAGCGGCTGTTCACACCCTCTATGGTGCCTATGGAATGGAGCAGGTAGTAGTCGATATAGTCTACCTGAAGCCGTCGGAACGACTGTTCGTACATCGCTATCGAGCCTTCCCGGCTGCGGGTGTACGGGTCGTCGCCCATGTTCGACAGCTTTGTGGCGATAAAAAATTTCTCGCGCGGGTGGCGCTTGAGAGCGATGCCGGTAGCCTCCTCCGACAGCCCGCGGGCATAGCCCGGTGCGGTGTCGAAATAGTTCACTCCGTGCTCGATGGCGTAGTCCACCAGTTCATTTACGAGGTCCTGGTCTATCTCCTGGCCCTGCCCGTCGGCGGTGGGACGGAACGGCCAGCGCATACACCCGTACCCCAGCAGGGAAACCACGTCGCCCGAATGGGGGTTTGTCCTGTACGTCTGCCTGTCAGGCCCGGGCACTTCGCCCGTGATGCTGCTCGTATTAGTCTGCCCCGAGGGCTTGCAACCCGCCAGCAATGCGGCCGAGGCGGCCGTGCCGGCACCGAGGACCTTCAGGAAGTCCCGGCGGTTTATAGTCTTCTTATTATCTTTTGCCATTGTAAATTCCCTCCCGTTTAAATTGTCCTGTGCCTTGTGAGGCCCTCCACGTAAATCGCGCTCAGGGGCCTTGCCGGGCACACGTATTCGCATGCGCCGCAGCCGATACACGCTTCGGTGTCGACTACCGGAATCTTCAGTTCATCCCCATCCGCACGGGGCACGAGCGCTATGGCCCCGGTCGGGCAGTTGCGCTGGCATGCGGTGCAGGTGTCGCCGTTTACGTTCACCACGCAGTTCTCCTTAATCCATACCGCCCTGCCGATTTGTACGGACGATTTTTCCGCGGGCGTGATTCGCCGTATGGCCCCGTTGGGGCACACCTCGGAGCACCGGGTGCATTCCGGGCGGCAAAAACCCTTCTCGAACGCCATCTCGGGCTGCATAAAGGTGGATAGCTTCGACGAGGGCCTCAGGATGTCGTTCGGGCAGGCCGAAACGCAAAGCTGGCACGCGGTGCAGTGTACCTTCATATGGCGCGACCCCTGCGATCCGGGAGGGACGACCGCCGTTTCCCGGTCGGGTATCTTCTTGTCCTCGATTATCGCAAGGCCTCCGTCTACGATTTCCGGAGCCTGGCCTTTGAGCGTGTTTGCCGCGGCAACCATGCCGGCCACCGCGAGGAACCCGCGGCGCGAAATACCGCCTTCGGTTGTTTCGGACACCGCCGCGCCTCCGGCCGCCGCTTCCGCCTGCACTTTGGCAGGTCGCTTAACGGTATAATGGAGAGCGTCGAACTTACACTTATCGAGGCAGTTCATACAAGCCACGCACCGGCTGTGGTCGATCGAGTACTCCTTATAATCTATACACGAAGCCTTGCAAACTCGTGCGCACTGGCTGCACTTGGTACACTTCTGCGGGTCGATTACCGGTTTATAAAGCGAGTACTTCGAAACGAACCCGAGCAGTGTGCCGACCGGGCAGACGGTGTTGCAATAGGTGCGACCGCCGCGCCATGCCAGAAAGCCCACCACGAGAAGGGTAAGGAGGGCTATCGCGAGCGTAACGCCGCTCTTGACCCAAACTGTCACCGGGTAGAACGCGTAACCGTCCGCACGCTCGGCCAGGAACGCCAGCCCGTTATTGCCCAGCCGGTAGATGGGAGCGAATATGTTGGATGCTATCCGGCCGTAAGCGCTGTACGGCTCCAGCAACGATTTCACGGCTTCCACATGAACCAGCAGCGCGACTACGAACAGCGAGAAAAAGCCCCACCTGAGCCATGTAAGGGCGGGCGAGAACGAGAAGCGCCTTTTCTTTTGCACCCGGCCCGCGGTCCACGACACAACATCCTGGCACACCCCGAGCGGGCATATCACCGAACAGTAGACGCGGCCGAAAACGAGCGTCAGCAGAGCCAGGACGGCTATTATTACGAAGCTTCCCGCAAGGATGGCCGGCACCAATTGCACCTTGGCCATCCACCCGAACCAGGCGTGGGCCGCACCGGTAAAATCGAGGAAAAGCAGGGTTATAAGGGTAAAGAACAGGGCACCCAAAATGACCCGTAGTTTTTTTAACATGGTAGTTTGTCTGTTGAATGAGTTTGTAAGCAGCGGGTAAATCCAACGCAAGATAGTAAGTTATAGCGTTAAAATCCAGTTCCGCAGTTGTGATTTTACAATTTTTGACCCCGCCCTTCCCGTCGCATGGCGCCGGTAATGACCCTTGACACGACTCAGCCCTGAACCCCTACCCCGCTCTACGTCAAGAATATGAGCTCCGGCGGTTTGTGCCGGGAAGTCCATCGCCGGGTCTTTGTCACCTGCCGCTTCCGAAGGCGCGAATTAACACCTATTTAATATCCAAGCCGCGCGACGAGCCGGCGGACCGGCTGACGGCAGAGATGGATAACATAAAATTAAAACTGCCGTAACTTACCGGTAATGTTTTGTTGTCGTTTTGATAAAGCCGAATTCATATCCACTTAACATTGCCCGGATAGTTTTGCCGTCGGAAACAAGTTAATCATACCCTATGGACAAATTCAACTCTATCGCAAAGTTTATCGTTTCAGGTTTTCTCCTTCTGACTATCCCGTTCAAATCGCTTTCAGGTCCGGTTTTTTCCGGTGAACTGCAGGACGGCTCGCCGGGCATCTACGGGGTAGTCCTCGACGCCGTCACGCTGGAGCCCATCATCGGGGCCAGTGTGGTGATCGACGGCACCTACCACGGCACCGCCACGGATGTGGAGGGCCGCTTCTCTTTCACCAATCTCCAGCCCGGTCCTTACCGCCTTTACATAAGGATGCTTACATACAAGGAGTTCTATTCGGATGAGATAGTCTTGCGCGAAGGACAGAGGGTGGAGCTGGAAGCCGGCCTTACCGAGGAGGTCTCCACGCTCGACAATATAGTGGTGGTGGCCCATATGCCTATCGGAACCGATGCCGGGCTGCTGAACCGCATGCGCGCATCGAACGTGGTGGCCAGCGGGGTGTCGGCCCAGCAGATAACCCGTACGCAGGACAAGGACGCCTCGGAAGTTGTAAGGAGGATTCCCGGCATCTCGATTATCGACGACAAGTTCGTGATAGTCCGCGGGCTTAACCAGCGCTACAATAACACGTGGATAAACGGCAGTCCGGCACCCAGTTCCGACGCCGACTCGAGGGCCTTTTCCTTCGATATTATCCCTAGTTCGCAGATAGAAAATATCATGGTAGTTAAGACTCCCGCAGCCGAATATCCTGCCGATTATTCCGGGGGGTTTGTGATGGTCAGGACAAAGATAGCGGCGGACAGGAATAACTACCAGATATCATACGGTACGGGAATCAACGACAAAACCCACTTCAAGGATTTCCACTACCTCAAGGGCAGCTCCACCGACTTCCTCGGCTTCGACAACGGTTTGAGGGACCTGAAGGGGGTTCCGGGTTTTGTGGAGAACACGGACATGGAGACTATCGACCGCATTACAAAGAACGGTTTCAACAACGACTGGCGGCTGCGCTCCCGCAAACCCCTGCCCGACCAGAAACTCAATATGGCCATGAACCAGTCCTATCCGCTTCGCAACGGCGA
The DNA here is from genome assembly GCA_021202985.1 of Alistipes sp. Classification (GTDB taxonomy): domain Bacteria; phylum Bacteroidota; class Bacteroidia; order Bacteroidales; family Rikenellaceae; genus WRDF01. Next base: position 19,928 of record JAJQCA010000057.1, read on the forward strand.
CAAGGTAAATATGGCCCTGGCCCTCAATTACAGCCTCACGTCGAAAACCATTCTCGATATGGAGAATTCGCTCTACGGCGTATACGACGCGAACAACGACCGCCCCAACCTTAATTTCTCATATAAGGACAACCAATATACCACCGATGCCCGGCTGGGCGCAATGGCCAACTTCGCCTATACCCGCAGGGGCCGCAACGGTTACAGCAGCCACACCTACGAGTTCCGCAACATGGTGAACCAGCTCGGCCGCGACCGCTACACCATCCGCGAAGGATGGCGCAATGTGAGCGGTTACTATGACGAGCAGCATGAGGAGTTCCTCTACCAGAGCAGGCTTTCGTACAACGGCCAGTTCGCCGGGGAGCATATTTTCGGAACCACGGCCGACGACAGGCTCGACTGGACCGTGGGTTACGCCTACTCCAACCGCTACCAACCCGACCGCAGGCTCATCAAGCGGACCAAAGACGAATCGAACGAGGTTTACGAATACGAAATCGGCCGCAGCGACGTGCAGAGGGTATATACCTGGCTCGACGAGAACGCCGTGAGCGGCGCGGTGAACTACCGCCGCAACTTCGGGATAGGTTCGCTGGAGAATATAAACCTGCGCACCGGCCTGTTCGCCGACTATAAATCGAGGGATTACCGGACACGCGACTTCGTGTACGTCTGGGACAACTCCGGCTCCCTACTCGAAAAAGGCTTTACCGAACTTCCCCTCCAAGACCTCTTTTCCGGGCCGCTTCTCGGAACGGACGGCATATACATCAGGGACAACACCGACAACACCAACAATTATAAGGGCGACCACGCCATATACGCGGCCTACGCGGCGGTTAATATACCCATCCATAGGTTCAATATCTACGCCGGGCTCCGTTTCGAGCGCTCCGACATGCGGATAACCTCGTACCTCCAGCCGGGAAGCGACAAGTCGAGCAAGAAAAAATATATCTACAACGACTTATTCCCCTCCTTCAACGCCTCCTACGACACGAGCGAGAAATCACTCCTCCGCCTGGCGTACGGTATGACGGTCAACAGGCAGGAGTTCCGCGAACTGTCCGGCTCCACCTACTTCGACTTCGAGATGTTCAGCTTCATATCGGGTTCGCCCGACCTGAAACCTGCCACAGTCCAGAACGTGGACGTGAGGTACGAGTACTATCCCTCGTCGGGCGAGGTGGTGAGCGTTGCCATGTTCTTCAAACACTTCCGCAACCCCATAGAATGGTCGTTCGTGAACGCCGGGGGTGAGTACCAGTACTACTTCACCAACGCCCTGAGCGCCCGCACTTACGGCGTGGAGGTTGACCTGCGTAAGAACCTAGGGTTCATGGGTATGCGCGATTTCACCTTTACCATGAACGCCGCGGTAATGAAGAGCAACGTCCATTTCGAGGACGACAGCCATGACCACGACCGACCCATGCAGGGCCAGTCGCCCTACCTTATCAACGGCGGGCTGTTCTACCAGCAGAGGCACGGGCTGTTCTCGGCCGGGGTACTCTACAACCGGATAGGAAAGCGCATCGTAGGGTTGGGGCGTGTGGAGTCTGCCGACGGCGACAGCTTCAACAACAACATCCCCGACATGTACGAGATGCCCCGCGACGTGATAGACCTGACCTTCGGAGTTAAGCTCAGCGGTGTGTTCGACCTAAAAGGCGCCGCACGGGATATACTGGCCCGGAAGGTCCGCTACATGCAGCAGCCCCGGTTTATGGACAACACCGGCAAGATACATACCCGCAAACAGTACCCGCGAAGCTATAAGCCGGGCAGGAGCTTCAGCCTGACCCTTACGGCCACTTTCTGACCACCTCGGCAGGAACTCAAATTGAAAAATCAATAAATCACGACAGATAACACAAACACCTCTAACAAATCAACAAAATGAGAAAATTATTTTCAGTGCTAATGATGGCGGCGGCCCTGCTCGTAGCCTGCAGCGACGACGACAACGGTAAAAAGGGCGGCGGCGAAGAAGGCGAAACCGAAGTGGACGGCCTGGTATTCGAAAAAGACGGTGTATATTACCTCGGGAACGGCGACAAGGAATTCGCTCCTCCCAAAGGTGACTACGAACTCGAAGCCTCGAAGACCTATATTCTCCGCGGCTGGGTTTATATTGAAAACGGTTCTTCCATCACCATTCCGGCAGGTACGATTATCAAAGGCAAATCTTCGGACCAGACGGTGGTAGGTTCTTCCCTTATCATCGAACCGGGCGGTAAAATCTATGCCGAAGGTACTTCCAGCAAGCCTATCGTATTCACCTCCGACAAAGAACCGGGAAAACGCAAACCCGGCGACTGGGGCGGTATAATCATTTGCGGTAAGGCACCTAACAACCAGAGCAACGATATGCAGATCGAAGGCGGCCCGCGTACCCACCACGGCGGTACCGACCCGGACGACGACTCCGGCGTATTCAAATACTGCCGTATCGAATTCGCCGGTTACCCGTTCGCTACCGATATGGAGATAAACGGGCTTACGCTGGGTTCGGTAGGCCGCGGTACGAAAATCAGCCACGTACAGGTATCCTACTGTAACGACGACAGTTTCGAATGGTTCGGCGGCACGGTAGACTGCTCTTACCTGATAGCCTACCACGGGTGGGACGACGATTTCGACACCGACAACGGTTTCAGCGGCACGCTACAATACCTGCTCGGCGTACGCCACCCGAAACTGGGCGACCAGTCGGTATCGAACGGTTTCGAGTCGGACAACTGGTCCAGCGGTACCGATATCGCACCGCTGACATCGGCCAAATTCAGCAACGTGACCCTCGTAGGCCCTATCGGACAGGACCCCGCTTTCTACAACGTTTCCGGGTTGGGTAACTATATCGACGCCGGGGCTATGGACCCGAACAACGGTTCGGACGTGGGCCAGTTCCAGGCGGGTATCCAGATTCGCCGCGGCTCCAACATTTCGGTTTACAATACCGTTATCCTCGGATGGCCCGTCGGTATCATGATCGACAACGACAAGGGCAGCCGCACGCAGGATATGGCAGCCGCTTCACCCGCCCGTTTCGGGAACATCTACTTCGGCGGTTATGACGACAACAGCCCGGTAGACTACGACAACAAGAATACAGGCTCCTACCCCATCCTTGCGGCAGACCGCAACAAGGCGTTCGGCGACTGGTTCAACAACATGGGGACGGAGAATCTGAAAGACGAAAACGATAAGGTTATCGAAGAGTACGACGACAAGACCCGCGTCTCTTTCACCCACGACTTCATACTTAACGTAGCCAGTGGCACACGTTACTTCACCGACGTGGACGACCTGATGATAAGAGACCCGAGAAGCGTAACCGACGGCTCGTTCAATATCAACCCGTCGATGAACTTCGGCCCCGTGAGCGGCAGCCCGCTTATCGGCAATTTCTCCATACCTTCCGACTTCGACAGCGAGGGCGCCGGATTTATCGGAGCTTTCGCAAGCGACAGCGAAGCCGACGACTGGACCCGCGGCTGGGCAAACTTCGACCCCCAGAACACGGTATACTAACTTGTTTCCGCAATTTCGTGTACCTTCGGGCGCCCCTTTCCGGGGCGCCTTCGTTTGTATGGGAGCGAAGGGTTGTCGGTAGGATGAAGATTCGCCGCTGTGCCCTGAATGACATTCTACATTAAACTTTTTCCGGACTACTCTTTTGCGGCTTCTGTTAACAGTACCATCCTGAGGCACGTAAGTGACGGTGGTTCCATCTTACCATATGCGGTAGATCCTTCACTTCATTCAGGATGACATTATTATCTTTCTTATTCCCTTATGGGGATACGGAGATATACCGAAGCCTTACGGCTGCTCAGGATGAGATATATACTTGTAATTCTGAGCGCAGCGAACCGATGAAGGAGAGAGCGCCCGTAAGCTTGCTTACGAGGCCGGGCGACGAGGAGAACACCCCGCAGGGGTAACATAAAATCTGCCTGGTTTTTAAGTAAACCCTTCTAACCGGCGAATGATGGGCGCCCGTTTGGCTCCTTCCGAGCCCGAACCACGGGGCAATGCCGCAGGCAAAGGACCTGCATTTTAACCGTTTACATTCCCAACGGCAGATTCGTCACTCCGTCCGGAATGCGATTATTACGGACCAATGGAAAAGGGCGCTTTCACAAGCGCCCTTCCCCGGGTCTAAAAGCTGATTATCTGTCTTCTAACGGTGTAATCGTTCGAGAAATTCGACCTCCACTATGCGGAGTTCATTATTGACCTGGTCGCCGCCGTCGGCCTTAAACAGGTCGAGTTCACCGGCAGCCGGGGCGGCCACCTCTATAATCTGGCCGAAAGCGTCCTCTTCGTGCGCGGCGCCTTTAAGGCGTATGGTAATATGCTTCGTGCGCACGGGTTTCACGTCGAGGTGGACATATCCGAGGCTGCGGTCCGTATCGCCGCTCCATATCAGTTCGTCGCCGGCATAAACCTCCAGCGGGTAGGAACGCAGGCGCCAGCCGGTGAGTTTGATGCAGATATCGTCGATTTCGGCGTAACGCTCCAGTTCGTACGTTATCCAGGCGGTGCCGAGGCGGCCGTCGTTCTTCCATTCGCTCAGCTCGTTATCGTCCCAGCTCATCCATGCGTCCTCCTGGTTGGCCCCGGCCGTGGCCGACACCACCCTTACGTCCGCCCTGGTGTCGGTATAAGAGGGGGTCATCGGGGTCGGGCCTCCGTCGAGCCTGCTGGGCAGCCGCCCGGCAGGGATAAACGCCGACAGACCGCCCTCCACCTCCACCGGAACGGTGGAGAACGAGACAGTCTCGGCCCCGAGGCCCCTGACTTCTGCCTTCAGGGTAACCTGCCCGGCCACCGGGGTGGAGCGAATCATAACCCTGTTAACGCCGCACTCCACGGGCAGCTCCCGGGCGAAGGCGTAGTTGTCAGGACCCTGCGCGATACCGCCGCGCCATTCGGCCGGCCCGGAGAGGGTAAATTTAACCATATCGTTAGCCAGCGGGCAGCGGTCGCCGTTCGAATCGACTACCTCCACCTGTACCAGCGCCACGTCGGCACCGTCGGCATGGACGCCGTCCGGCCCGTATATCAATGTGAGTTTAAGCGCTGCGGGTTCGCCCACGGTTTTGACCGAGTATCGGCTGAGTTCCGCGCCGTGCTCGTCATAGCTTACGGCCTCCACGGTACCCGGCTCCCATTCGATATCGCTGAACGTGAAAAGGAAACGGTAGTCACGCTCACCGAATCCCTGTGACCGACCGTTGACCAGCAATTCCACACGGTCGCCCGTCGAAACCACATATACCGGTTTAACCACCCCCGCGTCATAATTCCAATGGCCCACAATATACGTGTCGTGGTGGTCGGTGTCCACCCAGCCGTCCCACATGACCTTATGGGCGAAATAGCCGTCCTTGGGGATGCGCATGGGGTCCACCACCCCGCTGCGGCGGTAGTTCTCAAGGCTGCGGTGGTGGGTCTGGGTGTCGGAGAAAATTATCTTAGCCCCGCCGGAGTTTACACGGCGACCCGTTCCCGGGCGCTCTCGCCAATAGTCGTACCAGCGGCGTACAAGCTCTACTGCGAATTGGTCCTGGTTATGATTATAGGCGCTGGCGTCCTGCCCGTGGTGGAGCGGGCCTTCACCCTCTGGATGGTACGGGTAGCTCCACTCGTCCCAATATTTGCGCAGCCCCTCGTCGCGGCAATACTCGGTCTGGAACAACGGGTGGTGCTCGCTCTTGTTGATATAGAGCATCTCGCCGCCCCACTCCGCCTCGCGGATATCGAGCATTTCGCGCGAACCCATTGCACGGCCGCCGTGCGGGTCGTAGAGGTTGCGAATCTCTACCATCTCTATCATATGCTCGCGGCTGATCGACTCGTTGCCCGATTCGTAGAACAGGATACTCGGGTTGTTGCGGTTGTAGATTATGGCGTCGCGCATCAGCGCGGTACGCTGCTGCCACTGGCGGCCCTCCACGTCCTTCTCCGCGTCGCCCGCGGGCATAACCTGAATCACGCCCATCCGGTCGCACGACTCCACGTCCTGCTTCCAGGGCGTTACGTGCATCCAGCGGAAGAAGTTGGCATTATGGTCGATAAGCATACCGTTCGAGTAGTCGCTCAGCCAGGGCGGCACCGACAGCCCTACCCCGGGCCACTCGTTGGAGGTGCGCTGGGCGTACCCGCGCATCTGTATAACGCGGTCGTTGAGCCATATCATCCCGTTGCCGAACCGGGTTTTGCGGAAGCCCGTTCGTGTGTTAACTTCGTCCACCACGCTGCCGTCCACCACAAGGCGGGTCTTCACGTCGTACAGGTAGCCATACCCGACGCTCCAGAAATGCAGTCCCTCCACCTCGGCCGAGGCTTTGAGCGTGACGGTCTGCCCGGGCTGCACCGTGGTGCGGCCGCCGTCGAACTCTTTCACCATCTTGCCGTCGTAGTCATACAGGCCGACCCTGTATTCCACGTCCACGGCCCTTTCGCGTTCGTTGCGGACCTCGGATTCGGCCGTGACGACGGCCTGTTTATCCTTGGTCCGGATATCGGTGGCGTAGACGTAGACCCCGGTCGTTTCGAGGTTGCTGTAAAGCGGAAGTGTCTGGTAGAGTTTACCGGTTACGTGCAGCCAGACGTTTTTCGGGATACCGCCGTAGTTGGAATTGAAGTTACGGTTGTTCCACTGGAAGCGCACTCCGGTGTCGCGTTCTTCATAGTCCCAGTTGTTATCGATACGGACGGCCAGCACATTGTCGCCATCATAGTTTATATACGGGGTCAGGTCGAAGCCCACGGCCATAACGCCGTTCTCGTGCAGGCCCAGATACTGGCCGTTGAGCCAGAAATCGGCGCCCTGCCTCACCCCCTCGAACTCGACGAACACCTTATCGCCGCGTGCCGATTCCGGCAGGCTGAAGTGCTTGCGGTACCATGCCACGCCGGTGGTCATATCCTCGATACTCACTTTGAAGGTGATGTCTTCGTTCCATGCCCTCGGCAGGGTGACAGAAGCCCACCTCCGGTCGTTGAACGACGGGTTTTCAGCCCCCCTCACGTCTCCCGGGTGGACGAGCCAGCCGGGATTGAAATTGTACTTCTCCCTCGGCCCGGCAATCGCCGCAAGGGGCAATGCCAGCAGAAACAGAAGCAACAGTTTACTTTGTTTTTTCATTACAACAGGTTTAGGTTTATCAGAGATTATCAGGTTTTGTTTTGTTTTCAGACGGTCATTTAAGGTGCTTCGCAGCAGCCATCAGACCGTCCAGCTGGGCCAGCGCGAACATCCGCCCGTGGAACGAATAGCCGGGATTGTACCCTTTACCGGCATCGTCCAGCATCAGTTTGCCGTGGTCGGGACGCATGGGCAGGTCGGGCCTTTTCTCCTCGAGGAGCGCTACGAGGTCTATAAGGTTGGCCCGCCCCCTGAGGTGGTCGGCTTCCATGAAATCGCCGTTGGGGAACACCTCCGTACTGCGCAGGTGCACGAAATGGACCCTCGGGTAGAACTCCGCGGCCAGCCCCACCACGTCGTTGTGCATCCCGGCGCTTAGCGATCCGGCACAGAACGTAAGGCCGTTGTGCACGTCGTCCACCGCGTCCAGGATCCACCGGATATCCTCTTTCCCGGTAACTATCCTCGGCAGGCCGAGAAGCTGGCGGGGAGGATCGTCCGGGTGGACGCACATATTTATGCCGTAGCGGTTGCAGACCGGCATTATCCGTTCGAGGAAATATTTCATATTTTCCCTAAGCCGGTCGCGGTCGATACCCTCGTACAACTTCAGCAGGGCTTTGAATTTGGCCACCGGGGCCTCTTCGCCCTCCTTTATATTGCCGTTTACGAAGCCCTGTGTCTTCACGATAATCGAGTCGATAAGGTTATCCTTCTCCTCCTCGGTGATGGTTTTGTCCAGCTCGGCGACTTTCGCGAGCGTCTCGGCGGTATAGTCCGCTTCAGCGCCTTCCCGGCACAGGATGCGGGTATCGAAATAGGCGAACTGCACCAAGTCGAAATAGAGCGCCGCCGTGCCGTCGCCCATATCGTGGGCAAGGTCGGTGCGCGCCCAGTCGAGCACCGGCATAAAGTTGTAGCAGATGGTTTTAACACCAGCTTTGCCGAGGTTCTCCAGGCTGACGATATATTTCTCTATCAGTTCGTCGCGGTCCGGCCCTCCGTATTTTATACTCTCGCTTACGGGCAGGCTCTCCACCACCGACCAGCGCAGGCCGTGGCTCTCGATGTAGTTCTTATACTCCTCTATCTCCTCCAGCGGCCATACCTCGCCGTTGGGTATATGGTGCAGGGCGCTGACGATTCCCTCCACACCTATCTGCCTGAGCATCGGCAGGGTTATCTTGTCGTTCTTACCGAACCATCTCCATGTCTTTTCCATTTATTTTCATTTTAGATTTTCCTGTAAAGACTCTTCGCTACGTACGAGGTCATCCTGAGCCTGCGAAGGATCTGTATTTTATCCCCGTTGTTACACCCCGCTGAACGAGCTGAAACCGCCGTCTACCGGAAGCACCACGCCCGTGATAAAGCTCGCCGCGTCGCTGCACAGGAACTGCACGGCCCCGTTCAACTCCGTAATGTCGCCGAAGCGGCCCATAGGCGTCTTGGCAATTACCTTCTTACTGCGGTCGGTCAGCGAACCGTCCGGGTTTATGAGAATCGCGCGGTTCTGGTCGCCGATGAAAAAACCGGGCGCGATTGCGTTCACGCGCACCTTGTCGCCGAACTTCATCGCCATTTCCATCGCCATCCACTGGGTGAAATTGCTTACCCCTGTCTTGGCGACCGAGTAGCCGAGCACCCTCGTTATGGCCGAATAGGCCGTCATGGAACTGATATTGATAATGCTGCCGCTCTTATTATCAGCCATAACCTTGCCGAACACGAGGCTCGGGTAGACCGTGCCGTCGAGGTTAAGCCGCGTTACTTTTTCCCAGTCTTCGATTTTCATATCGAACACTGTCTGCTCGGGTGTGAGCGTGGCGCCCGGGAGGTTCCCCCCGGCCACATTGATAAGGATATCCACCCTGCCCCACTTGGCCACTATTTCATCGCGCACTTTTTCAAGACTGGCGATATCGAGTACGTTACCCTCGATTCCAATAACTTCCGGATTGATTTCGCTGAGTTCGCCGACAACCCTGTCGACATTTTCCTTGCGGATATCCAGTGCGGCTATTTTCGCCCCCTCCGAGGCGAAACTGCGGGCTATGCTGCTGCCCAGGACGCCCCCGGCACCGGTAATTACGGCCACTTTGCCGCTTATGCTAAACATTTCGTTCATAACGCTTTAAGGTTTTAATAGTTTCAGATATACAAATGTAGTTATAGGTATATCCATCAAGTTTTCCTAAATTTGCTTTTAGTAGTCCGATATTTGCCGTTTTAAACACCGCCCGACATGAAGAAAAACATAATGAACGAGAGGCTCTCCATTTCGAGCACATCCCCGCTCCGGGCTCGTTTCTACGACTACAAGCACTTTTCATACCCGTGGCATTTCCACAGCGAATACGAGATTATGTACGTGCGCGAGGGCACCGGCACAAGGTTCGTGGGCAACAGCTTCGACAAATTCTCGGCGGGCGACATTATCCTGTTCGGCTCCAACCTGCCGCACTACATGAAGAGCGACGAGCAGTACCACACGGGCGGCAGCCCGCTGAGGGTGCGCGGTACCATAATCCAGTTCGAACGGGAGTTTATGTACTATTCCATAAGCCATTACCCCCACCTGGCCAAAGCGCGCAACCTGCTGGAAGAGTCCGCCAACGGGCTTTTTTTTCCGGCCGGGTGTTCCAGGACGATGCCGCAACTGCTTGACGAGATACCGCGCCAGACGGGTATCGACCAGTTTATTTCGTTCCTGCGGCTGCTGAGGGAAATGTCGTCGGTGCGGTCGCGGCAGGTCATATCGGCCCCGGCCCGGTCGGGTAACGCCAGATACGAGAGTTCGCGTATCGACAAGATTACCTCTTACATCAACAAGAACTACACCCGCTGTATAGAACTGGAAGAGGTTTCCTCGCTCGCGGCGATGAACCCTTCGGCGTTCTGCCGCTTCTTTAAGCGGGCCACAGGCAAGTCCCTGAAACAGTATATATCCGATATGCGTATAGGCTACGCCTGCAAACTGCTGCTGATGGACGATATAAGTATCTCGCAGGTAAGCGCTCAATGCGGTTTCGACACCATTTCACATTTCAATAAGACCTTCAAACGTAACATCGGGCACGCCCCCTCGCAGTACAGGAAGATAATGCTGTGACGCCGGCTCGTTACGGCCGAAAGGGGCGGCTTCCGCGTACGGTGATAAGACCCCTCGGTAGGGGACGACGCGCTGTCGGCAGGGCCCCTGAGCCGGCGAAGTAAGGCAGAGGGCGGCTTATCCGCGTACTGTTAAAAGGCGCTCCCGGTAGGTGACGCACTCTCCGCAGGGCCCAAAAACCGTTCGGCCGGGAACCGGAACGAGGCTGTTCGCGGACCGTTGTCTATAAAACAGGTACGGGATTACAGGGCTTTTAACTCCGGCTTGTTTTAAATTTGCAGTCACTTGACAACTTAAACAGAGCACAGTAATGAAACCCGCCGATTTTTTAAGGATACCCGTCTTCTTCTGCATCGCCCTTCTGGCCGCGTGCACGGGGAGGGAACCGGGTTACGAGACCATAACGGTAGACGCTCCTTTCGATATGGAGCCTATTCGCCTCCATATTTTTCCCGACCGGGATTTCGATATAACCGATTACGGGGCTGTGCCCGACGGCGTTACGTACAATACCGGGGCGATCGCAGCGGCCATTGAGGCATGCAGCGACGCAGGCGGCGGACGGGTGGTTATCCCGTCCGGGAGGTGGTTTACCGGCCCTGTTCATTTACGCAGTAATGTAAACCTGCATCTGGAAGAGGATGCGGTACTCGTGTTTTCCGACGACCCGGAGGATTACCTGCCCGCGGTGATGACCTCGTGGGAAGGTATGGAGTGCTACAACTACTCGCCGCTGGTATACGCCTTCGGGTGCGAGAACATAGCAATCACCGGCACGGGAACCCTCGCTCCGCGGATGGATACCTGGAAGGCCTGGTTCGGCCGTCCGGAACCCCATATGGAGGCCCTGCGCGACCTTAAAACGATGGCTTCCACCGGCGTTCCGGTCGATGAGCGCCGGATGGCCGTCGGACAGAATAACCTGCGCCCCCACCTGATTCATTTCAACCGCTGCGGGAACATCCGCCTGGAGGGTTTCAGCATACGCGAAAGCCCTTTCTGGACCATCCATATCTACATGTGCGACACCGGTGTTCTGCGCGACCTCGACGTGAGGGCGCACGGCCATAACAACGACGGGGTGGATTTCGAGATGAGCCGTAATTTCCTCGTGGAAGAGTGTGTGTTCGACCAGGGGGACGACGCGGTGGTTATTAAGGCCGGCCGAAACCAGGACGCCTGGAGGCTCGACACCCCGTGCGAGAACATCGTGGTACGCCACTGCACCATAAATGCCGGGCATACCCTGCTCGGTATCGGCAGCGAACTTTCGGGCGGTATCCGCAACATTTATATGCACGACTGCGACGCACCGGGGGACGTCCACCGCCTGTTTTTCGTAAAGACCAACCACCGCCGCGGCGGCTTCGTGGAGAACATATATATGAAAAACGTCACGGCGGGTTCGATGCTGCGGGCACTCGAAATAGACACCGACGTGCTCTACCAGTGGCGCGATCTGGTGCCCACGTTCGAGACCCGGTTGACCCGTATCGACGGTATCCACATGGACGACGTCTACTGCGGCAAAGCCGACGCGATATATGAAATAAACGGCGACGAAGGGCTGCCGGTCAATAACGTACATATCGGCAACCTGCACGTGGACACGGTAAGGTACTTTATTGGAGAGGCGATAAACGTGCAAGATTTCACGGTGGAGAACCTCACTTACGACCTCTTCGAGGACAGTTGGGACCCGGAAGATCCGGAATATCTAAATAACAAGGCGAAATACTGGAAATAAACCTCTTTGCAGAAAGGCATAAAGGCAGCCCGGTGGCTGCCTTTTTATTCGAAACGCGATTTATAAACCCCGCAATTGCACGTTGCCGTAATTGGCCGTCACCTTGACCGTGGGGCCGCCGCTCCCGGCCGTACCTATCATTTCCGAATAGCTCTGGTCCGTAATTTGGCGGCGTGTGGTGGCCTGGATACCGTCTACCGATAACCTGCCGTACTTGGACTTCAGTTCGTATTCGAACGACGGGTCGGCAAATTTGATTCTCACGTTAGAGTAGGACGCCGTGATTTCTATCGACTCGAAGCCGGCTTCCACCCTGTCTATCTCCACATTACCGTACTTTACACCCGGGAGGGTTATTTTTTTATGGAGTTTACCTATCCACATGTCGGAAGACCCGGACCGGGAGTGTACGGTTACGGCCTCCCCTATTTCGTACTTATCGTAACCCGAACCGCGCAGATCCAGCTCGCCTATGTAGTCGGCTTTCACGTTGGAATATTTGGTGTCCGCGACCATCCGGGCGATGGCTCCGCCCGTGAAATTGCCGTACCCGAGCGTGAGGTTTGCCTCCTGCGCGTCGGCAATGGATACATTGCCGTATTTAACGTCTATAATGTTGCTGCGCGAGGAGAGGTTGCCTGTGTTAAGGTTGCCGTATTTAACAGTGGCATCGAGGTCGCCGTCGTGGTCTCCCAGCCGTACGTTGCCGTATTTACAGTCCACTTCGAACTTCATCCCGGCGGGAATGCTTACATCGAAAGTTATTTCGAAATTTTCGTTCCGCCCACCGGAATTACGGATATCGGTCTTTGCCGAAGCCGAGTTACCCGTTTCCGTGAACCGCACGTCAATAGCATCCAGCAACCTCTGGGCGTTCTGAGCATTACGCGCTTTGGCGGTTACGGTTACCGTGATTTCGGCGTACGCACGGTCCCATTGTATAACGTTGATGTCGGAATAACTCGCGTCGATATTCATGCTTCCGGCCGCGGTCGCCCTTTCGAACCTCTGGTTAATGGTCTTTTCCAGCTCGGCCCCGCGCGCGCCGAGGGCGCATACAAGCAGCAGTAAAGGGGTAATCAGTATATTTTTCATAGTTGTAAGATTTTACTGGTCAGTTGCGGCGAATTGCATTATGGAGTCCTCTATCATCCGCAGGGAATTAACCTGCGCCTCGTAGCTTTCGAACAACATTCCTATGCGGTCCTCCTCGTGGGTGTCGGGTATACCTTCGGTGGAGAGGACCGACAGCATGTCGATATCTTCCAGTATTTCCTGCCTGTACGCCGGGTCGATGTACCCTGCAAGCTGACGAACCTCTTCGGCCGCGCTGCGCAGCTCGTATGAGAAATAAGCGGCCGCTTCCATAAACCGGGAGTCCTCCAGCGTGGGCGGGCGGTTGTTCCTTACCAGTAAAAGAAGCAGCGCAATCGACGCCGCGAGGCCCACAAACCCGGCCAGCCTCGCGAACGACCCTCGCCGTTTCGGTACGGCCGCCGGCCGGGCCTGCTTCTCCAAACGGGCGAGGAAGCGCTCTTCATGGCCTTCGGGAAGTTCCGGCTGTCCGAAACTTTCCGGGTTTTCACTTAAATATTTTTCAAGCTCCGATACCATATCCTTTTTTCTTTTTTAGCTCTTCGGCAAGTTTCCTGCGGGCGCGCGAATATTGCGACCTGACGGCCGAAGCGCTAACATCCAGTATTCCGGCAATTTCTTCGTTGTCGTATCCCTCCACCAGTTTGAGGTTCAATATAATCCGGCATCCCTGCGGGAGGTTTTCCATGGCGCTGCGCACATCGGCCATAGTAATGGCGGCGGTGTCCGGTTCGTCCTCCTCCAGCCTGTCGTGCCGGGGTGACAGCTCCACCAGTTCGAGCCTGCGCCTGCGGCAGAGGTCTATCGAATGGTTGATTGCTATCCTTCGCAGCACGGCCTCCATAATACCGGGATCGTCGTTCAGCAACTCGGTTTTAGTAAGGACTTTGAGTATGCTCTCCTGCATCACTTCTTCAGCTTCCATCCGGTCACCCAATATCCTGAGGCTGCTGCCGAAAACCTTGTTGCAGAACAGGGAGTAAAACCTCATCTGAGCATCACGGTCCCCTGCCCGGCATCGACTCACGATATTGCTGAATCCTTCCATAAATCCGCTTCTGTAACTATGACGCACAAACAGACCGTTTGTTGCAAATTCCCGGGAAAAAATTCGGTACCGGTATTCCCGCGGCACGTACCGTCAAAGTGATACTACCCTGATAAGGTTCAGCCCGTCGCGCAGCGGCAGGATTACGTTCTCCACACGCCGGTCCCCGACTACCATGCTGTTGAACTCTTTGATTGCGGCAGTATGCCTGTCGGCCGGTGGCGAGGGCGCGGCCACTTTGCCGTACCAGATAATATTGTCGGCGATTATGTACGACCCGGGGGCAACAGCGGCGGCCACGCCGGGCAGGTCGCCCATCAGCATCCGGAAGTAATCGGGGTACTCGCGCTTGTCGCCGTCCATAAAAACGAGTTGATAAGTCTCACCCAACCGGGGAACGATGTCCTGGGCCGAACCGGTATGCTGCCTTATCTTCCCGGCATGGGGGCTGCGTGCTATAAAAGACGACGAGAGGCCGTGCAGTTCGTCGTCCACCTCGATGGTGTCGACCGTTGCGCCCTCCTCCAGTCCGGCCGCCAGCCAGAGGGTTGAATAGCCGGTAAACGTGCCTATTTCAAGTACCCGGCGGGGGCGCAGCATCCTCACCGTCATTTCCAACAGCCGCCCCTGCACCTTTCCCGAAAGCATCCGGGGTTGTACGGCGCGGAGGTTCGTTTCCCTCTCCAGCTCCACAAGAAGGGCGTCTTCCGGCGAACTGTGGGCGTTAACATACCGTTCTATTTCCTTTTCCGTAAAGTTCATATTCTATCGGATATCGGGCAAAATTACGATTTTTAATGCCGCCTGCCTCAATTTGCGGCCCGTGAATTTGGCCGGCGGGGCAAAATTGACCTACTTTTGAATAAACCGTAAATATCCCGATTATGAGACTATGGTCCCTGCACCCGTGCTACCTCGACCGGGCCGGCCTTACCGCATGCTGGCGCGAAGGACTGCTTGCCCGAAAGGTACTGGAAGGCAACACGGTCGGTTACCGTAACCATCCCCAGCTCACCCGTTTCCGCCACGCCGGCGAGCCGTTGGCCTATATCGACGCCTACCTGCATGCGGTTTGCGACGAGGCCCGAAGGCGGGGATATAGCTTCGACCGCGGTAAACTCGGTTTGGTACGGGATGTGCCGCCCCTTACCGTGACCACGGGGCAAATCCGATACGAGACGGAGCACCTTCTTGCAAAACTGTCGGTGCGCGACCCCGCGTCGTACGGGAGGTTGTGCGGGCTGGACGCCCGTGAATGGACGCTCCACCCGCTGTTCACCGCGGTGGAAGGACCGGTTGAGAAATGGGAGATAATAAGATAAATACAGTTGCCGTGAGCGGCGCCGGCGGATTCGTGGGCAGCCACCTGACGGCGTACCTGCAGGCGCGGGGTGTTACGGTCCTGCCGCTGGGCCGCCGGCATTTCACCGACGCCGGTGCCGGGGAATTGAGGTCGGCGGTCGGACAGGCCGACGCGGTAGTGAATCTTGCCGGGGCCCCGATAAACCACCGCTGGACGGAAAGCTACAAAAAGGAGCTGTATGCGAGCCGCATCGACACCACCCGCCGGCTCGTAGATGCTATCGCCGCTTCAGGCGGGAAGGTAAGGGTGCTGTGCTCGGCATCTGCCGTGGGGTATTATTCGTCCCACCCGACGGCTGGCTGCAACACGGAAGATTCACCCGAAGGCATGGGGTTCCTCGCAGGTCTTTGCCGGGCATGGGAGGATGAGGCACGGAGGGCGCCGGAATGGTGCCGTACGGCCGTGATGCGGTTCGGGCTGGTACTGTCGCCGGACGGCGGGGTGCTGAAGGCGCTCGGGCTACCTACCCGGCTGCGATTTGCCGCGGCTCTGGGAAACGGGGCTCAGTTTTTCCCGTGGATAGACATGCGCGACCTCGTGCGGGCGGCAGGCTTCATTATGCGGAACGACGGCCTGGACGGTGTGTTTAACCTGGTAGCCCCGCAGGTGATAACCAACAATGAGTTCACCCGCGCGCTGGCCAGTTCGAGGCGGGCCTGGTTTACCGTTAAGGTGCCCGGGATACTGTTCCGCACCGCGTTGGGCGAAGCGGCTTCGTTCGTGCTCTCCGGGCAGTGCGTAAAGCCCGAAAGGTTGTGGCAGACCGGGTTCCGTTTCCGGTATCCGGATATCGCGGCCTCGTTGGAGCGGTAGGCCGGAAAATGCTTCGCATTGCAGGTTCTTTCAGCGGGTGGCAGGTTGCTTGGTTTTCCGGTCAATCTTTTTGGGAAGAGTCGAATAAAGATGATAAGAAGGCCGGCATTCCAACCACGCGCCGGAAATTTATCAGGCGGTGGTTAAGACGGAAGAAATATTGCTGTTATGATTCTTCGCAAAGGTGCAGCGGCTATATAAAGGTAGCCTTGAAAGTTCCTTAATTTGCAACCTTCACCTGTGTAAAGATGCCGATAGATACGGTAACGCCGAGATACCTCGATCGAGATTATTTTGCCAGGCAAATTGAAATTTCGCCCGCTGCTACCGGCGGCCGGTCATTACCGGTACGAGCCGCCGCCGTTGTAAACGAGAATCGAAAGGTCGCCGAACAGCTCGGCGGCAGTTTCCAGAATATCCGACGGGGTGATGGAGAGCAGTTTTTTATAAATAACCTCCGGGCTGTCGACTGCATTGTAAACCAACTCGCTCTTAGCCGCACTCAGCATATATCCCTCCTTGCTCTCCATAGATATTGAAAGTTGCCCGATAAACTGTTTCTGTGCGGCCGTAAGTTGCCGCGCGGTGAGTTTTTCGGTTCGCAGCCTGCGGAGAATTTTCTCGATAAGTTCTATACAAAGGGCGGTTTTACCTTTGTCGGTACCGAAATAGACGGCGAGGATTCCCGTGTCGGAATAAGGGGTGTACGAAGCGTCTATGTTATAAGTAAGCCCGTATTTCTCGCGCAATTGCACGTTGAGCATCGAATTGGCCGCGGGGCCACCGAGGATATTCACCAGCAGCGAGAGCGTGTTGCGCCGCGGATGGTGCATGTCGTAGGCCGGACCACCGAGGATGCAGTGCGCCTGATGGGTGGCCCTGTTCAACGACTTTTCGAGCCGGCCGGCCCCGGGCGGCCTTCGCCGTCCGAACGCCCGCAACGACGGTGCCTGCACGCCCATATACCTGTCGGCAAGGCGAACGAACGCGCTCTCCGGGATATCCGCCGCAACGGAGAACACCATCTGGTCGGTATTATAACACCGGCCCACGAAAGCGGCTATATCCTCCCCGCGGAATTTCGACACGGTAGCCTTCCGCCCCAATATGTTGTGGCCCAGTTGTGAACCGGCAAAAACGAGGTCCTCGAATTCGTCGTATATCCTCTCGGGCGGCGAATCTTTATACGAGTTGAACTCGTCGAGTACAACCTCCCTTTCCTTCTCCACCTCGTGTGCGGGGAAGGTGGAACTGAATATTATGTCCGAGATAAGCTCGGCCGCTTTGGAAAGGTCACCCTTCAGGGTGGTTGCGTGGACGACGGTTTCCTCCTTGGTAGTAAAGGCGTTGAGTTCGCCGCCGAGTTTCTCGAGGCGGCAGTTGATATGGTGGGCGCGGCGGCGGGCGGTGCCCTTGAAGAGCATGTGCTCGGTGAAGTGGGCGATGCCCGATTCGGCCGGTTTCTCGTCGCGGCTGCCGGCGTTTACCGTCAGGGCGCAGTAAGCCACAGGCGACTTTATCCGCCTGAATATGCACCGTATACCGTTGGTCAGCGTGTATTTGAAGAACTCCACGGGCCTATTCCTTCCGTTTGGTTGTTTTCCCCGCGCGGGGTTGGGCCGCGGCTCCGTCCTGCGGCGACGATTTGGCTTTACTTAGCTTAGAAATTACGGATGCTTTGGTCGATTCCGTATTGCCATCTTTCAGCGCCTTAGAATCGTTAACCCCGGCAGGCTGAGCACCGCCTTCTCCCGGCCGGGCTTCTTTTGTTCGCCGGCCCTTGGAAATGCCGGCGGCCGTTTCGATTTCTTCGTTTTTCACTGACATTGAATCGTTCACCCCGGCGGGCTGCGCACCGCCTTCTCCCGGCCGACCTTCTTTCGTTCGCCGGCTCTTGGAAATGCCGGCGGCCGTTTCGATTTCTTCGTCTTTCACGACCGTTGAACCATTCGTCCCGGCGGGCTGAGCACCGCTTTTCCCGGTGCGGGCTTCTTTCGTTCGCCGGCCCTTGAAAATGCCTGCGGACGTTTCGGGTGTGCCCGCCTCTTTCGACACAGTGAGCCTTTCCCCGGTTTCCACCTCTCCGGCCGTACCGTTTTTCCGGCCGTTATCCCTACTTTCATGCTCTGTGGCCGGGCGGGCCTTCGCACCGGCATTCCCAGCCTTTGACTCTCCGGTCGACACGCCGCCCTCGTCCTCTTTTACGCCGGGGGACTTTTTCACCCGCCGGGCCTTCGGTGTGCCGGCATCGGGTATGGGGGTTTTCTTCGCGGCTCCGTTCGCTACGGTCGATGCGGGTTTGGCGGCCAGCTTTTCCCGCATGGCCAGAAATTTACCCGTGTAGCTCTCCGGAACTGCCGCCAACCCTTCCGGTACGCCTTCGTATACGAGGTTACCGCCGCGGTCGCCCGCTTCCGGCCCGAGGTCTATCACCCAGTCGGCGCACTTTATAACGTCCATGTTGTGCTCCACAATTACTATTGTGTGCCCCTTTGCGATAAGGGCCGAGAAAGAGTCGAGCAGTTTCTTTATGTCGTGGAAATGGAGCCCCGTGGTGGGTTCGTCGAAAATGAACATCGTCTTCCCATCGGTGTTCTCCTTGAGCAGGAACGCGGCCAGTTTAACCCTCTGGCTCTCGCCGCCCGACAGGGTCGAGGAAGCCTGCCCGAGCTTTATATAACCCAGCCCCACGGCTTGCAGGGCCTGAAGTTTCTCGAGTATCCGCCGTAAGGTCGAATCCTTTTTCTTCACGTCGAAGAAACCGGCCGCCTCGTCCACGGTCATTTCCAGTATGTCATATATATTTTTCCCGTTGTACCGCACTTCGAGAATTTCGTCCTTGAAGCGTTTGCCGCCGCAGGTCTCGCATTTGAGTTCGACGTCGGCCATGAACTGCATGCTCACCTTAATAAACCCTTCGCCCTGGCACTCCTCGCAACGACCTCCTGCGATATTGAACGAGAACTGCGACGGGCCTATATTATTGTTCCTGGCATACGGCTGGTCGGCAAGCAGTTTACGTATCTCGTCGTAAGCCTTTATATAGGTGACCGGGTTCGACCGCGAAGATTTGCCGATGGGATTCTGGTCCACCATCTCCACGGCGTCAATCCGCGAGAGGTCTCCTTCGAGTTTCTCGAAACTTCCGGGTTTTATGCCCGATTCGTACAACTGCCTGCGCAGGGCCGGGTAAAGTATTCCTTTCACCAGTGAAGATTTGCCGCTTCCGCTCACCCCCGTAACACACGTCATGGCTCCGAGCGGTATGCGGACGTCTATGCCTTTCAGGTTGTTTTCCCGGGCGCCCTTTACGGTTATGGAACTGGTCCATCCGCGGTGGTTCTCCGGAGGCGTTATGCTCCTTCGGCCCGTGAGGTAATCGGCCGTAAGGCTCCCCTCCGCTTTTTCCAGCCCTTCGATATCGCCGTTGTATACGATTTCGCCGCCGAGGTAACCGGCCCGGGGACCTATGTCGATAATACGGTCCGCGGCGCGGATAACCTCCTCTTCATGCTCCACCACGATTACGGTGTTGCCTATGTCCCGAAGCTCCTTCAGAACCTCCACCAGCCGGTTTGTATCCCGCGGGTGAAGCCCTATGCTCGGTTCGTCGAGTATGTAGAGCGAACCGGTAAGATTGCTGCCGAGCGAGGTGGAAAGGTTTATCCGCTGGCTTTCGCCGCCCGATAAGGTCGCCGACAGCCGGTCCAGCGTGAGGTACCCCAGCCCGACCTGCACCAGGTAGCGCAGGCGGTTTTTTATCTCCACCAGCACCCTCTGCCCCGCCCTTGCGTCGTGCTCGTCCAGTTGCAGGTTTTCAAAGAATGCAAGCAACTCGTCCGCCGGCATGGCGACCATCCGGGCTATCGTCAGCCCGCCTACCTGCACATAAAGAGCCTCCCTGCGGAGCCTCGCCCCGCCGCACTCCGGGCATCGCGTTTTACCCGAATAGCGCGAGAGCATCACCCTGTACTGTATCTTATACCGTTCCTTTTCGAGAAACCTGAAAAATTCGTCCAGCCCGTGAAACCACCGGTTACCCCGCCACAACAGGTCGCGCTCCTCGGGGCTGAGCTCGTAGTAGGGCTTGTGGACCGGGAAATCGAACCTGTGGGCGTTCCTTACCAGTTCGTCTTTCCACTGGCTCATGGTCTGGCCCTTCCAGCATGCGATAGCGTCCTCGTAAATGGATTTGGTCTTGTCCGGCACCACAAGGTCCTCGTCGATGCCGATTACTTTCCCGTACCCCTCGCACGAGGGACAGGCACCCAACGGGTTGTTAAAGCTGAACAGGTGCTCGCTCGGCTCCTCGAAACGGATGCCGTCGGCCTCGAACCGCGACGAAAATTCCTCGGTGTTTTCCTCCCCGTCCGGACCCGTCACCACTACGCGGCACACACCGCCTCCGTAATTGAACGCCTTTTCGACCGAGTCCCCGAGCCTGCTTTTAAGCTCCTCGTCCACCGTTTCGATACGCGTGCGGTCAATTACCGTTTCCGCGTCGAGTGTTAACGAATCGCTCGTGAGCGTGGGCAGTATGTCTTCTATAAATGCGACCTGGCCGTCTATCCTCACCCGGTTAAGGCCCTCGCCCACCAGCAGGGTCAGCTTTTCTATCAACCCCTGCCCTTCCGAAAGCCTTACCGGCGCGGTTACGAGCACCCTCGTCCCGGCCGGAAGCCCCGAAATGTATTCCACCACGTCGGCCACATGATGCACCTTCACTTCCCGGCCGGTTACGGGCGAGAACGTATGCCCTATCCGCCCGAAAAGCAGTTTAAGGTAGTCGTAAATTTCAGTGGTGGTGCCAACGGTCGAGCGCGGGTTGCGGGTGTTCACCTTCTGTTCGATGGCGATGGCCGGGGCGATGCCCTCTATACTGTCCACGTCGGGCTTGTCGATACGGCCCAGAAACTGCCGCGCGTAGGCCGAGAGGCTCTCCACGTACCGCCTCTGGCCCTCGGCGAATATGGTGTCGAACGCCAGTGTGGATTTACCGGAACCGGACAGCCCGGTCAGGACCACCAGCCGGTCGTGCGGTATTTCAACGTCTATATTTTTGAGGTTATGAACCCTCGCACCTTTTATTTCAATCGATTCTTTCACTTTTCCCTTTCTCCAAATCAGTTGCGCATTATATCATAAGATAACGCACCGAAGCGGTCCCGAATTGCCCCCGGGACACTATTTATAACCCCCTTCCCCGGCTATTGCAGTTCACTGCCGGGTGCCGGTGGGCACTATTTCGAGCTGGCTCTGGAAAGTAATCTTTTCGCAGTAACGGCACTTGAGCGAAATTTCCTCTCCGCCGAGAACGTAGAACGCCGTCCGTACCGGCTCGTTGTTGGTGATACACTTGGGGTTGACGCATTTCACGAAACCCTCCACCGTCTCGGGGACCTCCACCTTCAGCTTTTCGGTAACCTCGTAGTCCTTGATGATGTTCACCCGGGCCATCGGGGCTACCAGCGCTATACGGTTTATCTCGTCCGGCCGGCAGTAGCGGTCGTTGATCTTTATGATGGCCTTTGAACCCATGCGTTTGCTTTCGAGGTTGTTACCGATGGTGATTCGGTTGGTCTCCTTATCCAGCTTCAGGATATTGATTATCTTGAAAAGGCTTTCGGACGGTATGTGGTCTATCACTGTACCGTTCTCTATCGCCCTGACTTCCATCCTCTTATCGTGTGCCATATCGCTCGCTTATTTAACACCGAACAGGTAACTAATTATAGCCATCCGCACCCAGACGCCGTTCTCGGTCTGCGGGAAATAATAGGCCTTGGGGTTGGCGTCCACCTTGTAATCAATCTCGTTCACGCGCGGAAGGGGATGTAGTATCCGCATATTCTCCTTCGTGGATGCCAGCATGTCGTCCCGCAGCACATAGACGTTTTTAACCCTCTCGTACTCGATTGGGTCGTTGAACCTTTCGCGCTGAACCCGCGTCATGTAGATGATATCCGCATCGTCGAGCGATCCTTCCAGCGCGGTCTTTTCACGGAACTCAATATTCCGGTCCCGCAGGTATATGCGGTACTCCTCCGGCAGGGCAAGCTCGGCCGGGGCGATGAACGTGAACCTGGCGCCGAACTGCGACATGGCCTGAAGGAGCGAATGCACCGTCCTGCCGTACTTCATATCGCCCACCATAGTGATGTTTAGCCCATCGAGGCGGCCCTGGGTCTTCTGGATGGAGTAGAGGTCGAGCAGGGTTTGCGAGGGGTGCTGGTTGGCCCCGTCGCCGGCGTTCACCACCGGAACGCGCGATATCTCGCCGGCGTAACGCGGCGCACCCTCCAGCGAGTGGCGCATTACAATCATATCGCAGTAATTCGAAATGGTCATTATCGTATCGTGGAACGTCTCGCCCTTCGTAACGCTCGTGCTCGATGTGTCGGAGAAACCTATAACCCTCGCCCCCAGCCGGTTGATGGCACTTTCGAAGCTCAACCGGGTGCGGGTCGAAGGCTCGAAGAACAGCGAGGCCACCACCCTGCCCTCCAGCAGCGGCTGGTAGGGCCGGCGCTCGAACTCCCCGGCAAGTTCCATTATCCGGAGTATTTCCTCCCTGCTGAAATCGTTGATTGAGATAAGGTTTTTCATCCTGTCAGGTTTTATGTTATGACCGGGAGAAAGGCCCGGTATTGGTATCGGCCAGCCCCCGGTCCGTAGCTCTTCGACCCTGATGCCTGCGGGTGGCCGCTTAGTACCACCAAGTCCAGTCCCGTCCGTGCGGGCTAAAGCCGTGCAGGCTACCCGGCCACGGTAAGACCCTCTATTTTTTCCAGCCTGCCGCGCAGCTCCCCGCCCCGGCTCCTGCGTATCCTGAGCGTAATGGTGCAAAGGTTGTCGAACTCCTGCGATACTACCGCCGGCTGCATCTCCTTTACGACCTTCATCACTTCGTTCATGGAGATATACGAATAGCGGGCGGTTATGGTTTCGTCGAGTGTTTTTTCGATTACCGTACACCTCGCGAGCACCTCTTCTGTCGATGTGCGGTAGGCGTTTATGAGGCCCGGCACGCCCAGCTTGGTCCCCCCGAAATACCTCACCACGGCCACGAACACGTCCGAAATGCCGCGCGAGAGCATCTGCCCCAGTATGGGCCGGCCGGCAGTGCCCGACGGCTCCCCGTCGTCGTTGGCCCTGTACGGCTCACCCTCCGGGCCGAGCCTCCAGGCGTAACATATATGCGTGGCGTCGTAATACTTCTTTCTGAGGCCGTCCACTATTGCCTTTATCTCCTGCTCGTCCGAAACCGGATAGGCGTAGGCGAGGAAGCGGCTCCCCTTGTCGCGGAACCCGGCTTCGGCGGGGCCTGCGATGGTGTTGTAGGTATCCGCGGTATGTTTCTGTTCCTTGCCGTCCATCCGTAGCCCGCGTCCGGGCAGTCCAGTTAACGTATCTTTGTAAACATCCGCCTCCAGCGGATATTTGCCGGGAATTTCTTATCCTCGTCCATCGACAGCCATATAAAAGACGCTTTGCCCACTATATGGTCCTCAGGGACGAAACCCCAGTAGCGCGAGTCGGCCGAGTTATGGCGGTTGTCCCCCATCATAAAATAGTAGTCCATCGCGAAGGTGTAGCTGCTTGCCGGACTGCCGTCTATATAGATCACATCGCCCTGCACCCGGAGGTCGTGGCCTTCGTAAGCGTCGATTATCCTCTCGTAGAGGGGAAGGTTTTCGAGGTCGAGTTCTACCGTGGCCCCTTTCTGCGGGATCCAGAGCGGCCCGAAATTGTCACGGCTCCACGGGTAAGTCTGCACATCGTGGGGGAAGGTGGTACCGTCGGCCGTGCGCGAGACGAGCGGCTGAATCTTCAGCACGTTTTTCATCGTCTCCAGCTTCCGGAGGTTCTCCACAGTGAGCGGCAGGTAGTAGGAGCCGGTTTCGCGCATATACATCCGGTCTCTCTGCGGGATCTTCATATTGTCGAACACCGTAGCCCCGATGGGAGCGTCGGTCTGCACGAGGTACATCTGCTGCTGCCCGGGTATTTCGGGGAACGGCTGGCCGTTGACGATAAGCTCCATATCCCTGATTTCCAAAACATCCCCCGGTATACCTACGCACCTTTTAACGTAGTTCTCCCGCTTGTCCACCGGATGGCGCGTGATGTTGTAGTCCGAAAAAAGCCTCCGCCGACCCTCGTCCGTACCGAGCCGGGCCTGATAGTCGCGCAGTATATCGTAGTAGGTTTCGTTCATCCGTTCCACCACTACCGTATCGCCCGCCGGGAAGTTGAACACCACCACGTCGCCCCTCTGCACGGGACCGAAGCCCTTTAACCTGTGGTATTTCCACTTTATCCACTCGCTGTACGACTTTTTGGTCCGCGACATCGGCATGGTATTGTGCACCAGCGGAAAGGATATCGGGGTATTGGGCACCGACGGACCGTAAGCCACCTTGCTCACGCACAGGTAATCGCCCACCAGCAGGGTCTTCTCCATCGACGGGGTCGGGATGACGTACATGGCGAAGAAAAAGAACCGGATAAAGGTCGTCACCACCACCGCGAATACGATGGCCTCCACCCACTCCATGGTCTTTTTATAGGTCCGGTTCTGCCGCTTCAGCTCCTTGTGGCGCGACCAGAACCATTTGTTCATATATTTCGATATGTATATATCGTATATCACCACAAGGCCCAATATCAGCCACAGGTTGCCCGTCCAGACCACGAAAAGCAGCAGGTATATAATGGAAACCAGCGTGAACTTTAACCAGCGGTTGCTCCGGAAATTATTTTTCATTGTAAAGTTTTTATGCCGTAGCCGGGGTCAGAACCCCAGCATATCTTCCATGGTGTATATTCCCGTGCGGCCGCAGATAAATTCTGCGGCGAGTACGGCCCCCGTTGCGAACCCGGTGCGCCCCTTGGCGGTGTGCGTTATGGTAATGGAGTCGTCCGGCGATTCGTAGGTTACCGTATGTGTCCCGGGAACCACGCTGCGCCTGACCGCGAGCACCTCCAGCTCGTCCGGCTCCGTGGTGGTCCGTCCCACCCACCTGTCTTTGCGCGTAAGGGCCGCGAGTATCCCCTCGGCTACCGTAATGGCCGTGCCGCTCGGAGCGTCCTTTTTCTGGGTGTGGTGCACCTCCTCTACCGTTACGTCGTAGGCCCCGAACGGCTCCATCATGCGGGCCAGGGCCTCGTTGACGCGGAAGAATATGTTGACTCCCACGCTGTAATTCGAGGCGTAAAAGAACGCCCCGCCCTTTTCCCTGCAAAGGCGCTCCACCTCGGGCAGCATATCGAGCCATCCCGTCGTGCCGCTCACCACGCCTACGCCCGCTTCAAGGCAGGTGGTGATATTCCCGTACGCCGTTTCGGGCGTGGTGAACTCCACGGCAACTTCCGCGCCGCATTCCCGGAGCCTGCCCTCGTTGAGTTCGCCGCGGTTGTCCTCGTCTATAACGAGCACTATCTCGTGCCCCCTTGTGGTAAGGAGCCTCTCTATCTCCCGGCCCATTTTGCCGTAACCTATTATCACTACTTTCATCCAAGTCTCTTCACTTACCCTCCCCGGCTTCCACCGCAGAGGCCGTCCCGCCCTGTCCGGCGGACGGGCAAACCTATTCGTACAAAGATAGCTGTTTGCCGCTAAAATTAAAGAATACCGCGGGTAAAAGGTGTTCTTAAAATAATTTAATATTTTTGTGGAAATTACTGCCGGATGAGGTATTTTATCGAAATGTCGTACAAAGGCACCGCCTACCACGGTTGGCAGGTTCAGGCCAATGCCGTTTCGGTACAGGCCGTGGTGGAGGATGCCCTGTCGAAGCTGCTCCGGGAGGCCGTTCAGGTAACCGGTGCCGGCAGGACCGACACCGGGGTGCACGCCTCTTATTACGTGGCCCATTTCGACGCCTCCGCGCCGGTTTACGGCGACGAAGCCGGCCGGTCCGGGTTCGTCTACCACCTTAACGCGCTCTTGCCGCACGATGTGGCCGTCCGGTCGGTAACTTCCGTGAGCGACGAAGCCCACGCCCGTTTCGACGCCCGGCTGAGGGAGTACCGCTACTTTCTGATTCCATACAAAGACGCTTTCCGCAGCGATACGGCGTGGCATTACCGTGGCAATCTCGACACGGAGGCCATGAACGCCGCGGCGGCGACGTTAACGGAACATGACGATTTCACCACCTTTTGTAAGCTCCATTCCGGCAACAAGACCAATATTTGCCGCGTGTCGCATGCCCGGTGGGAGCGTCAGCCGGACGGCGGCCTGGTATTTACGATACGCGCGGACCGCTTCCTGCGCAATATGGTGCGTTCGATTACGGGAACGCTCGTGGACGTGGGTAAAGGCAAAACGTCGGCGGACGGTTTCCGGGACGCGCTCCGGGCTAAGGACCTATCGCGTGCCGGTACCATGGCGCCCGCCGCGGGGCTGTTCCTCAGCAATATCCGGTACCCGGACGAGATTTTTAAAAGACAATACTAACATAAAACTTAAAACCTGATGCTCGACAAAGTTAAAGCGGGGTTCTCCGCCCGTTTCCCGGGGACCCCTTCCGTTTACACGGCACCCGGGCGTGTGAACCTTATCGGCGAACACACCGACTACAATAACGGGTTCGTCCTCCCGGCATCCATCGACAAGGCTATCTGGACAGCAATCCGGCCCAACGGCACCGCAGGCGTAAACCTCTACTCGGTAGATTACGATGCGCAGGTGGGCTTCGGGCTTGACGGTCCCAAACCCTCCCAGCTATGGGCTTCGTACGTCTACGGGATTGCGAAGGAACTCGCAAAAAAAGGAGTTGCGGTAGGCGGATTCGACGCGGCTTTCGGCGGCAATGTACCGCTCGGCGCGGGCATGTCGTCGTCGGCGGCGCTGGAAAGCGTATTCGGCTTCGCGCTGAACGAATTGTTCGGCGGCGGCCTGACCCGCGAGGAGATTGCAAAGGCCGGGCAGATGACCGAGCACAACTACATCGGGGTCAAATGCGGTATAATGGACCAGTTCGCATCCCTTCTTGGCCGGGACGGCCACCTGCTCAGGCTCGACTGCCGTTCGCTGGAGTACGAGCTGGTGCCGTTCAAAATAGACGGTTACAGGGTGCTCCTGGTGGATTCGATGGTGAAACATTCGCTGGCCTCGACCGAGTACAACGTCCGGCGGCAGCAGTGCGAGGCCGGAGTGGCGGTGGTCGCCCGGCACGAGCCGGGGGTCGAAACCCTCCGCGACGTGACCTTCGGGATGCTGGAGAAATACGGCGCCGAGATGGACCCTGTTTCGCTCAAAAGGTGCACCTTTGTGTTGAACGAGAACAAGCGGGTGCTCGACGGTTGCGAGGCGCTCAAACGCGGCGATATCGGTACTTTCGGAAAGATGATGAACGGCTCCCACCACGGGCTTAGCGTCAATTACGAAGTGAGCTGTCCCGAGCTGGACTTCATTGCCGCG
This sequence comes from Alistipes sp., assembly GCA_021202985.1. GTDB lineage: Bacteria > Bacteroidota > Bacteroidia > Bacteroidales > Rikenellaceae > WRDF01. The sequence continues at coordinate 47,696 of JAJQCA010000057.1, forward strand.
TTCGGACAGGCGTACGACGGGGTAATCGGCGCCCGCATGATGGGCGGCGGTTTCGGCGGATGCGTAATCCACCTGATCGAAGAGGGGGTACACGACCGGTATCTGGCCGCCCTGCGGCCCGCGTTTGAGAAGCAGTACGGCAAGGAGCCTCGCGTTATAGACGTGGTAATCGGCGACGGGGCACGGAAAATCGGATAACCGGCAGGCGGTTTTACCGCGCGGATACTATCCCCGGCGACGGAAAATCGCCGGGGATACTATTAATATTGTCATTCTAAATCTGAGCGAAGCTGTTAATATTGTCATTCTGAGCATAGCGAAGAATCTGTCTTTGGTATCCGATAAATAATATTCGTATTGACCGCCCTCCGGCTCAACTACAATTCTACGGCTACTCAATAGAATAACCTGGACCTATTTTTATAAACACCGGCGGCAGATCCTTCACTTCGTTCAGGATGACACCATTAATATTGTCATTCTGATCCGAGCACAGCTGTTAATATTGTCATTCTGAGTGAAGCGAAGAATCTGTCTTTGGTATCCGATAAAAATAATTATTTGTATTGACTGACCGCCCTCCGGCTCAACTACAATTCTACGGCTATTCAATAGAATAAATAGAATAACCTGTACCTATTTTTTTATAAACACCGGCGGCAGATCCTTCACTTCGTTCAGGATGACACTATTAATATTGTCATTCTAAATCTGAGCAAAGCTGTTAATATTGTCATTCTGATCTGAGCAAAGCTGTTAATATTTGTCATTCTGAGCGAAGCGAAGAATCTGTCTTTGGTCTCTACCCTGCTATACCTCCTCCCCGATAAGCCCATCCGCAAAGGAACCGTATCCTCCCCGTACGCCACATTTATCTGCACTTTCGCATACGCCCCACCGCATATTTTCACTATCTTGGTAACCGTAAAACCGGGAACGATATGCCAAACCATCTTAAAATCACCGCCGTGGGGTCGCTGTGCCTTGCGGGTGCGGTAACGGGCGCCGCCGGGGCCGAACCCGGAGCAAAGCCAAATGTAATCTATATCCTTGCCGACGACCTCGGCATCGGGGACTTGGGCTGTTACGGCCAGACAAAAATCAAAACGCCGGGTATCGACCGCCTCGCCGCCAACGGCATGCTGTTTACACAGCATTATTGCGGCAGTACGGTGAGCGCCCCCTCCCGCGCTTCCCTGCTGACGGGTAAACACACGGGCCACAGCTATATACGCGGCAACCAGAACCATGTGTGCGACGACGGCCTTACCTACAACCTGCCGCTGGCCGCCACGGAAACTACGGTGGCCGACATTTTCAAGGACGCGGGCTACTCCACCGCCTGTTTCGGAAAGTGGGGACTCGGCGGCCCGGGCACCGAGGGGGAGCCGTTCCTGCACGGCTTCGACCGGTTTTTCGGCTATCTCGGCCAGTCGCACGCCCACCGGTATTACCCCGACTTCCTGTTCGACGACACCGAGAAGATATACCTGAACAACGAAATCTACTCACACGACCTGATAATGGAAAAGGCGCTCGACTTCATCGACAAGCAAGCCGGCACCCCGTTCTTTATCTACCTCGCCCCGACAATTCCCCACGCCGAACTGCTCGTGCCGGACGGCGAACTGGGCGGGTACGACGGGGCATTCTGCGAAACGCCGTTTCCCGGCACAGCCAACCACTCGGCACAGCCTCAGCCCCGGGCGACATACGCGGCGATGGTGTCCCGGCTCGACCGGGACGTGAGCCGGATAATGGAACTGCTGGAACGCCACGGTATCGCCGAAAATACGATTGTGATGTTCACCTCCGACAACGGGGTGCACCGCGAAGGGGGTCACGACCCCGATTTCTTTAAAAGCGCCGGGCCGTTCCGGGGCATAAAAAGGGACCTTTACGAAGGCGGCATCCGCACCCCGTTCGTGGTGCACTGGCCGGCGGGTATAGCCCCCGGCACCGTCTCGTACCATGTTTCGGCATTCTGGGATTTCCTGCCCACCGTTTGCGACATTCTCGACCGGCAGCCGCCGGCGGGCATCGACGGGATATCGTTCCTGCCCGCGCTTACCGGCCACGGCGAACAGCTTCGCCACGGTCATCTCTACTGGGAGTTCCACGAGTCGGGCGGTCGGAGGGCCGTGCTGCGTGACAACTGGAAACTTATCCAGCTCGATGTGAACGACCCGGACGCAGCCCGGTTCGAACTTTATAACCTCTCCTCCGACCCGGGCGAACTGGCCGACGTCTACTCCCAGTACCCCGGCATCGCCGCTGAGCTGAAGAAGCTAATGCTCGATAGCCGTACACCTAACCATACATGGAACTTCAGCGGGCAGTAACCGCCGCCGCATGTCCCGTCCTAAAATAGGTTGACAGATTAATACTGATTTTCAAGATATCCGG
>JAJQCA010000009.1 GCA_021202985.1 Alistipes sp.
AATTGTAACTTACAACCGGACGAAGCTGAAAATCTTAAGAGTAGGCGCAATGTAACCCCAACGATTATGAAAAAATGTACCCTAATCGGCATCCTTACCTTTACCGCCCTCGCAATGCATTCATGTAACGAGGATATTGATTATAATTTAAACATATCCAATGAAGAGCCCACAACGCGTGCAATTGATCTTACCCCCTATTTTGATTGGGAAAATGTGAATTACGCACCAACTCCCCCGAGTCAACAACCAATTAGTATGCCGTGGTTAGATTCTGGAAGTTTAGCTAATTTCTATTCGACAGAGGTTATGAGGGACTATATGAAAATCGATGGATGGGAGTTGTTGTACAATAAATTTGTTGATGATGCATCTTATTCACTTCGAAATCCCTATTTTATACTTTATAACAAATATCGCGGTGTCATAAGGTTGTATCTTTATCTTACAGATACTTTTTCCGCAGAATCCTCATACATAAATTCTGTCATCTTCCTTAACTCGAATACTAGAGAATCTACAATTTTGAATTTTCTTGGAAAATCTTATGTTGACGCTTCAGATCGGGTTAAAGAATTTGAGAATATTTTACCTGTAGTAGTTTCCAGTATTCCCCCACTAAGGTCAAACGGGTGGTATATGGCAGAATATGAAATAGCATACGATCCATCTCTGGCTCAACTTAATTCTTCACAGTTACCATTAAATTGGCATCTATATTACAGCAATGTACAAACAATAGAATTAGGTGGCAAAGCCACAGGACTGTTGAAAGCCACCGTGGGATCAACCGGTGCCTCAATAGGTCAAACTTTAGCCAACCACGGAAAAGCATCCGCTGTTGGCACTGCAGCTTTTAAAGGTCTGCAGGTATTAAATGATGCGACAATTTCAAGTGACAGCACCAATAATTCTTTAGGATTACGTAATCATACATTTACCTGGCTTAAAAGTAGTGTTACTGACTTAGCAAATGGAAATTTTATTAGTTCAAGTCTAAAGCTGATATCCGGATTAGTCGGTTTTACTTCTAAATCACAAACCCCTTTAATCGACTACACAGTTGATGTTGATATTGAATTGACTGGAACTTTAAAAGGCTATGGGTCGCTTCCAGGAAATCCTATCACATTCAATATACCGGGCACAATAATTACCGATGGGGATATGCCATATTATAATAGACCGTTAGGTGTAATCAATTTCACCTCTAAACCCTCTATAAATATCGATTATTATGAACATACATATTGGGAATTAGACCCTCAATACGGTTCAGAATATCTTTGGGTAGTAGACCAAGAATATAAGTTTCCTACTCAATTCGATTATTCATCCTATTTGTTAATAAATCCGGAAGTTCACAATGTAGCAAAAGTTACCATAAAGGCTCAAGAATTAATACAAGAATATTATGGCTTATATGGCTCTTCTATACCCGACCATAATGTAATAATAAATCCAAATCGTTTCCGGTGGACTTACTATCAGCAGGGACAAGGACCCGTACCTGATTTTGAATTAGGAGTTAGATTTATTATAGATATTGAACCATACGACGGTTCTCCTAAAACTACTATAATAAAAACATTTGATTTGGAAAGGAAAATAACCAAATATATTACCGCGGATCCAAGACCCTAGAATTCATTTTTCAACTAAAGGGGAGCGCGTGCAATCACTCCTTTTTAGTTTAGTTTGTTTATTTTTGCCCCATGCGTGATAACAGGGTAACCTCCGGCCGCAGAGCCGCGACGGAGGATAAATGTGGTAACCGGAGCGGGAATAGGGTCTACGCAGCGGGTAACGAGGGAAGCGGGGATGCTCCCGCCGCCGTTCGCCTGTCCATAGTGGTTGCAACATATAACCGGTCCCGGTCCCTTCTCCGCACCCTCGAAAGCCTTACCGTGCAGACTCTTCCCGCACACCTGTGGGAAGCCGTAATTGTAAACAATAACAGTACGGACGAGACGGAAGAGGCGTTCCTGAACTTTATCAGAACCCGACCCGGGAACGGGAATATCCGGATGGTGTTCGAAGCGAATCAGGGACTGTCGCATGCCCGCAACAGGGGTATAGCCGAATGCCGCGGCGATATTATCGCCATAATCGACGACGATGAACTGGTAAACGAACAATTTGCCGCCGGATACCTCGGTTTTTTCGACAGCCGTCCGGACGCGGTGGCGGCAGGCGGGAAAATAACTCCCCTTTACGAAGCGGGCCGGCCTGCGTGGATGTCGCGTTACACGGAAGTGCCGGTAGCCGGCACCCTCGACCTGGGCGACCGCCCGAGGGAATTCCCCCGTGGCCGGAACCCCTTCGGCGGGAACATGGCTTTCCGCCGTGAAACCCTCGACAGGGCAGGGTTATTCGATCCGGCATACGGACGGAGCGGCAGCGCGCTGCTGGCCGGTGAGGAAAAGGAGTTGTTCGAAAGGATTGGCCGGTGCGGCGGGAAAGTTTACTGGGTGCCGGGTCCCGAGATTTTCCATATAATCGGGCCGGAGAGGCTGACCCGGCATTATTTCGAGCGGCTCAACTATATGGGCGGGGTCTCCGAACGGACCCGGACACTGGCCAAATCGCCCGGAACGTATTTTCTCAGGCTTATTTCCGAAGCCATTAAATGGGGTGCCTCGCTGGTGATAGCGGCCGGCTTCCTACTGACGGGCCGGCCCGCGAAGGCAAAATACCTGCTCATTATGCGGCAGTGCATAACTATGGGATTGCTGAAAGGAACGAAGGGGCTGCCATGAAAATACTTTTGGTCTCATATTTTTTCGAACCCGAAATCACTCCCCGTGCCTACCGGACGGCCGAGCTGGCAAAGGCATTCGCCCGGAGGGGACACGATGTAACGGTAGTCCTTCCCAACAAGGCCCTATTCGCCGATATTCCACGGCGGTACGACGGAATCCGGTTCGAATTCGCCGACGGGCCGGCCGTCTCCGGCGCGCCGAACCCGGCCACCGGGAAGGTCCGCCGCTCCCTGCCCCGGTGGCTGGTGCGCCTTATCCTCTACTTTTACAACCACGAGTATTTCGCCAAATACGACCAAGGGCTTTACCGCAGGCTCTGCGACCTTAAGGGTGAATACGACCTGCTTATTTCCGTATCCTATCCGGTAGCGGTACACCGGGCGGTTATGAACGCCTTCCGGCGGAACAGTTCCCTCACGGCACGGTTTAAATTAGCCGAATTCAGCGACCCACCCATGCGGGGCGAGTATAACAGCCGTTATTTCCCGCTGTACGACCGTTTCATGCACACGGCCGGGAAGTTTTTCGACCGCTTCGTAATTCCGGTAGATAACGCCCTGCCGGTTTACCTGCCTTTCAAACCCGCCGGGGAAATCTCCGTAATCCCGCAGGGTTTCGAAAACAGCGGTATAACCGTTCCGCCGTATGAAAAAAATGTGCGGCCTACGTTCGCCTTCGCCGGCCGCTTTTACCGCAACACCCGCGACCCGGAGCCGCTCCTGCGGTACCTTGCCGACTGCGGGCGCGACTTCCGGTTCGACCTTTACCTTATCGACCGGGACCCCTATTTCGACAGGATGATAGCGCGCTACAACGACCTTAGCCGCGGTGAAATAGCGGTCCATTCTCCGCTGCCGCGTAACCGACTTATCCCGGCCCTGGGGTCGGCCGATTTCCTGGTCAACCATAATTTCACTTACGGCACCGCCACCCCGAGTAAACTCATAGATTACAGCCTTACGGGCCGGCCGGTATTCTCTTTCAGTTCCGACCGCTTCGACCCTGCAGAATTCGCCCGCTTCATGGACGGGGATTATACGGGGGCAACTCCCCTGCCGGACCCTTCGGTTTACGATATCGACAATATCGCCCGTTCGTTCGAAGTGTTAGCCGGAGATAAATAAGAAGCCTTCCGTTTTCCTGCTACGGCGCTGGAAACGGGAAGAGCTTATATTAACTGCACGAGGTTGGTATAAGTCAGGAAAAGTTTGTTACGGTAGAGAGACGGGTTAAGTTCTATAAGTTCGATTATCAATCGTTTATTGAACAGGCGCACCTGTTCGCCGAACTCGTCCAGCCCGGCCGATATGAGGATATCGTCGAAGGTCGGCTCCATATCCACGCGTTCCCCCTGCCGCACGAAGGATATCATCTCGTCGGAGGAGGGTATTTCGTAATTGTCCTCACGGCGGAGTCCGTCGCGCAGGTTATGGTGAATATCCAGCAGGCAGAGTGAAAAGTCGAGAAGGGGAATGTCATCCATATACGGCACTATCCGGTGGACCGAGTCGGACATGGTGAAATGCCCGAGGAACAGCCTTTTCCTGAAATCCCCGGTGTCCAACCCCGCGGTTTCCCGCTGTGGAAAAGTCAGCCCGCCGAGGAGCCTGTAATCGATAGTAAACATATCCTGTGCAATCTTTCCTGTATCCTTCAAATCCCTCTCCCCCGAAGCACAAGGGCAGAGTAAAGGAAACAAGTTGTATGCCTAAACAGGTACAACTTTATTCTATAAATACAATCCGGGGACGGTCCCGGTACTATTGCATTAAATATATTATAGGGAAGCCGGTACGTCGGCCGACTCCGTAAAATAAACGGTATGCGTTATCATTTTCTTAACCGGGTAGTTTACATGTCCTGAGAGTGTTAAGGAGTCTGCCGTCCAGCTGCAACACCTCGGCAACAACCACATTCCACCCGGAAGTGCCCGGTACCCCTGCTACAGGACGGATATAATAACAAAACGGATTCGGGCCATTGAACAAATACGAAGAGGACACCCGGGGTTTTGCGGAGGGTTATCAAAGAACCCGAATATGCTACAAAGTGGTCGCGGTGCAATATCAGTCGAAGAATTCGTCGTCGTCCAGCCGGGTTCCATACTCCTCTGTCCGGGTGACGGAACCGGTGGTGTTATAGGACGGCATTGTCTCGGGAACCTTGAAGGTATCGGTCCTTTTGACTCCCAGCCGCGGGTCGTCATAGACCTTCTGGAGGAACTTGCCTACAATGGGCAGGGCCAATACGCCCCCCTCGGCACCGTAAAGCAGGTGGACACTCTGGTCCTCCCCGCCTACCCAGGCACCCATCACCAGATTGGGCACAATACACATGAACCACGCGTCGCGGTTCTCCTGGGAGGTCCCGGTCTTGCCGCCGGCCTCCCCGTCGATACCGTATTCCCATTTTAGCCGGTTTGCCGTACCGCCCGACACCACACTCTTCATCATGTCTATCATGGTGTAAGCGGTCTGCTCGCTGATAGCGTCCGATGTGGTGGGTGTGAAGGTAGATATAAGGTTACCGTGGCGGTCCTCGATACGGGTTACGAAAATCGGCTCGGTAAATACACCTCCGTTGGCGTATGTACCGTATGCTCCCACCATTTCGAAAAGAGACACGTCGGGCGTCCCCAGACATAGGGCATAAACAGGGTCTATAAAGCTCGATATGCCCATCCGGTGGATGAAATCGGCTACCGCCGCGGGCTGCTTGGCCTGCTTCATAATCCAGGCCGAGAAGTTGTTACGGCTGGCTGCGAGGCCGTATCTGAGCGGCTTGAGCGAACCGTCGTAAAGGTCCTCGCGGCTGCTGGCCTCCTTCGGGCTCCACGGTTCGCCGGTCTCGGTTTCAATAGTAACGCGCACGTTCGGAACCATCGTCCACGGTGACATACCGAGGTGGTCGATAGCGAAGGTATAGATGAAGGGCTTGATGGTCGAACCTACCTGCCGCTTACCCTGCTTTGCCATGTCGTACTTGAACACCCGGAAATTCGGGCCGCCTACGTAGGCCTTGATATGACCGTTGCGGGGGTCCATAGCAACGAACGAAGCCCTGAGGAGACTCTTGTGATAGATAATTGAATCCCGCGGGGTCATAACCGTGTCGATATCGCCCTTGTAGCTGAAGACCTCCATCCGTATGGGCGTGTTGAACGCCTCTTCAATCTGTTCGTCGGTGGCGCCCTCTTTTTTCATATTGCGGTACCGATCCGAGTATCGCATTGCGTTACGTACAATCTTCTCGATATCGTCCTTGCTCTGGCGGTAGAAAATTTCGCCGTTACGCTGTTTTATCTGCTGGTCCATCCGCGGCTGTATCTGGTTGGCGAGCCGGTCCAGTAAGGCGTCCTCGGCGTATGTCTGCATCGCGGAGTTAAGGGTAGTGTATATTTTAAGACCGTCGCGGTAGATGTTGTACGCCGTACCGTCAGCCTTGCGGTTCTTCTCGCACCAGCCGTATATGGGGTTCTCGTTCCACCTTTTGAGTTCCTGCTCGTAATCCCAGTCGTTCCAGTACTGCGACCGCTCCGGTTTCTTTGCGGTCATTACCGACTGAATCATGGCGCGGAAATAGGTGCCCTGCCCGTCGTTGTGCGTTATAGGTTTGAAATCGAGCACGATAGGCTGCTTGCTCAGGGAGTCGTACTCTTTTCTGGTAATAAAGTTACACTCCTGAAGACGCGAAAGGACCGTGTTACGCCTCGCGGTGGCGTTGTTCGGGTTGCGGACCGGGCTGTACTTCGTAGGGGCATTCACCACGCCCACCAGCAACGCGGCTTCGTTGATGGTCAGCTCGGACGGTAATTTATTGAAGAAAGTCTGCGCCGCCGACTTGATACCGAAGGCGTTACTGCCGTACTCCACAGTGTTGAAGTACATGGCGATTATCTCCTCCTTGGTGTAGTTATGCTCCAGCTTGACGGCAGTAATCCACTCCTTTAGCTTTGAAATACCCAATTTAGATACCTTCGACATCTTGCTCCGGTTGGAGACCGTATCCCTCGGGAACAGGTTCTTTGCCAACTGCTGGGTAATGGTACTACCCCCTCCCTGGCTCCGGTTACCCATGGCCACCGTTTTGAAGCCGACGCGGGCGAGCGATACGAAGTCTATCCCGGAATGGGTATAAAACCGCATATCCTCGGTAGCCACCAGCGCGGCCACAAGGGTATCGTTCAGTTCGGTATAATCCACATAAGAGCGGTTCTGGACGAAGAAGGTACCGATGAGCACCCCGTCCTCGGAATAGATTTCGGTGGCGAGGTTACTCTTGGGATTCTCCAGCTCTTCGAACGTGGGGAGCTTCCCGAAAGCGCCGCTGGCCGTTATCAGTATCATCAGCAGGAGTAACAGTACGGGCGCGGCAATAACAATCCAGAGGACGTTCACCACCCTCCTGCTGTGCAACATGCCTTTTTTTTCCTTATCCTTCTTATTTCCGCCCTGTTTACCCATATTCCGTAAAAGATCACCCGCAAAGGTAGCTTTTTTTCCTTTTATCGCCACCCCCGCCGGCAACTATTAACACAAACGCAAAACCGGTCGCCATATTATCCGTCCGCAACCCCGAACGGATGCAAAAACCTCTCCACCCGGCCCTCCGGGCGGGCGCGGCGCGCGGATTATCCGTCGCCTTCCACCGCGGCGGAATGGGATTTACGGAGAACGGCGTATTTTCCGGACGGGGACGATATGAACTCACCTATGCCGTACTCCTTCCAGCGCCGGTCCACCAGGGCCACTGTGTCGGGCAATGAGGCGACCACGTTCGGGACACTCTGCGGGAACCCTTCCCGGTACGGGTATTTCGTACGGGCGTCGGCAATAAGTATTCCGCCACAGACCACGGTATCGCGCCCCGGCTCGTAGTTCCCGGCCGCGTGCCAAAGGATATCGCCCGGACTGAGTCCCAACACTTCATGGTCCACCGCAACGATAAACCGGACGCCCGAGTCCCGGAGCGCTTCGGCCAGCCCGGTCAGGTCCGCGGGGCGACCGTCCCTGTATCCCACCAGCACCACCGCCCACTCGCTGGCGAGGGTCGGGTCCGTCACGGTAGCACCCGGCGGGAGAGGCAGATTATCGGGCAGGGAAACCGCCCCGGGCGGGATAGTTTCCCCTGTCAGGTCGAGTGCGAGTTTTCCTCCGGCACCCGGAGTCGCGGTCGAATGGTCGAGGACGTCCAGCACCCCGCGCGAGAGCAGCAAATCGTCCGGAAAGGAGACCCCGCGCAGAAGCGCGGCGACCTGACCAGCGTCGCGGATATCGGTCTGCGAGCCTGTTACGAGCATCACCTTGTTGAACATCATCTGCCCGGCACCCCAAAGCGAGGAGGCCGTTTTGAAAGCCTGTCCTCCGTACTGCCGGTCGATGGAGACGAGTGCGAGGTTGTGGGCCACACCTTCGGGCGGCATATAGAGGTCCGCCACTTCCGGTTGGAGCGCGGCCCGGATGGGTGCAAGGAAAATTTTCTCTGTGGCTTTGGCGATATAGGCGTCCTCCTGCGGCGGGATGCCGACGAGCGTGGCAGGGTAGATGGCACCGCGGCGGTGGGTGATTGCGGTAACATGGAACTTCGGGTAGAGGTCTTCAAGGGAATAGAACCCGGTATGGTCGCCGAACGGCCCTTCGGTGAATTTCTCCTCGGCCGGGTCGACATACCCTTCTATGACGATGTCGCAGTCTGCCGGGACATACAACCCGTTTGTAAGGCATTTAACCAACCGCACGGCCCGCCCGCGTAGGAAGCCCGCCAGCAGGTACTCGTCGAGGTTGTCCGGCATAGGTGCCGTGGCTGAGTAGGTATAGGCGGGATCCCCCCCGAGTGCCACGCTCACCGGCATCCGTTCACCCCTCCGGGCATAGGCCCGGTAGTGCCGTTCGCCGGTCTTATGCAGGTGCCAGTGCATACCGGTGGTGTCCGGTCCGGTGACCTGCATCCGGTACATGCCCACGTTACGCGCCCCGGTATCGGGATCGACCGTATGAACCAGCGGGAGAGTCACGAACCTCCCCCCGTCGTATGGCCAGCACTTCAGCACGGGAAGCATCCCCAGGTCGATATCGGAGCCGCGGTAGACCACCCGCTGGCATTCGCCCCGGGCGGACGACTTGCGCGGCATCCACCGTGCCGCTTCGGCAAGCAGCGGAAGCACAGACAGCTTTTCCCACAGGCTTTCTTTGGGCGACATGGCCCCGGCAACCAGCCTGTCGATCCTGTCGCCGATTTCGTCCAGCGACCCCGCGCCGAGTGCGGCTGCTATCCTCCGGTCGGAACCCGTCATGTTGGTCAGCACGGGAAACCCCGTGCCGGTATTATCGAACAGCAGCGCCTTCCCCCCTCCCGGGGTTTTAGACATGCGGTCGGTAATTTCGGCTATTTCGTACACGGGGTCGACCCGTGCGGCCACGCGCACGAGCTCTCCCATGGCTACGAGCCGCTCTATAAATCCTTGCAGGTTCCGGTACATCGGAAAACTATTTTACTGCCGTCCATCCAAGGACGAAGTTGTCATCGCTATTATTGCTACATGGTGGTGGTATCCCTCCCCGGCGCCGCCGGCCGGTTATTCCCCGCACGGGAGTAAGCACCTGCCCTCTTCACCGCCCTCCGTAACCAGTAACCTCAGCCCGGTTACACCCCACGGCACCCCGGCCGCCGAGCCGCCCCGGACCGATACGGTATCGGGACCACTGTCGAGCGTGAACTCCTTTTCGTGAAGCTCCCGGTCGATTCCCGGGTTAACTACGGTGCCCGCTCTGCCGGTGGATTCCCGGCTGTGGTCCTAAATACGCACTGCCGTTTCAGGGGCCTCCTCCAAGCCTCCCGAGCCGTCGGCCACGACATGCACGGGCCGGACCGATTCGCAGTTGTCGCTGTGGTATCTTACCATACGCAAGTAGGAATCCGGCTCCTTGCGGGAACTCCGCAACTATCCGTGTATCACCCGCGGCCACGGCCCGGAGGAAAATCACGGCGACCGTTTTGCCATGTCCCAGACCATACCGTTTTACGGCAAATATACTCTTTTTCGCCTTGCCGGTATACCACCGCCGCGAAATGCCGCAACCTGCCCCATCACAGGGCGGACATACCGACCGTTCGGGGCGTACCGGCAAAACCCCTGCCGGTTAATGAAGTCCCGCCTCATGGTAGCGTGAAAAATATAACAGACACTTACGGTATTAGATAAAAGTTTAGTAACTTTGGTGTCCGAAATCCATAAGGACCGCCGGCTGCGGAATACGTTTGAATCTTAATCAACACAATTCATAATAGTTATGGCAAATAAGGAGCAAAAGCTGCTTACCGAATTCCCTCCCGTACCTACGGAGAAGTGGGAAGAGGTGATTACAGCAGACCTCAAAGGGGCCGATTACCAGAAGAAACTGGTATGGAAGACTGCCGAAGGGTTCGACGTGAGGCCCTATTACAGGGCGGAGGACCTCGAATCGGTAAGCCACCTGGGAGCGGGCATCGGGGAGTTCCCCTACGTCCGCAGCACGGGCAAGTGCAACAACTGGCGCATCCAGCAGACCGTCACGGTAAAGGACCCCGTCTCGGCCAACGCCGAAGCGCTCAAGGCAATCGCCGGCGGGGCGGAAGCCGTGGGCTTCGTGCTGCGCTGCGACGAAGTATGCGAAGAGGGGTTCGGTAAACTGCTTTCGGGTATAGACCCGTCCGCCGTCGAACTCACTTTCAGCGGCGCGGGCGCCGCAAGCGCGGCCGAACGCTTTATCGCCAGGCTCGATGTACAGGGGGCTGCGCCGGACGCCGTGCGCGCCAACTTCGTTATCGACCCGATAATCACCCGTCTTTCGCTCAAGGGCGCGTTCGGGTGCTGTGAAGACGGCACCGTCTGTTTCTCCCGCATAGCCGAACTGGTCCGGAAAGGGGCTAAATATCCCAAACTCCGTTTCACCGGGGTGTCGGGCCACCATTTCCACAACAGCGGTTCGACAATCGTGCAGGAGCTGGCCTTCACGCTGGCCGCCGGTCACGAATACGTGGTCAAGCTGATGGAGGCCGGCCTGACGGCCGACGAGGCCGCCGGTTCGATCCGCTTTTCGATGGCCGTCAGCTCCAACTATTTTATGGAGATTGCCAAATTCCGCGCCGCGAGGATGCTTTGGGCCAATATCATGAAGGCATACGAGCCTAAGTGCAGGTGTTCGGAAAAAATGTTTGTCCACGCCGTTACCTCAAAATGGAACCTGACGGTTTACGACCCGTACGTGAATATGCTTCGCGGCACCACCGAGGCGATGAGCGCATCTATCGCGGGCGTACACTCGCTCGAAGTGCTTCCGTTCGACGCGGCCTACGAATACCCGACCGAGTTCTCTTCGCGCATCGCACGCAACGTACAGCTTCTTCTGAAGAACGAATCGCATTTCGACAGCGTGGTCGACCCGTCGGGAGGTTCTTACTATATCGAGACCCTTACCCGCAGCATCGCCGAACAGGCATGGGCGCTGTTCCGCGAAGTGGAGGACAAAGGGGGCTATATCGAAGCGTTCAAAGCCGGGTTTATCCAGGATAAAATCGAGGAATCGGCCAATAAAAAGGATATGAATATCGCCACCCGCCGCCAGATATTACTGGGTACAAACCAGTATCCCAACTTCACCGAGACGGCCGGCGATGAGATTACCGAGAAAACCGTGTCGCGCTCGGCCTGCAACTGCGGTTGCGAAAGTTGCAATTGCGGGGCGGAAGGCGATGGCAATGATGCCTGCAAATGTAACGACGGAGAAGAATGCACGTGCGGCGACGACTGCAACTGCAAAGAGGGCGGGGACTGCAACTGCGGCTGTGACGACTGCACATGCGGCGGCGATACCGGCATCAGGCCCCTCAGACCCTACCGCGGAGGTATGGCGTTCGAGGAGCTGCGCCTTAAAGTGGACCGCAGCGGCCGCGAGCCCAAAGCATTTATGCTAACATGCGGATCGCTGGCAATGGCCCGTGCGAGGTCGCAGTTTTCCAGCAACTTCTTCGGATGCGCGGGTATCCGCGTTATAGACAACAACTTTTTCTCCGACATTGAGGAAGGGGCGCGCAAGGCCCTCGAATCGGGCGCCGAAATAGTTGTCGTGTGCGCCGCGGACGACGATTACGCAACCCTCGCTCCCCGTATCAAAGAGCTGCTCGGCGGCAAGGCCATCCTCGTGGTGGCGGGCGCCCCGGCCAGTATGGACGAGCTGAAAGCGCAGGGTATCGGCAACTTTATCAACGTGCGCAGCAACGTGCTCGAAACGCTCAAACAATACGTGGCCGAACTCGGCATCTGAAGGGCACACACTAAACAGGTATGACAATGAGAGCAAAATACAGCGATTTATCATATAAAGGGGAAGCGGCCGCGGGCTGCGCCCCCGAGGGGTGTGCCGGCGACAAGGTCTGGATGACCGCCGAGCAGATACCCGTAAAGACCAGCTATTCCGAGCAGGACCTCGAAGGGATGGAACACCTGAACTACGCGGCCGGTATCGCGCCGTTCCTGCGCGGGCCCTATTCCACCATGTACGTGATGCGCCCGTGGACCGTGCGCCAGTACGCCGGTTTCTCGACCGCCGAGGAGTCGAACGCCTTCTACCGACGTAACCTCGCCTCCGGGCAGAAGGGCCTCTCGGTAGCGTTCGACCTTGCCACACACCGCGGCTACGACGCAGACCACCCGCGCGTTGTCGGCGACGTGGGCAAGGCAGGAGTGTCCATCTGCTCGGTGGAGGATATGAAGGTACTCTTCGACGGGATACCGCTCGACCAGATGTCCGTGTCGATGACCATGAACGGGGCCGTACTTCCGGTGCTGGCGTTCTACATCGTGGCGGGCCTCGAACAGGGCTGCACCCTCGACCAGCTGGCCGGGACCATCCAGAACGACATCCTGAAGGAGTTCATGGTGCGCAACACCTATATATACCCGCCCGAATTCTCGATGAAGATCATAGCGGACATCTTCGAGTACACCTCGAAGAATATGCCCAAGTTCAACTCCATCTCAATCTCGGGTTACCACATGCAGGAAGCGGGTGCCACGGCCGATATCGAGCTTGCCTACACGCTTGCCGACGGCCTGGAATACCTGCGCACGGGGGTGAACGCCGGCATGAGCATCGACTCGTTCGCGCCGCGCCTCTCGTTCTTCTGGGCCATCGGGATGAACCACTTTATGGAGATCGCCAAGATGAGGGCCGCCCGCCTGCTGTGGGCCAAGATCGTGAAACAGTTCGACCCGAAGAATCCCAAGTCGCTGGCCCTGCGTACCCACTCGCAGACCTCCGGCTGGTCGCTCACAGAACAGGACCCGTTCAATAACGTGGCCCGTACGGCCATCGAGGCGATGGGCGCGGCTCTGGGACACACGCAGTCGCTCCACACCAACGCCCTGGACGAGGCCATCGCCCTGCCGACCGATTTCTCGGCCCGTATCGCGCGTAACACGCAGATATACATACAGGAGGAGACCGACATTACCCGCGGGGTAGACCCGTGGGCAGGCTCCTACTATGTGGAATCGCTCACTAACGAGATTGTCCACAAGGCGTGGGACCTTATAGAAGAGGTGGAAAAACTGGGCGGTATGGCCAAGGCCATCGAGACCGGTATTCCCAAAATGCGTATCGAAGAGGCCGCGGCGCGCAAGCAGGCACGCATAGACTCCAACCAGGAGGTTATCGTGGGCCTCAACAAGTACCGGCTCGAAAAGGAAGCGCCCATCGACATCCTTGCGGTGGACAATACCGCCGTACGCGAGGCGCAGATTAAACGGCTTAAGGAACTCCGCGCGAACCGCGACGAGGCCGCCGTACAGGCCGCGCTGGCCGCCATCACCGAGTGTGTGAAAACCAAACAGGGCAACCTGCTCGAGCTGGCCGTCGAGGCGGCTAAGGTGCGGGCGTCGCTCGGCGAGATTTCGGACGCCTGCGAAGTGGTAGTAGGCCGTTACAAAGCCGTTATACGTTCAATTTCAGGAGTATATTCGTCGGAAGTGAAACAGGATTCGGATTTTGAGAAAGCCCGGCAGATGGCCCGCGACTTCGCCAAGAAGGAGGGCCGCCAGCCCCGTATCATGATCGCCAAACTCGGGCAGGACGGCCACGATCGCGGCGCCAAAGTGGTGGCCACCGGCTACGCGGACATAGGTTTTGACGTGGATATGGGACCGCTGTTCCAGACCCCGGAAGAGGCCGCTAAGCAGGCAGTCGAGAACGACGTGCATGTGGTCGGTGTATCGTCGCTCGCCGCAGGTCACCTGACGCTCGTGCCGCAGATTATCGGCGAACTGAAGAAGCTGGGCCGCGAGGATATAATCGTTATCGTGGGAGGTGTAATACCTCACCAGGACTACGACCAGCTCTACCGCGACGGCGCCGCCGCCATCTTCGGCCCCGGTACCCCGGTATCGAGCGCGGCTATCCAGATGCTCGAGATACTTATGCAGGAGTAGCATAAGTAAAGCCATGAACAAATAACCCTGCCTTGAAAGGCAGGGTTATTTATTTTCATCTCTCCGTGGAAGTATCTATTCCAGCGTTCCTTTTTGACGTAATTTTTCCCGGTTACAGAAAACCCATACGGCAAATATTATACATAGGGCCGAAGCTATGGATTCCAAAATCATTAACAATGTATTCCCATTATGCATATATGCCAGCAAAGCCATCAAAATTCCGACGATGAACGCATAATAAACGTATACTATCTTGCCTTTACCTTTTATAATAAGCGGTTCATTTTTATCTTTGAAAAGATATATCAGTATGTATAGAAAAAGGTCGACAATAAAGAAAATAGTCGCACCCCAACTCGTTATATCATTCCATAATGAACCTTTAGGAGCGAACAGCCAAAGCAGCATCAACGATATGAAAATCGGTGAAATCACATTATTTTCCAATTTCCTAAGAAAACCGGTATTCATATTATCCTGGTTTGTTGACTAAATCATAAATCCCCGGAAGTGTTATAAAGGATTTTGTCCGCTTAAATATATATAAATTTCTCTATTTATTATCTATTCCGGTTCGAAGGAACTCCGCCAGTTTCCGTACCGCTTCACCGCGGTGGGATATCCGGTTCTTAACTTCCGCCGGCAGCTCGGCGAAAGTCTGCGCGTACCCGTCCGGCCGGAACACCGGGTCGTAACCGAACCCCTTGTCGCCCGCCTCCACCTCGGTAATCTCCCCGCGCACCTCCCCTTCGAACAGGTATTCCCTGCCGCCGAGGATTAGCGCTATCACGGTCCGGAACCGGGCCGACCGG
Organism: Alistipes sp.; assembly: GCA_021202985.1. Classification (GTDB taxonomy): domain Bacteria; phylum Bacteroidota; class Bacteroidia; order Bacteroidales; family Rikenellaceae; genus WRDF01. The sequence continues at coordinate 15,042 of JAJQCA010000009.1, forward strand.
TCGGCTTTTCCACCGAGGTTTTTCAAAAGAAGGGCCGTATTTGCGGCATGGTCGTGGCCGTCGGTGGCGTATCGGGCAGAACGTACGCCCGGCTCTCCCCCGAGAGCGGCTACCTCCAGGCCGGTATCGTCGGCGAAACAATCGTAACCCGTGCGTTCCTTTACAAAGCGGGCCTTTTGCAGGGCGTTGCCCTCCAGCGTGTCCCGGTCCTCCGGTATCTCTTCGGTAAGGCCGCAGTCGGCCGGGGTGAGCAGCGTGAAGGCGGGACCGAGTATTTGTGAGACTTCCTCGAGTTTATGCCGGTTGTTCGTGGCGAATACTATTTTCATCGTATCTGTTTTGGGGTAAAGATAAACCTATTCCTCCAACCGGAACAACTCCTCGACCGGCACCCCGAAATATTTCGCCATCTTCAGGGCCAGTACCGTCGAGGGGACATAAACCCCGTTCTCGATGGTATTCACGGTTTTCCGGGTTACACCAATCGCCGTCGCAAGTTCTTCCTGGGTAATATTCTTTATCGCGCGCCGGACCTTGATCGTGTTATGGAGTTTATCACAGCCCATTACCGGTAGTAAATTAACTGCGCCACACGAGAGGATACCAGCCCTACATACAGGATTATCCCCGCGGCAAGCCTGATACCGAGTCCTTCCATCGAAAGCACGAATAACACGAACGCCGCCGACATGGAAAGCAAAAAACCCCACGCAAGGGCCTTGCGGTCATAATCTCGGTACAGTTCGTTTCGCAGGGCATTGGCTACCGCCCTGTCTTTTTTAACCCGGTGTTCGAACCAAACCATTTTGAAAGTAGCCGCAAGGGCGAGGCCTACTCCGAGGCCGCGGATAAATTCGACCAAATCGAATCCTGGCTTTTGCGTACCTTCCGGTGCGAAAATAAATGCGGCAAGGAAAATCCCGAACCCGGTTGTCTGCCATACCATAAGGCTGTACCGTTTGCGGTCGGCCTTCTCGATAGTCAACTGTGCCATAATAATATCCTCTTAATGAGTAATCTATTTATCTTTTTATAACTTTTACGTTACAAATCTAAGATAAAAATGATTATCTTCCATATTGAAGGTGAAATTTTAACGTGAGAACATGCCCTGACGGTCGGAGATAACCGGTACGAATTGGCTGAACAACCGCCGCGGATGCTATTTTGTCGGGATTTCCGAGCGCAGGAGTTCGAGTTTCCGGTCGGAAACTATCTTGTCAATGACGGTCTTTACGACCCTGTCTATATCGCTGCTCTCGGTGTAGTCGGCAGGGCAGACGAAATTAACACGGTTATCCCTTACGAGCCGTTCCGAAGCTGTCCTGGTGGCTTTGTTCGCCGGGTTGTACACGGCTATGGAGTGCCCTCCCTGTGCTTTTACGAGCCGCATGCACGGAATGTCCGTGGTACCGTCGCCGAAGTAAATCATATGCCGGAACTGCACCGGGCGCTGGCTCTCGGGAATATAGCGGTTCACTTCCTTGCTGTCGTAAACCGATTCCACCCCCTTGTTTATTTTGAATATGAACTGCGTCTTATTGGTATAATTAACCGCGACGGCCGGCCAGTAAGCAACCCCGTCCACATCGTACAGGAACGAGCAGGCATAAATTTTACGAAACTCGTGGGCGATAGGCGTCCCTTCTATCATTTCCTTCAGTCCCGAAGAGTTTATATAGTGGTGTACCGTAACCCCCTGCCCGGCCGCGTAAGCGTTTATCCGTCCGAACCACTCCTCGACCCCGTCGTAGAGGGATATCTTGGCTCCGGAGGCCACAAATGCGTCCCGTCTGAGGGACAAGCCCGTACTGCGGGCTTCGTGAAGCATTTTGTACATATATGCCAGTATCGGGTCCGCATCCTGCTCCAGAGCCAGATCGTTGCTGTCCTGCCAGAATTCCCTGTTACTTTTACCGACCGTGGGGATAAAGTCGTACTCCTGCATATTGCCAGGGGAGAGGGTGCCGTCGAAATCGTATATCAGGGCGACCGTTACCGTAGTTTCCATACATACTGCATTTAAGTCCCTAAAGGTACGCATTTTGCCCGGAAGTGGTTCGGGCTATCCGGATTAAATGGAAAACGCCCGCGTCTTTTCCCATAGCCGTCACACGAATAAATGTCTTAACTTTGTAAATATACGTCACCGATAACGTCTAAAACCAACGATATGACATTCAGGGAACTTGCCGCCCAAAGGCGCTCTATACGCAAATACGAAGACCGAAAAGTAGACCGGGAGACAATTGACCGGATCATCGAAACCACCCTCACGGCCCCGTCTTCGAAGAACTGCCGATCGACGCGCATCGCCTACACCGACAATCCGGAAATTTTACGGGCCATATCGCAAATGCGCTCCACCGGTTCGGCATTCGTCAGGGAAGCCCCGCTGGCATTTTTCATCCTGGCCGATGACTCGAATACCGACCTGTGGCGCGAAAACTGCTCCATATCGGCCACCGTTCTCCAGTTCGCCGCGGAGGACCTCGGGCTCGGTTCCTGCTGGGTACATGTGGAAGGGCGTCCGCACGACAACGAACAACCCGACGGGCCTACCGCAGCGCAATACCTGAAAGAGCGGATTCCCGCACTGGAGCCCTACAGGATTCTCTGTGTAGTGGCCTGCGGCTATCCCGCGGTCCGCCCAAACCCGCACACCCCGAAGCCGGAAGACGGCGACAAATCTTTCCGGATAGGCTAACCGGCCATAATTCATCGACCCTGTGCGCCGGACTGGGTTTGCAGATTCGTCAGGTATAAAAAACAGGTGAAGGGTGCCTCCGCACTTCCGCCGCTGCGGGAGTTTTTCCCCGAACGTTATACCCCCCGCTTTGGAGCCTCCGCCCTGACAAACCCGCCATAACCGAAAAAGTCTTCCCCATGACCCGGTATTATCCGGGTCATGGGGAAGACTCTGTTTAAGGCGGACCGTGCGTTTATTCGTAATATTTGAGCCTGCCGACGGAGGTTATGCCGGTCGACTGAACGGAAATACCTTTGGAGGCGGTCGCGCTCTCGGCGTCTATTATATATACGGCCGGGTCCTCGTTCTCCACAAGAATCGGTATGTAAGCCTTCCCGTCCTCGAAATAGGGCATCGTACCTATACTGGTGACCGACGAGGCCGACGGAAGGCCGGTAATGTATTTCAGAACGCCCGTCTCACCTTTGAATATTGCCAACTGGTTTGCCGTGGGCGACTGGCCGAACGGTGCGTCGTACATCAAAAGCATAAAATAGTCTTCCGTAACGTGCCAACTGCGGAGGAACGAATTTCCTCCGGTCGGGGTTTGCTCTTCAATATTGACGTAATAGCTTTCGTCGAAATCGTTCTGTCCGTTTTTGATTCGGACAACCCCCGCCGGTAGTGAAGTTCGCTGTACGGACTCGGTCATTGATTTGGCATAACTCGGCGAGAATACGTACACATCCCCGTTATCCGCCGCCCATACCATCTGGTAATACTGCGAAGCGTTGCGGCCGGCGGCATAACTTATTTTATCGGTTTTGATTAACCGCACCTCGTCCTTATTGAAATCTTTATTGGGATAGATGGCAATATAGGCCTGGTCGGGATATTGCGTCCACTGTAACTCCCCGGCTGTGTATGCACCGCTGCCCTGTCCTCCCGACTCCTTCTTCACCAGCTCGGGATATTTAATCTTCTCCTCGAATACCACCACTCCGTAATGACTCATACCCATCGGGATGGGAGCGGTGAATATCCTGCTTCCGACCTGCTCGAGTCCGGCAAACGTTACGAATTCACCGTCCCCGAGATAATCTTCAGCCCAAATATAATCTGAATTCGATCCTATCACCTGGGTATCAACGTCGATATAGTTTATCAGGAATCCTCTCGGAACGTAATCGTTCCCGCTCTCTTTTTCCGCAAGGGACGAATCCAGGCCGCCGGTCGAGGTGGTAATCAGGTAATTATCATAAAAACCGTAAGAAGTAAACCTCTTGGCCTCATAGGTATTCGAGCGGGCCGCAGCTTTTCCTTCGCTATTAAGTATGTACGAGGAAGTTACACCGGCGTTACCCTGCAAATATACAAGGCGGTAAAGATATTTATCTCCGTAATAGAGCCAGTAAGTACCCGTATCGGTTTCGGTGCCGGTATTGACCGTTGTTATATCCCCTTCCGTCAGGTCGTCGGTTGTTACCAGATAATTGGAACTACTCGTCCCGCTGGTAACGGTGGCCGAGATAATGTAGGCTGACCCTGAGAAATCGTTTCCCGTTCCTTTGACACCGTTGTCGTCCTCGCAGGATACGAGCATGGCCGCTGCGGACAGCGCAACGAAACTCCTTAAAAGATAATTTTTCTTCATGTTTTACTCTTTATAATTCGTATTATAATTAATTACCGAAATAGACCCTGAGCTTACCGTAGAAAGCGCGTCCGGCTTTCTGGAGGCTGAAGTTGTCGTACATTCTTTCATCGGTGAAATTACGGCACTCGAACGAGAGGTTGTACCGGCCGCTGGCCAGACTGTACGAGACGGAAAGATTATGTGAGAACTGTTTCGGCACATACATTTTGGTCTCTTTATCGCCGAGGTTCTCGAAGTAGAGCGGAAAACTGTGCACGTACATATTGTCGTACGAGAAAGTCAGCAGGTTGCCCTTCCATCCGAGGTCGTGCCAGTAGAAGGTGAGGTCGGCGTTCGTGTACTGATAAGGCACGTTCGGCATCCGCACCCCGTAAGTAATATCCACGTTACCGTTGACGAAAGTCTTTACGTTGTTCCTCGCGTTAAGCTGGGTGAAGTTACCGCCCACACTGACCCATTTCGAGAAGCCGTACCGCAGGGCGAAGTTGTAGCCCTTCGACAGGACCTTCCCGTGGTTTACGCTTTGGCTGGTCTCCGTGCCCACGCTCTGCATGATATAATCTTTGGTGTTACGGTATATAAGGCCGCCCTCGCCGTACAGGGAGTGGAGGCCGAACGTCCGATCGTAACCGAGCGTAAAATTGACATTGTCGCTCTGCTCGGGTTTCAGGGTAAAGTTGCCGACCATATTTTCGTTATTGCCGAACATTTCGCTGTCGGACGGCATCCTGCACGCTTTCTCGTATGAGAGTTTGGTTTGCAGGCCGGAGAGGATATAATAGGTGCCGGCGGCCCCGTACCCCCAGTAATCTTTGGTACGAGTCTGGCGCACCCAACTGTCCTGCGCCGTCGTTTCAGCTACAGAGGTCGCGGAGAACATCCGGTAAAATTTCCCGAACACCGACACGTTCCACCTGTCGGAGGGTTTCAGCCGGTAAGAAATGCCGCTTATATTCTTACGGTTGTCGTTGGGAATTTCCCCCCTGGTCGAACCGGCTATCAACATATCCCTGCTGTTGCGCCGGAACGCGCTTATCATATGGTTGAACGTGAACGCATGGGCCTGCCCGATCCGGTAATCGAGGGTCGCCGTCCCGTTCCAGTTGTCGTCGTACTGGCGGCTGTGACCGTACGACACTTCCCCGGGACTCCTGCGTTCCTTCTTTTCCCCGAACCAGTTGTATTCATAGCGGCTGGTGTCCACGTTGTCGGTCTGGTTCCTGTTATAGTTAGCGGTCAGGCGCAGACTCAGCCCATCCACGAAAAGGTCCCTTTTAATATACTCCATCGACGGCATAAGGGAATGCCCCTCGCGGTACCTTCCGCCGAATACAACTTCCTGCCGTGCCCCGGTCTGTATCTCCTTGTAGAGTTGCGACCATGTGAACCCGAAGAGAAAACGGTCGGCCCATTTCTTGCCTACGAAGCCGAGTTTCCCGACTACCGCCTCGTTATGGTATGTATCGTGGAACCGTTTGACGTGGAATATCTCATCCGTTGTCATAGTGTATCTGTCTTCCAGAAATTGTTTGACGGGTGTGTCCACATAGTAGTTATTGTCGGAATAGTTCTGGAACGCGTTTACCTCGTATGTGAAGCCGTTTTTAAGGGTCTGACCGAAATTCACGTAGCTCTTGTGCGTGTTGAAAGAGCCGTAGGAGTAGGAAGCGTCCACAAACCAACGGTTCCTGTCCCTCGTAACAGCGTTCTTCTTAGTTACGATATTTATTACCCCGCCTATGGCGTCGGTGCCGAACCCGACCGGAACCACCCCTTTGTATATTTCTATACGCTCGGCATAGTTGACCGGGATATTGTTCAGGCTGAACGAACTGCCGGTGCCGTCCTGCGGCACACCGTCAATAAATACCTTCACGTGGTTGCCCGTAAAGCCGTCGAGCATAACGGTCATATTCGAACCGACGCCTCCCGATTCCCTGATTTTCAGGCCCGGCGCGCGCGCCAGTGCGTCGCTGAGGTTGAGGGTGGTATTTTGGAGTGCCTTGGTATCTATCGCCACGGCGTTATATGCGGATTCCCTGACGCGTGTTACTCCCGAAGCGGACACGACGACCCTTTCGACCTGCACCTCCTCCGTGGTAACCGTAACGTTTTGGCGTACCCTCTGGCCGGCGGCGACGGTCACGGGCAGTTCGACGGCCTTGTAACCCATGGCCGAAACCACCAGCATATACTCCCCGGCCGGGGCGCTGATGTGGTAAATCCCTTCGCCGTCGGTCGAACTGCCGTAAGGCGTATCTTTAAGGTAGACGCCGGCAAAATTGATTACCCCGTCCTCTTCAGAAATTATTTTACCGGAAATGTGGCCCCGTGGCTGTCCGTATGCCGTAAAATGGACGGAGCAGGCGACAAATAGAGAGAATAGCAGAATGCGGTGTAGTCTTTTCAATTTCTTCAATCGTTATCGGGTTATAAAAGCCACCGCAAAATTCCCCCGAAATTACCGTACTCGAAATCCCCATCTTTGGGGATTTGTAATGTACGGCTTATCTAAATGTAATTACTGTTAGTTACCCGTTCAGACAGGAACGCCGACCCGGTTGCGCTTACCGGCGTGAACAGATAAAAAACCGCCCCTCCGGTAAGGAACCGGAGGAGCGGCGTTTATATCCTTGCATGTAATCGCATGCAACGCCTCGCGCACGGGCGATGATTACACCACTATGTTTATAATCTTGCCCGGCACTATAATAACTTTTTTAGGTTCCTTACCGTCGAGGTAACGCGCGGCGTTCTCGTCGGCCATGACGGCGGCCTCTATCTCGGCGTTTGAAATGCCCAGCGGAAGTTCTTTTTTGAAGCGCAGTTTGCCGTTGAACGATACCGGGTACTCGAAACTGTCCTCGGCGAGGTACTTTTCGTCGTAATCGGGAAGTGAGGCGTTGTAAAGCGTGTCTGGGTTACCCAGCGCCGATGACCACAGCTCCTCGGTGATGTGGGGCGCGAAAGGGTAGAGCAGGCGCACGAGCGGGTCGAGAATCGCCCGTTTGTTGCACTGCCCCAGTTCGTTCAGGCATATCATAAATGCGCTGACGGAGGTGTTGAACGAGAAATTCTCGATATCCTCGCGCACCTTCTTTATGGTCTTGTGCAGGGTCTTCAGCTCGGCCGGGGTGGGCTCGTCGTCCGACACGCGGAACTCCCCGTCCCTCACGAACAGCTTCCACAGCCGCCGAAGGAATTTGTGCACCCCGTCGATGCCGTTGGTGTCCCACGGTTTGCTCTGCTCGAGCGGCCCGAGGAACATCTCGTACATGCGCAGGGTGTCCGCGCCGTACTTCTCGATTATATTGTCGGGGTTCACCACGTTGTACATCGACTTGCTCATCTTCTCCACCGCCCAGCCGCAGACGTATTTGCCGTCCTCCAGGATAAAATCCGCGTCAGCATACTCGGGCCTCCATGCGCGGAACGCGTCGATATCGAGCATATCGTTCCGAACGATGTTAACGTCCACATGGATCGGCTGGGTCTCGTAACCGTCTTTAAACCCGAGCGAAACGAACGTATTGGTTCCCGCTACGCGGTAAACGAAGTTAGAGCGGCCCTGTATCATTCCCTGGTTTACCAGCTTTCGGAACGGCTCGTCCTCGACCACAAGGCCGAGGTCGTAGAGGAACTTGTTCCAGAAACGGGAATAGATAAGGTGCCCCGTGGCATGCTCGATACCCCCGACATAGAGGTCGACGCTCCTCCAATACTCGTCCGCCTCGCGGCTGACCAGTTCTTTGTCGTTGTGCGGGTCCATATAGCGCAGGTAGTAAGCCGACGACCCGGCGAAGCCCGGCATGGTGCTGGTCTCGTATGGGTACCCTTCGGCAGTGCACCACCCTTCGGCGCGCGCCAGCGGCGGCTCGCCCTGCTCGGTGGGACGGAACTCTGTAATGGGCGGCAGCTCCAACGGCAGGCACTCTTCCCCGAGGGGCTTTGCCACACCGTCCTTATAATAGACCGGGAACGGCTCGCCCCAGTACCGCTGGCGGCTGAATATCGCGTCGCGCAGGCGGTAGTTGACCCTTCGGCGGCCGAGCCCGCGGGCCTCCACCTCGTCGAACATCCTTTCGATAGCCTCCTTCACGTCCAGGCCGTCGAGGATATCCGAATTTATCATTTTGCCCGACTTGGCGTCGTAGCTCTCTTTCTCTATATCGCCCCCCTCGACCACCGGGATTATCGGCAGTCTGAAATGTTCTGCGAAAGCATAGTCGCGCCCGTCGTGGGCCGGGACGGCCATAATGGCCCCCGTACCGTAGCCCGCCAGCACATAGTCGCTGATCCACACAGGTATCTTCTCGCCTGAGAACGGATGAACGGCATAGCTTCCGGTAAATACCCCGCTGACACGTTTGGTGTCGGTCATACGGTCGCGCTCGGAGCGTTTTTTAGTCTCTTCCAGGTAGGCGGCGACATCCGCGGCCTGCTCCGGTGTCGTAAGCTCCCGAACCAGACCATGCTCCGGGGCAATCACCATAAACGTGACGCCGTAAATGGTATCGGGACGGGTGGTGAACACTTCGAGGCATTCCTCACGGCCGTCAAGTCCGAAAAATACCTGGGCGCCGACGCTGCGGCCCACCCAGTTGCGCTGTATCTCCTTCAGGGATTCGCTCCAGTCGAGGGTGTCCAGCCCGTCCAGAAGCCGCTGGGCATAAGCCGTAACGCGCAATTGCCACTGGGTCATCTTCTTCTGTTCCACCGGGTGCCCCCCGCGCTCCGAGACCCCGTTCACCACCTCGTCGTTGGCCAGCACCGTACCCAGCGCAGGGCACCAGTTCACCATCGTGTCGGCGCGGAACGCCAACCGGTAGTTATGAAGAACTTCCTCCCTGCGGGCTTCGTCCATAGCCTTCCACTCGTCGGCAGTGAACGAAAGCTCCCTGGTGCAGGCGGCGTTCACCCCGTCGGTTCCGGACCGTTCGAAGGCCGCTACCAGTTCGGAAACGGGCCGCGCTTTCTGCGCCACGATGCAGTAGTAGCTGTCGAACATACGCAGGAACGCCCACTGGGTCCAGTGGTAATACGCGGGGTCGCTGGTATTGATCTCGCGGTGCGGGTCGTACGAGAAACCCATCAGGTCGAGCTGCTCGCGGTAACGGTCCATGTTCTGCCGGGTGGTCACGGCAGGGTGCTGGCCCGTCTGGATGGCGTACTGCTCGGCCGGCAGGCCGAACGCGTCGTAACCCATCGGGTGCAGTACGTTGAACCCGCTCAGCCTCTTGAAGCGACTGTATATATCAGAAGCGATATAGCCGAGCGGATGGCCTACGTGAAGGCCCGCTCCCGAAGGGTACGGGAACATATCCAGCACGTAATATTTTGGCCGCGAACGGTCTATCTCCACACGGTAAGTGTCGCGCTCTTTCCAGATCCGCTGCCATTTCTTCTCTATATCCCTGAAATTGTATTCCATATCCTTGGTTTTCTTCGAAACGCAAAAATAACGATTTTAAATTCTTTCCGTTAATCGTAGCCCCACTAACTTCCGCAGGGTACCACATATTCCATTCTGCGGGGTTGTGTTAGCGGATACGGCCCCACGGAACGCCGGCAAAAAATTAAAAAAATTTAATTATGTGTTTCTCAAAAAGCGCAATAAACCGTACTTTTATGGCGATTTAATTCACCCAAACCTTTATATTATTATGAAAAACAGACTACTCGGCGCGGCAGTTGCGCTAATCGTGGCCCCTATCTTAATTACTTCCTGCGATATGCTCGGAGGTATCGTCCTGAAGGAAGAAGGCTCCGGGGTTAAACTTCAGGAAAAACTTACCAAAGAGATAGATCCGGAGGCTATCGTCTACAACATTGTCGTGAATTCCGAGGACGATTTCAGCTTTAAAGCGGGTTCGGTAATTATTTACTACTCGGAGCCGGGCAGCGACGAGGTTAAGGCCACCACATTCAACTTTGCCACCTCCACCGTCAACGAGAGTAGCAACACCATGCACCGCGACCGCACTCCCGATACCGGTATCGCGCTCAAGGATATAGACTTCGCAAGCATATCGTTGAATATGAACAATGCGATTGACTGGCTCTCGAAGAACGATATCAAAAGCGACGGATTCAAGCAATACCGTATCTTCATCGTATCGTCTAATCCGGAAGATGTTTATTACAGGTTCGAAATCAACCAGAAAGGTAAGACCACAACGGTAGGTAACCGTCGCCAGACCGAATATTTCGAATATAAATTCAAAGCCGACAGCGACGGAGAACTCGAACTGCTGGATTAAAATCACGACCGATACAAACATTAAAATATAAATATGAAAACGAAATTATTTGCATTAAGCATCCTGTTTTTGTCCGCATTTGCCGTAACGTCATGCGATGTCCTGGACAAAGATATTAAACTCACAGACCAGTCGAAGATCGATAAGAAACTGTCCGCGTGAATCACCAAGTACATACCGGAAGACGTCACAGTTTACCAGATCGAGTTCAGTTTCACGGAAAAACTGGAAGAGTATGCCACCTATGTGGACGTCGTTTACACCGATGCTGAAGGTAACCTGACCCGCAAACAGATAGGTCTGGAATATGACACCGAGAGCGATATCCGCGTTCCGCGGAGCCTCGAAGGACGCACTCCCGAAACGGGTGTTAAACTCTCGGAAATAGACTTCTCGAAGATTGCTTCCAATATAGGGAAGGGCCGGGAAATGATGAAGGAAGCCGACCTTCCGTTCTCGGGCATCGAGGAGTACTCGATAGAGGTCTATTACGACGACGAGAACGGACCGGTAGTATACCACTCGTTCGAGCTTTCCAGCCGGGTAAGCAGCGAGCGCGACGGAACGGGTACGACTATTTATTATAATACCTATGAATTCGCCGCTGACACCGACGGCGATGTGGTCTACATAGGAGAAGACGACGAGGAGGACGAATAGTTCCGACCGGACCGTAAAAAACCGGGACACCCTGCGGGATGTCCCGGTTTTTTTGACCCGCGCAGGCCCGGCGAACCCGACTAAATGCCATGATGTTAATGCCTGGTCTTACGTCTTTTACAGGCACGCCACCCGATTTTTAATAGGCCGTCCTTATACTTTTGAGGCTACCATAAGAAAATATTATAACCTAAAGCCCCGTTTTCAACCGAAATGCCTGTAATTCATGTGAAAAAGTTGTGCCAGGGTATTGCAATGTCGATATTTTGCGTAACTTTGCACTCCGTTTTGCATTTTCGAAAGCGGTGAAATATACGGGAAAACAAACGTAATTAATTAAATTTTAAGGACAAAGTAATGCCAACTATTCAGCAGTTAGTACGTAAGGGACGCGTTGCGATGCAGGACAAGAGTAAGGCTCCGGCGCTCGACGCATGCCCGCAGCGCAGGGGCGTATGTGTCCGTGTTTACACGACCACTCCCAAGAAGCCGAACTCGGCTATGCGTAAAGTGGCCAGGGTAAGGCTGACCAACGGCAAGGAAGTGAACGCTTATATACCGGGTGAAGGTCACAACCTCCAGGAGCACTCGATCGTGCTCGTCAGGGGCGGCCGTGTGAAGGACCTCCCGGGTGTACGTTACCACCTGGTGCGCGGTGCGCTCGACTCGGCAGGTGTGGACGGACGCCGCCAGCGCCGCTCGAAATACGGAGCGAAAAGGCCCAAAGCAGCAGCAGCCAAAAAGTAAACAGTAAAATTCCGACTGAAACAGGAAGTACCACAGGGGGACGCTTCGCGGCCCCGCAAACAAAACAAGAACAACAGTAGAAAATGAGAAAATCAAAGCCTAAAAAGCGAATTCTACTTCCAGATCCGAAGTTCGGCGACGTGCAGGTAACGCGTTTCGTAAACAACCTTATGCTGGATGGTAAGAAGAGTATTGCCTACAACATCTTTTACGATGCACTCGACATTGTAGGCGAGAAGATGAAGGATGCAGAGAAGGCTCCTCTTGAAATTTGGAAACAGGCCCTCGAAAACATCACGCCGCAGGTGGAAGTAAAATCCCGCCGTGTGGGTGGTGCCACCTTCCAGGTACCCACCGAGGTCAGGCCCGAGCGCAAAGTTTCGATTTCGATGAAAAACCTTGTCCTTTATTCCCGGAAACGCGCAGGTCGTTCGATGGCGGAAAAGCTCGCCGGAGAGATCGTTGCGGCATACAACCAGGAAGGGGCTGCGTACAAACGTAAAGAGGAAATGCACCGTATGGCTGACGCCAACAAGGCATTCGCTCATTTCAGGGTATAACAGACGTTAGGAAGAGAGACAATATAAAATGGCAACGAGAGATCTTAAATATACGAGGAATATCGGCATCATGGCCCACATCGACGCCGGTAAGACCACCACTTCCGAACGTATCCTTTTTTACACCGGTAAGACACACAAAATCGGTGAAGTACACGAAGGTGCGGCTACAATGGACTGGATGGTACAGGAGCAGGAGAGGGGTATCACCATTACCTCGGCTGCTACCACGGCCTTCTGGAACTATATGGGCAACACCTACCAGATAAACATTATCGACACCCCGGGCCACGTAGACTTTACGGTGGAAGTGGAGCGTTCGCTCCGCGTGCTGGACGGTGCCGTGGCTACGTTCTGCGCCGTAGGCGGTGTGGAACCCCAGTCCGAGACCGTATGGAGGCAGGCCGACAAGTACAATGTCCCCAGGATCGGTTACGTCAATAAGATGGACCGTACGGGTGCCGACTTCCTGGCCGTCTGCGCACAGGTTAAGGAGCGCCTCGGCGCGACCGCCCTCCCGGTGGTCCTTCCCATCGGTGCCGAGGATAAGTTCCGCGGGCTGGTAGACCTTATATATAACAGGGCTATCATCTACCACGAGGACAAAAAGACCGAGCTGGTAAACTACACATACGAAGAGATACCGGCCGAGATGGCTGCCGAAGCCGAAGAGTGGCGCAACAAGCTGATCGAGGAAGCGGCATCGCTCGACGAAGGCCTGATGGAGAAATTCTTCGACGATCCGGAAAGCATCACCCCCGACGAGCTTATCGCGGCGGTAAGGAAGGCGACCTGCGAAATGGTCATCGTTCCGATGCTCTGCGGTTCTTCGTTTAAAAACAAAGGTGTGCAGTTGCTACTGGACTACGTGATGGCGTTCCTGCCCTCACCGGTGGACATCGAAGCTATCGTGGGTACGGACCCGCGCACGGGCAACGAAGTGGTAAGGCACCCGGATGAGAAGGACCCGTTCTGCTCGCTGGCGTTCAAGATAGCCACCGACCCGTTCGTGGGAAGGCTCGCCTTCATCCGCGTTTACTCCGGTAAACTCGACGCCGGCAGCTACGTCCACAACACCCGTACGGACAAGAAGGAGCGTATCAGCCGCCTCTACCAGATGCACGCCAACAAGCAGAACCCCATCGAGGCAGTGGGTGCCGGCGATATATGTGCGGCGGTAGGTTTCAAGGATATCCGCACGGGCGACACGCTCTGTGATGAGAAAAATCCGATTGTTCTCGAATCGATGACCTTCCCGGAGACGGTGATAGGCCTTGCGGTGGAACCCAAGACGCAGAAGGACCTCGACAAACTGGGCATCGCCCTCGGCAAACTCGCCGAAGAGGACCCGACCTTCACGGTTAAGACCGACGAGGACAGCGGCCAGACCGTTATCAGCGGTATGGGCGAGCTTCACCTCGAGATTATCGTGGACCGCCTTCGCAGGGAGTTCGGTGTTGAAATCAACCAGGGCGCCCCGCAGGTAAACTATAAGGAGGCCCTCAAAGGCTCGGTACAGCACCGTGAGGTGTTCAAGAAGCAGACCGGTGGACGCGGTAAATTCGCGGACATCATATTCGAACTCGGCCCGGCCGATGAAAAAGAGTTCTCAGGGCTTCAGTTCGTCGACGAGGTTAAGGGCGGTAACATCCCCAAGGAGTACATCCCCTCGGTTCAGAAAGGCTTCGAAGCTGCCATGTCGAACGGCGCCCTTGCAGGCTACTCTATCGACAGCATGAAGGTAAGGCTTATCGACGGTTCGTTCCACCCGGTGGACTCCGACTCGCTCTCGTTCGAAGTAGCCGCAAGGAACGGTTTCCGCGCCGCTGCCCTCAAGGCCAACCCGGTAATCATGGAGCCTATCATGTCCGTGGAGGTCGTGACCCCCGAGGAGAACATGGGCGACATCATCGGCGACCTCAACAAACGCCGCGGACAGATTTCGGGCATGGAGCAGAAAGGCAACGCCCGTGTGGTGAAAGCCAAGGTTCCCCTGTCGGAAATGTTCGGCTACGTGACCGTGCTGCGTACCATTTCTTCGGGCCGCGCGACCTCCTCCATGGAGTTCTCGCACTTCGACGAAGTACCGCAGAACATCGCTAAGGACGTTATCGAGAAATCGAGCGGCAAACTCAAGTCGGCCGAGTAGAGGCGCGAGGACAACCCATTTACAGCCGGACGCAAGGCCAGTCACTAAGGGGTTTGCACCGGGAAAGTAACACAGTACAATACTTTCAAAGAAGTTACCGAAAAAAGATATGAGCCAGAAAATACGAATCAAACTCAAATCGTTCGACCATAACCTGGTCGACAAATCGGCAGAGAAGATCGTGAAGACAGTCAAGAGCACGGGCGCCGTGGTGAGCGGTCCCATTCCGCTCCCGACCCACAAGAAAATCTTCACGGTCAACCGCTCGACTTTCGTGAACAAGAAGTCGAGGGAGCAGTTCCAGTTCTCCACTTTCAAAAGGATACTGGACATTTACAGCTCCACGCCCAAGACCATCGACGCCCTGATGAAGCTGGAGCTTCCGAGTGGGGTTGAGGTGGAAATAAAAGTCTGACCGACTGTTAAAAAGAGAAGGAAATACTGCGTTAAGCTTCAAAATCCGGATGCTCATTTACGTTGAGTAAACTCCGCTCCGGATTTCTCGCAGGCCTTGTATTTCCAGACTCTTTTTAACACTCGTTATCGTTTCGTGAGAGGATCAATGGGAAGGAGACCCTACTCTGCGGTTCCCTCTTGCTGAAAATGGACTGGAATATTAGGCAGTGTCCGTTACACGCTGCCTCTATATGGTCCGCGTCCCCAGACAAAGAGTTTGCCATATTATTTATAAGGCAGGCGCCCGAACTAAAAACGAAAACACAACAAACACACGAAGTAACTTAGACAATTTTAAAATGTCAGGACTAATTGGAAAAAAAATCGGAATGACATCCGTTTTCGGTGCCGATGGTAAAAACATACCATGCACCGTTATCGAAGCCGGTCCCTGTGTAGTTACGCAAATCAAGACGCCCGAGAAAGATGGTTACTCGGCTCTTCAGATTGCCTATGACGAAAAAAGCGAAAAACACACCGGTAACAGTTTGTTGGGCCACTTCAAGAAAGCAGGCACCACTCCCAAACGTTTCGTAGCCGAAATCCGTGATTTCGAAGGAGACTACAACCTCGGCGACGTTATCACTCTCGACATTTTCCCCGACGACGAATGGGTCGACGTGACGGGAATTTCGAAAGGTAAAGGATTCCAGGGCGTAGTGAAGCGCCACGGCTTCGGCGGCGTAGGCGGCCAGACCCACGGCCAGCACAACCGCCAGCGTAAACCGGGTTCGCTCGGTGCTTCGTCCTACCCTTCGCGCGTATTCAAAGGCAAGAGGCTTCCGGGGCACACCGGCAACGAGCGCGTAAAGGTCCTCAACCTCAAGATACTGAAAAAGATTCCGGAAAACAACCTTCTCCTTGTGAAAGGTTCCATCCCGGGAGCCAAAGGGTCGTACCTCATAATCGAAGACTAACGCCATGGAATTAACGATATACAACACATCAGGAGCGGAAACCGGCAAGAAGGTAACGCTCAGCGACGAGATTTTCGGTATCGAACCCAACGACCACGCAATTTACCTCGACGTAAAACAGTACCTGGCCAACCAGAGGCAGGGTACCCACAAGTCGAAGCAGCGTAACGAAGTGGCAGGGTCGACCCGCAAGCTCAAAAGGCAGAAAGGTACGGGCGGCGCCCGTGCGGGCAGCATCAAATCGCCCCTGTTTCCGGGCGGCGGACGTATTTTCGGTCCGGTTCCCCGCGATTACAGCTTCAAGCTGAACAAGAAACTGAAAAGGCTCGCCCGTAAGAGCGCCCTTTCATATAAGGCTAAAAACGAGCTTATCACCGTAGTGGAGGACTTCACTTTCGAAGCACCGAAGACCAAGGCCTTCATCGCACTGACCGAAAACCTCAGGCTCGGCGGCAAGAAACTGCTGGTCGTAATGCCCGAGACCAACCACACGGTCAGCCTCTCGGCCCGCAACCTGGGAAACATCAAGGTCATTCCGGCTTCGAACGTCAACACTTACGACGTGATGAACGCAGGCGCCATACTGTTGTCGGAAGGTTCGGTAAATGTGATCAATGAAATGTTAGCGTAAAGAAGTGCAAGCAATGGAAATTTTAATTAAGCCGATATTAACCGAGAAAATGACGGCTCAGGGCGAAAAGCTGAACCGTTACGGTTTCATAGTAGATCCGAGAGCTAACAAGTTGCAGATCCGCACTGCCGTGGAGCAGATGTACAACGTCGTTGTAACCGACGTGAACACCATGAAGTATCTTGGCAAGGCCAAATCGCGCTATACGAAAGCGGGCCTGGTCCGCGGTCGCACCAACAACGTGAAGAAAGCGATCGTTACCCTCAAGGAAGGGGATACAATTGATTTTTACAGTAACATCTAATCCGAGAGCACGATGGCAGTTAAGAAGTTCAAACCCATTACACCGGGTACAAGACATAAGATAGCGACCACGTTCGACGACGTAACGACGGACAAACCCGAAAAGTCGCTCCTAAGCCCGAAGAAAAGCTCGGGCGGCCGTAACAACAGCGGGCGGATGACAGTCCGTTACCGCGGCGGCGGCCACAAACAGATGTACCGTGAAATCGACTTCCGCCGCGCAAAGGACGGAATCGAGGCTACGGTAAAGACGATCGAGTACGACCCCAACCGCTCGGCGCGTATAGCCCTGGTCACCTATGCAGACGGTGAGAAGAGCTACATCCTCGCCCCGAACGGCCTGAAAGTAGGCCAGACGGTACAGAGCGGCCCCGGCGTAAGCCCCGAGGTGGGCAACACGCTGTTCCTTTCGGAAATTCCGCTCGGTACGGTGATACACGCGATCGAACTCTACCCCGGGCAGGGTGCCGCGATGGCACGCAGCGCCGGAACGTACGCTCAACTGCTTGCCCGCGAAGGTAAGTATGCTATTATTAAGCTCCCTTCGGGCGAGACCCGCATGGTGCTGGTAACCTGCCGCGCTACAATCGGCGTAGTGTCCAACCCGGACCACAGCCTGCAGCAGCACGGTAAGGCCGGTCGCCGCCGCTGGCTGGGCCGCAGGCCGCACAACAGGGGTGTGACGATGAACCCGGTTGACCACCCGATGGGTGGTGGTGAAGGCCGTTCTTCCGGTGGGCACCCGCGTTCACGCAAGGGCCTCCTGGCTAAAGGTTACAAGACCCGCAGCCCGAAGAAAGCCTCTTCTAAGTTCATAATCTCCAAGAAGAAAAAGTAAATTAAAAGAATAATAGCAAATGAGTCGTTCACTTAAGAAAGGGCCATATATAGAGCCGAAGCTCGAGGCCCGGGTAATTGCCCAGAAAGAGAGCGGAAAGAAGGCCGTCATCAAGACGTGGTCGCGTGCGAGCATGATTTCGCCCGACTTCGTAGGCCAGACTATCGCTGTCCACAACGGCAACAAGTTCATCCCCGTTTACGTCACCGAGAACATGGTGGGCCACAAGCTGGGGGAATTCTCACCGACCCGCCAATTCCGCGGTCATGCTGGTAACAAAAAAAGATAGTAGGAAATGGGTTCAAGAAAACATAACAGGGCCGAACTACTGAAGGCCGAGAAGAAGCAGAAAGCCATCGCTATCCTGCGTGACTGCCCTACTTCACCGCGCAAAATGCGCCTGGTTGCAGATATGATCCGCGGCGTGGAGATTAACAGGGCTTTGGGTCTGCTGCGTTACTCGAAGAAGGAAGCCTCGATCCGGCTGGAAACGCTCCTGCGTTCGGCTATCGCCAACTGGGAAGCCAAGAACGAAGGTCAGAGGCTTGAAGACACCCCGCTTTGCGTTAAGGAAATCTACGTCGACGGCGGCCGGATGTTGAAACGTATCCAACCCGCGCCCCAGGGTCGCGCGCACAGGATTCGCAAACGTTCGAACCATGTGACGATAGTAGTAGACAAATTGGTAACCGAAGAAAAAGCATAAGCAGATGGGACAGAAAGTTAATCCGATAGCAAACCGTCTGGGTATCATCCGCGGTTGGGACTCCAACTGGTACGGCGGCAAGAACTTCGCCGACAAGATTGTCGAGGACGCTAAAATCCGCGAATACCTGAACGCCCGTCTGGCGAAAGCGAGCATTTCGAAAATCATCATCGAACGGACCCTCAAGCTGGTCACGGTAACTATTTCCACTGCCCGTCCGGGTATCATAATCGGTAAGGGCGGCCAGGAAGTGGACAAGCTCAAGGAAGAGCTGAAGAAACTCACCGGCAAGGAGATTCAGATAAACATTTTCGAGGTTAAAAGGCCGGAACTCGACGCGGTTATCGTGGCGAACAACATCGCCCGCCAGCTCGAAGGCCGTATCTCCTACCGCCGTGCCGTGAAGACCACCATCGCGTCCACCATGCGTATGGGTGCCGAAGGTATCAAGATACAGATATCCGGCCGCGTGGGCGGCGCCGAAATGGCACGAAGCGAGACCTACAAGGAAGGACGTATTCCGTTGCACACGTTCCGCGCGGACGTGGATTACCACCTGGCCGAAGCCCTTACGAAAGTGGGTATCCTCGGCATCAAGGTGTGGATCTGCACCGGCGAGGTGTACGGCAAGCGCGACCTTTTCGAAATCGCAGGCCAGAGCGCCTCGGGCCAGGGAGGCCAGGGCGAAAGGCGAGACGACCGCCGCGGGAACGACCGCAGGGGCGGTGGCCGCGACAAACGCCGCCGCAACAATAACAACAGGTAGGACTTTTTAAGTGCCATAAAGAGTATTAACGACGTAATTTCCGATAATAAACTCGTGGACTATAGTTTATATCACGGATAATAAATAGCACTGTGTGCTTAAAGCGTAAAAGGAAATGTTACAGCCAAAAAAGACCAAATACAGGAGGATGCAGAAAGGGCGCATGAAAGGGCTCTCCCAGAGGGGGAACCAGCTTGCGTTCGGCTCCTTCGGAATAAAAGCCCTCGAAGCGCACTGGATAACCGGTCGCCAGATCGAGGCGGCACGTCAGGCTATTACACGTTACATGAAACGTGAAGGCCAGATATGGATAAGGATTTTCCCGGACAAACCAATCACCAAGAAGCCCGCCGAAGTACGTATGGGTAAAGGTAAAGGTGCGCCGGAAGGGTTCGTGGCGCCGGTTACCCCGGGCCGCATACTCATCGAAGCGGAAGGGGTACCTTTGGAAATCGCCAAGGAAGCCCTGAGGCTGGGTGCACAGAAA
The DNA here is from genome assembly GCA_021202985.1 of Alistipes sp. GTDB lineage: Bacteria > Bacteroidota > Bacteroidia > Bacteroidales > Rikenellaceae > WRDF01. Next base: position 34,868 of record JAJQCA010000009.1, read on the forward strand.
CTTCCGATTACCACGAAGTTCATCGTGCGCAGGGACTATACAGAAACCTCAATATAACAGGAAAAGATGAAAACTGCAGAAATCAGGGAGCTTACGGTAGCCGAGATCAAAGAGAGGATCGAAGCCGCCAGGGTGGAACTAAACCGCCTCAAACTCAACCACGCGGTTTCTCCTGTTGAGAACGCGAGCGTGATCAGGAATTCACGCAGGGATATAGCCCGTATGCTTACGGTCCTGCGCCAAAAAGAAACCCTCAATTAATTTACCGCCATGGAAAGAAACTTAAGGAAAGAAAGGATCGGGGTGGTCGTGAGCAACAAGATGGACAAAACCGTCACGGTTGCCGTAAAGAGGAAGGTAAAGCATCCGATATACGGTAAATTCGTGAACAAAACCACCAAATTCGTGGCGGCCGACGACGAGAACACCTGCAACCCGGGCGATACCATCCGCATAATGGAGACCCGTCCGCTGAGCAAAACAAAGCGTTGGAGATTAGTAGAAATCATTGAAAGAGCCAAATAGTCATGATACAACAGGAAAGTAGAATGGTCGTTGCCGACAACAGCGGCGCAAAAGAGGTCCTCTGCATCCGGGTACTCGGCGGTACGGGGAAACGCTACGCCAGTATCGGTGATAAGGTCGTGGTGACCGTAAAAAGCGCCACGCCCGCTGGCGACATTAAGAAAGGTACCGTTTCCAAGGCGGTAGTGGTGCGGACGAAGAAGGAAATCAGGCGTGCCAACGGATCTTACATCCGCTTCGACGACAACGCGGTAGTGCTGCTCAATAACCAGGGCGAAATGAGGGGAACCCGTATCTTCGGCCCGGTGGCAAGGGAACTGCGCGACCAGTATATGAAAATCATATCGCTCGCCCCCGAAGTGCTCTAACATATAAATCGTAGAAAAATGTCAGTTAAATTACACATCAAAAAAGGGGACAACGTCTACGTGTTAGCCGGCGACAGCAAAGGCCAGACCGGTAAGGTACTGCGGGTTATCACCAAAGACAACCGCGCTATCGTGGAAGGCGTAAACCTCGTGTCGAAGCACTCAAAACCCAATGCCAAGAACCCGCAGGGCGGCATTGAGAAGAAGGAGGCGCCGATACATATCTCGAACCTGCAGCTTATCGACCCGAAAACCGGCAAAGGTACGCGTACGGGCCGCAAAGCGGGCGCAGACGGTAAATTAGTTCGTTACTCTAAAAAGACAGGGGAGGAGATTAAGTAATGGCAGCGTACGTACCTCAACTCAAGACAATGTACAAGGAGCAGATAATACCTGCCCTTAGCAAGCAGTTCGGCTACAAGAGCATCATGCAGGTTCCGAAACTGGAAAAAATAGTTATCAACCAGGGGATGGGCCAGGCCGTGGCCGACAAGAAGCTAATCGAGATTGCCCAGCAGGAGCTTTCGATCATCGCCGGACAGAAGGCGGTTCAGACCCGTTCCCGCAAGGACATCTCCAACTTCAAACTCCGTAAAGGCATGCCAATCGGAGTGAGGGTGACCCTGCGCGGCGACAAGATGTACGAATTCATGCAGAGGCTCGTGGCCGTGGCGCTGCCGCGTGTACGCGACTTCCAGGGCATCAAGGAGAAATTCGACGGACACGGTAACTACACGATGGGAATCACCGAACAGATTATCTTCCCGGAAATCGATATCGACAAGATAACCAAGATTTTCGGTATGGAGATAACGTTCGTGACCACCACCGAGAGCGACGAAGAAGCCTACGCCCTTCTCCAGGAGTTCGGCCTGCCGTTCAAGAACGCAAAAAAGAGGGAAGCCATTTAACGGCTGACCGGCCGGGACGACGCGGGACCGGAACATCCCGCATCGGTGGACCGGACGCATTAAAACGTAAAAAAAAAGCAAAAGAGCAATATGGCAAAGGAATCAATGAAAGCACGCGAGGTAAAACGCCTCAAACTCGTGCAAAGGTATGCCGACAAACGTGCCGCATTGAAAGCCGAAGGCGACCAGGTGGGTCTGTCGAAGTTGCCCCGCAACTCGAACCCCATCCGCCTGCACAACAGGTGCAAGATTACCGGTCGGCCGAAAGGTTACATGCGAATGTTCGGACTCAGCCGTATCCAGTTCCGCGAAATGGCCTCCAAGGGCCTTATCCCGGGAGTGAAGAAGGCCAGTTGGTAGGCGACCGTGCCGCGACGCCGCTATTATACGTCGGGGGTTGCGGGCAACGGAAATGCCTCCGGAGGCAACCGATAACGGATACGCTTCCCCGCATAGGGAGGTATCCATGAAACGGAGTGGCGCGAAATCGCTTCACTCCGTTCCGTGTCTACCGGAAACGGAATCCAGGGTCGCGGACAGGCTCCCTGAACCGGATTAAATTTTACCGGCCCGGGCAATCCCGCAAAAGGGAATACGGGGCCGCGTGAATAATTCGGAATGCCAAAGTCACTGGTTTTTAGAAAAAAAGTGTATCTTTGGCCCGCATTACGCGAGAAATTTACTTTCCCTACCCTTTCCCGGCGGTGCTGAAAGGCCGCCGAAAAGCCCGGAAAGTGATTTTTAACCATGCGAAAATTGACGCGTGCCGGGAAGGGCTGTGTCAGGTTTCGCTGTCTGTATAACCCGGTGTGGATTAGGGGTTAGGGGTATTCCCTTTGACTTTTGATCTTATGGGGACAGGTGGTGGAACCGTGGACGGCAATACACGGTGCGCGGAAGAACCGACACAATAACTTTTTTAAACTGAGTTTAACCACTCGTTTTGATTTTTAACTTTTAATCTACCAAAAATGACAGATCCAATTGCGGATTTTCTAACCAGGATTAGAAACGCGGTGAAAGCCAACCACAAAGTGGTTGAAGCTCCCGGCTCAAAAATCAAACAGGAAATGACCAAGATCCTGTACGACCAGGGCTACATTCTCGCCTACAAGTTCGAGAACGATGAGAAAGGGCATCCGACCATTAAAATCGCGCTCAAGTACCATCCCGAAACCAAGACCAACGCCATCAAGGGTCTCAAACGCATCAGCCGTCCCGGCCTTCGCCAGTACGTAGGTGCCAAAGAGATGCCCCGTGTGCAGAACGGCCTGGGTATCGCCATCGTATCGACTTCGAAAGGCATTATGACGGACAAAAAAGCACGCCAGGAGAATGTAGGCGGAGAAGTTTTGTGTTACGTTTACTAATTTAAACTTATTAATAATGTCAAGGATTGGAAAATTACCTGTAAACCTGCCGTCAGGCGTGAGCGTGGAAATCGCTCCCGACAACACGGTCACGGTTAAAGGGCCGCTTGGCACGCTGAGCCAGAAAGTAGACTCTGACATCACCGTGAAAGTGGAAGACGGGGTACTCACCGTAGAACGCCCCACAAACCAACCCCGCCACCGTTCGATGCACGGGCTGTACCGCTCGCTGATAAACAATATGGTGGTTGGTGTATCTACCGGCTACGAAACCAAACAGGAACTGGTCGGTGTAGGATTTAAGGCCGAAGTCGAAGGACAGCTGCTGAAGCTCTCCCTCGGTTACTCGCATGACATTTACGTGATGCTCCCGCCGGAAGTGAAGGCGGAAGCGCAGCAGGAAAAGAAGGGGAACCCCATCGTGACCCTGCGCAGCATCGACAAACAACTTATCGGACAGGTTGCAGCCAAGATTCGTTCCCTGCGCAAACCGGAGCCTTACAAGGGTAAGGGTATCAGGTTCGTGGGCGAACAGCTCCGCCGCAAGGCCGGTAAATCAGCAAACGCTAAATAGTAAAACGTAAAGTTATGTCACTGAGTAAATTGGAAAGAAGGGCGCGGATTAAAATGCGCATCCGCAAGATAGTAAGCGGTACCGCTGAAAAGCCCCGTATGTCTGTTTACAGGAGCAACAAGCAGATATACGTACAGTTCATCGACGATAACAGCGGGGTTACACTGGCGTCTGCATCGTCCCTGGACAAGGAACTTTCGGGTAAGACCGCGGGTATGAACAAAACGCAGGTGGCCGCAGCCGTAGGTAAGATGGCCGCCGAGCGCGCTTTGGCAAAAGGTATATCCGAGGTCGCATTCGACCGTAACGGCTACCTGTACCACGGAAGGGTAAAACAATTAGCGGACTCCGCACGCGAAGGCGGGCTTAAATTCTAACGCAAAGCTATGTCAAATACAAACATAAAAAAGGTAAGGACGAGCGACCTGGAGCTTAAAGACAGGCTCGTGAGCATCCAGCGTGTTACAAAGGTAACCAAAGGGGGTCGTACCTTCAGTTTCTCGGCCATCGTGGTGGTCGGTAACGAGAACGGGATCGTAGGCTACGGCCTGGGTAAAGCCGGCGAAGTTACCTCTGCGATTGCAAAGGGCGTGGAGGATGCCAAGAAGAACCTCGTAAAAATACCGGTGCTGAACGGTACCATCCCGCACAAACAGGAAGCGCGTTACAGCGGTTCGCACGTTATGATTCGCCCGGCCGCCCCGGGTACGGGAATTATAGCCGGCGGTGCGATGCGTGCCGTGCTGGAGAGCGTGGGTATCAAGAACGTACTTGCAAAGAGCAAGGGTTCGTCGAACCCGCACAACCTTGTGAAGGCGACGGTAGCCGCGCTTCTGGAGCTGCGCGACGCCCGGAGCGTATCGCAGGTGAGGGGTGTGTCGCTCGACAAAGTGTTTAACGGTTAAACAGCGACGAGTAATGGCAAGATTGAAGATAACACAGGTAAAGAGCCGTATCGGCGCTACCAAATTACAGAAGAGCAACCTCGACGCTCTCGGGCTTCGCAAGATGAACAGGACGGTGGAACACAGCGACAGCAAGATCATACTCGGTATGCTGGAAAAAGTGAAACACCTCGTTGTAATCGAGCAGGTGGAAGATAAGGCCGCCAAAGCACCGAAAGCTGCCAAGGCCGCAGCCGCTCCGGCCGAACCGAAGGCCGAGAAAACTGCCGACGCCGCGGCCGAACCGAAAGAGGCTAAAGCGGAGAAGGCTCCCAAGGCCGAGAAAGCGGAAAAAGCACCGAAGGCCGAAAAGGCCCCGGCAGCCAAAACGGCTAAACCCAAAGCCGAGAAGGCCGGGAACGATGCCGCCGCCGAGCCGAAAGCAAAGAAAAGTGTAAAACCGGAAACAAGCACAGAAGATGAATCTAAATAGCTTAAAACCCGCCAAAGGGTCAACCCACAGCGAGAAAAGGATCGGTCGCGGACAGGGTTCGGGACGCGGTGGAACCTCTACGCGCGGCCACAAAGGTGCCCAGTCGCGTTCGGGTTACTCGCAGAAGCTCGGTTTCGAAGGGGGCCAGATGCCTCTGCAGAGGCGCCTGCCGAAGTTCGGTTTCAAGAATCACAAACGAGTGGAATTCAAGGCTATAAACCTTTCCGTACTGGAGGAGCTGGCAACCAAGAAATCCCTCACGGTGATAAACCCGGAAACCCTGGCACAGGCAGGTGTGGTCTCGAAGAACGACCGCATCAAAATCCTGGGTAACGGAACGCTCACTAAGACCGTCGAAGTAACCGCCCACGCCTTCTCCAAGAGCGCGGTAGCGGCCATCGAGGCTCAGCAGGGTAAAGCCGTAAAACTCTAAAAAACCCAACCCAAGCTTATGAAAAGGCTTATCGAAACCATTAAAAATATTTTCAGGATAGAAGAACTGCGTAACAGGATTCTGTATACGCTGGGTCTTCTTCTTGTTTTCCGGTTCGGTAGTTTTGTGGTGATACCGGGGATCAACCCCACCGCCCTGAGTGCGCTTCAGGACCAGGTCGGCGGGAACGGTCTCCTCGGGCTAATAGACATTTTCTCCGGGGGCGCGTTCTCTAACGCGTCGATTTTCGCCCTCGGGGTGATGCCCTACATTTCCGCGTCCATCGTTATCCAGCTTTTGGGTATCGTGGTCCCCTACTTCCAGAAATTGCAGAAGGAGGGTGAAAGCGGACGCCGCAAAATCAACCAGCTGACCAGGTACCTGACCATCGGGGTCCTCCTGATACAGGGTCCGGCTTACCTGGCGAATCTCTATGCACAGTTGCCCGACGCCGCGTTCGTACTCGGCAGGGGCAGTATACTGTTCACGATTGTAGCAACGGTCGTAATGATTGCCGGCACGATGTTCGTGATGTGGCTCGGGGAAAAGATTACCGACAAGGGTATAGGCAACGGTATTTCGCTGCTTATCATGGTCGGTATCGTAGCCCGCCTGCCGCACGCGCTTCTGGCGGAAATCAACACCCGTTTCACGGAAGCGACCGGGGGTCTGGTCATGCTCGTCGTAGAGCTCGTTATCTGGTTCCTCGTCTTTATGGCGACCATCGCACTGGTACAGGCCGTACGCCGTATCCCGGTGCAGTACGCCAAGAGGATAGTGGGTAACAAGCAGTACGGCGGTGCCCGACAATACATCCCGCTCAAGGTTAACGCCGCCAACGTGATGCCTATCATCTTCGCGCAGGCGCTCATGTTCATCCCGGCGTTCTTCACCCGGTTCGAATCGACTAGGGGCTTCGGTGCCGCCTTTGCCGATTACACCGGCTTCTGGTACAATCTTACATTTGCAGTGTTGGTTATCGCGTTCACCTATTTCTACACCGCGGTAACCGTGAACCCCAACATGATGGCCGACGACATGAAACGTAACGGCGGCTTTATTCCGGGCGTCAAACCCGGTAAGAAGACCGTCGACTACATCGACACCATCATGACGAGGATCACACTCCCCGGCTCGATCTTCCTCGCAATCGTGGCAATCCTGCCCGCATTCGCGACGAGGCTCGGAATCAACAACCAGTTCGCCCTCTTCTTCGGGGGTACCTCGCTGCTGATTCTCGTGGGCGTAGTCCTCGACACCCTCAAGCAGATCGAAAGTTACCTGCTGCTCCGCCATTACGACGGCCTGATGAAAACGGGTCGTATAAAAGGCAGGGCCGGAGCGTAAACGCATTCGAAAAGTTACAAAGAGTTCTTAACCAAGGCGCCCGGCAGGGGTTGCGACGGGTAAGGAAGCTTGCAGGGGGCGAGAGGAGAGTGCGGGAAGGGCCTTTACGGTGGCCGGCCGGTCCAAAAACGTTATGCCAGGGGACCGGAGGCCAACTACAGGGTCACCGCCGGTGGAGGAGACGTGAAACGGTGCCCGACACCGGAGGCCAACTACAGGGCCGCACGGACGGCAAACAGTCCGGGAGTATCCGGTGAACCGCTGCAAGACAATAAATTACCCGCCCGCAACGTTTTAAAGGGCATTGGAATGATGATACAACTTAAGACGAAGGAAGAAATAGAGCTGCTCCGCGAGAATAACCGACTCGTATCGCTGACGCTGGCCGAAATCGGGAAACATATCCGGCCGGGTGTCACAACGAAGAAACTCGACGCAATCGCCGAAGAGTTTATTCGTTCCCACGGAGCGGTTCCAGGCTTCCTCGGGTACAACGGGTTTCCGGCTTCACTGTGTATTTCGGTGAACGAGCAGGTTGTGCACGGGATTCCTTCGGATTACGTCCTTCAGGAAGGCGACATCATTTCGGTCGACTGCGGCACATTTATGAAGGGGTTTTATGGCGATTCGGCCTATACATTCGCAGTAGGGGAAGTCCCCGCGGATGTAAGGCGGCTAATGGAAATCACCAAGGAAGCTCTTTATAAAGGAGTCGAGCAGGTAAAGGCAGGTAACCGTATAGGGGATATATCTGCCGCCGTGCAAAGCATGGCCGAAACGAACGGTTTCTCGGTAGTGAGGGAGCTTGTGGGCCACGGCCTCGGCAGGAAGATGCACGAGGCCCCCGAAGTTCCGAACTATGGCGTCAAAGGCCGCGGGCCCGTGCTCAAAGAGGGCATGGTACTGTGTATCGAGCCGATGATAAACATGGGAACCAAGCACGTCGTATTCGAAAGGGACGGCTGGACGGTACGCACGCGCGACCGCAAACCTTCGGCCCACTACGAATTCGCAGTGGCGGTAACGAAGGAAGGCGCGGATGTGCTTACCGACTTCGGTGTCATCGAAAACGAAATTAACAACAGCTAAGACTCTATGGCAAAACAGACTGCTATCGAAAAAGACGGTACGATTATCGAGGCCCTGTCGAACGCGATGTTCCGCGTAGAACTGGACAACGGCCACGTAATCACCGCCCATATCTCCGGCAAGATGAGGATGCACTACATCAAAATCCTGCCCGGCGATAAGGTAAAAGTTGAAATGTCCCCGTACGACCTCAGTAAAGGGCGGATTTCATTCCGTTACAAATAGGGGCTCAAACGGCAGGACCAGGGTCCGGACCGCAGACGGGTGAACCACCCGCGGGCGGAAGGGAATCAAAAAAACACGAGAGATGAAAGTAAAAGCATCGATTAAGAAAAGAAGTGAGGATTGCAAAATCGTAAAGCGCAAAGGAAAGCTCTACGTTATCTGCAAAAAGAATCCTAAGTTCAAAATGCGCCAGGGTTAATATTTGCGCCTCTGCAAATATTACCGTAAGTAACGCTTACGGCCGTCAGCGGCCGGGAAGCGAACACGGCGAAGGGAAGCAAACCGGGGTTGACGCCCGGAGTGCTTCGAAAATTAAACCACACAGTAAAAAAGATTTATGGCACGTATAGTAGGTGTAGATTTACCTAAGAATAAAAGGGGCGAAATTGGCCTCACCTATATTTACGGTATAGGTCGCAGCACGTCGCGCATGATCCTCGAGATGGCCGGCGTGGATGTGAACACGAAAGTACAGGACTGGACCGACGACCAGGTAGCCGCCATCCGTGGAGCCATTGCGGACAGCGGTATCAAAGTCGAGGGGGAAGCCCGCTCGGTGGTACAGCTCAACATTAAACGCCTTATGGACATCGGTTGCTACCGTGGTATCCGCCACCGTATCGGCCTTCCGGTAAGGGGACAGAGCACCAAGAACAACGCCCGTACCCGCAAAGGGAGGAAGAAGACAGTCGCCAACAAGAAGAAAGCAACTAAGTAATAGGACAGAGTTATGGCTAAAAAATCAGGAACAGTTAAAAAGAAGGTCGTTAAAGTGGAGGCCCTCGGCGCCGCTTACGTACACTCGACTTTCAACAACGTTATTATCACCCTTACCAACGGTAACGGCGATGTGATAAGCTGGAGCTCTGCGGGTAAAATGGGATTCAGGGGTTCGAAGAAGAACACCCCCTATGCCGCCCAGACCGCCGCACAGGATTGTGCGAAAGTTGCCTACGACATGGGTCTTCGCAAGGTCAAGGTATATGTTAAAGGTCCGGGTTCGGGCCGCGAATCGGCCATCAGGACCATCCACGGCGCCGGCATCGAAGTGATAGAGATAGTGGACGTTACTCCGCTGCCCCACAACGGCTGCCGCCCGCCCAACCGCAGGAGGGTATAATCCGGCAGTCGGATAAACGGCTCTTACAACACATACACATTCAGGGCCGGGGTGCCGAAACGGTACATCTCCCACACAGATCGGAGACCGCTTCCGAAAGGCAACGACCCGGACCGCAATAAGTAAAAAACAAAACAATGGCAAGATATATAGGACCAAAAACGAAGATCGCCCGCAAGTTCGGCGAAGCCATTTTCGGCGCGGATAAAGCTCTCGAGAAGAAGAATTATCCTCCCGGACAGCACGGTCTTGCACGCAAACGCAAAAAAGTATCGGAATACGGTATCCAGCTCAGCGAGAAGCAGAAGGCCAAATACACCTACGGTATCCTCGAAAAGCAGTTCCACAGGACTTTCGACGAGGCTTCGCGTATGGGCGGTATCACGGGTGAGAACCTGCTGAAACTGCTCGAATGCCGTCTGGACAATGTGGTTTACCGCCTCGGTATCGCCCCCACCCGTGCCGGCGCGCGCCAGTTGGTATCGCACCGCCACATCACGGTGAACGGCCACATAGTGAACATACCGTCGTACAGCCTAAAACCGGGCGACGTGGTATCGGTTCGCGAGAAATCGAAAAGCCTCGAGGTAATACAGGACTCACTCACCGGCGGACGCAAGCGTTACGCATGGCTGGAATGGGACAACTCATCCATGACGGGCAAGTTTCTGAACCGCCCCGAAAGGGAAGATATCCCGGAGAACATCAGGGAACAGCTGATCGTCGAACTCTACTCTAAATAGGCCTGACCGACAGGCCTGTTGCCGGCAGGGACGGCGGAGAAGAGGTGCAGCCGTATCGGAGAACCGGCGATTAACCGGTTTTCCAGGAGCGGCTCCCGAAACCCAAACCGTCCGGGCGGCCAGCTAAAAACAAATTTTACCTGTGTTCACACAGAAAGTAACGAAAAGCAAAATATATTATGGCAATATTAGCATTCCAGAAACCTGAAAAGGTCATTATGCTCGAATCGACTTCGACGTTCGGTAAATTCGAATTCCGTCCGTTGGAGCCCGGTTTCGGCATGACTGTCGGCAATGCCCTCCGCCGTATCCTGTTGTCCTCCCTGGAGGGTTACGCGATTACGACGGTAAAGGTATCCGGCGTAGACCATGAGTTTGCCGCTATTCCCGGAGTGATGGAAGGAATGATCGATATCATCCTCAACCTGAAACAGGTGCGCTTTATCCGCACAGTGGACAATACCGAGAGCGAAAAGGTGACCGTGAACGTTGCCGGACAGACCGAGCTTACCGCCGGTTACATCTCGAATTTCCTCGCCGGTTTCAAGGTGCTCAATCCCGACCTGGTAATATGCCGCCTTACACCCGAGACCAAGCTCCAGATAGAGCTTACCATCGGCAAAGGGCGCGGTTACGTTCCCGCCGAGGAAAACCAGCCGGCCGAGGCCGAGTTCGGGCTGCTTCCCATCGATTCCATCCACACCCCTATCAAAAACGTAAAGTATTCGATAGACAACTACCGTGTGGAGCAGAGGACCGACTATGAAAAGCTCAACCTCGAAATCACCACCGACGGTTCGATCCACCCGAAAGACGCTCTGAAAGAGGCCGCTAAGATACTTATCCAGCACTTTATGCTCTTCTCGGACGAGAAGATAACGCTCAATATGGAAGAGAGTAACACCGCTGAGGAGTTCGACGAAGACGTGCTCCACATGCGCCAGCTCCTGAAGACCAAACTGTCGGACCAGAACCTCTCGGTAAGGGCGTTGAACTGCCTCAAGGCAGCCGAAGTGGACACTATCGGTGACCTGGTACGTTTCAACAGGAACGACCTTCTGAAATTCCGCAACTTCGGTAAAAAATCGCTTACGGAACTGGACGACCTCCTGGCATCCCTGAACCTCTCATTCGGGATGGATGTCGTACCGTACAAACTAGACAAGGACTAAAGCATGAGACACAATAAGAATTTCAATCATCTCGGCAGGCAGAGCGCCCACCGCAAAGCCATGCTGGCGAATATGGCCACTTCACTTATCGTTCACAAGAGGATAAGCACCACGGTGGCCAAGGCAAAGGCCCTGAAAAGGTATGTCGAGCCGGTTATCACCCGCTCGAAAGACGACTCTACCCATTCGCGCCGTGTAGCCTTCAGCTACCTGCGCGACAAGAATGCGGTGACCGAGCTGTTCCGCATAGTAGGTCCCGCCATCGGCGACCGTCCGGGCGGTTACACGCGTATCCTTAAAACCGGCTTCCGTCTCGGGGATGCAGCCGATATGTGTATCATCGAACTGGTTGATTTCAACGAAACCTACAAGAAAGAGGAATCGGCAGGCAAAGGCCGCACCCGCCGCAGGCGCGGTGGCAGCGGTTCGAAGAAATCGGAGACCGCCCCAAAGGCGCAGGCAGAAGCGGCACCCGCCGTTGAAGCGGTGACAGAAGAGACCCCGCAGGTGGAACCGGCGGCTGAAGCGGTCGAAACCGCTCCGGCCACGGAAGCAGCTCCGGCCGTGGAGGAAGCCACAGCGGAAGAGGCTCCTGTCGAAGAAGCCCCGGCTGAGCAACCGGCCACCGAAGAACCGAAAGCAGAGTAATTCCTGTTCCATAATCAAAAAGTGAGGGCGTCGACTTAAAGTCGACGCCCTCACTTTTTGCCGGTTGCCGGTCAGGTATATTATTCTGTTTTTACGGCAGTGGTTCTGATAGATTGAAGTCCGGTGAGGAAACTCGACACCGTAATGAAACGGCACCGCCGAATAGGCGGACAAGGACAGATTTAAGAAAAAAGCTACCGGTAATTTTCTATTGGTGGATTCTCCTTTAATGCTTATCCGGTCGCTTACGGCACTCTATTCCCCCACCCGCCGACTATGTATGCTTATGAACGCATCCCTATTTCTTATTGTGGATATTCATAGTGCGCTCCAGGCCGATGGCGGCAAAGGATTTTATTGCCTCGCCGGCAGCTTCTAGCCTTTCCGGTAATGCCTTTTTTTCCTCCGTATCCCACTTCCCGAGCACATAATCCACCTGGAATCCCTGCGGGAAGTCGCCGCCGATACCGAAACGCAGGCGCGGGTAATCGTTCCGGCCGAGGACAGCGTTTATATTTTTCAGGCCGTTATGACCCCCGTCGCTGCCCTTCGCGCGGATTCGGATGCTGCCGAACGGCAGGGCGATATCATCCACGACCACCATCAGGTTTTCGAGCGGCACCTTCTCCTGCCGCAGCCAGTATGCGACCGCCTTGCCGCTGAGGTTCATAAACGTCGACGGTTTGAGCAGGACAAGGGTCCTGCCTTTGTACTTTACCCGTGCAACCGATCCGTAACGCGACGGTTCGAAAACAGCATTGGACGCCCCTGCAAGAGCGTCCAACACTTCGAATCCTATGTTATGCCTTGTCCCGGCGTATTCGTTGCCGATATTCCCGAGTCCGACGATAAGGTACTTCACTTCTTCCGTCCGTTCGTTTTCCGGTTCAGCACGGCAAAAAAGTTTCCTGAAAAAACCTGCCATGTGATATCGTGTTTACCGCCCCGTACGCTACGTCAGTCGCGCAAGTGCGGTAATGGAACAAACTATTTTCCTTCCGCGGCAGCGGCGGCGGCGGCGGCACCACGTGCTGCACGGGTCATCTTAACGGCTGCAACGGCTGTCTGGGCCGGGGTGAGCAGTTCGAGACCGTCGTAGCTGAGGTCGCCCACGAAAATGGACTTACCCAGTTCAAGGTTGGTCACGTCCACCACCAGTTCGTCCGGCAGTTTCTCCAACTGACCCTTAACATGGATTTTACGTTTGCTAAGGGTGAGTTTACCTCCCATTTTTACACCTATGGAGTTACCCGTAAGGCGCACCGGTATGTCGATAGCCACTTCCTTACCCGGTACCGCGCGGTAGAAATCGATATGCAGCACCTGGTCCTTCACCGGGTGGAACTGCACTTCCCTCATCACGGCAATCTCCTTGCGGCCTTCGATATCGAAGTTGACGATATAGGAGTTAGGCGTGTAAATCAGGTCCCTTACGGATTTAACATCCACTGCGAAATGGATAGTCTCCCCGTTACCGTAAAGCCCGCACGGAACCAGCCCTTCGCGGTGGAGCCTCTTGCTCTCTTTCTTGCCGAAAACATCACGTTTTACGGCTTTAATCTCGATGTTCTTCATTACTTTGATTTTTACCTCAGCACTTACGTGCCGCACATTAACAATCTCGGGCGCCACTCAACCTTACCACTCAGGCGGACATTCCCGCCGGCCCTGGGTCGTTAAGCGGTATAACAGCTATCGACCGGCCGGCCTTCCACACCCGCTCCCTGGGAGGTCCCATAGGCGCTTGCGGATGCAAAAGTAGGAGAAAAACGGGTAAAAACCAAAGGTTTGCGATGCAAAAAGGCAGATTTATAAGGGGACGGCGAACGGGTGGAGGTAAAATTCGGGAAGGAAATATTTTGAATTGTGAAAAAATGGTTATCTTTGCTGTCCGTAATCAGGCCCAGGTGGTGGAATTGGTAGACACGCTACTTTGAGGGGGTAGTGGCCGTTAGGCCGTGTGAGTTCGAGTCTCGTCCTGGGCACAGTAAAAATGGCTTACAGATATCTGTAAGCCATTTT
>JAJQCA010000050.1 GCA_021202985.1 Alistipes sp.
CGGGAAATGACGGAAACGCCGGGAAATGACGGAAACGCCGGGAAATGACGGAAACACCGCCGGGTAAATTCGGAGGAAGCCGAATACACCCACCGGGGATATCTTCGGGGATAAGGCCAAGGACTCCGCCGGGAAACCACCGGGAAACCACCGGGAAACCACCGGAACCCGTACAAACCTGTCGCACCGCAAAGCCGCCCCCGGGAGGCATATAAAAGTACCCCTTTGGCGGTGGTATCGTAACGGACGGGCGAACGGGCAGAAAGTAAGTAAGTAAGTAAGTATGTATGACAGTCACTCAGTCAGACAGACAATCAAAAAGAAAACAGAACTCCATGCCCGGAAGGGGCAATTCAAAATCAACCGAACCATTCACGTTTAATCGAAACAAAAATGAGCAAAATCGAACAGCCCAAAACCTACACGGGCACAGAACTCGAAACCATCTTTTTCCGGCCCATGTTCTCCGGCCCGGACGCCCGGTCGCTGGGCATCAAAGTAATGTACAATATGCCGGTGCCGACCACCCTCCAGTTCTGGAAACGGGCGGAAGATATCCTGCACAAGTACACCGCCGCGGGATGGAACGGCGGGGCATCGGCCCAGAAATTCCAGAAGACGATAGACATGCAGCGGGTTAAGGCCGAAATAAGTTACAGCGCCGACGAGTACTTCAACCTTATCTACGAGAAGGTCATCAACTGCAACGGCGATATGGACGACCTGTCGGGTACCGAACTTGAGGATGCGGAGACCTCGCTCTTCAAGGAGACCATAGCCGAAAGTATCCGCGCCACCATGTGGCTGGGCGACACGTCGAGGTCCGGGTCGTACAGCACCTTCGACGGGTTCCTCAAAAGGATATTCGCCGACATTTCGGGCGGCGAGACCGATATCGCCCACACTACCATGCCCGCCCTCACGGAACCGGGAGAGGCCGAACTGGTACTCAAGGAGGTGTGGGACAACTCCTCGACCGTCCTTCGCGAATTCAAACAGCAGGGCAACCTGGTCTACCTCGTAACCTCCGACATCTACATGTTCTACGAGGATGCGCTGGACAATGTCTTCCTCGACAGCGCCTACCAGGCCAAGCAGAACGGCCGCGAAAGGCTTTCTTACAGGGGGATACCGGTAATCGACGTCCAGTTGTCGGGCTACCTCCCGGCCCTGAAGGATATGCCGCAGTCGTTCGCCATCCTGACAGACCGCCGCAACCTCGCGCTGGCCGTCAACACCAACGATTTCCCCGGTACGGAGGTCAAGATGTGGTACAACCCCGATCTGATGGAGAACCGCCAGAGGGCCGTCTTCATGGCCGGGTGCGACTACCTGCTTCCCGAACTTATCTCCTTAGCGTACAGAAGCTGATGGCGCTCAGGGGATATACCAGGCAGGCCGGGAGGCGTAACGGCGGAATAACGGCGATCGCCCTGGCGGACGCCGCCGCCGTCAGCCTCGTAGCCTTTAACCGGGCGACCGGCAATGCCGAAAGGATTGAAACGGCGGAGGGTGAAGGGTTCGCCCTCTACCGTTTCCGGGAGGATGCGGCCCGGTTCACGGAAGTTGTCACCACCGAGGCCGGGTTCCTGAAAGTGGAGAGGGAGCTTTCCTTCCCGCTCGAACGCCTGGACGAGAACCAGCGGCAGGCGGTGGCGGAGCTGCTGCGCCGATCGCACGCCGGGCTGGTGGCCGTAGTTTACAACGGCTGCGGGTCGGCCCACCTGCTGGGGATGAGCAGCACTCTGGGTAATTCTTTCCCGCTCAAGGTCAGGGAGGCCCGGCTCGACTCCGGGAAGGAGCCGGCCGATATGGCCGGGGAGACGGTAACGCTCTATAATGAGGATACGTCCAAGGCGCCCCTGTTCACCGGGGAGCTGACAATAGACGGTAAAACAATTCAGGCAGATGGAACAGGATACTAAAAAGCACCGCACGAGGGTTGCGGCCACGGACCCGGCCGGGGAAAGTTATCCGGACCCACGGAATGCGACCCCGTCCACTGGCGGGGCCTGCGGAGGATGGTAAAACATAGAAAATCATGGAAAGCAACAGTAAAAACACCGCACGAGGATAGCCGTTAAGGACCCGGCCGGCGGGGTGGGAGCCGCTCCCGACCATGTCCTGTCGCCGGACCTCCGTTAACCCGGGGTCACGGCCCTACGGCGGCGGTCCGGGTATAAGGATGCCGGAAACCGCTTCTCACAATGAGACGAAAATAGTAAAAATGATTATGGAAATAAAAATTAATATGCCCCGCACGAGGGTTGCCGCTATGGACCCGGCCGGCGGGGTGGGAGACGCATATAACAATGACCTGTCGAAAGCGGCCCCGTCCTCCGGGGAGCCGACAATCGACGGTAAAACAATTCAGGCAGATGGAACAGGATACTAAAAAATACCGCACGAGGGTCGCCGTTATGGACTCGGCCGGGGATTTCCTGCGGACGGTGAGGCCGGGCCGGGAGGACGGCCGCTACTGGCGCTGGGGGGACGATAACCTGTTCCCCAATGCACTGGCGCTGCTGTCGCGGCAGAGTACCACCCATCGCCGGATTATCAACGACAAGGCGGACTATATTTCCGGCAAAGGCTTCTCGTACGACACCGGTAACCGGCCACTCGGCCGGCTGGTAGAGTCGGTAAACGGCTCGGGGGAATCGCTCCGCCAGGTACTCAACAAACTGGCTTTCGATAAGTGCCTGTTCGGCAACGCCTTCGCCGAGGTGGTGACCGACCCCGGCCGGTCGCGGCTCGCCGTCTATCATCAGGACGCCAGCAAATGCCGTCTTTCCAAAGAGGACGACTCGGTGATACTGCATCACGACTGGGCGGCGTTCGGCGGCAACGAGGCCGTCACGCTCCCGCTCTATCCCCGGTTCGCCCAGTGCGACGACGGCACCCTGCGGTCCGTCGTCCATTACAAGGACTATGAACCCATGTTCGAACACTACGGCGTCCCGGCCTATATCGCAGGCATGAACGTCTCGGCCATTGCCTACAAGACCGACAAGTGGAATATCAGCCGGCTCGACAATTCGTTCCAACTGTCGGGCGTGATGATACTCGACGGCACTGTGGACAGCGAAGCGGAAGCCGAGGAGATTATGCGTACCGCCGAACGGAAGTTCGCCGGGAAGCCGGGACAGGTGATGTTCATGCTGAAAGATACCAACCAGGGCGACAACTCCCGGTTCGTCCCCATCTCTTCGGGCAACGAGGGCGACTGGAAGCAGCTCCACGAGCAGGCGACAACCGATATCGTGGTGGCCCACTCGTGGTTCCGGTCGCTGAGCGGGCTGGATTACAGTTCGGGGTTCAGCGCCGAGCGGATACTCCACGAATACGAGGTGGCCCTGAACACGGTGATACTCTCCGAACAGGAGGAGCTGATGGAGCCGCTCAAGAAGGTTTTCGGCGAGGTGCTCGCCGTCGACTGCTCGTCGCTGCAAGTGGTGAACCGGCCCCCTACCCGCTCCAAACCCCTCTACATGAAGGTCTGGGAGGCCCGGAAGGCGGACGGGCTGGATTACGACCCAGACGATGCCACACAACAGATGTACGTGGCGCAGATCACCAAGTACGCACTTAAAAACATCGATTGACACCCATGGAACAGGACCTTCTGATGACACCCGGAGAGGTGATTGAAATGGCGTTCCCGGGACAGGCGGGGCTTACGGCCTCCTCGTTCCCCGCGAGCGCGATACTCACGAGCCAGGAAAAATTCCTGAAGCCCGTCCTCAACGGCATGTACGGAGAGCTGGCGGCGGGAAAATATCCCGAGTTCTGCGAGCGGTACATCAAACCCGCCCTCGCCCAATTCGCCCGGTACACCGCCATACCGCAGCTCGCCTGCTCGGTGGGCGACCTGGGAATAACCACCCACAGGAGCGACTATCTGGCCGCGTGCCCCGCGGAGGAGTTGCAACGGCTCCGCCGGGCGGCAAGGGCAGAAGCTGCGGCGCTGCTCCGGAGGGCGGTGGAGCATATCGAAGAGAACGCCGGCTCTTTCCCCGGATACAACCCCCGCAGGAACGTGCTCAACCGCGTGAATATCTCGTCGCAGTTCGTTCTGTGACCGGCCGGGAAGCACGCTTCCCCGCCTCCGGTATGAATCATTGTAACCGGCCGGGAAGCACACTTCGCCGCCTCCGGTCCGTAAGAAAGAAACGTTAAGTATGCGTCATTGCGAACGGGTGTGAGGGAACTCTCCATTATTATTTCATTGACAGTTTTAGATCCTATGTTACGCCTGCGGCATTACCTCCTCGTCGCTCGGCCTTGTAAGCAGGGCTTACGGGCGCTCTCTCCTTCGTCGGTTCACTCCGTTCGGGATGACATTTTATTTAGTGTCATTCCGTATGTGTGTGAACCCGCCGTCCGGTTAAATACGCCTGTCCGCGACAGGCGTGCGGCCCGCCGGGGGCGGGGTGGAGGGCCGCGGAAAATGAGAAAAGAGTAAAAGACAGATTCTTCGCAAAGCTCAGAATGACATGATAGGTTGCGTTAAGGATGACATTACAGTTGCGCTCAGAATGACATTTTCCCCTTTACCTGCGGTTCATCGGGATGATAACTTTATGCACTCCTTCGGAATGCACCCGGCGCCTTTTCGAGCGTCTTGATTTTTTTGTGATACTTTTTAACTTCTTTTCCTCCTCCTGGCAGGGCATAGTCTGCAAGCAGCCTCCGCGCCTGCTGCGAGCGTGGGATGTGTCAAGATAATAAGTATCGTTGCCGAAGACAGATCCTTCGCTGCGCTCAGGATGACATGAGTGGTTGCGCTTCGCTCAGGATGACATGAATGGTTGCGCTTTATTAAGGATAACAAAAAAACAGGGAAGGCCGCTGAGCCTTCCCTGTCCCTGTTACTGCGCGACACCTGCGCTATACCGTCATTATCTCTTTCTCCTTTTCGGCAATCATGGCCTCGACTTTCTTGGTGTACCTGTCGATAAGTTTCTGCGCGTCGGCTTCGCCGTCCTTCGCCACGTCTTCGGGCATGCCGTCCTTCTGGGCCTTTTTGAAAGCCTCCACCGCGTCGCGGCGGGCGTTACGCAGGCTCACCCGGGCAGTCTCCGCGTCGGCCTTCACCTGCTTCACCAGACCCTTGCGCCGCTCTTCGGTAAGGGGCGGTATCGAGAGGCGGATATGCTCGCCGTTATTGGAGGGCGTAAGCCCGATGTTGGCCACGAGAATCGCCTTCTCGATAGGTCCTATCATCCCTTTTTCCCACGGCTGGATAAGTACCGTCTTGGCATCCGGCACGTTGATGCTGGCGACCTGCGACACCGGCACCTGGCTCCCGTAATAGTCGACCGTAACGCCGTTCAGCAGGTTGGCGTTGGCCTTTCCCGCCCTGATAGCCACCAGGGCCTCTTCGAAATGGACGATGGCCTTGTCCATACGCGCCGCCGCCGCATCGAGAATGGTCTTGGATTCTTCACTCATAAAGTTCAGGTTATATTAGTTCGTCTTCAAAGTTTCGTCTATCTTCGATACCAGCTCCTCGAGAAGCTCCTCGGTGTAGCCCAGCACATACCCGGTCACCACCCCGTCGCGGCCTATCACGTAGGTGCGGGGAATACCCTTCTCGGCGAAAATCCCGAAGATATCCTCGCTCCGGTCCATGCCTATCGCAAAGTCGTAGCCCTTACGGTCGACGAAAGCCTTTACGGTTTCACTCTCCTCGCCCCGGTCGACCGCGATAAAGACGAAATCCTCGCCTTCGTACCGAGCCAGCACGTTGTCACGCTTGAGGTGGTCCAGCTCCCGGACGCAATAGGGACACCACGTGGCCCAGAAGTTAAGGGCCACCACCTTGCCCCGCAGGTCGGACATCCGGACGGTGGACCCGTCGAGCATCTCGATAGTGAAGTCGGGCACCACGTCGCCCCTGTCCAGGATGGTTTCGTCCTGAGCCATAAGCGGCAGCGAAAAGAGCGCCGCGAAAATAACTGTAAATATCCTTTTCATATCTTGCGTTTTTTACTGACAATTCGCCACTATCGTGCCGATATCCTCGCCGGCGGCCACCTTTTCGAGGTTGCCGGGAGTGTCCATATCGAACACCATTATCGAAAGGCCGTTCTCCCGGCACAGGGTAAAGGCCGTAAGATCCATAATCCGCAGGCCACGGCTGTACACCTCGTCGAAGGTGATGCGGTCGAACTTCACGGCAGACGGGTCCTTCTCGGGGTCGGCCGTGTAGATACCGTCCACCCGGGTACCTTTCAGCAGTATATCGGCCTCTATCTCGATGCCCCGGAGCGCGGAGGCGCTGTCGGTGGTGAAATAGGGATTGGAAGTTCCGCCGCCTATAATGACCACGTAGCCCTTTTCGAGGTAGTCGAGCGCCCGGGCCTTCGAGTAGTATTCCCCTATCGGCTCCATCCTTACCGAAGTCAGCACCACGGCTTTGGCCCCTATGCTTTCGAGGGCCGACTGGAGGGCGAGCGAGTTGATAATGGTGGCGAGCATACCCATCTGGTCGCCCTTCACCCTGTCGTACCCCTTTCCGACGCCGCTCAGGCCGCGGAAAATATTACCGCCCCCGATTACGATGCCAATCTGCACTCCCCGGTCGGCCACCTGCTTTATCTGCCCGGCGTAGGACGAGAGCACGCTCTCCGAGAAGCCTTCGCCGCGGCCGCCGGCCAGCGACTCGCCGCTGAGTTTGAGTAGTATCCTTTTGTATTTCATCTGCCGGGGATTAGCGGTCCATAATCTGCCACAGCTCGTCCAGCTTCGGGCTGAGTATTATCTCCGTGCGGCGGTTCTGCGCCCGGGCCTCGGCCGATGTGCCCTGCGCCACGGGAAGCGATTCGCCGCGGCCCGCGGCGATTATCCTCTCGGGAGAGATGTCGCCGCTGGAGAGGAGAAGCCGCGTTACGGTGGTGGCGCGTTTGGCGCTCAGGTCGAGGTTGTCCTGCAGGTTGCCGCTGCCGCGGTAGGGAACGTCGTCCGTGTGGCCTTCGACCATTATGTTAATGTCGGGATTCTGGGCCAGCACCACCGCCAGGTCCCTCACGGCCTGCGCACCGTTGCTCTCTATTTCGAAACTTCCCGAACGGAACAGCAGCTTATCGTCCATCGAGACGTAAACGTTCCCGTTGCGGGTGGTAATGGTAAGGCCGTTGCCCTCGAAGCCCAGCAGGGCCCCGGCCACCTTGCGGCGTATCTCATTGATGGCGTCCTCGCGGGCGCGGAGCAACTGCTCCAGCTCCTCCACCCGGCGCGAGCGCTCGTCGAGCTGGCTCTGGCTCTGCTCGAGCTGGCGCAGCATGCGGGCCGCCTCGGCCGAGCCTTCGCTCAGCAGGCGGTTATATCTTTCGGTAAGCTCCGTCACCTGACGGTTAAGCTCCGCCTTTTCGCCGTTAAGCCGCTCTATTTCAGCGTCGAGGCGCTCGACTCGCGCGGCCAGCTCGTCGCCCCGGAGGCGCATCGAACCCAGCTCGCTCTCCAGGCGCATGACCTCGGCGCGCGAGGAGTTGTATTTTTTGGAAGGGACGCAACCGGCAACCGCTGCCGCCGCCGCAACCAGTAACAATAGTTTTTTCATCACATCAGACTTTATTGCTACGAAGATACTACTTTTTCAAAAATTTCACACCCGCCCCGTCCCCGGGCCGCCGAATAGCCCGATTATTGCATACCGGCAGGGCGTAACGGGCGGGGACGGAAGTTGCGGGCGGGCGGACAATATGGGGTTGTAAACAGCAGGAC
>JAJQCA010000029.1 GCA_021202985.1 Alistipes sp.
GCCCCCGGCCTCCCGGCCCAAACGATCCGCCCTTATATCTTTTCCGCCGCCCTCATCCGAGCGCTTCGCGCGCGTGGGTTGGCTGCGATTTCGTCGTCCGCAGGCGCGACGGCCTTCCTGGTCACGGGCTTCCAGGGCGACGAAGTGCGCCCGTAGAAATCCTTCTCCGCCTGCCCGTCGAACGTGCCGCTGCGCATGAAATTCTTTACCAGCCGGTCTTCCAGCGAGTGGTACGATATTACCACGAGCCGTCCGCCGGGTTTCAGCACTTTCAGGCTCTGCTCGAGCATCATTTTCAGCGCCTCCACTTCCCCGTTCACCTCGATCCGCAGCGCCTGGAACAGCTTGGAGAGGAACTTGTTGCGCGCCTTTTCCGGCACATGCCGTTCCACCGCTTCCACCAGCCGGCCAATGGTGGTTATCGGTCCGTCCCCGCGCCGGGCGATTATCTGCCGGGCGAGCCTGTATGGCTTTTCAAGCTCCCCGTACTGCGCCAGTATGCGGCCGAGGTCGTCTTCGGTGTAGGTATTCACTATGTCCGCCGCGGTCCTTCCGCCTGAGTTGTTCATCCTCATATCCAGGGGGGCGTCGAACCGGAACGAGAAACCCCTCTCGGGAGTGTCGAAATGGTGCGACGATACCCCGAGGTCGGCCAGTATGCCGTCCAGCGGCCCCGCTCCCGCGGCCCGCAGATGGCCCCGCATGAACCGGAAATTACCCGCGATAAATTCCAGCCGCGGGTCGTGAGGTACATTCGCCGCCGCGTCCGCGTCCTGGTCGAACGCCCACAGCTTGCCTCTTTCGCCGAGCCGCGACAGTATTAGCCGCGAATGGCCGCCCCCGCCGAACGTCAGGTCCGCGTACGAGCCGCCCGGCCGGATATCCAGCGCCTGGAGCGATTCTTCCGCAAGGACGGGAATGTGGTAATCGGACATAACTGGGGGTTAAAATATGGCCGTAAAGTTACAATATTAACACCCCTTTTCAAATAGCCCTGCGGACGAGTTATCCACAAAATAATGGCCGGGAGGGAATGCCGAACCGGGTCCGCCGGAGGTCTCCGGTTTCCCGGGTAGTGGTCGGAAAGGGGATGAATCGCAGATTATGTACTACATATTTTTGTTTATTCGGCCGAAAACGTATATTTGTATAACCGCCCGGGTTCCAGAAAGGCCGGCGAAAGTACCGTTACCAGCCGCAGGCTGGGTTCGTGTCTACGGGCCGGTGGCGGGCTATCTTTACGGGGAGGCCGGGTGTCCGGGTAAACTGCTCCGCCGGGAATCGTTCCGCCGGGAATGCGGTCCGCCGGGAACCGCTCCGCCGGCTACGGTGAAGGATTCGCGAGGTGAACGGATATCAAGAGAAAAAAATTTACAGAGGAATGTACAGTAACGATGATAGGGTGGTGGCGACGCTCGACGCGGGCGGGACCAATTTTGTTTTCGGGGCCATGCAGGGTCAAAGGGCGGTCGTGGAGCCGGTCACCCTGCCGTCCAACGCCCACGATCTCGGCCTGTGCCTGGCCACGCTCGAGGAGGGTTTCCGCGGGGTTATCGGCCGTCTGGGCGTCAGGCCCGCGGCCATAAGTTTCGCATTTCCCGGTCCGGCCGACTATCCGGCGGGCATAATCGGCGGGTACCTCCCCAATTTTCCCTCTTTCCGCGACGGGGTGGCGCTCGGCCCGTTCCTTACGGAGAGGTTCGGCCTGCCGGTGTTTATCAATAACGACGCGGACCTCTACGCCTACGGCGAGGCTATCGCCGGGGCGCTCCCCGATATTAACGCACGCCTGCGGTCGGCCGGAAGCGACAAACAGTACCGCAACCTGCTCGGCTATACGTGGGGGACCGGATTCGGATTCGGCCTGGTGTCCGGCGGAAGGCTCCACCGGGGCGATAATTCGTGCGTGGAGACTTTCAGCCTGCGGCACCCCGATTTCCCGGACGTTATCGTCGAGGAAGGGGTGGCCGCTCGTGCCCTGAGACGGGTCTACGGCGAGCTGTCGGGTGAAGCCGGGCACGGACTGGAGCCGTACGATATATACCGCGTCGCCCGCGGGGAGTCGCCCGGCGACCGCGGGGCGGCGCTGGAGGCGTTCGCCCGGTTCGGCCGCGCGGCGGGCGACGCTATAGCCACCGCGGCGTCCCTGCTGGACGGGCTTATCGTGATAGGAGGAGGAATCGCCGGAGCGCGCGAATTTATAATGCCCTCCCTGTTGGGGCAGATGCGCGGCCGGATGCGCACGCTTAGGGGCGAGTCGCTCGACCGGGTGCAGATGAAGGTCTACGATCTGGACGATGCGCAGGAGTTCTCCCGGTTCGCCGCCGTCCGTACCCGGGAAATCGCCGTCTACGGCACCGGGCGTACCGTAACTTACGACCCGGAGAAGCGTATCGGTATTACCACCTCGAAGATAGGCGCGAGTACCGCCATCGCCGTCGGCGCTTATTGCTTCGCCCTCGCTTCGCTCGACGGCCGGTAGCCAGGTGAGTCCTTCTTATAAATGTCATCCTGAGTGAAACAAAGGACCTGCCTTTTATCTCCAAGCATAAAAATGTCATCCTGAGAGAAACGAAGGACCTGTCTTTTATTCAAAACCCCAATGGAAGATTCTTTATCGGCATTCCGAATGACATATATCGCTGGCTATAAATTGTCTTCCTGAGAGAATCGAAGGACCTGTATTTTATCTCCAAGCATAAAAATGTCATCCTGAGCGCAGCGAAGGACCTGTATTTTATAGTCAGGCACAAAATGTCATCCTGAGTGAAACGAAGGATCTGTCCTTTTATACCAACCCCAACAGAAGGTTCTTCA
Organism: Alistipes sp.; assembly: GCA_021202985.1. Taxonomy (GTDB): domain Bacteria; phylum Bacteroidota; class Bacteroidia; order Bacteroidales; family Rikenellaceae; genus WRDF01. Next base: position 2,818 of record JAJQCA010000029.1, read on the forward strand.
CCGGTCGTTCTGAATGACATATATCGCTGGCAGTAAATTGTCATCCTGAGTGAAACGAAGGACCTGTCTTTTATTCAAAACCCCAATGGAAGATTCTTTACCAGCGTTCCAAATGACATATATCGCTGGCTATAAAATGTCATCCTGAGTGAAACGAAGGACCTGTTTTTTTTCAACAAACCCCAATGGAAGATTCTTCACAGGGCGTTCTGCATGACATTATTCCGTATCTTTGGCGGGATGAAGCCCAAACGGAGAATGCGGTTATGGTTGTGCCTGGCGGTCCTGTCAGCCGCATGGCTGCCGGCTGTCGGTCACCACGCCACACACGCGGCTATACCGCCACCCGCCCGGGCAATCATCCATTTAGATGCGGGAGCCTGCGCCGAAATCTCCATACAATCGCCTGCCGAACCCCATTCCCGGCCGACAACCGACTCTCCTGCCCGGCCTGCCACCCACCCGCCGGAAACGCCCCGGCACCGTCTCATGGGGCGGATTACCCATACCGACGGGACGCCGATGCCCGGCGCCGTTATCACGGTTACGGAACCTGCCGACGGTCCGGACGGACGGTATCTGAAAGGGTGCCTGTCGGATGTATACGGCATTTACACGATGGTGCTCGAAGAGCGCGACTATCTGCTCAACGCTTTTTACATGGGCTTCGAATCCGTTTCGGTCGAGCTGAAGATCAGGGCCGACACCACGGTCGATTTCGTTCTGGCGGAGTCGTCCACCGAATTGGAGGATATAGTGATATCCGCCCGCGGGGGCCGTCTGCGCAGTACTACGATGGGGATGGAGAACCTCACCCCGGAGTTTATCCGCACCATGCCCGCGCTGATGGGAGAGGCCGACCTGATGAAGTCGCTGCAATTGCTGCCCGGCGTGCAGGCCACTTCGGAGGGCGGTTCGGGGTTCAGCGTCCGCGGCGGGGGCCACGACCAGAACCTTATCCTGCTCGACGACGCCACCCTCTACAACGCCTCCCACCTGATGGGCTTCTTCTCGGTCTTCAACAACGATGTGGTGGACGACGTGACCCTCTATAAAGGCGACATTCCCGCCTCGTTCGGGGGGCGGCTCTCCTCGCTTCTGGATGTGCGCACGCGCGACGGCGGCCGCGAGAGGATTGCGGGCTCGGGCGGTATAGGGCTTATATCGAGCCGTGTTTCGCTCGAGGGTCCGCTGGGCCACGACGACGCCGGGTTCCTCGTCTCGGGCCGCAGGACCTATGCCGACCTGTTCCTCAAACTGATGCCGGACGAGGACCTTCGCAAATCCAAACTCTATTTCTACGACGCCAACCTGCGGCTGGCCTACGACCCGGGGCCGCGCGACAGGCTCTACCTCTCGGGTTACCTCGGGAGGGACAAGATGGGGACCAGCTTCCTCGGGATGGATTTCGGCAACCGCGCCCTGTCGCTCAAATGGAGCCATACGTTTTCCGCCGACGTCTACTCCTCTCTTTCGCTGACCGGCAGCGGTTACGATTACAGGGTCACGGCCGAGTACGGCGACGACATCGACCAGTACTGGAAGTCGGCCATGAACGACTACGGGATAAGGGCCGAGACCGTGTTCCGCATCGCCGGCGAACATACCATGCGGGCGGGGTGGAACATGGTATACCACCTTTTCCGCCCGGGCGACATGGCCAGCCGCTCGGCCGACCCCATGCTTGCCGAGATCCGGTTGCCGCGGCAGGACGCGATGGAGAACGGCCTCTACCTGTCGGCCGAGAGTCCCGTGGGCGGACGGCTGCGGCTGAAGTACGGGCTACGGTCCTCGTTCTTTTCCAACATAGCCTCCGGCGGCAGCCGCGGCGCCGGCAACGCCGACGGGTCCTATTCCGGGGGCCGCTACGGCAGGCGCTTCAACCTCGAGCCGCGCGTGGGGATGGTCTGGCATGCCGGGGAGTCGGCTTCGGTCAAAGCGTCCTACTCGCGTACGGTGCAATATATCCATATAGCCTCCAACTCGGCGGCCGGTTCGCCGCTCGACGTCTGGTTCCAGTCCTCGCCGGGGGTGAAGCCGCAGGTGTCGGACCAGTATTCGGCCGGCTGGTTCCGCACGATGGGCGACGGCGGGTGGGAGCTCTCCGCTGAGGGCTACTACCGCGACCTGCGCAACACCATCGACTTCCGCGACCACGCGGAACTGATACTGAACGAGAACCTGGAGGACGAAATACTTATAGGCAAGGGCTACGCCTACGGGGCGGAGCTGATGCTGAAATACTCCCGCGGGGAGTTCGACGGCTGGGTAAGCTACACCTACAGCCGTTCCAAAAGGAAGACCCCCGGAATCAACGACGGCCTCTGGTACCGCTCGCCATACGACCGCCCCCACAGCTTGAACCTGGTGGGCATCTACCGCGCAGGCGCCCGGTGGACGGTCTCCGCCGCATGGGTTTACTCGACCGGGTCGCCCATCAGTTTCCCTACGGGTAAGTTCCTGGTCGAACAGGAGTATGTGCCCGTCTACGACGGGCGCAACCGCCACCGTTACCCCGGCTACCACCGCCTCGACCTTTCGGCCACCCTGCAGATGGCCCGTAAAAGGGAGCGCTACCGCAGCGAGCTGGCCTTCTCGGTCTACAATGCCTACGGCCGCCGCAACCCGTGGATGATTAGTTTCAAAGAGGAATCCGACCGGCCCGGGACGTTCTACGCCGAGCAGATCTACCTTTTTTCGGTGGTCCCGTCCGTAACCTGGAATTTTTATTTTTGACACCCGGGGATAAATTCGTATATTATCGCCCTTACACCGGATGATTTGAGGAGGGTCGCGACACATACCGCACGCACTTACGGCCGCAGGGTAGCCCTGTGGCTGTTGTTATGCCTGACCGCATGTACGGCCCGGCTGGAGGTATCCACCACCGACACCGCCCCGCGGCTGGTGGTGTACGGGTCCATTTCGTCCGACTGGGGTTACCAGACCGTAACCCTTTCGTCCACCTCGGGTTTCTTCTCGGGCGAGACGGCCTCCATGATCAGCGGCGCGGAGGTGAGCGTCACCGCGGGAGGCAGGACTTATGACTATTACGAGCCGTATGCCGGTTACTACTCGTCGGTGGACGGGTTCGCCGGCGAGGAAGGGGAGGTTTACAACCTTACCGTGCGGGTGGACCTCGACGGGGACGGGCTGCCGGAGATCTACCGGGCGTCGACCGTCGTGCCGCCGGGCGTCGCGATGGATTCCATCCGGATTCAGGAGTCGTCCACGCTCACCGACCGCTACGAGATACTGCTCTGGGGCGAAGTGCCTTACGAGAAGGGTTACTACCTGAGTTTCAGCATTGCCCGCGACCAGACCCCCTTCACCGACTCCCTGAGCAAATACCGGATAGTGGAGGACCGCTATTTCGGCACCGGTTACCTCGAGGGGTTCCCGTGCTTCTTCCTGACTAAGGAGAGCGGCGACAAACTCTCGCACGGCGATGTGGTGGGGATGAAGGTGGACGTCTTGCCGGCCGATTACGGAAAGTTCCTGAGCGACGCGAAATCGGAGCTCACCGGCTCGATACCGCTCTTCAGCGGGCCGCCGGCCAACGTGGGGTCCAATATTTACCAGGTGTCTGGTTCGTCCGTTGGCGAACCGCTCGGGTTTTTCGGTTCGTCCGCCTCGGCCCGCGCGTATACGGTGTTTACCGAGGAACCGGAGTACCCCGTGGTGCCGTTGTAGTTTCCCGATGGAGAATAACCGTTATTATTAAATTATATCTTATGGAAAATGTGAGGCTTTATTCGGCTATGTATTCCCCCCTGTCGGGCACCCCGTTTGAAATTCCTAAGAAAGTCCGGAGGCTGGTATGCTGCGATTTCGACGATACCTACCTCCCGTTTTCGGACGCCGAGAAGCCGTACAGCGGCATCATAGGCCTCGAGGATTTCCTCGACCAGTACAACGACCGCCTTTCGGTGGCCATCGGCTGGATATCGGGCAGCAGTATCGAAGCGCTGCTCCGCAAGTCGAACAACCATGTCCGCCGCCTTCCCCACTTTATAGCCAGCAGCCTCGGCTCGGAGTTTTACTGGGTCACGGTGGACGGCCTTGTGCCGTCGTACGAATGGTCGGCCCGTATCGCCGAGTCGGGCTTCCACCTCGAGGAGCTGCGCCGGGCGGTAAAGGAGATTAAGGCCGCCGGGGTGAACCTCTCGCCCCAGCACCCCGACTATCAGGGGCAGATGATAGAGACCTACTTTTACATCGCCTCCCCGGCGATGGAGCAGGAGATAAAGACCATGGAGGAGGTTTGCCGCAGTCACCGTATAAAATTCGTGATGAGCGGCTGCAATCCCGCCGCGGGCGACCCGGCCGGGTACTTCGATGTTCAGTTTATGCCCATTCCCTGCGGCAAGGCCGAAGCTGCCGAGTTCGCAGCCGCGGTGTTCGGGCTGGGGCGCGAGGACGTGTGGGCCTTCGGCGACAGCCTTAACGATATGCAGATGCTCTCTTTCGCCGGTCATCCATACCTGGTTGCCAACGCCGACCCGAACGCCATAGCCAGTTTCGGGAACGTGGTCGGCGGCCGCTACTGCCACGGCATCCGCGAAAAACTTGCGGAGCTGTTGTAGTGCCGGACCGACTCCCTTATGTGCATGTCATCCTGAACGAAGTGAAGGATCTCCCTATGGTATTATAA
>JAJQCA010000024.1 GCA_021202985.1 Alistipes sp.
TAAATTTTTTATATCGGAAAGAATATAAACTATAATATTATCAGGGCTTTTTTATTCGGGATTAAATCGCTATCTTTGCACGCCCTTAAATGTCGGGGTACGGATCGCGGGGGTGTGCCCACGGGCGGCGCTCCCGTAAACAAGTATTATTAATTTAAACGTAGAAAAGTGGATTCATTAAGCTACAAGACAGTATCTGCCAACGCTGCGACGGTCGACAAACAGTGGGTTGTCATCGACGCCGACGGGGAGGTACTCGGACGTCTTGCTTCGCAGGTGGCCAAGATCCTCCGAGGCAAGAACAAGCCCGGCTTTACTCCACACGTGGACTGCGGCGATAACGTTATCGTGCTGAACGCGGGGAAAGTAAAACTGACGGGTAAGAAACTCACCGAAAAGACCTACGTGCGCCACACCGGTTATCCGGGGGGACAGCGTTTCGCTACCCCGGCCGACTACATGAAGCGCAACAGGCCTGAATTTATTATCGAGAAAGCCGTTAAGGGCATGCTTCCGAAGAACAGGCTCGGCGCCGTCCTTCTGAGGAACCTTAAGGTGTATGCCGGTGCAGAGCACCCGCACGCGGGACAAAATCCCACAACTATCAAATTAAACGAGATTAAGTAATGAGTACGGAAGTTGTAAACACCGTAGGACGCAGGAAAGCCGCAGTAGCCCGCGTTTACGTGAAAGCCGGATCGGGCAACATTACGATCAACAACAGGTCCCTGGACAACTATTTCCCGCTCGAAATTTTCCAGTACGTGGTAAAGCAGCCCCTCTCGGTGCTTAACGTGGCTGAAAATTACGACATCAAGATCAACCTTACGGGAGGTGGTATCCACGGGCAGGCCGAAGCCGCCCGCCTCGGTATCGCACGCGCCCTGGTCGAAATCGACCCGGAGTGGAGGCCGATACTGAAGAAGAACGGTTTCATGACCCGCGATTCGCGTGTTGTAGAGCGTAAGAAGCCTGGACAGCCCGGAGCACGTAAGAGGTTCCAGTTCAGCAAGCGTTAATCCTGCAAGCGTACGGATAGCACGGTGCGGGTTCCAAACCCGGCGGACCGTAGCCTGAAACACGTAAGGCCCCACGTTACCGCCCGAGTTGCCCCGCCGCGGAAAATCCCGGGGACCGACAAGGTCGCTACCTCCGGGATTGAAGAAAGAGAATTAAATCATTAGAAAAAAGACAGTAATGCCAAGGACTGATTTTAATCAATTACTGGAAGCCGGAGTCCACTTCGGCCACCTTAAAAGGAAATGGAATCCCAAAATGGCTCCTTATATCTTTATGGAGAAGAACGGAATCCATATCATCGACCTTCACAAGACCGTGATAAAGATCGATGAGGCCGCCGCGGCTATGAAACAGATTGCCAAAAGCGGCCGCCGCATACTTTTCGTGGCTACGAAAAAACAGGCTAAAGACGTTGTAGCCGAGACCGTTGCCGCGGTGAATATGCCGTATGTCACCGAACGCTGGCCGGGCGGTATGCTTACAAACTTCCCCACAATACGTAAAGCCGTCAAAAAAATGTCGACCATCGATAAGATGACGACCGACGGTACTTACGACAACTTTTCCAAGAGGGAGAAACTCCAGATCGCCCGCCAGAGGGCGAAGCTCGAGAAGAACCTCGGCTCGATAGCCGACCTGACGAGGCTTCCGGCCGCATTGTTCGTAGTGGACGTGCAGAAGGAGGCAAACGCCGTAAGGGAGGCCAAAAGGCTCAGCATCCCCGTATTCGCCATGGTAGATACTTGTTGCGATCCGACCGACATAGACTACGTTATACCGGCGAACGACGATGCGACCAAATCGATAGCCGTCGTGCTCGAAGCCGTTACGGCAGCCATTGCGGAAGGCCTTAACGAGCGCCGTATCGAGAAAGAGAAGGACGCCCTCGAAAACGTTCCCAACAAGGACGAGAAAGAAGCCAAACCGCGGATACGCAAGGCCGTCAAGGCCGACGTACCCCGCCAGGAAGCCGAAGAGGCAGCCCCGGCTGCAGTCGAGGCTCCGGTTACGGAACCCGCCGCCGCGGAATAACGGCGGTCCGGGGGAGGACGATGCCTTCCGCGGTGCTTGCCGCCGGGTATCGGACGACGCTTTCCCGGGTTCCGGGTTTAACAATTGCCTGCCGCTCGTCGCGATAAGGCAAGTAAAAGAACGAATTTAAAATATAAGATATGGAAATCAAAGCAGCAGATGTTGCAAAACTGCGCAAAATGACCGGCGCGGGTATGATGGACTGCAAGCAGGCTCTTCAGGAGGCTAACGGCGATTACGACCGTGCGCAGGAAATCATCCGCGAAAAAGGTAAGCTCGTTTCCGCCAAACGTGCCGACCGCACCGCTACCGAAGGGGTAGTGGTGGCACGGGTCGTGGACGGGACGAAAGCCTACATGGCATGCCTGGCATGTGAAACGGACTTCGTGGCAAAGAACGACGATTTTTCGAAAACGGCCGAGGAAATTCTCTCTACCGCCATTTCGGTGGACGCGGCGGATATGGATACCCTCCTGTCCTCTAAGCTGGGCGACATTACGGTTGCCGACGCGGTGACCGAAAAATCGGGCCAGACCGGCGAGAAAGTCGAACTGCCGTACTACGGTAAAATCGAGGCTCCGATGTGTATCGTTTACGTACACAGCAATAAGAAGCTGGGCGCAATGGTAGGTTTCAGCAAGGTTATCCCGCAGGAAGCCGCTTACGACGTTGCGATGCAGGCGGCCGCAATGGCTCCGGTATCGATCAGCGAGAAGGATTGTCCGGCGGACGTTATCGAACGCGAACGCGCCATAGGCCGTGAGCAGGCCCGCCTTGACGGCAAGCCGGAAGCGATGCTGGACAAAATCGCCGAAGGAAAACTGCGTAAGTATTTCAGCGAATCCACACTTGTCAACCAGGCATTCGTGAAGAACCCGAAACTGACTGTCGACGGTTACATCAAATCGGTAGATAAGGACGTTGAAATAATTGCTTACCAGCGTTTTTCGCTTAACGACTAATCCGGTTGCGGAGCCTTTCCAAAGGAGGCCGGCAACAGGTACAAACTTCCGCAGGGCGCTATGCTTTGCGGAAGTTTCTTTATATTGGTATGCTGGGATGGAAAGTTGCCGGAATGTTACCGTAACGCAAAGCCGCCGGGGTTACTCCCGGGGGCGGTGCCGGGGTTAAAACATGTGGGCCGATGCCGGGCTTAACCGGTATTATCGTTTTCCGGCAGGTTGCCCGGCCGTATGTATTGCTATATAGCGGGATGTTAAAAATTCGGAGTATAAATCAGGAAAACCAGTGCCGAACGCACTTCCCGGGGAAGACGATTCGGGAGAGGGTGTGAAGCATTACGGACACGAATCAGGAAACAATATGCCGAACAAATTTTTTACCGGTAACCGACCGGACTTCACAAAGCCCGACTACCTCGGCTGCGGTACCCCGGTCCAGCGCAAATGCGCTGCGGTGTTGGCAGAAACCGGTATAATGAAGTTGCTCTCGCCGTTCGGGCCGGTGGTGGCGGGAACAATTCCCATAGGAATAGACATACCCGGGAGCGATATCGACATACTTTGCAGGGCCGGTGAGGGTGGTGGTTCAGGTTTCACCCGATTGGAGAGGTTGCTGGCTGACCGTTTCGGCACTTCGGAAGGATTTATTTGCAGCCGTACCGAACAACGTGGCCGGGCAGCGCTTGTATGCTCCTTCCGGGCGGGAGGAATGGAAATAGAGGTATTCGCCCAAGACGTCCCGGCCACCCGGCAGAACGGCTACCTGCATATGATAAGCGAATACGAACTACTCCGTATACACGGCCGTCCGCTCCGCGATAAAATTATGGAATTGAAACTGGCGGGCATAAAAACCGAACCGGCCTTCGCTTTGGCCCTGAATCTTCCCGGCGATCCTTACGAGGCGATATTGTCGAAGGGCAGGGAACTGGGGTTGTTTTGATTTGTTATCCCGGTAAGCCGAGGGCCACGGGGGTCTCTGGCTTGAAATTAATAGGCTCATACTTTTGTCTGGTCGCTCGCGATCCACGCAATTTGAGCAGAGGGATGTGGCAGGCTATTAAGCTCCATAATCATATTGTTAGCATTCGTAAATACCTAAGTGTAGATTCTTCACTTCGTTCAGAATGACATTTTATATCGATGTTATCATGTTTAAGCCGAGGGTGACAGGGGGGCAGCCGCTTCATTCAGAATTACATAAGTTAATGTTCGGAATTCTAAACATGTTGATGTCCAGCAAGGGTTTAACTGTTTTATCGATATTCGCGGGCGACGGTATATAGACAGAATTCTCCGAGTCCCCGGTCCGGAATGTTTGTTTCATCCTGCATGGTCCGTAATCCGGTCCGGGTTCCCGTTCAGACCTCCGCCACCTCCCCGAGCGTGACATACCAGACATAACCCCGTACGGTGCCACCGTGCATCTGCTCCAACAGGTCCCTGTAACGCCCGACCTGCTTTAGGTGGGCGTTGTCCCGGATACCGCCGAATTTGAAATCGACCACGACCGTCTCGTCTCCGGCGACCATCACCCTGTCGGGACGCCGGGTGAAGCCTGAACCGGGTACGAGTATGTCGCGCTCGTTCAGCACCCGCTCCCACCTGGTGCCGAACCAGTCGGCGGCGTACGGGTTTTTGAAGGCCCTCTCGACCAGCGCACACAGGTTTTCCCTCTCCTGCGGCGAAACGGACCCGTTGGCGGCAAGTTCATCCACCGCTGCCCGCACATCGTCCCGGCTCCGCGCGGATTCGAAGACGCTATGGAGCAATATGCCGTAGTCGCGCGGCGTCACGGCCGGCGCCATGCCTTCCTCCTCGAAACGGCCGTAACTCCGTTTCTGCCTGACCCTTCCGCTTACGGGATATGACACGAACGGTACCGGGACCACTTCGTCCCGCGACTTTACGGCATTCTCAGGGCGGCTTACCGGCTGCCCGAATGAGAGGGTTATCTCGTTCCCCGTGTTTTCCACACGGCCCCTCATCGGTCCCGGTATGGCGGCACCGTTTCCCGTACCGCCGTTACTTTGCTGTCGGGTTACGGACCCGCCGCCGGTCCGCGTTTTTCCGGGTATTTGGCAATCTGCGGTACCCCCGCTGTCCGGTCGGATTTTACTGTCCGGCACGGTCAATACTTCCCGGTCAGCCCCGCAACTATCCACTACACCTTCGCTGCCGTCTTTTCCGGCTTTATTGCCTTCTTCGTGCCCAATTCCTGAACGGTCCGCCACGATATAGCCGGCACCCTTCCCGGCGGCATCGCCGTACCCGCAGCAGCTGCCACGGCCCGAAGGCTCCGTCCCGTCATCTGCAGTCCCGACCTCCGAAACGACCCCTTCGCATGCCGGCCCCCCGCCCAGCTCCACCACATCGCCCGCAACGGACAAGGATGCGTGGATAAGCGAACTTATCCGCCCCGGGGTTTTGGGAATCCCCGGTATCATTATATGCAGTTCCTCCTCGGCGCGGGTAGCGGCCACATAGAAAAGGTTGATATTGTCCACGAACGACATCGCCAGCTCGCTGAAATAGCCCGCCGAGAAATGCGAACCACCCATTTTCTCACTGTACGGAACCGGCACCGTACCCAGGCGTTCGAACCCGCCGCCGTCGCCCGCCGTCCAAACGAGCGTCCTGGGCCCGGGCGTGAGGCTCCAGTTGCAATAGGGTATGATTACGGCTTTATATTCCAGTCCTTTCGATTTATGGATGGAGACTATGGTGATGGCCTTGCCGTTGCCCGGTACGTTTACCGACTGCACCGCGCCTGCCTCGTCCCACCATCGTACTAACATGGGCATATCCCCGATGCGCGAATCGGTCCACCCGAGAATCTGGTCCTGTAATGCCTGAAGATAGGCGGCGTGCACGGGGTCGGTTATACCGTAAAAAGCGACCGCCTCGTCGAAAGCCTCGGTGACGGGCTTTCGCCCGAGCGAAAGCAGGAAATCCCTCTCCGCCGGAGGCAGCGGATCCCCGAAACCGCGCCCGAGGAAATTATTATAAAATACCTTCTGCGGTATCTCCTCGTCCCCGGCCGAGAGCCGGAAGCAGGCCATTACGAAATTCACCGCCGCCGACGAACCTATGGTCAGCGCCTCCTGTGTTACCACGTCGTAGCAATACGGACTCTCCGGGTTGCGGCTCTTGTGTTGGAGCAGCATATCGGCAATCCGCACACCGTCCGCGTTGTAGCGCACCAGCACGGCGATATCCCCGGCGCCGAACCCGCGCTGCTGCAACTCCTCTATTTTACGGATTACTGGCGGTACCGGTTCTTCGTCGGTGAGGCCGTAATAGGTAACCGTAACATGCCCGCCGGTCCGTTTCCCGGCGGACTGCTGGGCATGGTCGCCGTAGGCCCGGCTCACGAGCGATGAGAGCGCACCGGACAGCTCACCGTCGATAAACCCTTGCGCGCCGGCCTCATCCAGCCGCTCTGTGAGTGCGCCGTCGGCCAGTGCGGTAATATTTTCCAGCAGCAGGTTGTTGAAACGGACCACCTCCGGGCGGCTTCGCCAGTTGGTCTTCAGCGCTTCGTCCCGCGCCCGGTCGAACCTGCGGCCCACCTCCTCGGCCAATATACGCCAGTCGCCGCCCCTCCAGCGGTAGATGGATTGCTTTACGTCACCCACGAGCAGCACCGCGTCGCGCTCCGATTGCGACACCGCGTTTCGGAGCAACGGAAGGAAATTTTCCCACTGCATGGCCGAGGTGTCCTGGAACTCGTCTATCATAAAGGTGTCGAAGTAGTTCCCGGCCTTCTCGAAAATAAAGGGGGTGTCGTTGCCGGCAATCAGTTTGCGAAGGATATTGTTTGTCTCCGATATGGGCATAATACCCTCGTCGGCGCAAATCTCTTCCATCGTTCGGGCCAGGTCGCCCAGCAGGGCGAAACTGCGGTAATTGTCTTTCAGGAGGGTATAACTCGCCAAAAACCGGCAGTTGTCGCGGTAGGTCCGGCATATCTCTTCGAGTTTTTCGCGCAAGGGTGGGATAACGCCGGTGATAAGGTCCTTGTAGGGGGACGATTTTGAATACCATGCGTCGTCCGAGGCGAGTGCCCGGGCCACCCTCGTACCGTAATCCTCTATACGGCCCTCGGCCGTTTTCGCAAGGTACCCGGCCACACCCGTCATCCCGTACGCGAAGTCGGCCACACCGAGGCCCGCACTGCCCATTATTTCGAGGGCTTCGGCCGCCGCGGTGCGCATCCGCGCGGTTACCGCGCGGTGCCGGGAGGCCGCCTCCCTGATTACCTCCCGCAACGTCTCCTTGCCGGGGGCTTCGGCCGCCACGCGCCGGAAATTCTCACGGAACAGCTCGTTGCCGATGGCCGTCAGGCTCTGCCGGATATCCCACTGGCGGTTATCGTCTATACGCTCCTCCACATATTCGGACAGCCACCGCCTAAGCTCACCGTCCACGGCCATCCGCTCCACGAGGGCTTCGGCCGACCGGCCCACAAGCCCGTCGGTCTGGAGTTCGAGATTGAAATTGAGGTCTATCCCCAGTTCCTTTACGAACGAACGGATTATACGCTGGAAAAACTTGTCTATAGTCAGTACCGCGAAGCGGCTGTAATCGTGCAGTATCCGCGTGCGGGCCTTGAGGGCCCTTCGGGATATTTCCTCCCGTGTGAGGCCGGTATCGACGGCGAGCATATCCATGTATGCCGAGTTATCGCCTTCGGCCAATGCGTTGAGTTCGGAGACGATACGGCGTTTCATCTCCTCGGTCGCTTTATTTGTGAACGTAACCGCGAGGATATGCCTGTACTGCATCGGTTCCTCCACTACCGCGCGTATATACTGGTATGCCAGCCGGAATGTTTTTCCCGACCCGGCCGATGCTTTTATTATCCTGACCTCTCCCATTAGGGTTTATCTATACTCCCCGGTGAAACCACTCCGCGGCAAAGGGAAAACCTTACCCGTGCAATGCTGTCCCGGAAGATTGTCAAAGGTATAAAATTACCGACTCCCGGGGAAATGACAATGCTGGAAATTGTTATCGCGAGGCGTTTTTACAACTTGCTTTCATGCGGTCTGCGCTAAAATATCGGAATAAGGGAACAGCCGGTTTTACAAAAAAATAGTATCTTGCATCGTTTAAACGAAACCAAATAACCGTTAGATATGAAAAAAGCGACAGCACTGGCCGCAGCGATATTATTCACGGCCCTGAGCGTTATGGCGCAGCAGACTATACAGAGCGAAAACCTCGACGATTTCAACGCGGTTTCCTTCTCGGGCAATATAACCGCCGAGCTTATCCGCTCGGAAACCAGCAGCATAGAGATAATACTTACCGACGCCGACATTACGAAACTGCGCTGGATTGTATCTAACGGGACGCTGACTGTGTCGCTCAACTCTTCCGGTTCGAAGGGTAAGGGCCATGCCGACGTGAAGGTTTACTATACCGAGGGCCTTAACGCCGTCACCGTGTCGGGCAGCGAGTTTACCTCCGCGGAGCCTCTCACGGGCGATATTTTCCACTTCACGGCCAACGGCGGCGCGACGGTTACGGTCGGGTTCGAGGTGTTGGACCTGATTGCCGGCGTGTCGGGTAATTCCGCGGCGCTGTTCACCGGGGAGGCCAAGTACCTTACCATGTCGGCCTCCGAGCGGAGCAAGGTGGACGCCCGCGAAATGGCGGTGGTTTCGGCCGAGGTGGATACGGCCACGGGAGCGGAACTGTATATCAGCGTTGAAGAACGCCTGGTGGCCAATGCGAAGACCAGTTCCACTATTTTCTACAAAGGCCAGCCCCGCGTTATGCGCGACAAGACTTCCCGGATGAGTTCGGGCATGTTCGGCTCCAGCATCCTGAATATCGGCGACTGATCCCGGATCCGTTAAGGATGGTCCCTGGCCATACCGGACCGGCTGCCGGGTTTTTCGGGAGTGGTGCCGTATGACCGTCAAATCTGCCGACCGGCAGACCGACCGGTCGGCAATGCGGATATTGATAATATAGGTACGGTGTTCATTGTTAACGGAAATACCTGCCGGCAAAGATAAACGATGCAGACATTCCTTTCGCTTCTTGCGGAGAATCTATACCGACGGTACGGGGACGATATTTCGTCCCTTTGTATTATATTCCCCAGCCGCAGGGCAAGGTTGTTTTTTACGGATGCTCTCACCGGGGTGGCCGGGAAGCCGCTCTGGTCGCCGGAATTCCGTACGGTGGACGACGTTATGCAGCGTTACTCCGCCCTTACGGTCGGGGAGCGTATCCCGCTGGTGGCCGAACTTTACAAGGTATACTCCCGGTTCCACGCCGAGACGTTCGATTCGTTCTACTACTGGGGCGAAATGCTCCTTTCGGACTTCGATTCCATCGACAAGTATATGATCGACGCGGGGATGCTTTTCCGTAATATCGCCGACCTGAAGGAGCTGGAAAATGAGACCGGCTACCTCGAACCTGAGCAGGCCGAAATTATAGCCCGCTTCTGGAAGAGTTTCGGCCACGAGAACGGATACTCCGACGAAAAGCGCAAGTTCCTCGATATCTGGGCGTCCCTCCACGATATTTATACCCGCTACCGGGAGGTGCTGGCTTCGAAAGGCATAGGTTACCCGGGTATGGTCTACCGGCAGGCGGCCGACAATATCGCCGCCGGGCTGTTACCTCCCGACGCCGGCACCGGCTGCAAAGGTTATGTGATAGCCGGGTTCAACGCACTGACAGGGTGTGAAAAAATCCTGTTCCGGCATCTGTCCGCCTGCTGCGATGCGGAATTTTTCTGGGACTACGACGATTATTATACCGCCGACCCCGATCAGGAGGCGGGCCTTTTCATCCGCGAGAACCGCAGGTTGTTCCCACAACGGGAGCCGTTGGGTCCTACGGACAATTTCGTCCGAGCTAAGCGGATAACGGTCGTCTCCTCGCCGTCGGACAGTATGCAATGCAAATACGCCGGGGAAGCCCTTCGGCAGCTTGCCGCCCGGACGGGGCAGGTACCGGACAAGGAGACCGCAATTGTCCTTACCGACGAAAACCTACTGATGCCCGTGCTTTCCTCCATCCCCGACAGCGTGGGCGATATAAATATAACGATGGGCTACCCGCTCAAACTGACCCCGGCTTATACCCTCTACGAACGGCTTGCGGAAATGCAGGCGCGACGTAAGATGCGCGGGGAAAGGGCGTTGTTCCGCTATCCGGACCTGACGGGCCTGCTGGCTCACCCCTACATTGCGGATATGGACCCGGCCGTTTCGGAGAAAATCGCGGCGGAGGTGAAGCGCCGTCGGGTACTTTATCCCGATATAACCGGGATGGTTCCGGAAGCCTCTCCTCTCTCGACCCTTCTCGCCGGGGCGGGAGGTGAATGGAAAGACCTTTCGGATTACCTCGTGTCGGCTCTCTCGGCCGTCCTTTCTTCGCCGGGGCTTGCCGGGCCGGAGCGGGGACAGGACAGGGACCAACTGGTGCTCATTGCCGACAACCTGCGCCGTGTGGCTAACAGTCTGGATGCCTGCGGCCTGGAAATCACTGCCAAAGTGTTCCTGTCGCTTGTGCGGAAAATATTGCAGAACACCCGCATCCCATTTGAGGGCGAACCGCTCCGGGGCGTGCAGGTGATGGGTATCCTCGAGACGCGGAACCTCGATTTCCGCAACGTTATCGTCCTTTCGATGAACGACGACAACTTCCCCGGAAACCGCGTCACCTCCTACTCGTTCATTCCGTACAACCTCCGGCTGGCTTACGGCCTACCGACCCCGCAGCACCACGAGGGGGTCTATGCTTACTACTTCTACCGCCTTCTCCAGAGAGCGGAGAACGTCCATCTGGTTTACAGTTCCAAATCGGACGAAAAAAGCAGCGGGGAGCAGAGCCGGTATATCTACCAACTCTCCTACGAGTCGCCGCACAGCCTGCTCCGGCGAGGGCTCGGGCTGGACGTTACCGTGCCGCTCCGGCAAGGGGTGGAGGTCCCGAAAACCGGCGATACGTCAGAGCGGCTTACCCGGTTCCTTACAGGCGAAAAACAACTATCGCCCACTTCTTTCCACAACTATATCGCATGCCCGCTTAAGTTCTATTTCCATTCGGTCGCCGGCCTGTATGAAGAGGATGACCCGGGCGAGGAGATAGACGCGCCGATGTTCGGTACCATCCTGCACCGCTCTATGGAACTGCTCTACGCTCCCCTCTGCGGTGCGGACGACCCCCGGCCGGCCATCGAAGCGCTCAGGTGCAGCCCTGCCGTGGAACAGGCGGTCGCGGGCGCCGTGCGGGACGAATACCTCAAGGGTGAGGAGATACCACGGGACGAATACGGCGGCAACCTTATGCTGGTGTCCGATATCATCGCGCGATACATAAACAAATGTATCCTGCCCTACGATGCCGGCGGACCGGCGTTCCGGATAATCAGCACCGAGGATCAGGTATCCGCCCCGTTCGCATTCCGGAGCCGCGGGGAACCGCTATCGGTGGGGTTCCGGGGGCTGGCCGACCGGCTGGACAGGCTTCCCGACGGTCGCCTGAGGGTTGTGGACTATAAGACGGGGCGCGAGGCGCTCTCGTTCAACGGGGTGGGGGCTTTGTTCTCGCCGCTGGCCCGCGATCGTAATGCGGCCGCTTTCCAGACCCTGCTTTACGGGTTTATCCTCTCGCGTAAGCACGACTGCGACGTCCAGCCGGCACTCTATTATGTGCGAAACCTCAATGCGGAAGGGTATTCCCCTTTGCTTTCCGATAGGGAGCGGAAAGTCCGGGTAACATCTTACGCGGAGTATGGCGAGAGCTTCGAGGAATTGCTGGCCGCCAGCCTCGGGGAGTTGTTCGACTTTTCGGAGCCCTTCCGGCAGTGTGAAGATACCCGGACGTGCGAATGGTGCGAGTTCAGTAAGATATGCCGCAGGTGACAGAAAACCGAACAGACTATGAAATCTAAAACATATAACGGGGTCCCGGTATCTTTCCGGGCCGGACTTTTGTTTCTGCTGGCGCTTACTGCCTGGTCCCCGGCGAAATCCCGAACTCCTGTAATAACACAAAATGAAGTTACTTTCGAAAGTAACGGCGCCATCCTCTCCGGCACAATTTACACACCTTCGGACCCTCACGCAGCGGTGGTCCTCGTCCATGGTTCCGACCGGACTCCCCGCATGGCCGATTTTGCCATGTTGCTGGCCGAAACGGGGATAACCGTGCTTACTTACGACAAACGGGGCGTGGGCCTTTCGGGCGGGGTTTATGCCGGGCCGGAAGTCGGGACTAACAATATCGACCGTGGGAACCTGAAGCTCCTGGCCGGAGACGCTGAAGCGGCGGTGGATGAGCTTTGCCGGCGTAACCCGGACCTGCTGACAGGCTTGGTCGGTTTCAGTCAGGCAGGATGGATTATCCCCCTGGCGGCCCGTGAAAATCCCCGGGTTAATTTCATGGTTCTTTTCAGCGGTCCTGTCATATCCACCCTCGAGCAACTCCGGTTCCAGTTCCATACCGAAGATAAACCTTCCTACTGGGATGACCATACCCTCGAACAGGCACGTGAATACGTCGCCACTGCCGGCGACCGCTACCGTTTCGAAAGCACCGACCCGTACGATATCCTCCGAGAGCTTACTATTCCGGGATTGTGGATGTTCGGGCAAAAGGCTCTGCAATTTCCCGCCGGATTATGCGTCGAAAGGCTTAATACTCTCGTGTCCGCCGGTAAACCTTATGAACATTGCCTGTTTCCGTCGCTCGGCCATAACCTCGGGCCGAAGGTTTCCACGGAACCCTTGCGGATTGCCGTCGAGTGGATTGAAAGACTGGCCGCCGTGTACAGCGAATGAAAGGACATTGGAAAAATTAAAAGCAGCCGTAAGGCTGCTTTTAAAGGTTAGCTGAAACTCATCAACTCCCTGTATTTCGGCAGGGGCCAGAGCTGGTCGTCAATGATAAGCTCCAGCTTGTCGATATGGTCGCGGATATCGTCGAGGTAGGGACGTACCTCTTCTTCGTAACCGAAAGCCCGGTCCACGATGTTTTCCACCGAGTTCCATTTCTTACGTGCCTCCACCATCAAGTGCGAGTGCTCGCGGATATATTCCACATGGCGGTTTATCTCCTTGATGGTCCGGATCTCCTCCCGGGCCATTTCCAGGTATTCGTCGCCGAATATCTCCTTCAGGCCGCGCACATTCTCAATAAGTACGTTCTGGTATTTGATGGCGATGGGAATGATATGGTTGGCGGCCAGATCGCCCATCACACGCGACTCTATCTGGATTTTCTTTATAAACGTCTCGTTCTTTACCTCATAACGGGCTGCCAGCTCGGTACGGGTGAGGGTGCCGACACTTTCGAACATATCGATGCTCTCGGGCATGAGGTACTCCTTGAACGCCTGCGGCACGTTGCTTATCCCGCGCAGTCCGCGCTTGGCGGCCTCCTTCTGCCACTCGTCGCTGTAATTGTTACCTTCGAACCGTATCTTTTTGGATTCTATGATGAACTGGCGGATTACCTGGAGTATCGCTTCATCTTTCTTGACCCCCTTCTCGATAAGTTTTTCAACGTCTTTTTTGAAGCGGCGCAATTGAACCGTCATCGCGCTGTTGAGCACGATAAGGGGCAGGGCGCAGTTGCTCGACGAACCGGTGGCGCGGAACTCGAACCGGTTGCCTGTGAAGGCGAACGGCGAGGTGCGGTTACGGTCGGTGTTGTCCAGCAGGATATCGGGTATTTTGCCTATGTCGAGTTTAATTTCGGTCTTCTCGTCCGGGGTGAGCTTCTTGTCGCTGATGCGCTGCTCGATCTGGTCGAGTATCGCGTTGATGGTCGACCCGGCGAACACCGACAGGATTCCCGGAGGGGCCTCGTGGCCGCCCAGCCGGTGCGAATTGGTAGCCGAAGCGATGGATGCCATCATCAGGGTGCCGTGGTCCTTCGCCGCCTTGAGAGTGCAGACGAAGAAGGCCAGGAACTGCATATTGGTTTTCGGGGTCTTACCCGGTGCCAGCAGGTTCACGCCGGTATCTGTGGCCATCGACCAGTTGCAGTGCTTACCGGAGCCGTTCACACCCATAAAAGGCTTCTCATGGAACAGCACCTTGAGCCTGTGCTTTGCCGCGGTCTTCCGCATAATGGTCATAAGCAGGGTATTGTGGTCGACCGCGATATTGGCCTCCTCGAACATCGGCGCGCATTCGAACTGGTTGGGCGCCACCTCGTTATGGCGGGTTTTGATGGGTATTCCCAGCCGGTACGACTGGTACTCGAAATCTTTCATAAAGTTGGCCACCCGCTCGGGTATCGATCCCCAGTAATGGTCGTCCAACTGCTGGTCCTTGGCGGCGGTGTGTCCCATCAGCGTCCGGCCGGTCTGCACAAGGTCGGGGCGGGCGTTGAAAAGGGCCTCGTCCACAAGGAAATACTCCTGTTCCCAGCCAAGCGTTGCGTACACTTTAGTCACGTCCTTATCGAAATACTGCGCAACCTCCACCGCCGCTTTATCCAGCGCGTTCAGCGATTTCAGGAGCGGGGTTTTGAAGTCGAGCGCCTCCCCGGTGTAGGCCACGAAAATACTCGGTATACAGAGGGTGCGGTCCACTATGAAGGCCGGTGACGAGGGGTCCCACGCGCTGTACCCGCGCGCCTCGAACGTGTTGCGCAGGCCGCCGTTTGGGAACGACGAAGCGTCCGGCTCCTGCTGAACGAGCAGGTCGCCGCTGAAAAACTCGAACGAGCCGCCCCCCACTATGGGTTCGAAAAAAGCGTCGTGCTTCTCGGCCGTCGAGTCGTTGAGCGGCTGGAACCAGTGGGTGTAATGGGTAGCCCCGTGGTCCATGGCCCATGCCTTCATGCCACTGGCCACCTGGTTGGCTATCTTTCGGTCGATTCGCTGGCCGGAATCTATCGAGGCTATAACGCTCTCGTAAACGTCTTTAGGTAGGTATTGGCGCATCTGCTCCTTGCTGAACACGTCCACACCGAAATAATCGGATATCTTCCCGTCGGGTATCTTAGGCTCGACGGCCTGTAAACAGTTAAGCGACTCCAGCGCATTGAATCTTTGTGTTGCCATATAAAATTCAGGTAGATTAAGTGCACAAAGATAATATTTCTATCCGATACCCCCCTCTCCGCCGTCGGGGGTTTTATCTTTTTTTTAGGTATTACCGCAAAAAAAGAGAACAAAACTGCCCCCTTACAAGGAGGCGTTCGGCTTTCAGGTGACCAACCATACGCGAAAAGCAACTCCCGAAACAGCCGGGCAGGTGGAAATCCTGGGCCGGACTCACCACCGGGTTCCATGACAGGTAATGCGGCCCGGTTAGAAAGTGGCCGCAATATGTTAACCGTACTATTGTTTATTGGAAGAAAACCGGTTTAGGATTTAAATAAGTCCCGGCAAAGTATTACTTTTGCCCTCGCACCGGTTCCCGTGGTGCGCCGATAAGGCGCGAGGGATTAAAAGGGAATGCCGTGAAAACCGGCAACAGTTCCCGCTGCTGTAAGTTCCTGCCCCTATGTGAGGGGCACAAAATTCCGGCAATCTTTGCCACTGTTCCCGCCAGGGGATGGGAAGGCGCCGGAGCGGAACGAGTCAGAAGACCTGCCCGTGCGGATATTACGGACTGCTCCTGCGGAGAATAGGAGTTTGCCGGCGTTTTCCCGATTTATCAATAAGCCATAAATCCGGTCCCTTATTTCGCAGGCTCACTAAGGTTTTCCGCTAACGGCATCCACCTTAACCCGGTTGGAAATGGCAAGGCTTCATATTTTTTCCCGTACTGCTCCCGGAACCCTTTTAGCAGGTTTTCTGTTCCTGCTGCCGGCTGTCTTTTTCTCTTCCTGTATGGACTACGGCCCGATGGACGAAGAGGATTTTTTCTTCCAATACGTTCCTTCGGGCGACGGGGTATTCATTACCAATGAAGGTAATTTCATGTACGGGAACGCATCCCTTTCCTACTACACACCCAGTACGGGCGAAATCCGGAACGAAGTATTTATCCGCGCCAACGGGATAAACCTCGGAGACGTTGCCCAGTCGATGGTTATAAAAGACGACCGCGGTTTTATCGTGGTCAACAATTCGGGAATAATTTTCGTAATCGATATCGACACCTTCAAAGTAGTGGGCGAAATAGGGCCGCTCACCTCGCCGCGCCATATCCATTTCGTCAGCGACACGAAGGCTTACGTAACGGACCTGTACGACCCGCGTATCACGGTTTTCAATCCCCGGACCTACGAAATTACGGGCCGCATAGATACGGGCGGCCACAATTCCACCGAGCAGATGGTACAGTGGGACAAGTACGTGTTCACCAATTGCTGGTCCTACGACAACAGGATACTTGTAATCAACACCGAGACCGACGCCGTTGTGGATGAGATAGAAGTGGGCATCCAGCCCACATCGCTCGTACTGGACAGGAACGGCAAAATTTGGACCGTCACCGACGGCGGTTACGAGGGCAGTCCCTACGGGTACGAAGCCCCGGCGCTGTTCCGTATCGACGCGGCCACGCGCACCGTAGAGAAAAGGTTCGATTTCGCGGTAGGCGATCGGCCGTCACAACTCTGTCTTAACGGCACGCTCGATACGCTATACTTTATCCATAAATCGGTATGGCGGATGGGCGTGGAAGAGGACCGCTTCCCCGTTCGGCCGTTTATCGAATACCGGGGTACTATATTTTACGGGCTGGACGTGAATCCGGTAACCTCGGACGTGTATGTGGCCGATGCGATAGATTACCAGCAGCCCGGTATCGTTTACAGGTATTCCTCCGACGGGGAGCTGCTCGACAGCTTCAGGGTGGGGATTATTCCCGGTTCATTTTGTTTCAGGTAACCCCGGCGCGAATGGATTTAAAGGTAAAACTTTCCGCATTTCTTACACTCCTCGCCGCCGGTGCCGTCGGGCAGGTCCCTGACGTCCACCGTACGGTGGAGATAGAACAGGTGACCGTCACGGAGAGGCGTATATTGGAAGATATCGGCGCCCATAAAACCGTGCTGGACACGGTTTCTCTCCGGGACAATGTGACCAACAGCATGGCCGAGGTGCTGTCGCAGGGCACCTCCGTATTTATTAAGTCCTACGGCCGTGCGACCCTCTCCACCGCGTCGTTCCGCGGCACCGCCCCGTCACACACGCAGGTCACATGGAACGGGATGAAGATGAACTCCCCGATGCTCGGAATGGTCGACTTCTCGCTGATTCCTTCCTACTTCGTCGACGACGCCAGTCTCTACCACGGTGCCGGTTCGGTCGGCGTTACGGGTGGCGGTCTGGGCGGGGCTGTGGTTTTGTCCACAAAGCCTGCCTACGGGGACGGTCTCGGGGTTCGCTATATTCAGGGAGTGGGTAGTTTCAAGACGTTCGACGAATTCCTCCGCGTCACATACGGAACTCACCGCCTGCAAACCTCCACCCGCATATATTACGCCTCGTCGGACAACGATTTCAAATATACCAATTACAGGAAAAAGGATTACGTCTACGACGAGGAGAGGAATATCGTCGACTGGAGTTACCCGCAGGAGCGGAATAAGAACGGTTCGTTCAAAGATTTTCACGCCTTGCAGGAGTTCTATTATGACGCGGGGGCGGGCAACCGGCTCGGCGGCTCGGTCTGGTTCACCGACTCGCGGCGTGGCGTGCCGATGCTGAATGTGGATTACAAGGACGAGAGCCGGTCGAAAAACCGACAGGACGAGCAGACCGTGCGCGCCACCGTTTCGTGGGACCGTTACCGGGCCGATAACAAGCTCTACGCAAACGCGGGTTATACCTACACCGACCTGATGTACGTCTACCTCGGCGACCTGGGTAACGGGACGTTGCAGGAGATGATCCATTCGCAGAGTTACGTCAACACGGTCTACGGCCGCTTCGGCGCCGAATACTACCTCGGCTCGAAATGGATGTTCGCCGGGAACGTTTCGGCCCACCAGCACTTCGTTAAAAGCACGGACCGGGCGATAATAACCCAGTCGGGCGAGGCTGCCACGGTGGGTTACGACCAGGCGCGTGTGGAACTCTCGGCTTTCGCATCCGTTAAATACCGTCCGGTGGAGCGCCTCGGACTCGCGGCGAACATCCGGCAGGAGCTTTACGGCAGCGAGTGGACGCCGGTAATACCCGCTTTTTTCGCCGACTATCTGCTGTCGAAAGCGGGGGAGGTGACCGTTAAGGCCTCGGTGGCCCGTAACTTCCGCTTCCCCACGCTTAACGACCTCTATTTCATGCCGGGAGGCAACCCGGACCTCAAAAGCGAGAAGGGTTACACTTACGATTTCGGCGCCGCATTCGGGGTGGGGGATGCCGGGATGGTGCGGCTTCAGGCGGAGGTGACGGCTTTCGATTCGCATATCCGCGACTGGATAGTGTGGCTTCCTACTTTTAAAGGTTTCTGGTCACCCTTGAACGTTAAGAAAGTCCACAGTTACGGACTGGAGGCGAAGGGCAGGCTTGCGGCGAGGTTGGCACGCGACTGGAGCCTGACTGCCGACGGGGTTTTTGCGCTTACTAAATCCGTCAACTACGGCGACCCGTCGAGCTGGGGAGACGAGTCGATAGGCAAACAACTGGTCTACATTCCGAAATACTCTTCGGCCATTACCGGCAAGCTCGGCTGGCGCACATGGATGCTGACCTGGAAATGGAACTATTACAGCGAGCGGTTCACCACCTCGAGCAACGAAACGGCGACCAGGGTGGGCCGGCTCGAACCCTATTTTATGAGCGATGTTTCTCTCGAAAAATCGTTCGGCTTCAAATGGGCCGGAATATCGGTGAAGTTCGCGGTGAACAATCTTTTCGGCGAAGAATACGAGTCGGTGCTTTCCCGCCCGATGGCCGGCCGCAACTATGGGTTCTACATAGAATTTACGCCTAAATTCGGGAAGAAGAATTGAGTTCGCCGGATACGGGATGTTGTTCCCAGCGACTGGCGTTCTTTCCACCGGGTCCGGGTAGCGGACCGGGAGATGTATTACCGTAAAAGAGTTTCCCTTACCATGCTAAGTGTCATCGCGAGCGCTGTGGAGATCTACATCTTTATATCATTTATAACTTAAGCCACAACCTACTCGTACCGCAGGGCGGTTATCGGGTTGAGCGAGGAGGCCTTGCGGGCCGGGTACCAACCGAAGAATATCCCGGTCGCCGCGCATACTATGAACGAGGCCACTACGGCCGTGGTGCTTACCACGAACGGCCAGTTGAGCGCCGTCGAAGCCGCGTACGACAGCCCCAGCCCGAGGAGTATCCCGATTACCCCGCCGATAAGGCTCAGGATGGTACTTTCGAACAGGAACTGAAGCAGGATATCGCGGTTCTTGGCGCCGATGGACATGCGGAGTCCTATCTCGCGGGTCCGCTCGGTCACCGTCACATACATTATGTTCATAATGCCGATTCCGCCCACTACCAGCGAAATGGATGCGATGGCCGCCAGCAGGACCGTCAGGAATCCGCTCACGGATTCCATCGTTTCGAGTATCTCCTGCTGGGTGCGCACCCGGAAATCGTCCTCCTGCCCCGGTTTTATCTTGTGCTGTTTGCGCAGGATGGCTTCCACGTCGTCCTGCGCCAGCGTCGCCACCTCCTCGGACGCCGCCGAGGCCATTATCGAATGGAGGTAGTTGATGGCGAGGATACGCTTCTGCACTGTTGTATAGGGGGCGATAAGGATATCGTCCTGGTCCTGGCCCATCTGGTTCTGCCCTTTGGGGGCCAGTACGCCGATTACTTTAAAGGGAATCTTGCCGAAGCGGATAATTTTGCCGACCGGGTCCTCCCCGTCGGGGAAGAGCTCGTCCGCCACGGTCTGGCCTATGACGCAGACCTTGGTGGAGTTGGTCACGTCCTGCCATGTGAAGTTGGTGCCGGAGGCTATCTCAAGTTTCCGGATATCGAGCAGGTACGGATTGCCCCCCTGTATCGAGCCGGGCCAGTTGTTGGACCCGTATACGAGCTGGTCGCTGGCGGTTACCACCGGGGTGGCCATACTGATGTAGGGGCTTTCGAGGATCGCGTCGACGTCCTTCGCCGTAAGGGTCTGCAGGTTTGCCGAGCCGATGTTTACACCGCCCTGACGCTGCGCCGCCCGCATTACGGTAATCAGATTGGTGCCCATCGTGCTTATCTGGTCGTTGATGCTCTTCTGCGAACTCTGGCCGAGGCTCACCATTGCTATCACGGAGGCGATACCGATTATGATGCCCAGCATGGTCAGGAGCGCACGGGTCTTGTTGCGCAGTAGAGCCTTGCCGGCTATTTTGAGTAGGTTTGCGAATTTCATTTCTACGCTTTTTTGTTAATGGCCTGCTCCGGGCGGGAGGGTGGCCTTGTCAATAATCCTGCGCTGGGGGCAGGGCCTCGAGCGCCTCCCGGGCCGATTGGGTTTCCATCGGCTCGTCGCGGATGATGTTCCCGTCGCGCAGCATTATGGTCCGCCCGGTGAAGATGGCGATATCCGGCTCGTGCGTTACGAAGGCGATGGTTTTGCCGTTGGCGTTGAGCTCCTGGAACAGGCTCATTATCTCGTAGGAGGTGCGGGTGTCGAGGTTACCCGTGGCCTCGTCGGCAAGCAGTATCACGGGGTCGTTCACAAGCGCCCTCGCGATAGCTACCCTCTGCTGTTGCCCGCCGGACAACTGGTTGGGCATGTGGCCCATGCGGTCGGTGAGGCCTACCATTTCGAGAGCGGTTTCGGCCCGCCGCCGCCGCTCGGCCGACGTTACGGCGGGATTGTAAAGCAGCGGAAGCTCCACATTCTCGAGGGCGGTGGTCCGCGCCAGCAGGTTGTATGACTGGAAGATAAAACCTATCTTCCGGTTGCGCAGGGTGGACAGCTCGTCCTTCCCCTTGCTGCTTACGGGCGTACCGTCGATGTAATATTCGCCCGAAGTGGGTTTGTCGAGGCACCCGAGAATATTGAGCAGGGTGGATTTGCCGCTTCCGCTGGTTCCCATTATGCTCACGAACTCGCCGGCCGAAACTTCGAACGAAATGCCGCGAAGGGCATGGACTATTTCGCTGCCGACCTGGAAGTCCCGCCTTAGTTTTTCGACCCTTATAATTGTCTCCATCGGTATAACCGGTTTAAATGTGTTGCCGTCTGTCCGGCCGGGAAATGGCCGGGGGCCGTTGTCTTATTTCCTTTCGTTCGCGGGCGGCCTGCCCGGGCTGCCTGTTCTACTGGCCTGAACTGTCTGCCGGCCGCCGGAAGTTTACATGCCTTACCAACTTCGTCCGCCGGTCCGCCGGAAGTTTATTTGTCACATCCGCTCCCGGGATGCATTACCTGCGGTTTCCTCCGGGCCGGCCCGGCATCAGCGGGTTCGAAGCCGCCTCGCCATCGCTTTTCTTGGTCGCAACGCTCACGTTCAGCACTACCTCCTCGCCTTCGGCAAGGCCCGACCGGATGATGGTCTCGATGCCGTCGTTAATGCCCGGGGTGACGGTCCGGTTCTCGTACCGGTCGCCGTTTTTCACCCACACACCCTGCATCGACGGTCCGCCCTGCATGGCAGTCTCTTCGGGAAGGTTCAGGCGGGAGGCCGTCTCGGCTGTCATGCGGAACGTCAGGGCGCTCAGCGGCACCACCAGTCCGCTCTCGCTGTCGGTCACCACCGTAATGTTGGCCGTCATGCCCGGAAAGAGTTTTTCGTCGTCGTTCGGGGCTTCCACTATAACGGTATATGTCACCACGTTGTTGGTGACGGTGGGCTGGAGCCGTATCTGGCTGACGGTGCCGTGGAACGTGTCGTCGGGGTAGGCGTCCACGGTGAATGTCACCGCCTGTCCCTCGCGCACGCGGCCTATGTCGGCCTCGTCCACGTCGGCCTCGACCTGCATCTTGGTAAGGTCCTCGGCGATGGTGAACAGGGTGGGGGTGCTGAACGATGCCGCAACTGTCTGCCCCTCGGCGATACTCCGGTCGAGTACGACCCCGTCGATGGGGGAAAAGATATCGGCGTACGAGAGGTCCACCCGGGCGGTGTTGAGGTTCGCCAGGGCGTTGTCGTATGAGGTCTGGGCCTGGTCGAGTTGGTTGACAGCCTCTTCGAGCGCCACGGCGGTGGCTGCCTTCGCGCTGTGGAGCTGGGTTACCCGGTCGAAATTCTGCCGGGCGTAGGTAAGGTTGCTCTGGGCGCTGGTGACGTTGGAACGGGCCTGCGACAGTTTTTCGTTGAGCGTCGATTTATCCAGTTCGGCCAGCAGTTCGCCCTTTCGGACCACCGAATTGAAGTCGACGTAAATCTTCTCCACCACACCCGATACCTGCGTACCGACTTCGACCTGTTCCACCGGCTGTATATAGCCCGTTGCCATTATCGTGGTCTCGACCCTGCCGGGTTCGGCCAGGGCCGTGGATACGTTCACCACATTGCGCCCCCCGCATGAGAGCGCGATAGCCGGCACGACGGCCAGGGCCGCGAGGCGGCCCGCCGTGAAGCCCTGTCTTTTGTTTTTATCGGTTATTCCCATAATCTTACATTGTTATCCGGTTGCCCATGTAGACGTCCAGCACCTTGCGCCGGAAGATATAACTGTATTTATTTTGAATGTACTCGTTCATGGCGCTGATATAGTTGTTCTGCTGCTGGAGCAGGTCGACAGTGGTAATGGCCCCGTAATCGAACTGCACCTTGTAAGCCTCGAACGAGCGAAGATAGGCTTCCTGTTTCAGCCCCGAGGCATGGTAGCGGCTTGCCGACGCCACCACATTCTGGTACTCCTGGAGGACGGCCTGTCGTATATCCAACTCGGTCTGCAGCTCGTCGAGCTCCGCCTGCCGCAGCGCGAGCTGCGACTGCTTGATCTGGGTACGCGTACGGCCCCGGTTGAAAATGGGAATGCTGACCGACAGGCCTACCTGTTCGTTCAGCCTGTGGTTGAGCTGGCTGCCGAGGTTGTTGAAATTGTTGTGGCCCGTACCGAGTCCCCCGCCAAGGGATACGGTGGGGGAGAGGGCCGCTTTAGCGAGCCGCACGTCCATCTGGGCGATTTCCACGTTGTAACCGCTTATTATAAGGTCGGGAAGTGTGGTCATAGCCCGCTGAAGGACGTAATCCTCCGCCGGAAGCAATTCGGGTGCTACCTGTGCCGAATCGGGAAACACGATGTCCAGTGAGGTCTGCGGGTCGAGCGACAGCAGGCTTTTCAATGCCAACAGGTCGTTCGCCCTGCTGATTTCCGTTTCCACGATGTTGCTCAAATCGGATGCGTACTGCGCTTCAAGTAACAGGTAATCGCTTTCGAGGATGCTCCCCGCCTCGTAAAGCGCATGTCCCTGGTCGCGCTGTTCGCGGCTCGCCTCGAGCACCGAACGCTGGTATTTCAGGAGCTCGTCGTTACCAAGTATCGAAAGAAACGATTGCAGGATGTTGATGGTTAGCTGGTTGTCGTACTGGTATACCTGGTATTCGGCCCTCTCGGTGAGCAATTGGTTCTGGATGATGGTATTGGTTTGGGAGCCACCCTGAAAGATTGTCAGGCTGGTACTCAGTCCCACGTTACCGCTCCAAACCGCTTCGTTGCCTTTGTCGTGGTTCAGGTTTTCGCTCACCGTTGCGCTCACCGATGGGAGGCGGTCACGACGCGACTGCTCGTATTCGAGCTGGCGGTTTTCCGCCGTTATCAGCACCGATTGACGTTCGTAATTATTCCCCATGGCGTATGCGATGCACTCTTCGAGGGTGAGCAGGTATTGCGGGGTGTGTTGCCGGCGGAGCAGTTCAGCGGCGATGGAATCCTGACCCGGGGCCGGATATTCTTCGCCGCCGGCCGGCCCGCTGTCCGCGGAGAGGGCAGGCGCCTGCGCCGGGCAGACCGGCTCCGGCAAACTGCCGGCCCGTAAACAATGCAGGCCGAGGACCGTGCAGGAAACCGTGATTATGATGGCCTTAGTCATACAGTCGGATAATTTTGTCTGATGCTTTGCAAATTTACAGCCATACTTGTCAGCGGCCCCATCCTTCCCGGGCGAAGCGGAAAAACGCGGGCCTGAATCGCCGTTATCGCGGGGCGAAGTGAAAACCTCCGTATTTACTTATCCCTGCCTGTTATTGTAGCAAATTAATGTTTGTCGAATAAAACAAGCCCCGGCCGTGATCGGCCGGGGCTGCAAAAAACAGGTATAAGGCTACTTAAGCTTCTTATAACCTTTCGTATTTCCATTGTAGGGAATAATACTTACGGCATATCCACCGCCGGGTGCACAGTATTGTTCCAGTACGGATTTCTCGTTTACAATATATTCTTTTATTATATATGCCTGGGGATTGGTACGGTAATCCGACTCCGGAGTATCGCTGTAAACGGTTGCAAGATAGGTTATACCCGGTTCAAGGTAGTCTAACGGCATTACAGAGGTTCGGCCCTCGGCGCCGTTCGTGGAGCCCGCGAACCACCGCTCTCCGTCCTTTTCCTTCCTTGCGATGGTGACATACTGACCCGGTTCCGCTTCGATATAACGGCTCTCCTCCCAATCGACCGCCACATCCCTTATAAAACGGAACGCATCGGGGAACCGGGCGTAAGTCTCCGGGATATCGGCCGCCATTTGAAGCGGGCTGTACATGGTAACATAAAGGGATAACTGGTTCGCGATTGTGGTGTTGGATCGGGAATGGTTATCCGGGTTGTACCTGCTTATATCCATTTCGAAAATGCCGGGCGTATAATCCATCGGGCCGCCGATAAGCCGCGTAAAAGGAAGGACGGTGGTATGGTTCGGCTTATTGCCGCCGAAAGCCTGAAACTCCGTTCCGCGTGCCGATTCGTTCCCGATTAGGTTTGGGTAGGTCCTGCACAGCCCGGTAGGGCGCACGGCTTCATGTGCATTTACCATAATTTTATACCCGGCCGCTTTCTCCACGGCGTGTAAATAATGGTTTACCATCCACTGCCCGTAATGGTGCTCCCCCCTCGGGATAATATCGCCGACATAGCCGCTTTTGACGCTGCGGTAACCGTTGTCGGCCATAAACCGATAGGCTTTGTCCAGATGCCTCTCGTAATTCCGGACAGACGAAGAGGTCTCGTGGTGCATCATCATTTCGATGCCCTTGGAAGCCGCATAATCCCGTATCAATTCGAGGTCGAAATCGGGATACGGAGTTATAAAATCGAAAACATAGTCCTTGGAATGTCCCGACCAGTCCTCCCAACCGATATTCCATCCCTCGACAAGCACGGCGTCGAACCCGTTGTCGGCCGCGAAGTCGATATATTTTATCACATTGTCGGTATTAGCCCCGTGACGACCGTTCGGCCGGGCGGAGAGATAGTCGGTATGACCGAGTTGGACGCTTAGAAAATCGTCCGTATAGGACCACGTACTCATACCGGTAATCATTTCCCACCATACGCCCATATATTTGATCGGCCGTATCCATGAAGTGTCTTCTAATTTACATGGTTCGTTAAGGTTTAAGGTTAAGCGGCTGGCAAGTATGTCGCGGGCATCGTCGCTGACGATAACGGTACGCCAAGGTGTGGTGCAGGGAGTCTGCATATATCCTTTATAGCCCTGCGCGTCGGGAACGAGGTGGGAAGTGAAGACAAAATTTTCATCGTCCAAATCGAGATACATGCAGGAATAATTGACCAGCGCGGCTTCGTGGATGTTTATATAGAGTCCGTCCTCGGTTTTCATTTGGAGGGCGGTTTGCACCCCTGTCGGGGAAAAAGGTGTTTGGGATGCGTGAGGCTGTTTGGTAATCTCCGCTTCCGACAGGTGCCTGATTTCCGAGAGGCGTGAGGTGGTATAGTCGTACTCTTGTGTGTCGTAATCTCCCGGAATCCAGAATGCAGTATGGTCGCCGGCCATCGCGAACCGGGTAAGCTCTTCCCCAATCACAAAATAGACTAAACCGGGCTGCTCGGGAAATTCGTACCTGAATCCGAGACCGTCGTCGAACAGACGAAATTTTATATCCATTATCCTGCCCGTCTCCTCCTGCCTAAGTGTGACCGTCATCTCGTTATACCGGTTGCGTATCTGCTTTTCTTCGCCCCAAACCGGCTCCCAGGTCTCATCGAAGCTGCCGATAGAATGGGATACGATGCTGAATCCGTTATGAAGCGAGGATAATCCGGCTTCTGTTTTCGCCAGTTCAAACCCCATACTGCTCGGCGCTATAACGGTCATATCTTTATATTTCAAGCTGTAAATAGGGGTTCCGTCGGACTCAACGGTGAATTTCAGAAACAGGTTGCCATCCGGCGACCGCAGCTCACGGGCCGTTGAAAATCCTATCCATAAGGTTAGGAAAACGATTATCAATATCGGTTTTTTCATTTCTTGGATTGTTTTTAACCAACTGCCCCGCTCCTTATATAAAGCGGGAGCGGGACAGCCTTTGAATCATACATTACCGTTTACCGGCAATGTGTTACCTGTTGAATGTCACTTCCACATTGTCTATACCCAGCGCCATTGCACCGCTGCAATTGCTGTCCGAACTGACGGAGTAGTTCCATGCGAGGTAGAGGTCCTCATTCCTTTCGAGCGGTATGGACAACGTACCCGCCGCGGTACGGGTTTCCGAAGGGACCTCCGGAAGACCGTTCATATCGGTATCCGGGTCGAAATGGGTCCTGAATATACCGCCGGCTTCGGTCCAGTCGCGGCCGTTTTTGGAGTAGTACATCTGGATGCGGAAACCGTTTGAGTTATTCCCATTCCGGTATTTCTCGACATCATACGATACGGTGACCGAAGATACGGACTGGCCCGTGTTGCGGTATTTGGAGTAGATATTCACCCCCTGGTTCCGTCGTCGACACCGGTGGAGACTCCGCCGATGGCCCGGTCGGTAGCGGTAGCGGCATCACCTGCCCCGAAATTATAAAGCCCGTTCTTTGCGGACGAAGACATGTTTATACCGCCCTGCTGTTCGGTGTGGTAACCTGCAAAGGAGAAGAACCCTACGACACGCGGAAAATCGAGCCGTTTTTCGATTCTCCAACCTTGGGGCAGGGTGGCCTCCGCTGAGGTGCCTATCGCGTCAAAATCCTGTACGTAGGTCGCATCGCCGACCTCTATGTAATCGACGGGAGCCGAACTTCTGGCGGAAATGGAAACATTGTCGAGTGCAAGCGCCTGCGCACCGCTTGAAGTGGTGCCCGATGTAACGGAAAAATTCCAGGCAAAATAGAGCGATTCGCCGGGGCTGAGCGACTCGGCAAGGATACCCGATACGCTTCTTATTTCACCCGGTACGACGTCATATCCGGCCGTTTCCGAATCGGAATCGAACGATACTTTGAAATTGTCGCCGGCCGAAGTCCAATTCAGTCCGTCGGTCGAACAGTATAGCTCGGCCGTGAAGCCCGCTGAGTTGTTCCCTTTGCGGTATTTCTCGATATCGAAGGAGAGGTCCATCGCCGGTATGGTCTGGCTTCCGTTGTTTTTGATATGCAGGTAGACGTTTATTCCCTGTGTTTTTTCAGTATCCCCTGTAGTGATACCACCTACGGCACGGTCGGTAGAACTTGCACTTGCTCCGAAGTTATAAAGGCCGTTCGTGGCATTGGAAGCCAGGTTCTCCCCGCCTTCAAGTTCCGTGGTCTTGCCGGCGTTATTGAAACTTCCTACTGTCCTCTGGACCGTGGCACCTGTCATTTTCTCTATTCTCCAACCCGCGGGCAAAATCGCTTCGGCACCCGTACCTATAGCGTTGAAATCCTGAGCATAAGATCCTCCAGCCTGAAGTGAAACATATTCCTGTTCAACGGCATCCGGATTGATAACCCTGATTGAAGCGGTCGCTTCTTTGTTTTCGATAGTCGTTTCAGCCCTTACGGTGTAAGTACCGGGAGTTCCGTCGCTGTAGAATACTCCGTCCTCATCGATAGTCCCGCCCCCGTCTACCGACCATATAATCGGAAAATCCTCGGCACTCAATATGTCTCCGTTAGGAGCGAGAAGTTCATAATGGTAGGCCACGGTACCCGAATAATCGGAGACGCTCGAGTAAGTTTTAGATGCTTCATGGGCACGCTTCTGCATAAGTGCCGCTTCGGAAGAGGTTATGTCGCTCGGGTAATACTCGAGCCCTTCCGGGTTATCGTTGAAGAGGCAGTTGTAGAATACGCAGGCGGATAGGTAAGAAGCCATAACGGAGGGATGGCGATCATCCGTATAAAGCGCATTGCGCATTGCCGAGCCTTCCTCTGTGTTTATTATATTATAGGCGTTACCGGCAGGTATTATACCGATTCCATTCTCCCGGGCTACCTTTATCGTATTTTCAAACATTTCCTGCATATCCGCATCATAATTGCCTGAAGTGTCATACGGCCAGTTGACCATAATCAAAATCTTGGCGTCGGGATTGGGGCAATACTCGCGGATATACTCTATCCATTGCTTTACCGATGAACGGAAACCCTCGAAATTAGTCCGGGGCTTGCCGCTTTGTTCCTGAAGGATAATGTGTGTCCACTCTTTCGAACGTACGATATATTTGGCCGAGGGGTCTCCGGGGCCGATCATGTCGTCTCCTTCGTCGAAATGGTATTGGAGCGACTGGCCGAGACGGGTCTGTTTTTCCCATACGGCATTCTTTCCCCCGGATACTGCGAGCTGATTGAATATTACGTTCATCTCGTTGTACTCTATAAGGCTGTTATTGAGGGAAAGTATTCGCAGTTCGTCCAGGCCGTAGATAAGGTAATCGCTCGCCGGCGTAATGGACAGGCTGCCCAGGTAGTACTCGTATTTGGAATCGGTAGGGATTCCGTCCACGTCGTCGGTACATGCCGCAAAGACCAGCAGCAGACTGAACAGTAACGCGAGTTTCGTAATAAGTTTCATAGCTTCAGGTTTTATTTGTTCTGTATAGGTTGTTTATTTCAGTGCAAACTCAATTACGGCAGTACCGTACGGTCGGACTTCATAGCCGGTGGCCGTACTTACGGATTCATCGGAGACTATATCGTAACCAGAGGCTACTCCACCGACAATTTCACCGTATTTATCCCATTCGACTATTTTGGGCCGGTCGGAAATATTTACCACGACCATTACCGCCTCGTAATCGTTACAGCGGAAGAAAATATAACTCCCGTCCCGGTCGTAAAATTGAACAGTCCGGCCGGTATGTATTACTTCCTTCCCTTTGCGCCAATTGAATAGCCTGCTGACGTAATCGAATACCGACTGTTCTTCATCGGTGCGGTCGGCTTCCGTAAATAGATTTCTACCGTCACCGGGCCATCCACCCGGAAAATCTATCCGTGCGGCACCGTGACCCACGCTGCGGTCGAGCGAGCGGAACATAAGCTCCGTTCCTGTCCACATCTGGGGCATTCCGCGCATTGTGGCCATCAGGGTCATGCCGATTTTAACCTTCTCGGGGTTACCGTCCGCAATATCTGCAAGATGGTCCGTATCGTGGTTTTCGAGGAAAATCATGAGCCGGTTCGGGTCGCGGTAGATAAAATCCTGCGCCACAAGGTCATAAATCGCGGTCGCGCCCGTCGATTGATCTTCTTCTCCGGACAACACCTTGTTAATGGCGTTCATTAGCGGAAAATCCATACCCATCGGAAGGTGCGAATCGAACCCGTCGTAATTAAGCTGTCCACCGATCCAATAGGCCACCTGAGGGGTGAACGGATGCCAGCTCTCCCCGACTATCGATATGTTCGGATATTCGTCGAGGACACTCCGCACCCATTCCGCCATCGCGTATTTGTCGTTGTAAGGGTAGGTATCCACCCGCAGCCCGTCGATATCCATCTGTTCGATCCACCATACGGCCCATTGCCTGAAATATTGAAGTACGTACGGGTTAGTCAGGTTCATATCAGGCATCGAAGGCACGAACCATCCCCGGTAAAAACGGTCGGTATCGTACTGCGAAGCGTTGTTCGACATAGGAAGGGACATGGCATGGCTGGTGCCCGTGTAATCGGGGAACCGGTTAATCCAGTCTGCGAACGGTAAGTCGTCCATCCACCAGTGTGATATGCCGCAATGGTTGGTGACCACGTCCATAATCATCTTTATTCCGTGCCTGTGGGCTTCGGCGACCATCTCCCGGTACAATTCGTTTGTACCGAACCTGGGGTCAATCATATAATAGTCGGCGGTACCGTAACCGTGGTACGAACCCCGGCTGTCGTTATCGAGCATAAGGGGCGTCGACCATAGGGCCGTAGCGCCGAGGGAGGCGATATAATCCAGATGGTCTATGATTCCCTGTATATCCCCGCCGTGGCGTCCGTGGTAATTCGAACGATCGGGTTTTTCAACCGTATCGTCCGTCCCGTCGTTGGAAGGGTCACCGTTGGCAAACCTGTCGGGCATTACGAGGTAAACGAAATCTTTAGAGGAAAAACTCTCCCTGAAGCGTGACCCCTCCCGGCGAACCGAAATATTGTACGGGTATGTAAAGGTCTTTTTACCGAGTTTAAACTCGAAAGTGTAGTCGCCAGGCTCTTTAACATCGAGATCGACAAAGAGGTAATTGGGGCTGTCTGCTGTATGCACTCCCGTTATTTCCATACCTTCCCCGTCTATTTTAACCTCAGCCCCGCCAATATTTTGCCCGTGGAACATCACCTGTAAAGGGGTATTCATGCCTGTCCACCAGTTGAGCGGCTCAGCCCGTTCAATGCGCTGGGCCTTGCCATGCAAGAAAAACAGCATGGTTGAGGAGAAAAGGAGTAGTCTGTAAATTTTCATAACCCGGGAGAGGTTAATTCTCGAGTATTATATACTGCCACGGTTCCATCGTATATATTTGCTCCTGCTCCACGCCTACCGTATCTCCTGTCAGGGCGTCCTTGTAATTTCCACTGTGTGCTCCGAAATTTACGTTCACCGCGGCTGTCCGGGACGAGAGGTTGAATACGGAAATGACTTTGTTTCCGCCGGATTCCCTCGACATGGCGAAAACCTGAAACGGGTTGTCCGTATCAATCTCGACGGGGATACCGCCTTTTTCACCCGCAGCCAAAGCGCCGCTGCGGTGTTTAAGCGCATTCAAGCGGGTATATAACTCACCGAACCCTCCACGGTCAGCCCAGTCTATTTCATCTTTAACGAAAAATTCGAGGCGACGGTCGAAACCAACTTCCTGCCCGTTGTAAATCAACGGCATACCCGGGATAACATAGGAGAGAACCGCAAAAGTTTTGGCTGCGTCGCCCAACCTTTCGAACTCGGTCCCGTTCCATGAATTCTCGTCATGGTTGGAGGTCATCTGAAGCCGGATTGCATCGGCCGGATACCTCCGGGCATCACGCACGAGGTAATTGCGAAGTGAGTCGATAGGATATTCTTCTTTGGCGAGAGCGTTCATAATATGGTGGGCTTCCCAAGCGTAATCCGCATCGAAACCGCCTTCCGTATGCAGCTCCACTTCTTCGGCTTCGGCAAGCATGAATATGTCGGATTTGACATCTTTGAGTTCTTCGATAACATTGGTCCAGAAATCCATCGGAGGTCCCACGGCATAATCACATCGGTAGCCGTCGATATCCGCTTCACGGATCCAGAATTTCATCGCATCCAGCATTGCGGCCCGCATGTCGTGGTTATTGAAATCGAGTTGGGCGATATCGGACCAGTCGAAGGGATAATACGGGTTGCCGTCCTCATCGTATTCGTACCATCCTTCATTATTTATCCATAACGCGTCATGTGAAGTATGATTTGGAACCCAGTCCATAATCACTTTGAATCCCTGCGCGTGTGCTTCGGAAACGAAACGTTTGAAATCGTCCATAGTGCCGAATTCCGGGTTCACGGCCTTATAGTCCGAAATCGAGTAATAGCTTCCCAATTTGCCCTTGCGTCCTTCCACACCGATCGGGTGCAGCGGCATAAACCAGATAATATCCACACCGAGCTGTTTGAGCCTCGGCAGATGCTGTTCGGCTGCAGCGAAGGTTCCTTCGGGTGTAAACTGGCGGGTATTGAGTTCGTACATTACCGCATTGTAGCTCCACTCGGGATGAGACGATTCTTCCTGAACGGCCACGGTATTCGTGCCGCAAGCCGCCAGGGTGACAGCCGCCAGGAGAGCGAAGAAAACGTAAAACTTTTTCATGGTATCGGGTTTTAAAATTTGCAGTTATAAGATTAAATATCAGTTTATGGTGCGTTGCTTTCCGTCTACATTTACCGCCAGGGGTTCCCCGCTTTCGAGGCTGACGTCTGTTCCGGACTTCGTAACGTTTACATGGACGATCCTTCCCCGATAGATTACTTTGAACGAGTAACCGTCCCATTGGCGTGGAAGCCTCGGCGAAAACGAAAGCATGCCGCCGTCTGCACGCATTCCCCCGAATCCTTCGACAATCGACAGCCAGGAGCCTGCCATGCTCGTAATATGGCACCCTTCTTCGTTTTCCCTGTTGTAGTCGTCCAAATCGAGCCGTGATGCCCGCAGGTACATCTCGTAAGCCTTATCAATGTCGCCGATACGTGCTGCAAGTACCGAATGTACACACGGGGAAAGGGAGGATTCATGTACGGTGCGCTGCTCGTAAAAACGGAAATTACGCTCTATGACATCTTTCGGGAATTTATCCTGGAAGTAATAAATACCTTGGAGGACATCGGCCTGCTTAATAAAACAGCTTCTCAGGATACGGTCCCAGCTCCATTTCTGGTTTAGCGGCCGGTTGGAAGTGTCGAGGTCTTTGACAAGTACCTGTTCCTTGTCCATGTAGCCGTCCTGCTGGAGAAAAATACCCAGCTCCTTATCTTCGGGCAGGTGCATATTGCCGGTAATCTGGCGCCATACGTCTCCTTCGGCAGTTATGTCGAACGACCTTTTGGACCTTATGCGTTCCCAGTCGTTAGGATAATTCTCCTTAACCCAATGGGCCGATTCAAGCGCATAGTCCATACACCAGCATGCGATATAGTTGGTGTACCAGTTATTGTTTACATTGTTCTCGTATTCGTTCGGTCCCGTTACACCGAGAATAACAAATTTCTGCTTTTCCTCAGAGAAATTGGCTCGCTGGGCCCAAAACCGGGCAATGCCTATCAGCACCTCGAGGCCGTATTGAGCCAGGTATTCCCGTTCTCCCGTGTAACGGATGTAATTATATATCGCAAAAGCGATGGAACCGTTTCGGTGAATCTCCTCGAACGTAATTTCCCATTCATTGTGACACTCCTCGCCGTTCATGGTAACCATCGGATATAGGGCGGCACCGTCCTTAAATCCGAGCTTACGGGCATTGTCTATCGCTTCATCGAGGTGGTTGTAGCGGTATATTAAGAGCTGCCGCGCGACATCCTGCCCTTCGGTGGAAAGATAGAACGGAATGCAGTATGCCTCGGTGTCCCAGTAGGTGCTGCCGCCGTACTTCTCTCCCGTGAACCCTTTCGGGCCGATATTCAGGCGGCTGTCCTTGCCGGTGTAAGTCTGCAGTAACATAAAAATACAGTAACGTATACCTTGCTGGGCCTCGTCGTCACCCTGTATCACAATGTCGCAACCGGCCCATTTGGAGGCCCACGCCTTTTCCTGCTCCGCAAGCAGGGAATCGAAACCGGCGCTGCGTGCATCGGCTGCCACCTTTGTGGCGGCCTGTTCAAGGTCTTTTTCCCGATGGTTCAGGGTGGAACAGATTCCGGCGTATTTATACAGGGTCCGGGTTTCTCCTTTTCCTATGGTTACTTTAGTAGATTCCCTGACAAGTTCGCCTTCCGTCACGTCGGTAAAGATCGCGCATTCCATTACGTTTTCCATAGCCCAGCACACCCCGAAACCGGTTTTATGCGTACGCATGGTGACTGACCGGGGTGTATTTCCTACGAACTCCCAGAACTTCTCATTATAGTTGGCATCTTCGTTACGGACATCCGCGTCGATGTATGAGCAAATCTCAGCCTCCACCTCGCTGTCGAGCGGGGTGACGCTGTAACGTATCGCCCCGAGTTCGGTGCGTTCCATACTCACGAAGCGGGTTGAACTTATCTCCACACGGCCTGGGCCGGGAACTTCCACGGTAAAAGAGCGGAGCAGAAGACCGCGTTTCATGTCGAGTTCGCGGTGGAAACTCACAACCGTCAGTTTGTGGAGGTCTATTTCGACTCCGTTTATTTTTACGCCGATACCTATCCAGAAAGCAGAGTTGAGGACTTTCGCAAAATACTCAGGGTACCCGTTCTTCCACCAGCCTACGCGGGTTTTGTCGGGATAATAGACCCCGCCGATGTAACTTCCGCGAAGCGATTCTCCCGTATAGGTTTCTTCGAAATTTCCTCTCTGACCCATTGCTCCGTTTCCTATGCTGAACAGGCTCTCGGCCGCCCTTACCCTGCCGGGATGGAAACGGTCTTCGATAATGCTCCACGGATCCGTTTTGATATATTTGTTCATCTTTATTTATCTAATCGGTTTATTAAATCTGTAACGGTAAAGCCTTCGAACCCGGCAATCCTCATTGTCGCTTTCGACAGGGTGGGACTTCCCCCCACACCGACGCTCCGCATTCCGGCACGGGAGGCGGCTTCGATACCGGCTTCGGCATCTTCGAAAACCACACATTCCCGGGACGGTGTCCCGGTAAGTTCCGCTCCCATAAGGAATACCTGCGGGTCGGGCTTTGCCTCGGAGACCATGGAACCATCCACCACCGCATCGAAATAACCGTCGAGGCCGGTATTTTTTAAAATCATCGGTGCGTTACGGCTGGCGGAACCGAGTGCGATCTTTATACCGCGCACTTTCAGCTCCCCGAGGAACGGGATAACCCCGGGCAGGATTTCGTCGGGCGTCATTCGCGATATGTATTCCACATACCAGCCGTTCTTACGGTCGGCCATGGCATGCTTCTCATCCGGGGAAAAGTTTTCATTCATCCCCCCGACGCCTAAGAGTATATCCAGCGAAGCCATACGGCTGACGCCTTTAAGGGCTTCGTTGTCGGTTTCGGTAAATTCGAAACCCAGTTCTTCCGCCAGCCTCCTCCATGCGAGGTAGTGGTATTTGGCCGTATCGACGAGAACCCCGTCGAGGTCGAATAAACAGGCACTTATCATCCTTTTACGTTGTTATTATCCGTTTTTTCCTTCACGATTCCCACAGACAGGGCGCCGAGCAGCATCATAACCCCGGCCGCAACTATCATCATTACAGCGTTTCCGTGGAACAGGTACCTGACCACCACTCCGCCCGCAAGGCCCATAACTATTTGGGGAATGGTAATGGTGAAGTTGAACAGCCCCATATAAAGGCCGGTTCCCTCCGCATCCATACTCCTGGCAAGGATGGAGTAGGGCATTGCAAGTATTCCGCCCCAGGCCACCCCGATACCGATCATTGGCACGACCAAAAGCCATTTATCTCTTATAAGAGCCATGCCGATAAAACCGAGGGCACCCAACAGCAGTGAAATGGCATAAATCCGTTTGTTTCCCATTTTACGTGCAAGGCGGGGTATAACGATGGAGAACAAACCGGCGAAAACGGCGTAGACAGCAAACAGCACCCCGACCCAATCTCCCGCCGTGCTGTACTCGGCGGACATAGTATCGGTCGTGCCGAACAGGTTCGCCGCCAATGCAGGTGTGGAATAGGTCCACATCAGGAACAAGGCGGCCCATGAGAAGAACTGTACCAGCCCCAACTGCCACATTACCTTCGGCACGTTTTTCAACAGGTGGCCGAGTTTGGCTTTTTCTTTTACCTCTTCCGGCTTCTCCCCGTTGTAGAGTGCAAATTCCGCAGGCGGGTATTCCTTTGTCCTGAATGCCGTCCAAAGGACGGTAAGCAGTAATATTCCGCCGCCGATATAATAAGAATAGGAGACCGAGGCCGGAATCTTCGATTCGGCGGTCGAAACGTTGCTGATTCCGAACACCGTGACCAGTACGAACGGAAGAATCGAACCCACAACGGCTCCGCAGTTGATAAGGAACGATTGTATCGAGTAGCCTTTTGTTTGCTGTTTTTCGTTGAGCATATCCGAAACCAGCGCCCTGAACGGCTGCATCGTCACATTGAACGAAACATCCATAAAAAGGAATATCACAGCGGCAAAGAGCAACGGCGCCATAATGGCAACGAACACTTCGGACATGGGCATCAGGAACAGGCAAAAGGTGGACAATATCGCGCCGCCCATTATAAAAGGCACCCGGCGACCCATTCGTGTCCATGTACGGTCGCTGAACAGCCCGACAATCGGTTGTACAATCAGTCCCGCAACAGGCGCCGCAAGCCAGAAATAGCTAAGCTGGTGGATATCGGCCCCAAGGGATTGGAGTATGCGGCTGGTGTTGGCATTCTGCAAAGCGTAACCGATTTGTACCCCCAAAAAGCCGAAACTAAGGTTCCATATCTGCCAAAAAGACAAATCCGGCTTTTTATTCATAAAAGTAAAGTTTAAGTTCCGTTTGCCTTTTCAGACCTTACCTGACAAGGGCGGCCTGCAGCGGCAATCCGCAACGGTTTCACGTTATGGGCCGCCGCCCGCAAGCGGCGGCCCGGTAACATAGATTGGATTAAGGTGGTATGGAAATAAAACGGTTACTCTTCCAGTTTGAAGATAATGTATCCGAATCCATCCAGTTCGAGGGTCGTGGAAGTGGCGACGGTGGAACCGGTCATTAGATCCCGGACCTCGGTCAGCGCGAATTGTGCCGGAACGGTTATGGTTTTTCCCGTCCCCGAAGTATTTACGGCGACCAGAATCGATTCGTTACCATCATACCGTTTGTAACAGGCCACGGCGTCATTTACGTAATAATACGTAATGTTCCCGCTTGCCTGGAGTGCGGTCGATTCACCGCGGACGGCCATGATTTTTTCATATTCACGGCGGTAATCAGGGTTTTCCGACCAGTCCGTATTGTAATTTCTATAGAACGAGCGAATGCCTTCGGCGCCAATCTCCTGGGAGCTGTAAATCATCGGACAGCCTCCCATCGTCGCGGCAATAACATAAGCCGACATGGCCCCATCCAGACTATGGTAAAGGTCCGTAACGGATTCCAGGCTGTTAACGTCATGGTTGAGGATATGGCGCATCCGTTGTTTCCCTTCTGTGAGCGTCTGCAATTCGGAGGTATTCGAAGTGTACAGCAAACTTACGGATTTCGAATCCTTATAAACTTCCTGAAGCCTGTAAAGGAAATCCCACCCGTAAAGCATATCGAATCCGCTATTCTGTAACGATGCGTCGGCACTTTCGGCAAGCATGAACAGGTCGTCGCCTTTGAGGGCCTTGAGTTCCGCAATGGCGTCAGCCCAGAAGTCGGAGGGAACGCCGTCGGCGTAGTCACACCGGTAACCGTCTATATCCGCCGCGGTAATCCAGTATTTCATACAGGCAATCATCTCCGCACGCATATCCGTATTGTCGAAATCGAGGTCGGCCACGTCCTCCCAGTCCTGTCCCGGAGGAGTTGTTATTTCCCCGTTTTCATCTTTGGTGTACCAGTCGGGGTGTTCGGTAATCCAGGCGTTATCCCAGGATGTGTGGTTGGCAATCCAGTCGAAAATCACCTTCATACCCCTGGCGTGCGCCGCGGTTACGAGGGCCTTCACATCTTCGAGCGTCCCGTACGCGGGATTCACGGCGGTGAAATC
Source organism: Alistipes sp. (assembly GCA_021202985.1). GTDB lineage: Bacteria > Bacteroidota > Bacteroidia > Bacteroidales > Rikenellaceae > WRDF01. Next base: position 37,578 of record JAJQCA010000024.1, read on the forward strand.
TTTTATACTGTATGGCGAACCTATACTTTCGGGAGTGTTTCCCTGCTCGAATATAGGCATCAGCCAAAGCACGTTCACACCGAGTGCCTCGATATTATCCAGCCGGGCGGTTATGGCCTTTAATGTATTGGATGTTCCGAACATACCCGGATAGGCTTCATATATGACCACCTTGTCTATTTCACCCGGGGCGTTTACGGACGGGGGATTGCTTCCCCCGCCGTTATCGTCGTTGTCACTGCTGCATCCCCATATTCCAAGCGAAAGGAGGCAGGCTGTCAGAAATATTTTATTAATCGATTTCATTGCCGTAAATATTAAGGGTTAACTTCCGTTCCGCCGTCGCCGGTGATTTCATAATAGTAATCGCGGTTGACGGTAATACCGGCAAGGTCGTACTGCGCCCGGGAAGAACCGCCGCTGTCCCAGTTGATAATGAGGTTGAGGCCTTTGTCGGTAGCATCCGACGGTATTTCGACATAATAGTACGTCACTCCGTTGACAGTTTCCGTATCGTTGAATACGGCACCCGGCCACTCCCCGAACGCTTCCATATCTCCCCAGGCATAAATTGCCAGATCGTTCAGATTGGTATCGTTGGTAACATATATCCGGAAAATTATCTCTTCGGGCTCGAGTTTGGAACCGCCGTTGTCGGCCAGGGTGAGATAGTAATCCCTGTCCAGGACGAGCGAAAATCCGTCCGCTGTTTGTATGCCCCCGTTATTGTTGTTGAAGAGGATATCCACGTTTTTACCGTCCAGTTCCTCCGGCATTTCGAATACATAATACGTCCTTGTACCTATTGTTTCGGTTCCATCGGGCTGGAGTCCGGGCCAATTTGTGCCTGTGATACCTGTTCCCCAGTAATGGAGGGCCATGGCGCCCCATCCGGCCGTATCTTCCACGCGAATGGTCCGGGAAACCTGTACGATTTCGTTAGGGTCTATAACTACGGCCGTAGTACCGGTCACCCTGATGTATACGTCCTCGTCGAGAAGTATTTGCGGAGCGTTAGTCTGGTTGGCGGTGGTCCCGTCGCTGAAGACTACGTTGAGGGTCGCCCCGTTGTATTCCATCCCGGGACGGAAGTAGGTATAAGTGGTACCGTTGACCTCCGCCGTACCGGAAGTTTCCCATCCGGGGAAGCTCGGTGTGGTTTGCCCTACGCCGTAGGCATACATGTAAGTTATTGTGAAATCCGCCTGGTCGTCCACGTAGACCGTATAGCCGGAATAAGCGGGGACAAGGTCGTCGGGATCGAGCGGGGTGATGGTCTTATCGAGGTTTACACGGAAATAGAGGTCCTGGTTCAGGGTGTAAGACGGTTCCTCGGTCTGCCAGCCGCCGTCGTTATTGAATATAATATTCATGCTGAGACCTTTCAACTCCGCAGGCATTTCGAAATAGACGAAGTTGATGCCGTCGATTTCAGTCGTTCCGGTCATTTCATATCCGGGCCATCCGGGAGTATCGTCCAAACCGGTGTTATAGACGTAGAGGTGTGATATTCCGTTGCCGGACTGGTCGTCGACATATATTGTATAGAAGTCTTTGTTGTCGTCGCCTCCGCCGGAGAAGGAGAATTCCCATCGGTCCACCCATATATTGGTACGGGTACCTACACGTGCATTTTCAAGGACGTGCATAACGGCCTGGTTATTATTCGAACGCTCCGCTCCCTGGGTCATGGAATAGAAATAGTAACCGTCGGAAAGGTCCTTGCCGTCCACGAAAGTTTCCGGCAACAGGTAAATACCCCACTTCGAGTCGTTACCTTCGGCCTTCTGGAGCTGCCATGTGGGATCCCCGATAGCTTCGTCCATCCCGCCGTTAAATTCACCGATAATATAGTAAGTATCGTCTACGGAAGAGGTGGTGGGCATTATTACCTCCAGTAGTATCGCATTCTCCCTTATCTCGAACTGCGCACGTTCGTGATCGAAAATTAGATCGTCATCGCTGCATCCCGAAAACATCGCCGCAAACGGCAGGATGAGCAGCAGGCTTAATATTTTTTTCATTTCTTTTCCCTTTTGGAATTAATTATATTGTACTGCCGGCTTAATAATTGGGATTTTGTACCAGGCCGGGATTCACGGACAGAGCCGATGCCGGAAGCGGGTACCATTCGTATTTACGGTCGCGCTGTGCAGGGTAAAGCCTGCCGTCGTCTGTGGCACGCCCGAAGAACCACCACTGGCCCTGCGTAAACTTGTCATGACGACGCAGGTCGGTGCGGCGCCGGCGGCCTTCGCTCAGGAATTCCTGTCCCCACTGCCCGAGCATCCAGTCGAGGTCGAAAGCGGTGAAACCGCGGCCGGGATTGTTCTCAACCGCACTCCAGCTGGCGTTGGAGAAATAGCGTTTGCGCACACTGTTTACCAGTTGGAGGGCACCGTTGGAATCGCCCGCCCGCATCCTGCATTCGGCTTTCATGTAAACCACTTCCGCAAGACGGAATTCCACCTCGTCGATATTCTGGAAATCTATCCCGGCGCTTTGCGGGTAAATAGGGTATTTTATCAGTCTCACCCCGGAATTGGTTTCACCCCACCTTGGCGACATAACGGTTTCGAGGTTTTTGCCCAAGTTTTTGAACGTTCCGACCTGATCGACATACACCAGGTCCTCGCCGTCACGGTCGGCGTCCGCAGTAAGGACAGCACCGTTGCCGTAATTGGCCCTGACTTCATCTTTTAGGAACATGCCGGAATATTCACCGGTGCTGAAATTATAAACGTAATTGGATTTGCGGATGTCGCGGTCATCGAACCGTTCGTACACTGCCCCGAGTTTATCGTTGTACGGTGCGTCGAGGAAGCATACGGGATTGCTCGTACCACCCCATGGCTGTACCGTGCCGGAGTTGTCGTACGACGGTGCAAGGCAGCAGCAGTTCCATGGACTCTGGGTATAAGTTCCGTCGAAATAATCCCATATATTATAGGGCAGGAAAGGCATATCGCGCATCCACCCCCCGTCGAGCTGGCCCACCTCGTAGGCAAAAGCCATAATCACTTCGGGGCAGTCGATATTGTCGATGGAATAGATATCGCGGTAATCCGCGGCTATCGAATAATCTCCGTAACGGCCCGCGATTATCTCGTCGCAAAGCGCTTCGCATTCAGTATACCTCGATTTGTTTATAAAGACTTCGGCATTGAACAGCAGACGTGCCTTGATAATACGGTTCACCGCCTGGTTCATACGGTTCACCTCCTTGACCGGCAGGTCTTCCAGGGCAAGGTCCAGCTCCTCTATTATAAAATCGAATATAATCTGGCATCCTTCGTCGAAATCCTCGGATACGCTCGGGGGAACTTCACTGCTGCTTCCGCTTGTGTATACCGGCAGCGCACCGCCCCAGATTTCAAAAACGTTGTAATATGCCCACGCACGAAGGGTGCGTGCCTCGGCGATATACATATCCATTTTCTCCTCGGTCATACCGATAGAATGGGGATCGATATCGTTCAAGTCTTCTATAAGGGTATTACAGAGTCCGATGGTCATCCATGCCCTTTCCCGCGACTGGCGGATAATAACGGATTCGGGAGTCCAGGTATGGCTCGACAGGACGAATTTCTCGGCCTCGTCGTATCCCCACAACCCGCCGTTCCATGACCGCCAGACTACCTGATCGGCTGCAAACTCCTGGAGGTACCAGAAATACTCGATATAGCCCATGGCGGCGGCTCCGTAAATGTACCCGATCGCACCTTTAACGTTGGTCTCACTCTGGTAATAGTTGTTGGCATCGACCTGCCGGAAAACCTCTTCGTCCATGTTGAAGCATGCAGTAACGGTATACAGTACCGTCACCGCCAAGGTTATATGGTATATTATCTTTTTCATCTCTTCTTTATTTAAAATGAACGCTGTAAATTACCTGAAGCGAAGGGTTATCCCCACACTTAACTGTAAGGCACTCGGATAGGCACTGTTGCTGTCCACACCGGGCTCGATGCCGGTGGTCCGTACTATGGAAGGATCATTGCCGGAATAGCCGGTAATGGTATAGATGTTCTTTGCCGAAGCGAAAAGTCGGAGATTCTCCACATGTTTGTTGTTGAAGCGGAAGTTGTATCCCAGCGTCACGTTCGATATTTTGAAGTAGTCGCCTTTTTCGAGGAAGAACGATGAAATAACCCCACCGCCGGTGGTTATATGGTTATATTTGCCGTAAGCGTCTTTAAGGACGTTATCCGAACCGGACCCTTTGAGCCCCATACCGTACATGCGCATATTGAAGATATCGAAACCGAACGCGCCCTGGCAGAAAACATCCAGATCCCAGTTTTTATAGGTTATCGTATTACTCCACGAAAGGTAATGTTTCGGGGTTCCGTTGCCGATGTAGCGTTTGTCTTCGGGTACGGCGTCGCCCACGGGTATCACGTTATCGTCGGCGTCGTAGACAAGCATGTTGCCGTACTGATCCACACCGGCATATTCGTATCCGTAGAACTGGCCGATTCTCGCACCTTCCTGCACCCTGAAAAAGTGCTCGCTTGTACCGGCACCCGGTTTCTGGTAGAGTTCGAGATAGGAAAGATGGAAGGAGTTGTTGGAAAGTTTTTTGAGTTTCGTCTCGCCGTAGGAATAGTTTATGCCCGTAGTCCAGTTCACAACGTTTTTATTAAATACATCGTAATTGAGCGCTACCTCGAATCCGGTATTTTTTGTAGTACCGACATTTACGAGTATCGTGTTGTGAATAAAGGGCGGTTGGGGAGCCGTATAATTGTAGAGAAGGTCACGGGACTGGCGGTCGAAATAGTCGATTGAACCGCGCAGCCTGTTCCAAAAGACGAAATCGACCCCGATGTTCGTACTTACGCTTTTTTCCCACGAGAGGTCGGGATTGGCATTGAGAGAGGGACGGTATCCGGTCACCCACTGGTTGTCGATAAGGTAGTTGTACGAATCGTTTTCGCCGCCTGTGCTGTAAGTTGCGAGGGATTTATAAGCATCGAAGGTTGAACGGCCGGTAACACCGTATGAAATCCTCGGTTTAAGGCTCTGGATGCTTCTTCCCATGTCGGACATGAACTCCATGTTGGCAATTTCCCAAGCCAAAGACGCCGAGGGAAAGAAACCGTAATGGTTGTTTTTACCGAACTTGGTGGAACCTTCGTAACGGAAAGAAGCGGAAGCAAAAATAAGGTCCTTCCAGTTGTAGTTGGCCCGGGCAAATATACCCGCATTTTTAGACAAAGATTTGTTGGTATCCATTTCGGCACGGCCGTCACCGAGGAAGGTACCGCTTCCCAGGTCGTGCCACTTGGTACTGTCGAATGCGAAATCGAAATTGACGGCCTTGAAATCTTCCCAGTTGTCGTCTTCCCAGGAGTAACCGCCTACCACTTTGAGGTTATGATCCCCTATATTCATGGTGTAGTTAAACAGCCATTCTATACGGTTTTTATACCATTTCTGGTACCTCACCTCGGCCTTACCGTTGTAACCGTTCCAGAAGGAATCACCTGAAGTCGAGGGTTCGTATTTGGCCTGTTTTAGGTCGTTGTAGTCCATCGAGTAAGTGAGCGTGGTATTTATCGAATGGTTGGCGTTGCTGTAAATGTTCAGTTTGGCTTCGACCGCCCCGAGGACGTAGAGTCTCTGGCCGTTGTTGTCGGTATCTTTCAAAACCGCCACAGGGTTATTTGCCCCCGTCGGTGAAGTCGGCTGGTAATACGAGCCGTCCTCATTATAAAGCGGCATAGTCGGATTCATCGAAAGGGCCGTGTCGAACATATTGCCGTCACCCCACCTTTCGTTTACCCTCCTCACGTTAAGGGAACCGCCCAACTGGACCCTGTTGTTGAGCACACGCTGTTCGATAAAGAAACGTCCGCCGTATTCGTTGCGCTTGGTAGCTATATCGAGACCCGTGGCGTTTTTGTAATTGAACGAGGCACCATAATTACCGTTCTGGTTGTTCCCGTTTATACCTATGTACTGGTTGTTGTCGAAAGCGAAATCCCGCAACAGCAGGTCGTACCAGTCCGTACTGGCACCGTAATCGGTTCCCCGGCGGGAGCGGCGGAACTCGTCCGCGGATAGAACCGAAGGGCCGTCTTTCGGGAGATTGACGGCAAACCAACTGTCGTATGTAATGCTCAGGCCATCAGCACCCGAACCTTTTTTTGTCGTCACGAGTATAACCCCGTTCGAACCTCGCGTACCGTAAATCGCGGCAGACGCTGCATCTTTAAGTACGGTCATCGATTCGATATCCTGCGAGGAGAGTGAACGGAGGCTTCCCCCGATTACCCCGTCGATTATGATCAACGGGTCGTTGGATGCCATCAGGGAGGTCGCTCCCCTTATCTGGATATTCGGGTCGTTGTTAGGGTTGGCAGCCTCGGTCATATTTATATTCAAACCGGCGACTTTACCTGCCAGAAGTTCCATCGGGTTGCTTACGGCTCCCTTCTGGAAGTCGTCGCGTGAAACCTGTACTATGGAACTCGAAAGCTCCCTTTTGCTTAGGGAACCGTAACCGATTACGACCACTTCGTCGAGTTGGTTCACGTCGTCCTGCAAAGTAATTTCGATATGGGTACGGCCCCCGACCGGTACTTCCACCGTTTGGTAACCGAGGAACGAAACGATCAGGACTGCATCCATATCCACGCCTGAAAGGGTGAACATTCCCTCCAGGTTATTCGTTACCGTACCGTTCGTAGTACCCTGGACCAGGATGTTTACCCCGATCATGCCGTTTCCCTGCGCGTCTTTCACCACACCGCTTACTTGGCCGGTCTGGGCGAAAACGGCCGGGCCGCACAGGATAATAAGTAATAGAGATAAAGTAATTTTCCGGAATCTGCTCCCGAGAGAATCCCCGGGAACCCATTTGTAGAAACCCCTCATAGTTTGTAGTATTTTAGGTTAGGTCCCCCGTGCGATTCGGCTGGATGCCGTATTATCTATGGCTGCAAACTGCCCGGTGGCACTTGCTCCAAAAGTATAGAGATAAAACCGGGATTTTCAACCTATATGAAATCGGATATAGATTTTTTTAAGGGTTATCAGCAGCGTAAGTTGCTGATAGTCAATATGCGGAGGGGGGGGTAAATCCTATTAAAATATAGACCCTTCAGAAACCCATATTGCGTATGTCCTCTTCAAAGGTGTCTTTATTTTTGGCTTTTGCCCGGACTTTATGACGATAAGTATAAACGGTATTGGGGGAATATCGGAGGAATTTTGAAATGCTTGCCGAATCGGTGATGCCGAGTTTGACCAATGCGTAAATCCTCATTTCGGTCGTCAACAGTTCGCCGGTTTTGGGTTCTATTTGTTCGCCGTCCCTGAGCAGGGCATTGAAATAACCTACAAAATCCGGATAAATCCGCAGGAATGCCTTATCGAAACTGCGGTAGAACTCCGATATTTCATGGCTTATAAGGTTCGAAGAGCGCGTCATGATCCTTACTTCTTCTACTTTACCCGCCGTAAGTTTATTATTTATCGTCGATTGATAGCGCTCAAGGCGGTTAATATAGGAAGAACACATACTCAGGAACCGGCCGAGGTATTCCTCTTTCATCTTGTTGGCAACCACGAGCGAACGGTTGGTTTCCACTAATTGGTCGTTGGCCCTGATAAGCGCCTGGCGGGTAGTGCGGAGTATGAATGTCTGCCGTGTGACGTAAATGATAAGGCTTAGCATCAGGACGGCAAGCAGGCTAATCATCAATATAGATCTCTTCAGTCGGGAGTTTTTCTGGTCCAGTTCTGATTTGTAAGCCCGTTCGATAATGGGGAATATGGTCGACATCTCGATTCGACGGAGCCGTGCATTGTAAAAGTTTGCGTCCTCCATTGAAATGGTTCCATACCGGTAAGCCCGCCCGACGTCACCCTCCGCATATAACAGGGCCGCGAGGTTGGTCAGCGAGACGTACTCCTTCACACTGGAACCGATATCGGATATGGCTGAGGAGATAAGGTACTGTTTTCTGAGTTCCCGCTCCGCCGGATCCGATTCGTCGTAACAGTCGGCAAGCGTGGAAGCAACGATGGCATACCCGTGTGTTCCCGGCTCCAGCCTGTCCAGCATATCCTGAAGCATGGCGATGGCGAGCCTTTTATTGGGGTTGGTTATATATATCCTCGAAAGGGCGAAATATTTGTCGGAACCCTCCGGGACTACCATCCTCAATGAATCTACATACCTCAGGCTTATATCATTGTATTCTTCACCGAATGTAGTACCGGCCGCATACATACTCAGGTGGTGGTAAACCTGCTCGCAGCAGAGGAAATAATCGGAAAGAAGTTCTTCCGGAACCGTTTGGCGGTCGATAGCCGCAAGGTTCTCGATAGCTTCCTTATACATTCCCCCGCTGGACAGGAGGTTGGAATAGTCGAGCTGGCTCTCCACAATCTTGTATATGTCTCCGGCATCTTCCGCCAACGTGCGGTTACGCATAACGTAGAGCATCGCTGGTTCGTAGCTATATGACCGGTATAATTCGATAAGCCGTTTATTAACCTTGTACTGTTCGAAGGGAGTTAGACCGGATGAGAGCCATTGTCGTGCACTGTCGATTCGTGCTTCCTTTTCCGCCTCGTAAAACCATCTCGATTCCAGTGAACGGTCGAGTTGTAACAAAAGCGAATCAACCGTATTCACGGCAGCCGAGGGTACGTTAAGAAATAAAGACAGAACAAATAAAACTAAATATCTTTTCATCGGGTTTCTGCAGTTGCCATGTTTAACAAAGTTAATAAAAACCCTATACATCCATATTATTTATCCCGAAACGACCTATATTACCATTTGATAATCTTTTTTATCC
>JAJQCA010000088.1 GCA_021202985.1 Alistipes sp.
ATACATGATTTTTATAACGGTGCGTGGAGTCCGGTTAATCCCAAGGCGTCTACCTGGACTAACAGTTACAAAGCTATCCAGGTCTGCAATTTCTTCCTTGAGGAATACCTGGGCCTTACGTTCGACGAATTGTCCGAGAACGACGATTATCTGCCGAAGATGTTCCGTTACCACAACTGCGAACATGAAGCGCGGTTCCTGAGGGCATATTTCTACTTTAACCTGGTACGCCAGTACGGTGACGTTCCCTTCTACACCAGCGCGATTAAGCTGGAAGAAGTGAATCAACTTTCCCGTACGCCGTTCCATACGATAATCGATTTCATCGTTAAGGAATGCGACGACTTAGCGACCCTGCTTCCCGCCGATTACAGCGACCTGGGTAATCTCGCACTACCCGATGTGCAGGATAACGGCCGTGTAACCCGCCTGGCCGCCCTGGCCCTGAAAGCACGGGCATTGCTGTATGCCGCAAGCCCGCTTTTCAATACCACCGACGATAACTCCCGGTGGGTGGAAGCGGCGAAAGCCAATAAGGCCGTCCTCGATTCGTGTGCAAAGTACAACATAACTTTAAGCACTTACACCGATATCTGGGGAGCGAACAACTGGACCAGTACCGAAGCTATCTTCGTAAGGCGCATAAGTGCGAGTTACAGCGATGTGGAAGGATATAACTTTCCAATCGGTATCGAAGGCGGCAACTCCGGGAATTGCCCTACCCAAACGTTGGTAGACGCTTACCAGATGCAGGCGACAGGTCTGTTCTGGGACGAGCCGGGCAGCGGGTACGTCGCCACCGATCCGTTTGCCGGGAGGGACCCCCGTTTCGCAATGACGGTAAAAAGGAACGGCGATACCGGCTGGCCTTCCTACAACTCCTCGCCCCTGCAGACCTATTTCGGCGGCACGAACGGCGAACCGATCTCCGGTGCGACCCCGACGGGTTATTACCTTGGTAAACTCCTGGACGCCAGCGTCAGCCTCAGGGCTTCGACCATAACACGTTCACGCCACTCTTGGATCACCTACCGCCTCGGCGAGTTTTACCTCAACTATGCCGAAGCCGTGTTCCGCGCGCTGGGATCGGCCGACGCCACATCTGCCGATTTCCCAATGTCGGCACGCGATGCGGTTAATGTTATCCGGACCCGTCCGGACGTAAACATGCCACCCCTGGCCGCAGGCCTTTCAAACACAGAATTCTGGAAGCAGTACACCAACGAGAGAATGGTCGAGCTGGCTTTCGAAGGTCATCGTTTCTGGGATGTGAGGAGATGGAAAGAAGGTGAGAAGTTCGCAAAGATCACCCGCCTCAAAATCACCCTCAACAACGACGGAACATTCACCTACGCACGCGAAGTGCAGGACCGTACCTGGGAGGACAAAATGTACCTGTTCCCCATCCCGCGTACGGAGATTCTTAAAAATCCCAATCTCACGCAGAACCAGGGTTGGTAAAGATTCACATTACCGACCTCGGGCGTGAGGTACATTAATATCATTTAGGTAAGCTTTAAAAAGCTGGTAAGCCGGAAATCAGTTGTGGAACTTGTTTCCGGTTTGCTTTTACCCCTACTCCACTGCGCGACCGTCGTAAACGCGACGGCAAAACTATTCCCGTGGTCCAAATCCGCGAACCGTACATCGTGGCGAGGCAGCGGGAATTTGTTTTTTATAATTCTTTTCATTTATCTTTGCGGCATCGTATAGGTTTCCACGGCCGCCCGCGAGCGGCGGCCCGGAATTAAAAGGGAATGCCGTGAAAGTCGGCAACAGTTCCCGCTGCTGTAAGTTCCTGCCCGGTTCCCCGGGCACCACAGCCTGACAATCTATGCCACTGTCCCCGCGGGGATGGGAAGGCGTCAGGCCGGAATAAGTCAGAAGACCTGCCATACGGTTAAACGGATTTCGCACCTACGGAGAATGGGTTTGAACCGACGGTTTTCTGGCATTTACCACGAGTCAAAATTTCGCCGCTTCACTTTTTTCGTACGGTCGTATCCCGGGTTTACCAATTAATACGGTCGGAAGATGAAGTTTTGCGCAGCTATGTATTCTTCTTATGCGGACACCCGCCTCCGGGCAGTCCGCACCCGGGTCCGTATCCGCCGATTCGGATTTATCCCATAATTAATTTAAATAAGAAGAAAATGAAAAGAATCCTGACTCTCATCTTATCGGCCGCACTGGTCTTTACCGGTTGCAGTTATAACGACGACGACCTGTGGAACGCCGTGGACGACCTCGAGGACCGCGTCTCTAAACTCGAAGAGGTAATCAGCCGGATGAATACCGACATCAGCTCGTTGCAGACCCTTATAAACGCCGTCAACCAGGGCGATTTCATCACCGGGTTTTCGGAAACCGCCTCGGGCGACGGATGGATCATCACCCTCAGCAGCGGTGAAACCATCAACCTAAAACACGGTACGGCAGGTTCCGACGCGCCGGTCATAGGAGTTGCGGAGGATACCGACGGGGTTTATTACTGGACCGTGACCGTAGACGGGCAGACCGACTGGCTTAGGGACGGCCACGGTAACCGGATGCCCGTTACCGGCGCCCGGGGCGAGACCGGGGCGGATGCCGTAACGCCCGTAATCGGGGTGGACGACGAGGGTTACTGGACGGTGGATTACGGCAACGGCCCCGAGCGTATCCAGTCCGACGGGAAAGACGTTATGGCCACCGACGAGAGCTACCAGTACCTTTTTACCGGTTACCAGGACAACGGCCGTTACTACACGTTCTACCTTGCCAACGGCGAGGAGGTGCATGTGGTAAAACGTATCCAGGCAAGCATCGTTATCGACGCCGACCCGCAGGAATATTTCCGGTTCGGGCAGGAGCGTATTTTCAGCATCACTACCGAGAACGTCTCCGGGTCCAACGCCACCTGCCCGCGCGGATGGGACATCGACCTGGATATATTCAATCGGGAACTGTGGATAAAGGCTCCCGCACAGGGTTCGGGCAACAGTTCGGGTATAGCGCAGGTGAGCGTAACCGGGAGCGACGGCGCGACTTTCTATTCCACCTTCCAGGTCTATGCCGATACGTATGAACTGAAAATAGTCGATTTCGAAGGGTCGTACTGGGATGCGCTTATCGACAGCCCCCAATACGACGGACCGCTGCTTTACGGAAGCGGCGAATCTTCACAGTCAACACTCGTCGACTACAAATGGTACGACCAGGGAAACACGGAACTGGCCTCGCACCTGCTCGGGAATAACGGTTATTACGAATATTCCGGTTATAAAATTCCTTACACTTCCTACACTTACAGCGGCGGCGGGGAAGCCATTTCCAACTATACGGGCCAGGCGGTGGAAAGCGCGGGTTTCTATGAACAGTTAAGCATTCCGAACGCTTCGGGACGCAGGGGCTCGGCAAACTTCGCGGTACACTACGGTTACAGCCACATCGACTCGGAAGGCAACCCGAACCCGGAGACATTACCGGCCATCTACTTCGAGGACGGCACGGCCCGAGTAGTGGACCATATGTGGGTAACCTCGACCTCCTACTTCCTAAATTCGGTAACCAACGGCGACTACCTGTTAGGTGCACTGACCGGCACGGTGGAGATTACGGCTATCGGATGGCCCACGGCCACAGCCGACGACACCCAAAAAAAGAAAGCCACCTTCACACTCGCCGACGGGCAGAACGGCCTTATCCGGGATTGGACGAAATGGGACCTTTCGGGACTCGGTGCGGTAGTGAAAATCGAATTCAATATGGACGGGACCCCGGCGGACAACTATGCCGACGGTTCGTTCGCCCGCCCGGCTTACTTCGCATACGACGATATAGCCGTAAGGTTCTGAACAAACGCAGGCATGAGGCCGGGCAGCGTCCGGCCTTAAAACAACGATACCGGCAAATGCCCGCTTCCTCCGGGGAGCGGGCATTACGGCCGGTTTACAGTTAAGGAAAAATAATGGCGATAAGAAAATTTATGCTCCGGGCGGCGGTGTTGTTTACCGGAATTGCCCTTTTCGCGTGCAACAGTTCCGAAGAGATCCTCGCGACGGACGACAAACCCGTTATCACATTCGATTCGGACGATTACGTCTACACGATAAAAGTCGGCAGCTCCGTCACCCTGCGGCCCACCGTAACCAACAACGAGAACGCCGCGTACCGCTGGCTGCTGAACGGAGCCACGGTCGGAAACAGGGAGACCTACACATTTACCGGGGAAGAGTCCGGAAGCTATTACATAACCTTCGAGGTCTCCACCCGGGCCGCCACCGTATTCGAGGAGGTGAGAATCGACGTGGTCGAACTGCTGTTACCCAACATAGCGATGGCTCTACCCGAAAACGGGTATATATTGCTTATCGGGACGCAGAAAGAGTTCGATCCGGTGGTAATGAACGGCGACGATGCGGCGTTCGGGTGGTACGTCGACGGGCGGAAAGTCGCCGACACGAGGGCTTACACCTTCGACGCATCCACGGCGGGCGAGTATGCGTTGTTGTTCCGCGCCATCAATGAAGACGGCGAGTGCGAGGCAGGTTTCAACGTCAGTGTCCGCAGCGGCGAGGATATCCCCTTTTCGTGGGAGTGGGAGAAAGAGCGGTTCAATATGACCGTGGGACGTACGGTTATTTTAGGCCCCTGGTCGGTATCGAACGCTTTCGACGCCGTTTATACCTGGACGCTGGAAGGCAATACCGTATACCGGTCTGAAACGCCGGAATATCCGTTCACGCCGAACCGGATAGGAGAATACGTTTTTTCCGTCTGTATGGAGAACGGTTACGGCCGCTTCCCCGAAAAAAAGGTAACGGTGAACGTCTACGATAACGAGGCCGCCAACTACCGGCCCGCAGGTGCCGGCAGCAAGGCAGATTCGTACAAAGTGTGGGAATACCTTCCCGCACCGGGCCAGTTCATAAACATAATTGGATTCAATAATATGGAGGAGGCCAGCCGGTTCGCCTACGACCGTATGGCGGCACGGGAATTCCTTTCTCTCGGGGCTTTCGGCGGGTACATAATAGTTGGGTTCGACCACAGCGTGGTAAACGACGGCGGATACAACATCCAAATACTGGGCAATTCGTACGACGGTTCCTCGGAGCCGGGTATCGTCTGGGTCATGCAGGACGAGAACGGCGACGGACTGCCGAACGACACATGGTACGAGCTCAAAGGCAGCGAGCACGGCAAGGCCGGCACCGTCCAAAACTACGCCGTCACCTACTACCGGCCGGCCGCCTCCCGGATGGATACCCCGTGGGAGGACAACCTGGGTAGCACGGGCGTGGTCGAGGCCAACCGCTTCCACACACAGGACTATTACTATCCCGACTGGGTGGAAACTCCCTCCTACACCCTTCGCGGAACGAGGCTGGAGAATAATGTCACCTACGATGGCATAAGCTGGCGGATGGAGACCTATGAGTGGGGATACGCTGATAATTTCGGGACGGACAGGCTCACCGACGACGACAATACCGAAGCGGAAGTAAACGCCAACCACTTCCGCATTAGCGACGCGGTGGATGCCAACGGCAACAGCGTCCACCTCGAATATATCGATTTTGTAAAGGTGCAGGTCGGCGTGCAGGGGATGGCCGGAATAATCGGCGAGGTATCGACAGAGGTGTACGGCTTCCGGGACTACAACATGATTAAATGATTTTGCCGATGAAGCGGCCGGCCGCCGGAAGTAAATGCCATAACTATTGGCGATCGGCCGCGGATTCGCAAAAACGGGGTAACGTATCCCCTTTTAAAGTCTAAAAGAAAAACGCTTAAACCTATGGTTTAAGCGTTTTTTAGTGCCCAGAAAAGGACTCGAACCTTCACGTCATCACTGACACTCGCCCCTGAAACGAGCGCGTCTACCGATTTCGCCATCTGGGCATGATGCGGTTTTGGTGTGGCAAAGATAATAAAAAATCTAATTCCGTGCTTAATGTGAAATATTATATGACGGATCCCGCTCCTTTTCCGCCTTCAGAGGGATATCCCGGCGGGATAATCGTACCGAAAACAGGGGAGCCGTTTCTGCGAATGGAAACGGCACCCCTGCCGGAACTACGGTTCCGTCGTGCTCAGAGTTTCAGGTAAGATTTCAGGTCCTCGACGTACTGGCCGAAAGCCTTTCTTCCCGTGTCGGTGATCCGGCATACGGTACGCGGCATTTTACCCTTGAATGTCTTCTCGATATCCACATACCCGGCTTTGCCCAGTTTGTCGAGCTGTATGCTGAGGTTCCCCGAAGTGGCGCCGGTCTGCTCCCTGATATAAACAAAGTCCGCCTCCTCCACACCTATCAGCAGGGACATCACGGCAAGCCGTAATTCCGAATGCAGCAGGGGGTCCAGTCCCTTGAACATGGTCAGGAATCTTTTGAGTTTAATTTCCTGCCCTGCGCGTTCATTATATGCCCGGGGACAACCATCGTCACCGCCACGATAAGCGCGAACACCAATATCTGATACCAGGACCCATTAAAGAAAGGCAGGGCGAACGACAGGACTATTCCCACGAATCCCATTACCGCGACATATTTCAATTTGATGGCCATTCCCGTCACGGCCGTCCCGGTGTTTATAAGCAGGGCTTCGATGAACAATATCTGAGTGACCAGACCGAACATAGACGCAATGGAAACCAAAACGGCAGTGAATCCCACACCTTTCCAGATGTACCCCACAAGTTGGTCTGTGTAAGTAGTGACCGTTTTTTCCCTGCTTTTGCGGGTGATGAACATGCCTGCGGCGCCGAGCGGAACGATACCGAACCAGACAAAATTCCAGTCGGGGTTGCCGGTCCGTGTCACCAGTAGCCAAACAGCAACGGAAACCAAAACCGTGGAGTATCCCCATATCACGAACGGCATCCCTGCATAGCGTTCGAAACGCCGCTGTGTGTTTTGTATCATGCGGGCTATAAGCCCCAGGCTCTCCTGCCCCGTAATCGTCCTGTCTTCCATTCCGGTAGTATTTCAATCTGTTATAAATAGGTCATGGTCACACTCACTTCCTGATCCCGGCCGGTTATGGTCACCGAAGGAATCGTCTCCCCGTCACCTGTTACGAAGCCTTCCCGGGGCAGCATCTGCTCACTGAGGTCCATCATGCCGTTGCCGTTCTCGTCGTGGAATAAGTAGAGGTATAATTTCTCGCCCTCCGGAAGCCCCGGTACATGGAATTCGGTACCTTCGGTGGAACTGCTTTCCGACGCGGCATAAAGTATCAATGAACTCCACTCCGTACTCCGGGGGTCGAACCGGGTCCAGTCCTTCCGGCTCATATCTTCCCGCATTACCGCAAGCATTACCTTTCCGTCACCGGACCTGAGTCCGTCCACTTTAATATCCAACCCGCCTGTTTCCCGTGCCGAAGCCGCTGCCGAACCCATCATGAACAATACTGTAACCGCCGCAAAAATAGTCATCTTTTTCATAGTTGTAAATTTTAAATTGGTTTATGGTTTTAATTACAATGCAAATATAAATAAGTTTATTTTATAAACCAAATATCGTGCGACTTTTTTACTTTGGGTATATTAAAAGTTCCCGAGGCCGGTCCCGGGGCCTTCCCCGCACCGGGAACCCGGTCTAAAAATAAAGCCCGGCCTTTTCGAAGGCCGGGCATAATCAGAGAATAAGGGGTTATAAATCCGGCCGGCGGCCGGAACATGTAACAAACGGTAAAGTCTATTCGTACTGTGAAACGCCGTCGGTAATACTGTCGAGCGGGTAATCGTCGAAATCCTCTATTACCAGGCTATCCACCCGTATCTCTTTGCCGTCCACCCTGAGGTCGAGGTTTTCGAAGGTGAAGTCGGTAAGTTCGAACTGGTCGGATTTACGGATATTGAACACGTTACGGCATTCCACGTCGATATTTCGCATGGTAATGTTCCGCGAATAGGACATCGGTATCTGCTCCTGTCCTTTCAGGTCGAAGAACTGGGTCCACGGATAGGCATATAGGAAGTTCACCACATTGCCGGTTATCCCGTCGAAGGTAATATATTCGTATAGCTGCGGGGTGTCCGGGCGCATCTTCAGGTGGAGAAGACGCTCGGGATTTTCGACCCTGCAATTCCTGACGATTATATTGCGGTTGTGAATGGCCTCACTGCCGCAGGTCAGGACGCTGTGGCATTTGCCGAAGGTGCAATCCTCTATAATTATATTGGTATTCGCGCCGTTGTTCGGGTCCTGGTCGGCCGTCGGGCCTTTGCCGCCCTTGAGCGCGATGGCATCGTCGCAAACGGCCATAAAGCAGTTCTTTATAAGCACGTTATTGCAGGCGTCGATATCCATTGCGTCGGTACTCGGCGCCCTTACCGGCTCGTAGGGCGAGTAGATATACAGGTCGATGAGCTTGAGGTTCTCACACTTATAGTAATGGGTGGTCCAGAACGGGGAGTTGATAAGCCTCACTCCTGAAATCTGCACGTCCTTACTGTTGGACACATAGAGCAGCCGCGGGCGCATTTCGTCCATATTGGTACACTGCGGGTTGAACTTCCGGCGTAACCAGAAGGATTTCCAGTAGCGGAGGCCGTTGCCGTCGAGGGTACCCTCGCCCGTAAGTGTGAAACCGTCCACCCCGTCGGCATTAACCAGCGCAGTGAAGTAGAGCAGCGTCTGGCCCTCCATACGGGTGGTTTTCAATTCGAAATTACTTATATCGTCGCTGCCTTTGAGCACCGCGTCCTTTTCCAGGTGGAGGTGGGTGCCGGGTTTGAAGAAGAGCGAACCGCTGAGGTAAGTCCCGGCCGGGATTACGATTACCCCGCCACCCGATTCGTGGGCCTTGTCGATGATGGCCTGGATGGTTTCGGTCTGTACCACTGTGCTGTCGCTTACCGCTCCGTGGTCGGTGATGCGGTATTGCGTGCCGAGAGTGGCTATGTCTGTTTTTTCCGTCTCGCCGAACCATGCCGGAATAGGCGTTCCGTCGGGGAAATTCCCCTGCCCCGACAACTGGAGGCTGAATAACAGCGCAGCGACGGCTGCTGTAATGTTGAATAGAATGCGGTCCATTATAGTTGTTTTAAGGTGGTACTTTTACCTATGCGAAAATAGTAACGATAATCCTGCCCGTCCATGTAAATTTTTCTAAAGTTATGGAATAACGTTCGCCCGGGAACAGATACCGTAACCGTGCTGAAGGCCGTTCGGAAGGCATCTTACTATTAGGAATGAGTGGGTTATACCGTCCGGGACCCTCCAGGGATACGATTTTACAGGCACTCGGGGCCGAATTTCCATATTACCGGAAAGAAACGTCCGGAAAAAGGTAAAATAACGGCCTGCACCGTCCTATATCCGGTTCAATTCCATATATTCGCGATATGCTGCCGGCGGCCGGCAGCCGTTAAGATCGCCGGTTCCCGGCATCGAATCTATACGAAACGGGTACTACATAAAAAGCTAACGTTGTACATAATGTTCCCCATTTTATCGGATACGTATAATTCAGACATATTATGTACTACATAATATTGGTTTATTGAACCGGAAATATTATCTTTGGAAACAAACGCAAAACCTACCAGAAAATGAAGAAACTCCTTATTACCGGCGTTACCCTACTCTGTGCGGCCGCCCTGCACGGCCAGACATGGACCGAATGGAAGGACCCGGGAGTGAACGCCGTGGGGCGGGCACCGATGCACACCAGCTACTTCGCGTACGAATCGCCCGAAGCCGCAGCGGCCGGCGACCGGACAGCCTCGTCGAACTTCCTGTCGCTGAACGGAGACTGGAAATTCAACTGGGTGCGCCACGCATGGCTACGGCCGACCGACTTTTTCCGCACCGATTTCGACGACCTGGGCTGGGACGAAATCCGGGTACCGGGCGTATGGGCGCTGAACGGATACGGCGACCCGTTGTATCTCAACATCGGCTACCCGTGGCGCGAACAGTTCGAAAGCGCCCCGCCTGCGGTTCCCGAGGAGAATAACCACGTCGGTTCCTACCGCCGCGAAATAATCGTTCCCGCCGACTGGAACGGTAAACGGATATTCGCCCACTTCGGTTCCGTGACCTCGAATATGTACCTGTGGGTGAACGGCCGGTTTGTGGGGTACAGCGAGGACAGCAAACTGGAGGCGGAATTCGACATAACCCGCTATGTGCGACCGGGCCGTAACCTGATTGCTTTCCAGGTGTTCCGCTGGTGCGACGGCACCTACCTCGAGGACCAGGACTTTTTCCGCTTCGCCGGCGTTGGACGCGATTGCTACCTCTACGCACGCAATAAGAAATATATTGAGGATATCCGGGTGACGCCCGACCTCGACGCGGATTACCGGGACGGCCGGCTCCGGGTGGATATCCGGATGGCCGGCAGCGGTACGGTGGAACTGGAACTGTCCGACGCTGCGGGTAATCCCGTGGCCACCGCATCGGCGCAGGGCGGCGGGGAGTTGACGGCCACCCTGCAAGTGTCCGACCCCGCGAAGTGGACGGCCGAGACACCCAATCTCTATACCCTGACCGCCACGCTGAAGGAGGGCGGACGGGTGCTGGAGGTAATTCCGGTGAAAACGGGTTTCCGCAAGGTGGAAATGAAGAACGCGCAGATTCTGGTCAACGGCCGGCCGGTGCTGTTCAAAGGGGTAAACCGCCACGAACTGGACCCGGACGGCGGATATGTAGTGCCGCGGGAAAGGATGCTGGAGGATATCCGTATCATGAAACAATTCAATATCAACGCAGTGCGTACAAGCCATTACCCGGACGACCCGTTGTGGTACGAGCTGTGCGACCAGTACGGGCTGTACGTGGTGGCGGAGGCTAATATCGAGTCGCACGGCATGGGATACGGCGACCGGACGCTTGCCCGTAACCCGGAATATGCCGCGGCTCACCTGGAGAGGAACCGGCGAAACGTGGAGCGTAACTACAACCATCCTTCCGTAATCTTCTGGTCGTTGGGTAACGAGGCCGGGTTCGGCCCCGCATTCGAGGAGTGCTACCGGTGGATTAAGGCCGAAGACCCCGGCCGCCCCGTTCAATACGAGCAGGCCCACGGCAACGCCTTTACCGATGTCTACTGTCCGATGTACTGGAGCCCTGCCCGGAGCGAGGAATACGTTTCCGGAAACCCGCACATACCGCTTATCCAGTGCGAGTACGCCCATGCGATGGGTAACTCGCTGGGAGGTTTCAAAGAATACTGGGACCTGATAAGAAAATACCCCAACTACCAGGGCGGTTTCATCTGGGACTTCGTGGATCAGTCCGTGCGGTGGAAGAACCGCGACGGGGTGGAGATATACGGTTACGGCGGCGATTTCAACCCGTACGACGCTTCGGATATGAACTTCTGCGACAACGGGCTTATCAGTCCCGACCGCGTTCCCAATCCCCATATGTACGAAGCCGGGTACTACCACCAGTCGATATGGACTACACTCACGGACCCCGTCCGGGGCGAAGCGGAGGTTTACAACGAGAATTTCTTCCGGGACCTGTCGGCCTATTATATGGAATGGGAACTGCTGGCCGACGGTGAGCCGGTGCAGGCCGGGACGGTCGCAGAACTCGACATTCTACCGCAGGAGACCGGACGCGTAAGTATACCCTATTTTACCGACGGGATATGCCCCTCGAAAGAGATACTTCTCAATGTCCGCTACAAACTGAAGCAGGCCGAGACACTCCTCCCGGCCGGATTCACGGTCGCCTACGACCAGATGGAAATTCGGCCGTACTCCCCGCCGTCGATGTATTTGGCCAATGCCACGGAACCTAATGCCGCCACGGAGCTTCCCGAAATAAAGGATAACGACCGCAATTACCTCGTTGTGGAGGGGCCGCGGTTCCGGATAGACGTAGACCGCCGGACAGGCTTCATAAGCCGTTACCGTGCGGACGGCCGGGAACTGTTCGAAGAGGGCGCTCAATTGCGGCCCAACTTCTGGCGTGCCCCGACCGATAACGATTACGGGGCCTCACTCCAGTCGAAGCTCGCGGTGTGGCGTGACCCGGCCCTGGTACCGGTAAATTTAGAATATACTGTCGAGGACGGCCTGGCCATTGTCGGGGTCCGCTACGACATGCCCGAGGTGGCCGCCGTGCTTACCGTAACCTACGTCGTAAACAACGAAGGAGCCGTGAGGGTTACACAGAGCCTGAAGGCCAACGGCAACAGGGATATTCCCGGAATGTTCCGGTTCGGGATGCGGGTCGGCATGCCCGGTAAATACGACAGGATAGATTATTACGGGCGAGGCCCGGGCGAGAATTACGCCGACCGCCACGGCTCAGCCCTCCTCGGCCGTTACCGCCAAACGGTCGCCGAACAGCATTATGAATATATCCGCCCGCAAGAAACCGGTACAAAAACCGGTGTCCGCCGGTGGCGGCAACTCGACCGGGCAGGCAACGGGCTGGAAATAATCTCCGGGGAGCCGTTCTCGGCCTCGGCGCTCGGCTACACCATCGAGTCGCTGGACGACGGGCCTGCGAAACGGCAAAGCCACTGGCCTGAAGCTGTCCCGGCGGGATATACGGAACTCTGTATCGACAAAGTGCAGATGGGCCTCGGGTGCGTAAACAGTTGGGGCGCCCTTCCGCTGGAGCAATATATGCTTCCCTACGGCGACTACGAGTTTACCTTTATAATGACCCCGGTAAGGCATAAGGTTTTCTGATTACCGGCACACCGTTACCGTACGAAAAGGACCCCCGGAGGGTCCTTTTCGCGTACCCGGACCGTTATATTTTACCCGTATGCGGGCAAATATTCCGGGCGGCTGGCTATTTTTTTCAAAATTTGATACCTTTATGGCTATCACATCAAAAAACTACTACCGACATGTCCCAGAACAAGAAGACCCCCGCCGACGCAGGCAGGCGGAAATTTATGAAACAGATGCTGGCCGGCGGCGTTACGATGGCCGTGGGCGGAGTGTGGCTTAACGAACTGCTTGCTAATCCCGACTCGAATACAGTTCCGGCGCCAGACAGGTCCGCCCTGCCGGCTACCACGGCCGAAGGCGTGACCCTGACGTGGCTGGACATGCACCCGCCGCTCGTACCGGTAGGGGTAAGCTGGGGCATTCCCTGGTCCCGCGGTACCCTTTCTAAAGGGGACGGTGTGGTTATAAAAGATAAAAACGGTAATGCGATACCGTCCCAGAGCTGGCCGCTGGCCTACTGGCCGGACGGATCGCTGAAATGGACCGGGGTGTCCATCGCCGCCGGGCCGGAAGTCTCCGAAACCCTTTACGCGGCCAAGGGCGACCCGGCCGCGCCCGCCTCCCCCGTCTCGGTTAAGGAGGGGGCCGGGAACATAACCGTCACCACAGGACCGATGACATGCGTCATATCGAACCGCGGTGCCGGAATCATAGAGTCGCTGACTGTCGACGGCCGCGTGGTCGGCACCGACGGAAGGCTGGTGCTTCTGCGGGAAGACAGGTCGGCGTACGAGTCCGACCGTACCGTACGGGAAGAGGAGTTCACCGGCGATATCGAGTCGGTGACCGTGGAGCAGGACGGACCCGTAAGGGCGGTGGTACTGCTAAAAGGCAGGCACGCCCGGCAGGGACGCCGCTGGCTGCCGTTCACCCTAAGGCTCTACTTTACCGCGGGCCTTACATCGATAAATGCCGTCCACACCATAGAGTTCGACGGCGACGCGGCTACGGACTTCATTTCGGGGCTTGGCCTGGCCCTCTCGGTCCCCTTGCGCGAAGAGATGCAGAACCGGGTAGTGCGGTTCGGCGGCGAGCAGGGAGGACTCTGGTCGGAAGCGGTACTGCTAAGCCCGAGTTTTCGCGACGGCCGTGTGAAGGGCGCCATGGAGATGCGGCTGCGGCAAATGGAAGGCCTGCGGGTGGCGAACCTTGCCGAACTGGACGAGCGTACCCGTGGCCAGTTATCGGAGCTGCCCGTCTGGGACGCTTACAAACTGAGCCAGCTCTCGGCCGACTCCTATTCCGTACGTAAACGTACCGGCAGCCACAGCTCATGGCTCAAAGCCCATGAGGGAGGCCGTTCGACCGGTTTCGGGTATCTCGGAGACGTATCGGGCGGGATTGCCGTGGGGATAAAAAAATTCTGGCAGAAGCACCCCGCGGCAATAGAAATAGAGGGTGCCACCACGGATAAGGGGGTGATAAAAGCCTGGTTCTGGTCGCCCGACGCGCCGGCGATGGACCTGCGCCACTACGACATAAAGGCCCACGGGCTCGAAATAATGTACGAGGACGTCCAGCCGGGATTCAGCACCCCGGAGGGTATCGCCAACACCAACGAACTCATTATCTGGGCGCTCCCGGGCACCCCCGGCGCCGTAGAGTCGGCGGCAATGGCGGCCACCGCATGCCAGTGCCCGCTGCCGGTCTGCACCCCTGCCTATTACCAGCAGACGCGGGTACTGGGCGTCTGGTCGCTTCCCGACCGGTCGACGGCCGACAACCGTAAGGTGGAGGAACAGCTGGACCGCTACTGGAATTTCATAAGCGGCGAAGTGGAGGCCCGCCGTTGGTACGGCTTCTGGGATTACGGCGACGTGATACGCACCTACGACACCGAACGGCACGAGTGGATGTACGATATCGGGGGCCATGCGTGGACCAATACCGAGCTGATGCCCGATACCTGGTTCTGGCTGACTTTCCTGCGTACGGGCAGGCCCGAGGCTTTCCGGCTGGCGGAGGCTATGACCCGCCATACCGCGGAGGTGGACGTCCACCACTCCGGGCGTTTCGCCGGGCTGGGTTCGCGCCATAACGTGAGCCACTGGGGCTGCGGGGCAAAGGAAGCCCGTATCAGCCAGGCATTCCTCAAGCGCCACTACTACTATCTCACTACCGATGAACGGACGGGCGACCTGATGCGCGAAGCGCTAACGGTGGACGAAACGGTGGGACGCATACAGCCGCTCCGCTTCGTGAATCCTCGTCCCGACCAGGAGTACGTGCTTCGCACCGGTCCCGACTGGGTGGCGCTGGCCGGGAACTGGCTGACCGAATGGGAACGAACGGGCGATACCCGCTACCGCGACTGGGTGCGCACCGGATTGGAATGCCTCGTTGCGATGCCGGAAGCGTTCCTGAACCGCGCATCGATGGGATTCGACACCCGTACCAAGAAGCTCTACGACATCGGCGACCCGGCCACCAAAGCATCGGAGTTTATGATACTATTCGGCGGCGACGAGGTGATGCAGGAGATAAACCTGCTTATGGACTATCCCGAGTTCGAACAGCTCTGGAACGAACTGATGACCCGCTGGGCGAACGGCGAGCAACTTCACGGCGGTTACTCCCTACCGCGCACCACGGCGTACGCCGCTTATGTAAATAACGACAGGGCGCTGGCCCGTACCGCCCGTCAGCGGATGATGGAGAGCTTCAAAGAGGGGGCTTCCCTGCATTTCCCGGAACAGCTGCCACGGGTGGATGGTCCCGCGGTGCCGCGCCCGGTAACCGAGCACGGCGCGGCAGCCATAGACCTGTCGCAGCAGGCGCTCAACCTGATGGTGGCACCGCAGTATCTCAAAATGCTGGAAGAGTAAACTTACGGACAGGGTCGGGGCCGGATAACGGCTTTCCGGCCCGGGGCCTGTTCATCCGGCAATTCGCCGGTTCGGGCGGAACAAGATGTCCCGGCCCGGGAGCGGAAATCTTCGAACCATAAATTATGCGATTACAATTCCAAATATATGCGTTATAAAATAATAATCTGCTTTGTATCGGTGTTCACCGCGCTAACGGCCGCGGCCGACGGGGACCTCGACGGCAAAATCCGCGTCCTTCTGGCCGGCGACTCCACCGTGCAGGACGCCGACCACGAAAGGACACCAGACTGGGGATGGGGCCAGGTCCTGCCTCGGTTTTTCGACGACGGGGTGGAGGTCCTCAATATCGCGGGAGCCGGGCGAAGCACCCGCACATTTATCGAGGAGGGGCGGTGGGACAGCCTTCTCAGCATGACCCGGGCAGGCGACTATGTGTTTATCCAGTTCGGCCATAACGACCCGAAGGAGGGCAATAAATACGCCTCGCCTGCCGACTACCGCCGCAATCTCGAACTGTTCGTGGACGAGGTACGGGAACGCGGGGCCAACCCCGTGCTGGTTACTCCCGTTACCCGCCGCCGGTTCGACGACGAGGGCAACGTACCCTTTACCCACGGCGTTTACCCGGGGGTGGTACGCGACGTGGCCGAGGCGAAGCAGGTACCGCTGGCTGACCTGAAAACCAAAAGCCGCCGAATCCTCATGGAGCACGGGGTGGAGGATTCGAAGCGGATTTACCTCCACCTTGCTCCCGGCGAGAACCCGATACGGCCTGACGGCTTGGCGGACGACACCCATTTCTCGGAATACGGGGCCATGCTGATGGCCGGTGTAATAGCCGACTTTATCCGCACGGAAGGGCTTAGCCCGCTCGACGCCCACCTCACGGAACCCTGACATCAATGGGCCGGCTTTTACATCCATGTCCGCTCACCGAACCGTAAAACAAAACTAATATGAGATTGATTTTTACAATAGCCGTAGTTCTTTTTGCCGTGCAGGAAGCCGCTCCGCAGGAGGTTTCGGCCGTCTGGGTGGCCGACCTCGGGGACGGGCGGTACAGGAACCCCGTCCTCTATTCGGACTATTCCGACCCGGACGTGTGCCGCGTCGGGGACGATTATTACATGACCGGCTCGAGTTTCAACTGCGTACCCGGCCTGCCGATACTCCACTCTAAGGATCTGGTGAACTGGACCCTGATAGGGCATGCAATACCAGAGCTTACACCGCCGGACGTTTTTTCCGCCCCTGTGCACGGAGGCGGGGTGTGGGCGCCGGCTATCCGATACCACGACGGGGAGTTTTATATCTATTACGGCGACCCGGACCAGGGGATATTCATGACAAAGACCGCCGACCCGGCCGGCCCCTGGGAGCCGCTGGTACTGGTTAAGGAAGGCAAGGGGCTTATAGACGCCTGCCCCCTGTTCGACGACGACGGAGAGGTTTACCTCGCTCACGCCTATGCCGGGAGCCGGGCCGGAATCAAGAGCCTGCTGGCGGTGACACGGCTTACTCCGGACGGAAAGTGTGCCGTGGGACGGTCGTATGTAATCTATGACGGCCACGACCTCGACCCTACCGTCGAGGGTCCCAAATTCTATAAGAAAGACGGTTACTATTACATATTCGCCCCGGCGGGCGGAGTCTCTACCGGGTGGCAGCTGGCCCTGCGGTCGCGCGAAGTCTTCGGCCCGTACGAGCGGCGTGTGGTGATGGCACGGGGCGGCACGGATATCAACGGGCCGCACCAGGGGGCGTGGGTCGACACGGTGACCGGCGAGGACTGGTTCATCCATTTCCAGGACGTGGGCGCCCACGGGCGTATAACCCACCTCCAGCCGATGGAGTGGCACGACGGCTGGCCGGTTATAGGCATGGACAGAGACGGCAACGGTTGCGGTGAGCCGGTAACGGTGTTCCGCAAACCCGACGTGGGGGCGGAATATCCGGTGGCTACGCCGGCTGAGAGCGACGAATTCGACAGCGGCAGGCTGGGCCTGCAATGGCAGTGGCATGCCAACCCGCAGGACTGGTGGCATTTTGCCGACGCCGCCAACGGCTGCCTGAGCCTCTATTCGGTACCCGTACCCGAATACTACACCAGCCTGTGGGACGTTCCCAACCTGCTTATGCAGAAGACCACCGCACCGGTATTTACCGCGACCATGAAGCTGACCTTCCGCCCCGAAGCACGCCTTACGGGTGAGCGAACCGGCCTTCTGGTGATGGGATACGACTACGCCCTTCTTTCGCTCGAAAGTACCGGCGGCGGGTTCGTCCTGTCGCAGAACGAATGTATGGGCGCCAACCGGGGCGAGAGCGAGACAGTGAACGAAGCGGTGAATATATACCGGGCTACCGTTTACCTGCGTGTCCGGGTTGAGGAAGGAGCCGTTTGCACATTTTCGTACAGCCTCGGCGGGCAGAGGTTTACCCCGCTGGGGAAACCGTTCCGGGCCATCGAAGGACAATGGATAGGAGCCAAAATCGGGACGTTCTGCACCCGTCCGGTATGGAACAACGACGGCGGCAGGGTGGATATCGACTGGTTCAGGATAACACAGTAGCAGTCCCGGAACAGGAGGCCGTTACGGAGGAACAACATATGGCGGGGCCAATCCATATAATCGTAAAGCTCTTCGATATGGCTCCCGACACACCGCATATATGCGGGTATGCCGGAATAAAACGGGCCGGTTCCCGGAACCGGGTAACGGGAAGCGAATGGTACCGAATGCAAACGAGGAGGATTTAAACCTGAAGCGGACGACTACGGATATTGTACCGGGGGGAGAGTGCCGGCACCAGGGACGGAACGGTTACCTGAGAGGTAATTCGATACGGCGGTGAACGCCCGTAAAAAAGACCCCGGCCGGGAGATTTCCCGGCCGGGGTCCGACTGTGTAACCTGACCGTATCAGTTCGTTTTATCTACCGAGACGCTGAAAAGTCGCAGGTAACCGAGCTGGTCGTGCATGGTGTTGGCCCCGCGGTCGGCAATGGAGTTTATCACGCTTTTGATTGCATCGCTCCCGGGATATTGTGCATAGCCGAGTTCGAAGAGCGACGGCAGGTCGTCGGCCTTACCTATACGGTCGTCCTCACCAGTATAGTAACCGCCTTTGATACTTGCGTCACCCGTCACGTAAAAGTCCGCGTAAAACTCGTAAGGCAGGCGGAGGTTTTCACCGGTAGGCGCCGTGTAGGCGAACATATCTATTCCATTATTCTGGCATGTACGGGCTGCCATGGCAAGCATTGTCTGTGAAAGGCTGGCGTACTGAAGGCCTTTAAGCGGTGCCGTGTCATGGCGGTACCGGTCGTAAATCTCGCCGGTCTGTACGGCCGGCGCACCGGTCCTCTCCCGATGGTGCGGGGTGTCGCCTTCCATGAAGATTACACCTGAAATCAGTTCGTAGAAATCGCGGGGGTTATCCGGCGAATCTATGGCGAACTGCACCAACGAAGCGTCCTCGAGTACATATCCTATGGTGAGCAGCCCCATCATATGGGCCACAAGGTGGTTCTGCCACTCCTGTTTATTAAAGTAGTCGTTATTGTGCCATGCGTTGATACTGGCACGAATCTGTTTTTCTGTATTACGGAACCAAGCCACGATAACCTCGTCCTGCGCCTGAGAGACATATTCGGTGCCCTGCAACATATCGTAGCAGACGAAGAAGGGCCACATCACCCGGGCGAGGTACATACCGGCCCCGGTGGAGGGGTCCTCGTCCGTACCGCCCTCCGTACCCACCGGGTAATCAACCGCTTTGCAGGCGTCAGCCCAGTCGTACATTATCTCCACGGCCTTGCGGGCATATGAGTCGATGGTGGCCTTGTGCTGCTCTTCGGTCTCGCCGTCGTCCCGGGCTTTGAGGGCATAGGCAAGCACGAGGTTACGTGCGAGGGCGGCCGGACCGCTCATCCTTTTGTACAGGGTGGTATTGTCGTTATTGACTCGCTTCTCGTCGTCCGTAACTGTTTTCGGGTCATATGTCAGACCTCCATTGGCGCGTATGAAGATGAAATCCACGGCGCGGTTGAGCGACGGTGCGGTACCGGCATAGTAGGTGGCGCTAATCTCCGCCAGTTGCTCGCCGGTAAACATAACAGACGGGTGCCGGAACGTGATATCGAGAATCTTGGCGTCCTGCTTTACCTGTACGGTGGCGCTGAGCGTACCCGATTCGATTTTCACTGAAGCGGTGCGGGGTTGGTTCTGCTCGTTGGCTTTTACCCCGAGTGTGACGGTGCCGTTTTTGCTTCCCGAGGTGGCGCTGGTGAAGGCAATCCAGTCGGTGTCGTCCCCGTCCACTGTTAGATCGGCGGTCCAGTCACCGGTGCAGATAAACTGGATGGTAAGGGTTTCCGTGCCGGTGTAAGCCACCTGCATAATGTCGTCGGTTACGACGCTCAGTTCCGGGTTTCCGTCGGTTTTTTCTTCCGAGTTGTCGCAGGAGAGCGTCAGCGCTGCGATAGCGGACATTGCCAGTGCGGCAAGTAGTAATTTTCTGGTTTTCATTTCAGTTATTGTTTTGGGTTTGTATCGGTGTTTATAAAATCCGCCCACCCGGGCCGCACTCAGCGGCCGTGGGTCAGGGTCACGGGGCCGAGCAGGTGGAGGGTCATACTTCCCCGTTCGTTGGCCTCCAGCACGCGGCGGAACGTTTCTTCTTCGGGGAACCGGCACCGGGCTACCTCCCAGAGACAGAACGTGGTCGTATCGTTGGTATTGATCCGGTCGTCCTCGCCCGCATAGAAACCGCTCTTTATCAAGGTGGTTTTGTGGATGTAGAAGTCGGCGTAGTAGAGAAGCGGCAGTATTATGCATTCTCCCGAAGGAGCGGTCCAGCCGTAGAGGTCCGCGCCGTTAAGGCGGGCCATCTCCCCGAGTGTCACCAGGATGGTTGAGGTAAGGCCGCAGTATTGCAGGGCCCGTCCCGGCTGGGTTACGTAATCCCCGTAATGGCCGCCAAGGCTGAAATGGCGGTAGCGGTCCATTATCTCCCCGTCTGCGGGCGGGATATCCACCGGCTCGCGGTAGTAGGGGCTTTGCCCCTCCATCAGTATCACGCCTTCGATAACGTCGAGCGCGTCGCGGGCGTTCAGTTCGCAGTCCACAGCGTAAGAGACCAGTTCCTCGTCCCGAAGGACTATGCCCATCGACATCAGCCCGAGCACCTCGGCGGCGATATGGTTCTGGTAGTATTGTCGATCGAACCAGTCGTTTTCCTGCCATCGACGCGCGCCTTCGAACACGTGCGGCAGCAGCGTGCGCAACCAGTCGCCGAACCGGTCACGGGTAGAGTCCGGAACCTGTCCGCCGGCACAAAGCAGATCGTAGGCATAGAGGAACGGGAAGGTGGCCCGGGCCACTTCCATGCCGGTGTTGGGATACCGGACCGCGGGGTCGAACAGGGTCCCCGGCATGGGGTCCGGCTCCAGCCAACACCCTATTATCTCCAGCGCCTTGCGGGCATACCTGCCCTCGCCCGAAATATGGTAGGCTATCGCCAGGTCCCGGGCAAAACTGCCGTCCCGGGTGGCGGCGAGGTAATAGTCGTGGCTGTTATCGCCGGTGTAAACGCCAGCATGCCACCCGGGCCGGAAGCACTCCTCCAGCCGCCCCTGCAAATCCTGCCAGCTTCCGTGCCACGGCTCCCTGCCCGACAGGGCGTTCTCCCTCATCACGGCAATCTCCTCAGCGGAGAGTATCAACCTCGGGTGCGATTCGGGGATGCTTACCGTTACCCTTTCCCGGGCCGGTGCCGCGGCCACCAGCCAAAAGAGCGATACCGTGAGGGCTAAAATCCGTATTTTCATTGCTTGCCCGAATTAATGTATCTGATAACTTCGGTTCCGGCCAGCGCGAGCGCGGCGGTACCGTACACTTCGTTCTTGTCGGCGGTGATATTTTCCGGGGCGTCGCCGATAGGCTGTACCCAGCCGAGCTTGCCCCCCGGGTGGACGGCCGCCACCATAGCAGTCCATGCCCTGACGGCGTGGGGCAGGTAGGCATCCGGATCGAGCACCCCGTTGTTGAGGCCCCACCAGAGGGCGAAGGTGTAGAAACCGGTGGCGCTGGTTTCCGGCGACGGGAACGATTCCGGGTCGAGCAGGCTCGTATGCCAGTAACCGTCCGCATCCTGGAGCGTTACTATTCGCGACATTATATCGGCGAAGAGCGTGATGTATTTTTCCCGCGACGGGTAGTCCTGCGGGAGCAGGTCGACCACCCGCGCTATGGCGGCGGCTACCCAGCCGTTGCCCCGACCCCAGAACACCCTGGCCCCGTTTGCCTCGCGCATCTCCATAAACCGTGTGTCGCGGTAGAAGAGCCTCTCCACAGGGTCGTACAGTTCTGCGGTGGTGCGCCAGAACTCCCGGTCCATAAATTCGCGGTACTCGTCCTTGCCCGTTATGTTCGCGATAACGGCATAGGTGGGGGCCGCCATGTACAGCGCGTCGCACCAGCACCACCGCTCTTGGTTCCGGGCATTATGGAAATCGAGGGTCTCCAGCTCGGGATAATATTTCATCTGGTAATCGAGCCGTTCTATTGTGGGCGTGATGATTTTCCATCCGCCGCGAAGCTCCTCGAGCTGCCCCTGGAAGTCGGTAATGGTGTCGATGATATACTGCGGCTGAGGGTCCTCCAGGTAGAGGTTGGCATAGAGCATCGAAACGGCAATATCGTTGGCCGGGTTGAGGGTTCGCGGGGCGGGGAGGTAATCGGACGAGGCGGCAATTTCGCGCAGGCGTCCGCGGTAACCCCGGCTGTCGTCGGTGAGCGTCCACTCGGCAACCGCGCTTAGGAACACCCCGTCGGCCCAACCCGTGTAACGCGGATTGTACACCTCCCGACCCTGCACGGGCATGTTATCCAGTTGCCAGCCCACGGCGTCGTTCACCACCCGGGTGACCGCTGCCACGGTCAGCCCGGGAGAGTATCGTTCCGACTCCCCGCCCGCGCATCCGGTGAGCAGGGCGGCTAACGTGAATAAGGTTAATGTCTTTTTCATTTCCATGTTTCGATTAGGTTTGCCGGAAGGATTTACCAGCCCGGGTTATTGGGCAGCAGGGCCGGGTTGTTTATCGTCTCTTCGGAGGGAATCGGCCACAGGTTGTTACGGGTCGGGAAGCTGCGGGTCATCAGGGTCGCACCCGTGATTTCGCTTTCCCGGCGACCGTCCAACAGTTCCTCGGCCTTACCCCAGCGGCGAAGGTCGCTGAAACGGTGGCCCTCGCCGGCCAGCTCCACGGCCCTCTCGTGCATGATACGCCGGGCCATTTCCTCTTTGGAGGCGACACGTAGCCATGCCGGACCGCTGTTAAGCGCCGGCATATTAGTGGAGGGTCTCGCACGGACCTTGTTGAGTTCCGCGACGGCTTTGTCGAGATGGCCCTCCTCGTTGTACGCTTCGGCGAGCATCAGAAGCACATCGGCGTAACGGATTATGGAAAAGTTTACGGGCAGGTGGCGACGGTCGGTCAGCAAGCCGTCCATATCACCCTGCGGAACGAATTTCCGGTAGAGGTAAGTGTTCCATCCGCGCCCCTGTATAAAGCCGTTGGCTGCGGTCACCCCCGCCGCGATGGCATAAATCTGGTTGAGCGGCTCGTCACCCACATAACCTAAATAATAGGAATAGGGCACTATGAGCGACTGCATCAGGCGCGGGTCGCGGCCGCGGTAGATGCTGCCGAGAAGGGCGGTGTCGGGAATGGTGGCGAAGTCGGTCAGCTCGGAGTTAAGTGTGGCCCTGAAGGCGTTCATCTTAACGTTGTCGTCCGCGTTAAAGCCGGGAATAAAGTCGTCCCAGTCGAAGGGGCTACCGTCAAGCATCTCGTAGCTGTCGGCAAGGTCGACCGACGGCATACAGGTCTGCCGGCCGCTTCCATAAGTTCCGCGGGTGCCGTATATCAGCGGAAACTCCATCCCGTACTGGGCGCCTATACTGCTCTTATTCTGAATGGCGAACACCTCTTCCCGGTTGCCGGGAACAGGCCCGGCCGTCTGGAACAGGGCGTTGTAGTCCGGATAGAGTTCGTAGCCGTACGAATGGGTTTTATTGTACACTATCTCTTCGAAGTCGGCTATAGCGGCCGCCCACTGCCTCGTGTAGAGGTGAGCCTTTCCACGAAGGGCGTAGGCCGAACCTTTGGTGGCCCTGCCGTAATCAGAGGAAGTCCACTCGAGCGGCAGCAGTTCGATGGCACGGGTAAGGTCCTGCTTTATAAAGTTCCAGCACTCGTCGGCGCTGTTGCGCGGCAGGATCATATCCATGAATTTTTCGGAGATATCCCACGATTCGTCGTACAGCGGGACGCTGCCGAACAGGTCCGTAAGGTGGAAATAGTAGAGTGCACGAAGAAAATAGGCCTCGCCGAGCACCTGGGATTTTACCTGCCCGTCTATATCCATTCCCGGGACTTTGTTCAGCACGGTGTTGGCCCGGTGGACCCCGTCCCAGGTGTCCTGCCAGTTACTTACCAGGAAGTCCTCGGTAGCGGTGTAGGTGCCGATTTCGAGCGGGCTGGCCGGCCCGTGCGCAATATCGGAATAGGTGTCCAGCAGGGGCATGTAACCGAAAGCGCCCTGCTCCCTCATCTGTGAATAGACGCCCATTATGGCGCGTTTGGCGTCCTGCTCCGTTTCCCAGAAGTTGCCTTCGGCCACCGAGTCGTACGGAGCGGTGTCGAGGTCGAAACAGGAGGTTAAAAAAACGGCCGCGAGGAGTGCGCTTATGTAATTATTTGTTTTCATATCTGATGCGGTCTTAGAAATTCAGGTTGATGCCGAATACGAACTGTTTTAGCGTCGGGTAGGTGGTGCCGCTCACTTCCGGGTCGATGCCCCGGTAACCGGTGAAGGTGAGGAGGTTCTCGCCGCTGACGTATACCCTGAGTGAAGAGATCCCGACAGCCTCCGTCAACCGCCGGGGTATGGTGTAGCCTATCTGGATGTTTTTAAGTCTCATGTAAGACTTATCCTCGACCCAGAAGTCGCTCGGCTGGTTGTTAATCTTATTGGTGGAGGTGAGCAGCCGCGGATAGCGGGCGTCGGTCATGCCTTCGCGCCACGCACCTTCGGCCACGGCCCGGTTGATTACACCACCGTAATTTATGTAACCCATGTGGA
This sequence comes from Alistipes sp., assembly GCA_021202985.1. Classification (GTDB taxonomy): domain Bacteria; phylum Bacteroidota; class Bacteroidia; order Bacteroidales; family Rikenellaceae; genus WRDF01. Next base: position 24,679 of record JAJQCA010000088.1, read on the forward strand.
AATTGTCGTTCCAGAGGACTTTCATTCCATGCGTGCCCTGAAGGAGCACAGAGAGGTCGAAATTGCGGAACTCCCCGCCCAGTTGTATCCCGTAAGTCAGCAGCGGTGTATTGCCGTTGCCCACCGTGTAGCGGTCGTTCTCGTCGATGATACCGTCGCCGTTGAGGTCTTTGTAGAGGAAGTCGCCGTAAGTGGGGGTGCCGAAGGCGGCGAACGGATTCTTCTGCAAACCGGTTTCGGGGTCGACGGGTGCGTTCTTGATAATCTGCTGCACGAGCATCATATCGTCCTGGGTCTGGATAATCCGGTCGACGGCCAGAACGTACTGCACATTTATGGGATACCCTTCCTTGATCATATTGGTACCGCTTATATTGGCCTCGTCCCCTTTGAATTTCATCACCTTGTTGCGGACGTGCGACACATTGCCACCCACCCAATAGGCGAATTCGCCGACGGTGTCCTGCCACCTCAGTGACAGCTCCAGACCCCTGTTGCGGACCCTCGCCGAATTTTGCGTGGGTATCGAAACCGTACCGACGAGCAGCGGCGCGGGAAGTTCTATAAGGATATTACGGGTGTCTTTGTCGAAAACATCCACCGTTCCGCTCAACCGAGACCGGAAGAACCCGAAGTCCACCCCTACGTTGGTTACGTAGGTGGTCTCCCAAGTGAGGGCGGAATTGGCGAGGGCCAGCCGGGCCACCCCCTCAGCAAGTGAATTTCCGAGGATGTAATTGCTCTGTGAATAGACCGACTGGTATTCGTAATTGCCGACCGAGTTATTACCCAGCGAACCCCATGAAGCGCGGATTTTAAGGATATCCAGCCACCCGTGGCTGCGAAGGAACTCCTCCTGCTCCAATCGCCACCCCACCGAAAAAGACGGGAAGATGCCCCAGCGACCCGAGCCGGCTGCGAACCTCGACGAACCATCGGCGCGCACGTTGGCCTCGAACAGATATTTGTCGTCCCAGGCCAGGTTGACGCGGCCGAAATAGGAACGCATCACCCAGTCGGAGGCGGTCCCGGAGGTTGCCGAATCGCCCGTGGCGGCGTTAATTACGCCGAGCCTGTCCTCCAGCAGGTCGTAACGGGTGGCCTCGAACCAGCGGGTTTTATATTTCTCCTGGCTGGCACCGGCCAGCAGGTTCATTGAAAGGCGCGGGACGATTTCAAGGCCGTAACGGGCAACCACGTCCATCATCACCCGTTTGTCGGCGGTGTTGCGGTTGCGGACATAAGTATTACCGTTGCGGGCATATACGATAGTGTTGGTGCGGAAGCTCCACAGGTCGTCGTACCGGGGGGTCTCCTCTTCGAGGGTATTGGCATACCGGTAATTCAGCGCCCCCTCTACCGAAAGGTTCTCCAGTATGGAGACCTGCGCCGTGAAGCGGCTGCTTACCTCATTGCCCTTAATCGTCCCTACGCGGTTATTGATAAGGTAAAGCGGACTGTGGGTCTGGGCGTTCTCCTCGGGGTTCTCGATACCGCCGTACCGGCCGTCCTTCGCTCGGTAGACTATCCCCGGCGTACCGATTGCGTCGAACATGGAACCCATGTATTTGGATCCCATATCGGCATTGCCGTTCTTACCGCTGACGTTTATTCCCAGTTTCAGCCAGCCGGTAACCTGCGCGGAAACATTGACCCGAGCCGTATAGCGTTTATAGGCCGAATTTTCGACGATTCCGGGATTGTCGAGGTAGCCGAGCGAACCGAAAAGCGACATGCCTTTGGACCCGGCCGAGAACGAAAGGTCGTGGTTGTGCGTGAGACCCGTATCGAATATCTCCCTGGTCCAGTCGGTATTGGGGTACTGGTCCGGGTTACCGGGATTGTCACGCCACAGTTTTATCATCTCGTCGGAGTACTGCTGCTTGGCCGAACGGTCGGTGTTGTAGAGGGCCTCGTTGTAGTATTCCATATAATCGGCGTAGTTGTTGACCGTCTTTATTACGTTAGAGGGACGCGTTACGGAGGCGTAACCGTTATAGCTGAGGGTGAAGCGCCCTTCCCGGCCCTGCCGGGTGGTGACCAGGATAACCCCGTTCGCGGCCCGCGAGCCGTAGATGGCCGAGGAAGAGGCGTCTTTCAGGACCGTTATCGACTCCACGTCGTGGGCGTTCACGTCGCCCAGGCTGCCTTCCACACCGTCAATTATAACCAGCGGTGACGAATCGTTTAGTGTCCCCCGTCCGCGCACCATCAGCGTGGCGCCGTCAGAGTTGGGCCGGCCGGTGTTCTGGTTGACGTACAGCCCCGGGCTGAGGCCGGAGAGGGCCGAGGAGAGGTTGGTTACGGGACGGCCGCCGGTAACGTCGCCCATATTGAGCGCCGAGACGGCGCCCGTGAGGTTTACTTTCTTCTGCACTGCGTAGCCCACCACCACCACGTCGTCGATTGCCCTGGCCTCTTCGTCGAGGGTAATCACCGCACCGTCGAGCTCCGAAACCGGAATCTCGCGCGGCGCGTAGCCCAGGTAGAACACCGAAACGGTACCGCCCGGGGCGGCCGTAAGGCGGAAATAGCCGTCGACGGCGGTGGAGGTTCCTCTTATGGTGCCCTTTTCGGCAAGGCTGACGCCGGCCAGCGGATCGCCGTTACGGTCGATAACACGGCCAGAGACGGTAACCAGCCCTTCCTGCGCCCCTGCCGGGAGACATGTGCAGACGGTTACCGCGAGCGCCAGAAGCAGGTGCAGTATGGCGCCGGGTCTGAGATTGTAAAGTTTTATATTCATAACAGGGAGTTTTGTTTATCCGGTCAGTAGTGGCGGGAGGGATTCGGGGCGGCGGTACTGTCGGTCCGTGTACCTTTATAATGGTCCGCTGTCCGGTAATCCGTCCTGCTTTGTCACAAATTTATCCTTAATACGGGCCGGCCATTAGGTAGTATTCGTCATAACTTTCATTAATTATGTTCACCGAGCCGCCCGTAAACGCGTTTTTCACACTCTTATTTTATAGCTTTGTGTATAACCACAATCCACTCCCGATGATAATTTTACGCCTTACGGCATTACTGGCCGTCCTTTGTTCGCCTTTTACTGCGTTCGCGGCTGGAGGCAGTCTGGACTTCCACCACCTGGGGCCGGAAGCCGGGCTGTCGCAGGTTACCATCAACGGGCTGTACCAGGACGAGAACGGCCTGCTGTGGATAGGCACCAAAGAGGGTGTAAAGTATTACGACGGCAGCCGGGTGGGTTCGCTCAACGTACCGGGACTCAACACGTGGATTACCTCCGGGCTGGTGCCGACAATATGCGGCGACGGCCGCGGCCACCTCTATATAAACACCGACTTCGACATAGTGGAATACGACCTGGTCTGCAACACGGCCCGGACTATTTTTTCACAAACCGACACCTCCCGACCGCCCGGCATATCGTTCCATTACGGACAGGACGGCCTCTGGATAGGACTCGAAGACGGTATATACCTCTACCGCGACGGCCGGGTAAGCCGTTACCACACTCTGGACGACGGCGGGGAGATTTCCTCCATCCACGGCATGCCGGACCGCGTATATGCGGGAACGCGCGACCGGGGCCTTATTTCGGTCGACCGCCGTGGGATAGAGCGGCGGGAAACCGGTCCGATGAGCGAAGTTATTTCAATCTATGCGGACGACCGCGGGAACGTCTGGTGCGGTACTTACAGCGACGGCGCCTGCCGCATCGCCCCCTCGGGCGAGGTTACAGTATTCCGCCGTGACGGCACCCGGCAATCCCTTTCGAGCGACTACGTCAGGGCGCTCTGCCAGGACAGTAGCGGCAACATGTGGATAGGCACTTTCAGCGGGTTGGACATAATCGACCGCAAGGACGGCTCCGTAACCGCTTACGGCCTCTCGGGCAACGGCCGCAAGGGGCTGAGCAACCTGTCGATATGGGCCATCCTGCGCGACAGGCAGGGCACCATGTGGCTCGGCACCTACTACGGCGGACTGGATTACTGTAACCCGGACACCGACCGCTTCGAGCACCACGACCTCGGGTTCAACGCCGGCAACGGCTATTCGGTGGTAAGCACCGTCGCTACCGACCGGCGGGGCGACCTGTGGCTCGGCACGGAAGGCAACGGCCTGGTAAGGATGGACGGCCGCACCCGGGAATACTCCTTCGTGGAGGGCTATCCCTTCTCGCGCTACAATATCAAATCGCTCCATTACGACCCGGCCGACGACCGCCTCTGGATAGGTACCCATCAGGGCGGACTGTTCCGTTACGACATTGCCCGGAACGAATGCATCCATTACCCCGTTAACCCGCATGACGCAACCAGCCGGTCGGAGTCGGTGCACGACATAGCCCCCTACCGCGGCGGGCTGCTCTTAGGCACCCTGCTCGGGGTCTATTACATGGACCCCGAAGGGACTGTTTCGCCGCAGGAAATCCTCTCCCGCTCGGTATTCGAGGCCAACGCCATCCTGGTATCCGGCAGGGGGAACATCTGGGTCGCAGGTAACGACCTCTGTATGTTCGACCCGGATACGTGGGAGGTACACAGGTACGGCGACCGACTGGAGACGGTCGCCCCGGGCGGCAAACTCCCGACCACGACTCTATATGAAGACTCCGCGGGACGGATATGCATAGGGACGGCCGGTCACGGCATGCTGGTCCACGACCCTGCCGACGGTTCGTTCACCCGGTACCACAAAGGTAACTGCGACCTGTCGGGCGATTACGTCGGCGCCATATACCAGACGGCGGACGGGAACTATCTCGTGGGTACCAACGCCGGCCTGTCGTACCTCGACCGGGAAAATATGCGCAGCTATATATTTAACTCCGCCAACGGCTTCCCGCTCCACTCCATGATGCCGGGGTGTATAGTGGCGATGTCCGATACGGACGAGATCGCGCTCGGAGGGTTAAACGGTATGGCCGTCGTTCCGGAAGGAAGCCTCATGTCCGGCGACCGGCCCTTCGACCTCTACCTTTCCGGGCTGTCGGTGAACAACCGTCCCGTTGCAGCGGGCGACTCCACCGGAATCCTGTGCAAGAGGCTCACCTACACCGACCGGATAACTCTCCGCTACCGCGAGAACAATATTGCCATCGAGGTGGGGAGCGACAACCTCGCAAACCTCGGCCAGCCCCTCCACCAGTATATGTTGTCGGGATTCGACCGGGAATGGGTGACTTACTCGCCGGACATGCCGGTCCGTTACATGAACCTGCCCTACGGCAATTACGAATTCCGGGCGAGAGCCGTGCTTTTCGGGAGCGGCGAAGAGAGGGAGGTGAGGCTGGGGATAGTAGTCCGGCCACCACTGTACGCGGCATGGTTCGCCTATCTTTTCTACATGGTAATGGCGGCCGGGATTGTCGGCTGGGTCGTCTATTTCTTCCGTTCGAGGCTGCTGCTGCGTACATCGCTGGAGTTCGAACGGCGGGAAAAGGAGCAGTCCGAACGGGTCAGCCAAGGCAAACTCCGCTTTTTCGCCAACATCTCCCACGAACTCCGCACACCCCTCACCCTTATTATGGCCCAGCTCGAGTTGATGCTCGGCACCGGCAAACTCAGCCGCGAACAGCACTCACGCCTCTCCGGTATCTACGACGGCTCGCGCAGGATGGCCGGACTGGTGAACGAACTGCTCGACTTTATGAAATTCGACCAGGGGAAATTCCGGCTGCGGGTTTCACATTGCGACGTCGTCCGCTTCGTCGACACCGTTTACGCCTCCTTCTCGGCATTGGCAATCCGGAAAAGCATCAAATTTACAATGCACTCCGAAACCGACTCTCTTTATTTATGGTTCGACAAGGTACAGATGCTCAAGGTATTCAACAACCTGTTGGCAAACGCCTTCAAATATACCGGGACCGGCGGCCACATTACCCTTACCATCAGTGCCGTGGAGGACGGCCACGTTTCCATAAGCGTTGCGGACGACGGTATCGGAATACCCGGCCAGCTCCGCGAGAAAGTCTTCGAACGTTTCTACCAGGTGGAAAACGACATAAACCACGACTTTTCGCAGACCGGTACGGGCATCGGCCTGTCGCTCACGCGATATATTGTAGAAGCCCACCACGGCACGATACGGGTGGGCGATACCGGCGGCAAAGGTACCGTGTTTATCGTCCGGCTCCCGTGCGACGAGCATCTGTTCGATCACGATGCGAGTGCGGATAAATCCCTGCCGGGGGAGAACGAGGCTCTCCCCGCCATCGCACCCGTGGACGGGTATACGGGAGAAGATGAGGATACGGCAATGCCCGGAATCAACGGGCACTCCTATTCCATCCTGATTGTGGAGGACGACCCGGTCCTTCTGCGGACCCTCGTTTCTATTTTCGACCCGCTCTGCAACGTCTACGAAGCCGCCGACGGGCGGCAGGGTTTGGAGATTGTGGCCAAGCATTCGCCGGACCTCGTGCTTTCGGACATGATGATGCCGGTAATGGCCGGGGACGAGTTTTGCCGCCGGGTTAAGAACAATTTCGAAACGAGCCACATCCCCGTGGTTCTCCTTACCGCACTCGGCGGGGTGGACAACAGCATACGGGGGTTCAACTGCGGTGCGGACGACTATATAACCAAACCCTTCAACGTGAAACTGCTCGTAGCCCGGTGTTTCGCCATCCTCAACAACCGCCGGATTATGCAGGAAAAGTTCAGCCGGCAGGAGGAACCCTCCGCGCGGATGATAACCTCGAACGACCTCGACCGGGAGTTTATCGACCGGGTAATCGAAATAATCGATGAGAATGTTACCGCGGGAAACCTGAATGTTTCGTTACTTTGTACCCGGCTGGGAATGAGCCGGACCAAACTGTTCAACAAAATAAAAGGAATTACGGGACAGTCGCCCAACGAGTTTATTCAATCGATAAAACTTAAAACCGCCGCGCGGATGCTCCGGGAGAGGGCCGACCTCAACATCAGCGACATTGCTTACCTGCTGGGGTTCAGCTCCCTGAACTATTTCGGGAAATATTTCCGCAACGCCTTCGGGATATCCCCTACCGCATACCGGAACGGTCGGAGGCGTGAAGACGGCCCGGACGGCGGGGCCGGGGGAAGTCTGGAGGACGGACAGAAGTACAACCCCGATGGCGGGGGCGGGTAACGTTTGATATAGGAAAAAAGATGAGAAAAAGACTTGTTTTACTCTGCGTCGCGGCAACTGCCGTTGCGGGCGGATGTGCCCGAACCGCAGACAGTACCGGTGAAGCACCTGAAATGAAAAGCTATGAAAGGATAGCGACCGTAAGGTTGACGGTCGCGGAAGGAAAGCGACTTATCGCTAAAGGTATCGCGGCCAATCCGGCCGTACGCGACAGGCTGGAGAAAGGCATCGTGATAATAACACGGGGCACCACCAACACCTATATCGCCGAGCAGCTCGCTGGGTTGGATGCTCCCCGGGGCGCGTTCGTCACGGGCCATATCGTACCCAACGGGTCGCGGGGGGTAAGTGCGGGCACCGAACCGGTGGGAGAGATTATCCTGCTCGAGGGCAAACGGTCGGACATCGGCTATTCGGAAGCGCTGGCAATGATGGGTCCGGACGATATAGTATTCAAAGGGGCAAACATGCTCAATTACAGTCTCGGCCAGGCGGCGGTGAATATCGGCGCCCCGGACGGCGGGACAGTAGGCAGGCTCAGGGCTTATACCGACAAGGGAAACCGCCGCTGGATTGTACCCGTGGGCCTTGAAAAGGATACTTCGTGGGACCTTACCCTATGCGCCCGGGTGGCGGACGACGAGGATGCCGACAGGACCGGAACCGTGCTTCTGAACATTAAGCAAGGCGATATTTACACCGAAATAGAGGCCATCCGCGAATTTGCGGACGTGGACGTCTACCCTGCGGCGACGGGCGGAGTCCGCGGCGCCGAAGGCGGAGTGTCGCTGATGATTTGCGGCAGCCGCGAGCAGGTGGAGGCAGCCCTGGAAGCTGTCGCCGCCGTGTACGGGGAGGAGACGTTTTAGAAATCGGGGTGCGGCTTTATGACGAAATTCAGTATGCCCACTACCGGAATCATGAACAGCAACGAAACCCTACCGGAAGTTTTCTATATCTTCACCGACAGGGAAAACTTCCTGACGATGCACAACCTGAAAATCGGTAAATGCATTTTCTCGGCGGCATTCTCGCAACTTTCATTAAAGGATTCCGGTTTTATCAAAGCTTACCTGAAGGGGGAGCTAGACTATTTACCGTTCATACCCAATCCCGTGATGGATGGCCGGTTGTTTTCGATGTTCAATAACAGCGTCACGTCCCAGTATCGTGTGGAATACAACTGCGAATTATACCGCCGGTACAATAACCCGACGTTCCCGTCCCGCCTTTCCGCCTGTTATGCATTCGGTGATTACGAGTCGTGTGAATCGGTCAATAAAATTTACGGTTGGGATATCGGCTCAGTACAAAGATTCCGCCTCGAACCGAGTCCCTTCAACAGGGTGGCTAAAGTGAATATGGAAATCGTGTCGCTGATGCGCTACGCGGAGCGATGTTCGATGTCCGATCCGCAAACGTTGAATCTTATCTGGGGGCATTACTGGAACGGCGGCGGCAATATGGAATTGGAATTACCCACGGTGGACGGAAGGGAAGTTTTCAAAACGGGAGTAATCTGGGAATATTTAGTCGAAGGTAAACTTGTACTTATCGATTGAAAGCTTCTATTTTTCCCTGAGGTACGAAAAAAAGGAATTTCTGAACAAATTCAGGAATTCCTTTTCTTACGTACCCGGAGCGGGAATCGAACCCGCACGGATCGCTCCACTGGTGTTTGAGACCAGCGCGTCTACCAATTCCGCCATCCGGGCATATACCGTACTCTTTGTATCCCCAAGTAAACCGTCACGGGGTTTCCGATAGGGACAGCAAATATACTAAAAATAGGCAATTAACAAAAGAAGGTATGTCCTGCCGCCCTTAACCGGTAAAGGATTCCCCGGTTTCCGTTTAAAATTATTAACTTGCGGTTCTTTTATGCAAGTACGGGATTTAAACTTTTGACATGGAATATACCTCGAAATTAAACGAATATGCCGCCGTGCCGTCGTCGCCGGAGATTAAAAAAATAGTCTCAGACGCGGAAGCCGGCGCGAAAGCCAACTGCAACGCGGACGTCTACAAGTTGTGTTACAGTTGTATAGACCTGACTTCGCTGAACACCACGGACAACGACCGGCAAATAAGAGAGTTCACCGAAAAGACTGTAGCTTTCAACGAGAGGTTCCCGGATATCCCGAATGTGGCCTCGATTTGCGTCTATCCTAACTTTGTAGAGACCGTAGGGCTTGCCGCGGGGGACTCCGGAATCAGGATAACCAGTGTCGCGGGAGGGTTCCCGTCATCCCAGACGTTCCTCGAAGTCAAGATGCTTGAGACGGCGATGGCCGTGGAAAGCGGCGCGGACGAAATAGATATTGTAATCAACGTAGGGCACATGCTCGAAGGTGAGTATGAGGAGCTTGCAAACGAGGTGGAAATACTGCGCAGGGAAGCCGGCGAGGATACCGTATTCAAGGTCATCATAGAATCGGGCGCTTTACAGACGCCGGAACTGATTTACCGGGCATCGGTACTTTCGATGCTGGCCGGTGCCGATTTCGTTAAGACCTCTACCGGTAAGATTCCGGTGGCGGCCACTCCCGAAGCCGCGGCGACGATGTGTACGGCCATCCGGGATTACCATGCAAGCACGGGCCGGAAGGTGGGATTCAAGGCTGCCGGCGGGGTCAGGACCCCGGAAGATGCGGCACTATATTATACCATCGTAGAGAATATCCTCGGAAGTGATTGGTTGACTCCCGCACTTTTCCGTATAGGGGCAAGCTCGGCGGCCAATAACATCATTTCCGGAATAGCGGGAGAAGAAATAAAATATTACTGATAATCATTGTATTACCAGAATTAATATCTACATTTATCCCGTCAACACGACGGGATTTTTTTGTGGACTACATTAACACACCCGGATTTACCCTCCCAACATACTTCATAACCTTTAAATTTTAACTTCCCATGAAAAAACTATTAACCCTTCTTACTGTCTTGTTGGTTATATCCTGCACCAACATTACCGTCGACATACCAGATGGCGAATCAACAGAGTCGGCCCACTCGGGCAAATATTACAGCATCGATGAGGCCAAATCAATGGTCTATCAATGGATGGACATTCTTGAAGGACCCGGAACCCGCTCCGGAAAAGCAAGAGAAATTACCGGTACCGAAGTAATTACAGGGGCGGTCGTCCCTACCCGGAGTTCATACTACGGTGTTTCTTCCTCGGACACCTTACTTTACGTCTTCAATTTCGGGGATAATGACGGTTATTCGGTTGTTTCGCCAATTATCCATGATAAGGATAGTAATCTATCAGGGAACAACATTCTTTGTATCACCGAATCCGGAAATATGTCCGGTATCCTTTCCGTTGCGGCGGCTATGGACGAGGATTATGACCCGTACATGAGCCCCTTTGATGATAGTGATGATGAGTATCTCGACGACGACCCGTATGACGGGGACGCTTTGGACGGGGAAGAAGATGGCAGCGGCTTCATTACCGCACTTCTGATACAATCCGGAATAATGCCGGTAAAAGCCGAAGACCCTAAACAGCCAATTGACCCTAATAATCCAGGCGGTTACGCTCCTGGAGGAGGAGATGGAAGTTACACGGGAGGCAATGGAAGCGGATGGACCAACTGGTCTCAAATCGGGGGGATAGATCCTTTACTAGAGACCAAATGGGACCAGAAAAGCCCTTATAGGGATATGGTACAAGGCAACATATTCTATGGTGATAATCGCTATCCTGCCGGATGCGTTGCCATTGCCATGTGCCAAATATGTGCTTATTATGAATATCCGAAAACTTTTTGGGGCCAGACTCTCGATTGGTCACAAATGAAAACCGTAGGTGTATTCAATAACGGGAGAATAAATATGGGAACATCAGAGGCACAAAAAAGTGTTGCCACATTTATAGCCAATACAGGTTTATGTGCAGGTTTGAACTATAGTAAAAGCGGAACAAGTGGTAGCGCAAGAAAAGCTAAATTTGCTTTCAAAGAAATGGGTTATAAGAATTTAAAAAAGTACCTTGGTTATAAAGACGGCAAAATACTTAACATGCTTAAAGACGGTCGTCCGGTATTTTTAACAGCAGTAAGGAAAGAAACTATATTTAAATGGAGCGGACATGCTTGGGTGCTCGACGGATACCGGGAATTCCAGAGATTCAAAATAAGCAATGTCACAACAACTCAAAAAAATGAGTTGGGTACATTGTAATTTCGGCTGGACCGGCCAACACGACGGTTGGTATAATAACGAAGCTACTTTTAAATTATCCACCCATATGGAGGATTACGACACAGATATAGGTGATCAATATTTGCCCGGTGATTCAATGGCAGACTATAACTATAAATTCTTTTTCAGAATATTAACGATGGATAAGCCGAAATGAAAACTTCTATTTTAATCATCTTTATATTGGCATTTTATCTTTCTGCCTGCTATCCGGAGAAAGATTATTATACTATGAAAACGGACTCGTACGTTTTATTTTATCATAAACTGGAGAAAATAAACATTATTTCACATGAACCGGGCATAATTCAACTTTGCTTTAATGCGGCGTCGGATGTAGAATATTCTAAATCAAAAAATTATTCTATTTACAGGTCATTATGTGAAAAACACAACGACATAACTTACGACAGGAAAGTGAAGGTCAGTATACCTAGTGACCATAATCGTTTTATGGCTCAGGACTTTGTTTCTATCGAAATCCAAAGTGACCAGGATTTCGACGATGAACATCCCGTCGGGAGTTCACTGGGTGATATAACAACATTTTACAGTATGTCCCCTTATAAGTATATACAGAGCGGATATCAGAAAGAATTCGATTGGCCGAGTTTTGAATTTAACGATTTTTATGTTAACCTGTTTTACGTAAGCAGCACACAAAACCGCAGCACCTTATACCCTGTCTATGAATTTGTTAGCGACTTAAACTATGAACAGTTAAAGATACTCGGAACCGGGGAAGTAAGAGGAATAACAAATACCCTGTTCGGTTATATTAAATTTACCCAGTATCCCGAAACCGAAATGGAGCATAATATAACCGTTACTATGACCGACGACGAGGGACGGGTATATGAAAGTTCCGTGATTGTAAATTTTGAATGACTACTTTTCAGATCGACACTACGTCTCCTGCCTGTGTATACGGGCGGGAATGTATTGTGGTTCCACATAACCCATACCAAACATAATATATTTATATTAACTTTTATTGTCGGTTTACTTTACCGCTTCCACGACACTGTGGCTAGAGTATGTGGGCGAAAATCCAAATCCTGGGAACAGTAGCACGGTATATAATAAATTACGGCCATGAATTTCTCAACCGTTTCATGTGGAACTGTCTTTTAATATCTTATTCCCGGAAAACTAAAACGTTTTAGGTTTAAGACTCGACCTCTCATAAAATTTATATCCGGGTGATAAATTTAGCATTTACCTGGACGGGGTAGTTATATCTTTATATATTTCCAAATACTTATCAGGCAGTTTATTTGCATCCTCCCGGATAAAATCAGTATCTTAGCGGATTTTTTCTTTACGGAATGGAACTGGATTCAGATAATTTATCGCAATTAAGGGAAATTGTTTACGGCGCTCCGTGCCGGATTACGGTAGTGTCGCATACCAATCCCGACGGCGACGCAATAGGTTCTTCTCTGGCTTGGGCGGCTTTCCTGCGCTCGCACGGCCACACGGTGGAATGCGTAGTGCCGAACCGTTTCCCCTATTTCCTCGAATGGATGCCCAACATTTCCACCCTCCGGATTTTCAAAGACGACAAAAAGGGTGAAACAGCGGCATTTATCTCCTCGTCCGAAGTTATCTTCTGCCTTGACTTCAATTGTATAGACAGGCTGGAGGGATTAGGCGAAACCATCCAGGCCAATACCAACGCCCGTTTCGTATTGATCGACCATCACCTCGACCCTCCCGAAGGTTACGATATATATTTCACCTCCCCGGCCTATTCGTCCACCAGTTTCCTCGTATACCAGCTTATCTGCGCCCTCGACGGCGAGCAGGCCATCGACAAAGAGATGGGTGAGAACCTGTTTGTGGGGATGATGACCGATACGGGCAATTTCTCGTTCAGCAACCTCTCGGCGGATCTGTTCGAAACGGTGGCGGCGCTGGTAAGGCGGGGACTGGATATCCCGCGCATCCATTCGCTGGTCTATAACAGTTTCACCGTCGACCGGGTAAAGCTTCTCGGGTACGCCCTGAACAAGATGGAGACCCTACGTGTGAACGGTACCGGGATTGCCTATATAACCCTGAGGGAAGCGGAACTGCGGAAATTCAATTTCCAGCAGGGCGACAGCGAAGGATTCGTTAACTACCCCCTTACGGTGCGGGACCTGCATATGTCAGTAATATTCATCGAGACCCGGAATTTTATCCGAATATCACTTCGTTCGCGCGGAGACGTGGACGTGAGCCGCTTCGCAAAGGTCTATTTCGGCGGCGGCGGCCATAAGAACGCCTCCGGCGGGAAATCATACAAATCCTTGCCGGAAACGATTACCTACTTCCGCAAGTGCCTCCGGGAATATTTCGGAGAGGCGGAACAATAATTTTCAGTATCTTTATATTAACGTTTGGTTTACCGTACGTCTCGAACACTACGGTATGCCGGGGCTTACCATAAAATTTAAGGATATGAAGAAGCCGGAAATTTTCTCCACGGGCAGGAACCACACAGCGGTGAACGTGGGCGGGTTCGACTCTGTCTCGGATTACACGATGATACACCCCCGGACGGGTGCCGAGCTGCACAAAGTGTTTCTTAAAGAGCCGACCGGCTCCACAGGTACCGAAATATCGGTCCAAAGCATCGCGGCCGGCACAGAGGTGCCCTACTTCCATACACACAACCATAACGAGGAGACCTATATCATCCTGCAGGGGCAGGGCAAGATGCAGGTCGACGGGGAGTGTTTCCCTGTTCGGGAAGGCAGTTTCGTAAGGATTGCGCCGCAGGGTATGCGGGGTATAGCCAACGATTCCGACGGAGAGCTGGTGGTAATGGTAATCCAGTCGCGGGAACACTCCCTGCGCGAACATACCTCAGCCGACGGCACTCCTTTCCCGGTGGACTGGAGATAAGGTCACGGATTCCATTAAACGCTACGGGTACACATAAAAGGTGGAAACGGTATGGTTACCGTTTCCACCTTGCAATCGATTTCAGGGTCGCTTAATCCACAACTATATTCTGCGCGTCCTCGGTGATCTTAACGTTGGTCCGGTTCCCGTTGCTGTCGATTGTAAACCAATAGTAGATGCTGGTGGGAGTTTCGCAGCAGTTTACCGACTCGAGGGTGGTATTGCCGTTGTAGCCCAACTCCCTGAACGCTTCGTAAACTTCCGGAGCCTGCGTTTTTACAAATTGTTCGGAAACCTCCCACGTGGTTACCGACCAGGCACCGGTAAGGCTGAACTCCATAGTTTTGAGCACCAGGTTATCTATAATTTCCACGTAGATTATACCCGGGAATATCACGTCCACCTCCATCACCCGGGCGTTGGGATATTGTTCCGAAGCCTTCGTGAGCACCTGTGACGGGATGCCGGGGACTATTTCGTTCCGGTAATCGTCATAAATCCGTTCTTCGCCGGCAACGGTCTTAACCTGTATCCCGTCCTCGGAATAGTAGTACTCCGCGATGTTTCCGTCGATTCCGGTCACCACCACATAAATATCCTCTATGCCATCCCGCTGAAGGTGGTCTACGGAACCGATAGATGTCCCGGCACGGCCCTCGTCGAGTTTGAAGGAATTTACCACCTGACGGGGTGCGCTGCTCTCGGTTAGGTTTTTCTCGGTCATACACCATGCCCCGTCCTGGGTGTACCATGCTGTGAGTTTTTCGCCGCTGTAATTGAACAGGGCCACTTTGTAAACACCACGTTTTTCCCACATAACGCTTTTGGCACCGGGAAACTGGTCGTTAAATGCGTCCAGGGTATCGTTAGAGACCTGAACGCCGAAATCTTCGTTTTTACTGCAAGCCATCGCCAGGAGGGCTGCGGCGCAAATAAATATAACTCTTTTCATAAAACTTTCCTCCTCTTTTCGTTTAATGTCCGCCAGACACTCCTCTCCCCTCCGTATTATCAATCAAGGAAGGGAATCCGTAGCCATACGGGATTTTCGGACGCTATGCGCACGAGATTCCCGAAATGTGAGGCCAGACCCGTGACGGGCCATAACATGATTATGGAGCCTACCGGTAAGGACATACCGGTACAATCTGACAATATTCACTATTGTTCAAGCAGCAGCAATCATGCCGCGATAAGGCGGAATAATGCCGCTAAAGGTCCGCGAAACTCCCGTTACCGGACCGTGGAGGAAAGGCTCATTCCAATTGCGCCTTTACAGATGATTTGATTTGGGTAGACATAAGACTTGATAAATAGGGGTTAATAAATATAATATAGTTGCCGG
The DNA here is from genome assembly GCA_021202985.1 of Alistipes sp. Lineage (GTDB taxonomy): Bacteria > Bacteroidota > Bacteroidia > Bacteroidales > Rikenellaceae > WRDF01. The sequence goes on from JAJQCA010000088.1 coordinate 40,223, forward strand.
TAGGCCTGCGGAGGGCTTATCGGCTCCACAAAGTGGCAAGGGTATATATCGGTACCGAGACGAGGCGAAGCCCTTCCGTAACCGCCGCATGGCGGTTACGGATCTATGGCTGCGGTATGTATGCTTCCCGGTCAGCATTTATTTCACGAGTTGTAATTTACTTTAATATCCTTAATCCTCAGTTGGGGCGTTACCGTGCCCCGGTAATGGTTCTCGACCACCGTGTAGCAAACATCCACGGGCCGCCCGCTCTTGATATACTCATAGTGGGTCGGCTGCTGGAATGCGATGCAGGAGAGTGAGGTGTAAGGTTTTTCCCTCTGCATGAGTTCCATTCTCAGGTGCTCCAATTCGGCGCCCACCAGCTTGGCGTCCCCGGGGTTACTTACTCCCTTCGACATGAATACAGGGGCGGTGTTCCCCGGCCCGAAGGGCTGGAAGCGCGTAAGGTGCTCGCGGAACCGGGGCGTAATGTCGCTCAGCAATATATTGCAGTCGATTTCCACCTGCGGCACGAGCATCTCGTCGTCGATATGTTCGTCGACGTAGGCGTTGAACCTGCGGGTAAATTCCTTTATCCGTTCCGGTTTCATGGTAAGCCCCGCGGCGTACATATGGCCACCGAAGTTCTCCAGCAGGTCCGAACACGACTCTATCGCCTGGTAGAGGTCGAAGCCCGGGACGCTCCGCGCGGAGCCGGTCACCAGCCCGTTACTCATGGTGAGAACCACGGTAGGTTTGTAATAAGTTTCAATGAGCCTCGAAGCCACTATCCCCACTATTCCCTTCATCCACTTGGGATTATAGACCACGGTACTCTTCGCGTTCTTAATCTCCGGGTGGGATTCCACATACCGGTGGGCTTCCAACGTAACCGAGCGGTCGATGTTCTTCCGGTCGGAATTGAAATCGTCTATAATGTTTCCGAACTCCTCCGCCGTACCGGCGTCGCGTTCTATCATCAGGTTCACCGCCGAGTGCCCGCCTGAAGGCGGGGCGTAATCGTCGTCCTTGTCCACAGCCATCCTGCCTGCCGCGTTGATTCGCGGACCGATTTTGAACACGATATCGTCTATCGTAATGTTCTGGTTTTCCAGCCCGCAGATCTTGATTATCGAATGAAGCCCCTTATTGGGTTTCTCGTTCAGCCGTTTCAAACCGTAGTAGGCCAGTATCCGGTTCTCACCCACCAGCGGCACGATATCCGAGGCTATACTCACCGCGGTAAGGTCCAGCAGGCGTTCGATATCCGCAAACGGCACCGCGTACTTCTGGCTGTACGCCTGTACGAGTTTGAAGCCGACCCCGCAACCGGACAGTTCGGTGAACGGATAGTCGCAGTCCTCCCTCTTGGCGTCCAGCACGGCCACCGCGTCGGGAATCCTCTCTCCGGGCAGGTGGTGGTCGCATATAATCACGTCTATACCCTTACTACGGGCATACTCGACCTTTTCGATCGCCTTTATTCCGCAGTCGAGCGTGACTATAAGGGTTACCCCTTTCCTTGCAGCATAATCTATCCCTTTTACCGAAACGCCGTAACCTTCGGTGTAGCGGTCGGGGATGTAGAACATCAGTCTTTCATGGCCCTGCTGGCGCAGGAAGCTGTAAAACAGCGCTACGGCCGTGGTCCCGTCTACGTCATAGTCGCCGTAGACCATGACCTTCTCCCCCGTGGTGAGGGCCTTGCGTACGCGCTCGACAGCCTTGTCCATATCCTTCATCAGGAAAGGGTCGTGAAGGTCCTCTAACCTCGGGTTGAAAAACCTTTCGGCCTCCTCCACCGTCCCTATGCCACGCTGTACGAGCAGGTTCGCGAGCACCGGGGGGATATCCAGACCGGAGGCCAGGGTGGCCACCGTGCCTGCATCGCCCTGGGCTTTCAGAACCCATTTCTTTGCAATAGGCATAATTATTCGTTTTATATTATTGATATTTCTTACGAATTGGGAAAGGGCGGTGAGGACGGCCGTACGGTCGCCTTTACGGGAACACGGCGTCGCCGGGGCGGCGGTTGCCGCACGGTCGCTGTGCCACTGGTATGTACTCAAAACGTTCATCATACCGATTCTCCTACCCCTTTTGACAGGGTAATAAACCCTTTAATTTATCCCGCATGTCTGCGGGGTTTTCCGACCCATGCGGGACGGACGGCCGCTTCCTGCGGCCTAAACCAGTCCGACCCCGAAAAGGCCGGCAAATTCCTCTTTGAAAAACTCTTTCACTTCGTCCATCCGCACATCCCTGCCGAGCTCCTCCTTCAGGGAGGTCACCCCCCTGTCGGTAAACCCGCACGGGTTGATATAACCGAAGTAACGCATATCGGTCGAAACGTTCAGCGCGAAGCCGTGCATTACCACGAACCTCGAACTGCGGACTCCTATGGCCGCTATCTTGCGCAGGCCCTTACGCCCTTCCGGCTCCAGCCACACCCCGGTGGCACCTTCGCTTCTTCCCGCCTCGATGCCGTAACGGCCCACGGTGCGTATAATCGCCTCCTCGAGAAGGTGTATGTACTCCTTCAACCCCAGCCCGAGCGCCCCGATATCGAGTATCGGGTAACCCACCAACTGCCCCGGGCCGTGGTAGGTTATATCCCCTCCCCGGTCTATCCGGACCAGCCGGGCACCCACACTGCGCAGGAAGCCTTCGTCCATAAGCAGGTTTTCCTGCCTGCCGCTCCTGCCGAGCGTGTAGACATGAGGGTGTTCGCAAAGAATAAGAACCGGTCCGGCACCTGCCGTGTCGTTATCGCCCACGGCCCGGTTTCCTTTCCCGGGTGTGGCGGCTTCCTTTACAGGAGCCTTCTGCCGTACCAGGGAGTCGAAAATCCGCGCCTGGTATTCCCAACATTGCCCGTATTCCACCACTCCCAAATCCCTGTATTCCACCCGCACGGCCATAATCCTACTGCACTCCTTTTCGTTTGTCCCTGCAGCTTACCAGCGCATCCTCGGCCATATATGAGGACCTCACCAGCGGCGCGCTCGCCACATAGGAAAATCCCCGGGAGTAGGCTTCCCGCTTGTAATCCTCGAATTTTTCAGGGGAAACGTATTCGGCCACCGGCCAGTGGTGCACGGTCGGGCGGAGGTACTGGCCGAGGGTCACCACCTCGCATCCTGCTTCGCGCAGGTCGTCGAGGGTGTGGAGCACCTCGTCCCGTGTTTCACCCATCCCTACCATAATGCCGCTCTTGGCGGTATGGCCCCGGGAGGCGATATGGGAGATAACCGAAAGGCTCCTGCGGTAATCAGCACGGCTGCGGACCTCGGGAGTCAGCCTTTCTACGGTCTCTATGTTATGACCCGTAATATCGGGCGAAGCAGCGAGGATTATATCCAGCAACTGTGCCTTGCCCTCCATATCGGGAATCAGAAGTTCTATGGTGGTATCGGGGTTCGCCTTCCTTACGGCCTCCACGGTCGCGGCCCAGATGGAGGCGCCGCCGTCGGCCAGGTCGTCGCGGGTGACGGAGGTAATGACCGCATGGCGCAGGCCCATCAGGGAGATGGAGCGTGCGACCCTGTCCGGCTCGTGTCGATCGACCGGCATCGTGACACCCGTTTTGGTGGCGCAGAACCTGCATCCTCTGGTGCAAACATCCCCCAGAATCATAAAAGTGGCAGTCTTCCTGCCCCAGCATTCCGCCTTGTTAGGACACATTCCGCTGCTGCAAATCGTATGGAGCCCATGCTCCCGTACGATTCCGGCCGTATGGGCGAACTCCTCGCCGGAGCGTATCCTTATTTTAAGCCATTCGGGTTTTACTGATGCCTTTACCTTGTCATGGACCTTAGGCATTTTGTTGTTTTTTATTTTCCAATTGTCACAAATGTACGAATTTTTCATTTATCGTTTTCGACAGGCCCGCGATTTTTCCCTAACTTTACCGTCATGTACAAAAAAAGAGGAATTTTGTTAATTGGGGTGGCCCTGGGAGTGGTTCTCGCGGGGGTTCTCCTGTGGTGGGGGCTTAGCGGAGGAGAGAAAAACGAAGATATCCCCGGGGAAGAAATACAGGAAACGGCGGAACTGCTCTACGGGATAGACTATTCGGACCTTACGCTGGACGAAGGTGTTATCCGCCAGGGAGAAACCCTCTCGGCGATCTTCGCCCGTTACGGGATATCGCCCGCCATGGTGGACCTTACGGCCCGCGCCGCAGACAGCGTATTCAGCCTGCGCAATATCCGCGCCGGGAACGATTACACGGTGTTCCTGTCGCAGGATTCCCTGCCCAGGCTGGTCCATTTCGTTTACGAACATAACCTTACCGACTACCTTGTCATCTCGTTCGAGGGCGATTCGGTCGCCGTCCGCCGTGAAAAAAAGGACGTGACGATAGAAAGGAGGCGCGGCACCGCACAGATAAACTCTTCGCTCTGGAACGCCGTGGTCGGGGAGGGAATGCCCGCCTCGCTGGCGATGGAACTCGAAGAGGTTTACCAGTGGACCATCGACTTTTTCGGATTACAAAAGGAGGACCGTTTCACGGTTATTTACGACGAAAGGTATGTGGACTCCACCAGCGCGGGGATAGGCCGGATATGGGGTGCCGTATTCACCCACGGGGGCAAGGATTACTACGCCATACCGTTCGAACAGGGTGATAAGGTAACCTACTGGGACGAGGTGGGCAACAGCCTCCGTAAAGCGATGCTCAAAGCCCCACTGAAATACAGCCGGATCTCCTCCAAGTTTTCAAACGCCCGCCTCCACCCTGTCCACAGGATAGTGCGTCCGCACCACGGGGTGGATTATGCCGCACCTTCCGGGACACCCGTCCATGCCGTGGCTGACGGTACGGTATCGTTCAAGGGGTGGGACAGTAAAGGCGGAGGCAATACGCTTAAGATAAAACACAATTCGCGCCTCGAGACGGGTTATCTCCACCTCCGCGGATTCGCCCCCGGGATTGCCGTGGGTAAACGGGTTAGCCAGGGCGACCTTATCGGATACGTGGGAATGACGGGAACCGCCACAGGCCCCCATCTCGATTACCGAGTATGGCAGGACGGCAAGGCGGTCGATCCGCTGAGGATGACCTCCGAACCGGCGGAGCCTATCGCCGACTCGAGCATTGCCCGGTTTATGCTCGTCAGGGACAGGATAGTGGCGGAGCTACGCGGAGAATTGCCCGACAGCCTCGTAATACGCGACCTGGAAAATATACCGGGAGAACTCCCGGACTCCCTGCGGCCGGAACTTCCGCCGGTGGCGCCTGTACCTGTCGATTCCACACAATCCCGGAACAGCACAGATGACAATTGATAACAGCCCCCTGCCGCCGGAAACCATTACCCGGTTTATTACCCGGCACCATGTGCTGACGCTGGCGACCTCTTCGGGCGAGGGTTTATGGTGCTCCAACATGTTCTACGCCTACCTCCGTGACGAGAACGCCTTCGTTTTCACTTCCGACGACCGGACGCGCCATGTCCGGGAAATGGCCGCAAATCCCCTGGTAGCGGCTTCGGTGGTTCTTGAAACGCGAACCGTGGGTAAGGTGCAGGGCTTACAGATAACCGGTACGGTCCTGCGGGCACCCACCGACGGGAAATACCGGGCCGCATACCTGCGCCGGTTCCCGTACGCGGCTGTTGCCGAACTCCACCTCTGGATACTCCGCCCGGACAGTATGAAATTGACGGACAACACCCTCGGTTTCGGCAAAAAAATTGCATGGGGTGCTTATCCGCAGGCGGAGTAGCAGTCAGTAGCGGCAAGCCGCGTT
>JAJQCA010000046.1:0-19116 GCA_021202985.1 Alistipes sp.
GCACCGGCGCGGGCGGGCAACCGGGCGGGTAGCCGGCTGGCCGGAATATGAAAAACAAAAACGATTTGAGCACCATAACTGAAGATAACGATGGACGATATAATTTTCGGCATCAGGCCGGTAATAGAGGCGATTAACGCCGGGAAGGAAGTGGAGCGCGTCTGGTTCCGCAAGGGCGGCGACGGGCTGCTTCTGAACGACCTGCGCGAAATGTGCCGCAGGTACAGGATAAACACCCAGGAGGTGCCGGTAGAGAAACTCAACCGGCTAACCAGGGGGAACCACCAGGGAGTGGTGGCGCGTATGGCCGCCATCGGATATGCCGAACTGACGGATATCCTGGAAGCCATACCGCAGGACCAGACCCCTCTCCTGTTGCTGTTCGACGGGGTGACGGACGTCCGGAACTTCGGGGCGATAGCCCGCAGCGCGCTGTGCGCGGGTGCTCACGGACTGGTGGTGCCGGTCAAAAACTCGGCTCCGGTTACGGCCGATGCTGTAAGGTCGTCGGCAGGGGCGCTGACACGCATACCGGTGTGCCGTGTGGGAAGCCTCCGCAATACGGTAAAGACCCTTATCGCCGCGGGATTCATTATAGCCGCCGCAACCGAGAAAGCCGAAACCACCCTCTACGACGCCGACCTTACCGGCCCGCTATGCATCGTGATGGGGAGCGAAGACACGGGTATCTCCAAGGAGCTGCTGAAACTCTGCGGCACACGCCTTTCCATACCCATGCAGGGCGATATCGGTTCGCTTAACGTATCGGCCGCCGCCGCGGTGATACTGTTCGAAGCGGTACGTCAGAGGGGTGCCGGGAAAAAGTAAGGATCCGTTCCCGGAACCGATTTTTGGGTAAATGCCGGACGAAAACAGCCTTTACCGGGGTGAGGGAGGCGTACCGTAACAGATCACAGAGTGAAAAGGCCGTGCCGGGTGGTTGAGTTGCCGGGCGGAACAAATATACCGGAAATCATACGGCGAGAAACGGACGGGACGGATGGGTAATCCGTGCCGGTAGAAGTTGGAACTCCGTCAGGACCGGGAGACCGGAATTACCCCGGGAGTGTTTTAAAGGAGAGAGACAAACCGAATGTCAGAACTGGTAAATATACTGTACCGCAACGCGGTAGTGCTGTTGCAGGAACTGATTGCAACTCCGTCGCCGAGCGGACAGGAGGAAGGGACGGCCGACATTCTGGCCTCCTTCCTGGAAAAACGGGGTGTGGAAGGGCTGGAGCGGAGCGGTAACAACGTCTGGGCATTCAACCGGTACCGCGACCCGGCCAAACCCACAATCCTGCTCAACTCGCACCACGATACCGTAAAACCTAACCCGGCTTATACCCGCGACCCCTTTACACCTCAAATCGAGGAGGGCAAACTCTACGGACTCGGCAGCAACGACGCCGGGGCCGGCGTGGTGGCGCTCACCGCCGCGTTCCTTTGGTTTTACGACCGGCAGGGAATGCCCTACAATATCTGCCTGGCGCTGACGGCAGAGGAAGAAATTTCGGGCCGGAACGGTATAGAGAGCATAATGCCTTTAATCGGGCAGGTAGATTTCGCCATAGTCGGAGAACCCACGGGCATGCGGATGGCCATCGCCGAACGGGGGCTGGTGGTGCTCGATTGCACCGCACCCGGTACCGCCGGCCATGCCGCGCGGGAAGAGGGCGAAAACGCCATTTACAACGCCATGCGCGATATCGAATGGTTCCGGACCTACCGGTTTCCCCGGGAGAGCGAGTTGTTCGGCGGGGTGAAGATGTCGGTGACGGTCATCGCCGCCGGAACGCAGCATAACGTAGTGCCGGCCGAATGCCGGTTCACGGTGGATGTCCGGGTGACGGACCGCTACACGAACGAAGAAGTGGTGGAAACTGTAAAACGGCACGTAACCTGCCAGGTCGAACCCCGGTCGGTAAGGCTTAAGCCCTCCTACATCGACCCGGCGCACCCCATCGTACGGGCAGGAACCGAACTGGGCCTCACCACATTCGGCTCACCTACGACCTCCGATCAGGCTCTGCTGGACGTACCTTCCCTCAAGATAGGCCCCGGAGACAGCGCCCGTTCACACAGCGCGGACGAATATATACTGCTCGATGAAATCCGGCAGGGAATCGAAATTTATATCGCCATGCTGGGCCGGCTGCTGGACGGGGCGAACGACCGTGGAGAGTGACTGTATAAAAGTGGACATGTTACAGACGGAAAGCCTGAGGTTAGGTTATACCCGTTAAGCTCGAAGTATTAAGGATGAAAATCTAAAATATTCTCACCTAAATGGGTGGAGCACTCATCCGCAAAAGCCCGCGGCTTTTGCAAAGTCCCCTTTTTCAAAGGGAGATTTAGGGGGAATATAAACGACATAGGCGGTATGAAATACCACAAATTGAGTTTTTATGGGTTAATGCCGTAAAGCTCAAAATATTAAGGACGAAAATCTAAAATTTCTCACCTAAATTGGTGGGGCGCACATCCGCAAAAGCCCGCGGCTTTTGCAAAGTCCCCCATTTTCAAAGGGGGATTTAGGGGGAATATAGGCAAAACGCGGTATGTAATACCGCAAACGGGAGTTATTATGGTTTACCCGTAAAGCTCGTAATATAATTAAGGATGAAAATCTAAAAATATTCTCACCTAAATAGGTGGCGCGCTCATCCGCAAAAGCCCGCGGCTTTTGCAAAGTCCCCCTTTTTTAAAGGGGGATTTAGGGGGAATATAAACGACATAGGCGGTATGTAATACCGCAAAGTGAGTTTTTATGGGTTACTCCATAGGTCTCACAATAAAGGAATATGAATAATACCCATAAAAACACACTTTCATGAAACTCTGGCAGAAAAATACCGACCCGGACAAGGCGGTCGAGGAATTTACCGTGGGGCAGGACCGCGAAATGGACATGCTGCTGGCCGAGGCGGACGTGCTCGGGTCGATGGCCCACACCCGGATGCTGGAAAAAGCCGGCCTGCTCGACGGCGGCGACCTGCCGGTAATACAGAGGGAGCTTAAAACGATTTTCGACGATATAAAGGCCGGCCGGTTTACCATCCGTGAAGGTGTGGAAGACGTGCATTCCCAGGTGGAAAGCCTGCTTACGGAGCGCATCGGCGACGCGGGTAAGAAAATTCACAGCGGCCGCTCGCGCAACGACCAGGTGCTGGTGGACCTGCGCATCTTCATCCGCCGCCAGATTACAGAGCTGTGCCATGAAACGCAGGGGCTTTTCTCGCTTCTACAGGAATTGTCCGAGAAACACCGCGAGGTACTGATGCCGGGCTACACCCACATGCAGGTGGCGATGCCTTCCTCTTTCGGGCTCTGGTTCGGCGCCTACGCCGAGGCGCTCACGGACGATTTGCAGATGATGCTGGCGGCCTTTAAAGTATGCAACCGCAATCCGTTGGGTTCTGCCGCCGGATACGGCTCTTCTTTTCCGCTCGACCGCCGAATGACCACCGACCTGCTGGGATTCGACTCCATGTGCTACAACGTGGTCTACGCCCAAATGGGCCGGGGTAAGACCGAGCGCGTGGTGGCGCAGGCGCTCGCCTGCGTGGCGGGCACCCTCTCCCGGCTGGCGGGTGACAACATACTGTACCTCAACCAGAATTTCGGGTTTATTTCGTATCCGGCCGAGCTGACCACCGGGTCGAGCATTATGCCGCATAAGAAGAACCCGGATGTTTGGGAAATAATGCGCGGCAAATGCAACCTGCTCCAGGGCCTTCCAAACCAGGTGACATTGCTTACCTCCAACCTGCCGCTGGGCTACAACCGCGACCTACAACTGCTGAAGGAGGTGTTGTTCCCGGCCATATCGACACTTCGCGAATGCATCTCTATGGCAGTTTACATGCTCCGGCATATCACGGTCCGGACCGACATTCTCGAAGACGCGCGCTACGACTATATTTTCAGCGTCGAGGCGGTCAACCACCTCGTGCTGGAGGGCGTACCGTTCCGTGAGGCTTACCGCCGGGTGGGAATGGATATCGAAGAAGGCAGGTTTTCACCGCCCCGGCAGGTAAGCCACACCCACGAAGGGAGCATCGGAAACCTGTGCACCGAGCAGGTAACGGCCGTGATGGACAATATCCTATCGCAATTCGGTTTCGACCGGGTTGAGCAGGCCGAAGCGGCTCTGGTGGAGTACGCCACGGGTTGCTGAGTAACTCCCGTTGAATGGCACTATTCCGGAAAAAGAAATCTTCCGCCCGGCGCGGCGGCGCTGTCGAAACACACACCGTTGAGTATCCCGGCATCGGGGAAGTCAAAGTGGCCGTCTCCCGGCGTGCGCGTAGGATAACCCTCTCCGTAAAGGCCGACGGGACGGTACGTCTCGCCGTACCCTATGGTGTTCCGGCAGAGAGGGGGATGGAATTTCTCGAATCGAAAAAGGAGTGGGTGTTGCGTACCCGCGCCAAATATCCCGAAAAGCCGGCCCCTATCCTGCCGCCATTCACTACCCGGAGCCACACGCTCGTCCTTCTGCCGTGCGATGTGCCGGCAGAATCGACAATAAAAATACGGATAACGGCCACGGAGATAATCGTGGCATACCCCGTAGCGCTCGACCCTGTGGGGGAAACGGTGCAAAAGGCGGTGAGAAAAGGTATCGAGGAGGCGTGGCGCGCCGAAGCACGGGAATATCTCCCGGTGCGGCTGGCATTGCTTGCGGAACGTACCGGGTTACGGTATAACAAGGTTGCCGTACGGAACACGGTCAGCAAATGGGGAAGCTGCTCGGCCCGGAACGATATCTCCCTTAGCCTCCATCTTATGCGCCTGCCGGCCCACCTGATAGATTACATCCTGGTCCACGAACTTTGCCACACGGTCCACAAGAACCACGGACCGCAATTCCACGCCCTGCTCAACCGGCTGACCGGCGAGCGGCACCCTGCCCTACGGCGGGAACTCAGGAACTACCACACCAGATGGTAGATTTCCGTAGAAAGACGATAATATTCTTTACGGTAGTGATCTTAAAGAAACGTTCGGAAATAACATGTCATTCTGAGCGAAGGAAAGAGCCTACCTCTTACAACATAATATCGTTTTATATCTGAAAGCCTTCGTCATTACAGTTCCTCAGGATGACGATACAGATGTCATTCTGGCCTCCAGTATACTGTCATTCTGAGCGAAGCGAAGAATCTGTCTTTTATAGCTCATAGCAGGTATACCCTACGTTACGTCTACGGAGCAACCTGCCCGTCGTAAGTTTCACTCCTTCCCGCAGGTATCGCAGTTACCGGACGATACTCCCGGGCAGGCGATATCGGGCATGCAGGCGTCCGGACCGCGCAGGGCACGTTCCTCCTCGATGGATTCCTGAATGGCGCATTTCAGGCCCAGGCCCGTAAGATTCGGGTTGTCGCTAATCTCGGAGCGGATATGGTGGCCTTTGACCATCAGCGTTATGGACATCCCCAGGATAAACAACCCGACCGCGACCGCTGCCGCTATTATAAGTACTGCTACGGAAGACATGGCAACTGTTTTTTATATAACGCCCGGGCGTGCGACTTTATATTATGTTAAAGCATGAAGTTTGCAAATCATGGGGCAATTTCGGCACAAAGTTATAAATTTGCACGGGACGTCCCATTACGCCGGGTGTTTTTCCGGGGCCGGGACGGTTTAAAATTACAAGATCCAATGAAAATCGTGATAGCGGGCGCCGGAGAGGTAGGGACACACCTTGCAAAGATGCTGAGCGGCAACCTGCACGACATAACGGTTATCGACGTTGACCCCCACCTGCTCGAAGACGTGGGCGGTATGGCCGATATAATTACCATCGAGGGCGACGCCACCACGTTCGCCGCCCTAAAAAAAGCCTCGGTGCGCAAGGCCGACCTGTTCATAGCCGTGGCCCACGAGGAGAACATCAATATAATTTCAGCCATACTGGCCAAGCAGCTCGGCGCCAGGAAATGTATCGCGCGTATAGACAATAACGAGTATCTGGAGCCTAACAACAAGGAGATGTTCCTCGGAATGGGTATCGACTACCTGTTCTACCCCGAGAAGATTGCCGCGCGGGAGGTTATCAACCTGCTGGGCCACACCTCCACCTCGGAGTATGTCGACTTTTCCGGTGGGCGGCTGGTGCTGGTGGTGTACAGGCTGGACGCCTCCTCGCCGTTAATCGGCAGGAGCCTTATCGAGACTTCCGGCTCCAGCGACATGCAGTACCGCACCGTGGCCATCGCCCGCGACGGGCGGACCATCATCCCCCGCGGTACGGACGAATTCATGGAGGGTGACAATATTTACGTCATCACCACGCGCGAGTCCGTGAAGGAGGTAATGGAGTTCTCCGGCCGGAAGAATATAGACATCCGGAACTTAATGATTCTGGGCGGCAGCCGCATCGGAATCCGCATTGCAAAGGAGTTGCAGGAAGAGATTAACGTCAAAATGGTCGAGTACAACGAAGAAAAGGCCTACCAGCTTGCCGAGATACTCGACGACACTCTAATAATCAACGAGGACGGCCGCAATATCGAGGCCATGATGGAAGAGGGCCTCAGCTCGATGGACGCGTTCGTAGCCGTGACCGGACGGTCGGAAACCAATATCCTGACCGCCATGCTCGCCAAGAGGATGGGCGTAAAGAAGGTCATAGCGGAGGTGGAGAACCTTACCTATATAAACCTTGCCGAGAGCATGGGTATCGACACCATTATTAACAAGAAGCTGATAACGGCCAGCAATATATTCCGCTTCACCATGACAACCGACGTACAGGCCATAAAGGTGCTCACGGGAAGCGACGCCGAAGTGCTGGAATTTATAGCCAAGCCCAACTCGCACGTTACCAGGCTGCCGATAAAGGATCTCGATTTCCCCGACGATGCCATTATCGGCGGGGTGGTCCGCGGCGACAGGGTTTATATAGCGGTCGGCGATACGCAGGTAAACGCCTACGACCGGGTGGTTGTTTTCGCCCTGCCGCGGGCCATCGGCAAGGTGGGGAAATTTTTCAATTGATAGCCGACGATGCCCTGGATAACGAAGATAGTAAGCCTTTATTTCACTTCGCGGCGCAAGCAGATAGAGCGGTTTATGACCGAACCGGCCGCCGTTCAGGACGAGCAGCTCGCGGGGTTGACCGGTCCGGGAAGCCGGACGGAGTACGGCCGGCGGTACGGGATAAAGGAGGGAATGGATTACGGGAAGTTCGCCTCGGCGGTACCGGTCACCGACTACGAAAATATATCCGGATATATCGAGAGGGCAAAGCGCGGGGAACAGGACGTATTGTGGCCCGGCGTCACCGGATGGTTCGCAAAGTCGTCGGGCACCACCGGGTCCCGCAGTAAATTTATCCCGGTTACGGAGCAGGGACTGGACGGGGCGCATTACCAGGGTCCGCGCGACGTGATAGCGTTTTTCACCGCGGCCTACCCGGCAAGCCGGGTATTCCACGGCAAGACGCTCACCCTCGGCGGTTCGAAGAAAATCGAAAAGGAGGGTGAGACCGCATTTTCCGGCGACCTTTCGGCTATACTCATAGAGAACACTCCCGCGTGGGCGAACCGGCGCAGGGTGCCGTCGGTCGAGACCGCGCTGATACCGGACTTCGAACTGAAAGTGCGGCGGATATGCGAGGAGACCGCCGGGCAGAACGTCACGGCGTTCGCCGGGGTACCGTCATGGAACCTGGTAATGCTGAATAAGATACTTGAAATCACCGGTAAGGACAACGTACTGGAGATATGGCCCGATATGGAACTGTTTATCCACGGGGGAATGAATTTCAAACCCTACCGCGAGCAGTACCGCCGTATCATCCCTTCACCGGACATGAAATACATGGAAACCTACAACGCCTCGGAAGGTTTCTTCGCCATAGCCGACGATCCCTCCCGCGGCGATATGCTGCTGATGCTCGACTACGGGATATTCTACGAGTTCATACCGCTCCAGACTCTGGATAATCCCTCCACGGCCGTACCGCTCGAAGGGGTGCGTACCGGGGTCAACTACGCGATGGTGATATCGACCGACAACGGCCTGTGGAGGTATATGCTGGGCGATACGGTGGAGTTCACCTCCGTGTGCCCCTACCGGATAAGGATAACGGGCCGTACGCGCCATTACATAAACGCTTTCGGCGAGGAGGTGGTTATCGACAATGCCGAAAACGCCGTGCACGAAGCCTGCGGGGCCACGGGGGCTGTGATAGCCGAATACACCGTGGCGCCGGTCTATATGCGCGACGGCGGCAAAGGGGCCCATGAGTGGGTAATCGAGTTCGTCACCCCGCCCGACGACATGGCAGCCTTCGCCCGGACCCTGGACGATAAACTGCGGCAGGTAAACTCGGACTACGACGCCAAGCGCACCAACGACTCAACCCTCGAAAGTCCCCGGATAAAGGCGGTACCGGAAGGAACGTTCTACCGCTGGCTCGAAAAGCAGGGCAAGGTAGGCGGGCAGAACAAGGTGCCCCGCCTCTACAACGACCGCACCTATGTGGAGCAGTTACTCGCCATAGCCGGCCCGCAGGCGGCAGAGCCGGCGGAAAGCGCGGTACGGTAAGAAAATTTTCGCCTAATAAACCATAATTATGACTCCCCCGAAAACAAAGAACCTGTACATAGCGGTGGCGGGCAACATCGGAAGCGGCAAGACCTCGCTTACCGGCATCCTTGCCGAACGCCTCGGCGCGAAGGTATACAACGAGGATATCGACAACCCTTATTTGGGCGATTTCTACCGCGATATGAACCGCTGGGCCTTCAACCTCCAGATTTACTTCCTCGGCAGCCGGATACGGCAGGCCGTGGAGATACTCGACAGCGCGGAAGACCTTATCCAGGACCGGACCGTATACGAGGACGCCCACATCTTCGCCTCCAACCTGCATGAGATGGGGCTGATGACCTCGCGCGACTTCGATTCCTACATGCGGATATTCGATATCGCCGCCCACCTTATCCCGGTACCGGACCTGCTGATTTACCTGCGGGCAAGTGTCCCGAAACTGATAAGCCAGATCCGCAAACGTGGCCGCGACTACGAAATGTCGATACAGGAAGACTACCTTCAGAGGCTCAACGACAAGTACGACAACTGGATAAACAATATCTACAAGGGGGAAGTTGTGACCATCAACATGGACCGGGAGGATTTTTTCGACAATCCGGCGATAATCGACTCGCTGGCAGAGCGGATAGCCGCTATCAAAGCCGGTAAATAGAGGCCACGCCAAGTATCTTGCGAATAACAGACCCCATAACCACACAACCGATGTTCCCGGAAGAATTTATCCGGTCGCTGTCCGCGATACTACCGGAAGCAGATGCAGGCAGGCTGCAGGAAGCGCTCGGAGAGGAGCCCCCGGCGGCTGTCCGCTTCAACCCGTACAAATTGTCGGCCCCTCCGGAAGGACGGCAGGTGCCGTGGTGCCGGTACGGCTTCTACACGGGCGAGCGGCCTAACTTCACCCTCGACCCGTTGCACCATGCCGGGGTCTACTACGTGCAGGAACCCTCGTCGATGTTCGTGGAGCATATTGTCCGCGAACTGTACCCCGAACCTGCCGGACTTCGAATACTCGACCTGTGCGCCGCACCGGGCGGCAAAACCACCCTGTTGGCTACACTCGCCGGGCTGGAGGGCCTTGTGGTGGCGAACGAGGTGGTCTCCCACCGGGCGGCCGTGCTGGCGGAAAACGTCCGCAGGTGGGGTCTTGGCAACGTGGCCGTGACGGCCAACGACCCGGCCCACTTTTCGGCCGTCAGGGACTTTTTCGACATAGTGCTGGTGGACGCACCGTGCTCGGGCGAAGGGATGTTCCGCAAGAACCCCGAAGCCCGCAGCCAATGGAGCCTCCGCAGTGTGGAGATGTGCGCCGCGCGCCAACGTAAAATAATCGGCGAGGCATGGGGTGCGCTCAAACCCGGGGGCATAATGATATACAGCACCTGCACTTTCAACCGTGCCGAGAACGAGGACAACGCGGTATGGGCGGCCGGTAATTTCGACTGCCGGCCGGTTGCCGTCGACTGCCCTGCCGAATGGGGTGTCGCCACCGTACGGACGCCCGTCGAAAACGGCGACCCGGTTACCACCTACCGGTTCTATCCCCACCTTACGGCCGGCGAAGGCTTTTGCGCGACAATACTGCGCAAATCCCCCGGTAAGCAGCGGACCTCGGTAAAACAGCTTCGCAAAAGCCTTATCCGGGAAGTGCAGGGCAGGGAAAGGCGCGAACTCGCCGGTTGGGTCGCCCAGCCCG
Organism: Alistipes sp.; assembly: GCA_021202985.1. Classification (GTDB taxonomy): domain Bacteria; phylum Bacteroidota; class Bacteroidia; order Bacteroidales; family Rikenellaceae; genus WRDF01. The sequence continues at coordinate 10,268 of JAJQCA010000046.1, forward strand.
GATACATGAGGTTCGCATCGGTGGGTGACGATATGTACGGCTACTACACCGCCGCCTATGACGACCTCGTCCGCCTCTCGGGCGGGCTGAACGTTGTCTATTCCGGGGTGGCGATGGGCCGGATAATGAAAGGCCGGCTGCGGCCGGAGCACTCCCTCGCCCTTTTCCACGACCTGAACACGGCCGGCGTACCGGCTTTTGACGCGGACCTGGAAACGGCCCTCGATTACCTCCGCCGGAAGGACATCCCGGCCGAAGGGTTCGCGGAAGGTTATAATTTAGTTACCTTCAACGGATATAACATCGGATGGGTAAAAAGAATAGGGCACCGCGTCAACAACCTGTTGCCAAAGGAGTTGAGAATCATGCACCTCTGAGCCATCAAAATCGCCCATGTCATCCCGATGAACCGCAGATGAAGAGGAAAATGTCATTCTAGGCGCAACCTGTAATGTCATTCTGAGCGCAGCACTACCTCTCATGTCATCCTGAGCGAAGCGAAGGATCTGTCTTTAACAACTCTATACTTTTTGTCTTAACACATCCGACCCTCGCAGCAGGCGCAGAGGCTGCTCGCAGACTATGCCCTGCCAGGAGGAGGAAAACGAAGTTAAACGATACTTTTTGTCTTGATACGTCCGACGCTCGCAGCAGGAGCAGAGGCTGATTGCAGACTATGCCCTGCCAGGAGGAGGAAAACGAAGTTAAACGATACTTTTTGTCTTGATACGTCCGACGCTCGCAGCTGGCGCAGAGGCTGCTCACAGACTATCCCCTGCCAGGAGGAGGAAAACGAAGTTAAAAAGTATCACAAAAAATCAAGGCGCTCGAAAAGGCGCCGGGAGCACTCCGTAGGAGTGCATGAAATTTTCATCCCGATGAACCACAGGTAAAGGGGAAAATGTCATTCTGAGCGAAACCTGTAATGTCATTCTGAGCGCCAGCGAAGAATCTGTCTTTTATTTTTTCTCATTTGCGCGGCCCGCCACCCCGCCCCCGGCGGGCCGCACGCCTGTCGCGGACAGGCGTAATAAACCGGACGGTGTTCACCTTCTCTCGGAATAACATTCTATAAAAGAAAAGGCGGCCCCTGCGTGAAGCTATAACCCCTACTACCCTGAAAAGCCAACTTACCGGGGCCGCCCCTTTCGATTCTGTAAAAAGCGGCCCGCCCCCGGTAATGATATTCCTACTACCCGTCCGACCGGTGCGGGCCGCTTCGTCGTCATTTAAGTGTGAACTCCTGCCCGCCCGTATCCCTACGGTCCGGCAAGCCCTGAAACGGGGCGGCGTGCAGGGAGCGGTCAGGCAAATAACCGGCTCCCGGCTTCGCAACTCACGCCGCCCCGTTATAAAGCCAGGCGACCGGCCGAGGGAATGTACCACTGCCGTCATTCCCCAACCAGCTATGGTCCGGCCGCCTGATATTTACCTTAAGAACAGAGGGGAGATATAACCTGCGTGGAAAAAGGAAACCGCTCCCCCGGCAGGGAGAGCGGTCCGCTGATACAGCCCGAAAGGGCTGAAAAGTGGTGGCTTTTTCCCGGCCTGAAGAACTGGACTTTGCGCAAACGTAGAGCAGGACAGGCCGGGTACTCAGCCATAAGTAAGTACCCGATTAAAATAAAAATTACCTGTCCCTTCCTGCTCTTTAAACTTCGTTTGCGTCTTAGGGCCGAAACCCAGTCCAGTTCTTAAGCAGGTAATTCGTTGGCACCTCCCGGATAACCGTTGGGCCGGACAAGGCAAATATAGGTAAAAGTCACGATTTTACAACCGTTCGGCGGTAGATAATGATGAAAAAATATGCAAGAATGTTGCCCCGGGGTAGGGGGTTCACGAAAAGTCTAAGAATGTACCCTGAAATTCTATGCACTCCGTAAGAGTGCATAAAATTAATAAACCTTAATACCCGCATTATACAAAAAACATCATGTCATCCTGAACGGAGTGAAGGATCTGTCTTTATCGACCTACTTTTTGTCTTGATACATCCGATGCTCGCTGCAGGCGAGAGAGGCTGCTTGCAGGCTATGCCCTGCCGGGAGGAGAAAAACATAGTTAAACGATACTTTTTGTCTTGATACATCCGATGCTCGCTGCAGGCGAGAGAGGCTGCTTGCAGGCTATGCCCTGCCGGGAGGAGAAAAACATAGTTAAACGATACTTTTTGTCTTGATACAAAAAGTATCACAAAAAAATCAAGGCGCTCGAAAAGGCGCCGGGTGCACTCCTGCGGAGTGCATAAAAATAGATAACCTTAACACTCACCTGAAAACAAACTATAATTGCCCTCCTGAACGCAACCTGTAATGTCATCCTGAGCGCAGCGAAGAATCTGTCTTTACAACGATATTTTTTTTCTTGATACACCCGACGTTCGCGGCCTCTGCTCCTTCTGCGAGCGTCGGACGTGTCAAGACAAAAAGTATCGTCTTTTTTGTCGAGGATATTCTGCAATCAGACTCTACACCTGCCGCGAGCGTCGGACGTATCAAGAAAAAAAGTATAGTCTTATAACTCTACTCTCGTACGCTTAATCAATTCAAGCCCCCCTACCCCGCCAGGGGCGGGGTCCGTATTGCACCATATTTGGAGAAAGAAAATGGATTAAGTATCTTTATTGGCTCAAATCAAATATAGCAGCAAACTTATGAAATACGCCATTATAATGACCGAGAAGGGCGATATGAAGGCCGAGCTTTTCGAAAACGAAACGCCGGGCACGGTCGCCAATTTCGTTAAACTGGCCCGGTCGGGTTTTTACGACGGGCTGGCATTCCACCGTGTCATTCCGGATTTCGTGGTGCAGGGCGGATGCCCGGACGGCACCGGGGCCGGTGGGCCGGGCTATACAATTAAATGCGAGACCGACGCTCCCCGCCAGTACCACGACCGCGGGGTGCTCTCTATGGCCCACCGGGGGAAGGATACCGGCGGTTCTCAGTTCTTTATCTGCCACAACCGTGAGAACACGGCCCACCTGGACGGAATGCACACCGCTTTCGGGCAGGTTACGGAGGGTCTCGATGTGCTGGACAATCTCCGGCAGGGCGATATCATAATAGGCATCGACATCAGGGACGAGGAATAACCGACCCTTCCGGCCACCCTCCGGATATGCCGTCCGCCGGCGGCGGCAGAAGTTAACGACCCCGCGAAACTTAAAAGAAGAAACTTTATATATGGAAATCGAAGCAACAGTAGTGAAAGTAATGCCGCCTGTGAAGGGGACCAGCGCCCGCGGCGAATGGACCAAGCAGGAGGTAATATTCGAACAGCCGGGAGAGTTCGGCAAGAAGGTCTGTATCAGCTTCTGGGGCGACAAGGCGATGGACGCCGCGTCGCTCCGCGAGGGGGAGCAGGTAAAGGTCTCTGTCAACGTAGAATCGCGCGAGTACAACGGCCGCTGGTATACCGAAGTGCGGGCCTGGAAGCTGGCCAAAGCCGCCCAGGCGGACGGTGCGGGCGGATTCGCCCCTCCGGCCCACGACCCGTTCGCGCCCGGAGCCGGTATGCCGATGCCCTCGTCCGACGCCGCCGTACCGGGCGGGGAGGAATCGTTCGACGACCTGCCGTTCTAAGCCTGCCGTATACTGAAAGGGCCCCTGCGCCCGTTCTTTATAAGGCTTGCGAAAAAACACCGGCCTTAAAGTGCAGAAAATTATGACAGCAGATATGAAAAAGAACGAATTTGAAAAATACGCTACCGGTCACCTGGGAATCAGCAGCCTCAAGCTGCACAACTTCAAGTCGCTGGCGCGTAACTACGTATCTCCCACCATTATAGAGGAGCGGCAATTGAACGTCGCCACGATGGACGTATTCTCACGCCTTATGATGGACCGGATTATATTCCTCGGCGCGCCGATTTACGACGACGCGGCCAACATCATACAGGCCCAGTTGCTGTTCCTCGAATCGGCAGACCCGGATAAGGATATACAGATTTACATCAATTCCGGCGGCGGTTCGGTAAGTTCCGGGTTGGGCATTTACGACACCATGCAGCTTATCAGCTCGGACGTGGCTACCATTTGCACCGGGATGGCCGCAAGTATGGCGGCGGTGCTGCTGACGGCCGGCGAGAAAGGCAAACGCTCCGCCCTGCCCCACTCCCGGATAATGATCCACCAGCCCCTCGGCGGCGCGGAAGGACAGGCGTCGGACATCGAAATCACGGCCCGGGAGATTATAAAGATTAAGAAGGAGCTTTACAGCATCCTCTCCCACCATACGGGCACTCCGGTGAAAAAAATCGAGAAGGACGCCGACCGCGACTACTGGATGACTTCGAAGGAGGCCATGGAGTACGGGATTATCGACGAAGTGCTTAAAAAACGGTAACCACCGTCAGGCATACACATGAGGGGCAGGCGGCCGAAAGGCGACCCGGCCTTTAAACCAATACAATCGGATTAATGTCACAAAAAAAAGACGGTGCGGGCATCGACAGGTGCGCGTTCTGCGGACTGACCCAGAATGAGGTCGGCTTACTGATAAACGGTGAATCGGCATCGATCTGCAACGAATGTGTGGATCGCGCTTACGAGGTCCTGAACGAATGGGAGGAAGATCAGAAAAAAAATAAAAAGCTTGCTCCCATCAACATGGAGGAGCTGATGAAACCGGAGGAGATAAAGAAGTTCCTCGACCAGTACGTGATAGGGCAGGACGCCGCAAAACGCTATATGTCCGTGGCGGTCTACAACCACTACAAACGGCTTATATTCGCCCAACAGACCGGGCAGGAGATCGAGATAGACAAATCGAACATTATAATGGTAGGCCCGACGGGCACGGGCAAAACGCTTATGGCCCGTACCATAGCGCGCCTGCTGAAAGTACCGTTCACCATCGTGGACGCTACGGTACTGACCGAAGCCGGCTATGTGGGCGAGGACGTGGAGGGGATTCTCTCCCGGCTTTTGCAAGTGGCCGACTACAATATCCCGCTGGCCGAGAGGGGGATTATTTTCATCGACGAAATCGACAAGATAGCCCGCAAGGCCGACACCCCGTCCATTACGCGCGACGTTTCGGGCGAAGGGGTGCAGCAGGCCCTGCTGAAGATTCTGGAGGGCGCCGTGGTGAACGTTCCGCCCGAGGGTGGACGCAAACACCCGGAGCAAAAATTCGCCAAGATAGATACCACCAACATACTGTTTATCTGCGGCGGCGCTTTCGACGGCATCGAGCAGAAGATAGCGCGCCGGCTCAACACCCGCGCGGTGGGTTACGGGCAGGCGAACCGCACGCAGCTCGACCGCAACAATATGTTGCAGTACGTGATGCCGCAGGACCTGAAGTCGTTTGGGCTGATACCCGAGCTGGTGGGACGTCTCCCGGTGCTGACATACCTCGAGCCGCTGGGCAAGGATGCCCTGCGCTCCATACTTACCGAACCCAAGAACGCCATAATCAAACAGTACAAGGCGCTGTTCGCCATAGACGGCATCGACCTCTCTTTCGACGACGAGGTACTCGATTACATAGTGGACAAGGCCGTGGAGTACAAGCTCGGCGCACGCGGGCTCCGCTCAATCTGCGAGGCCGTTATCATGGATACCATGTATACCCTCCCCTCGCAGGGCGACTGCAAGGAGTTCCACGTAACCCTGCCCTACGCCCGCGAGAAGATAGAGAAAGTGAACTTCGCCCAGCTGCGCAACGCAGGATAGGCGGAGAGTAGCCACAGACGAGATCACACACACAACACACACATATACACGCCCCGTGTGTGTGCGCACACACACCGGTTGCAGGAAAGACCATCACAAGATACACATTACCCGACCCGACCGATGAAGAATATTTCGCTAACGCTGCTCATCCTTATTCTTGCCTCCTGTGCTGGCGGACCCGAAACGGTCACGATTTCCGGACGGGTTACCGATTTCGAGGGCAACCCGGTAGGCGGCAGCGTGGTACAGATAAAGCACGAGGATTTCAGCCCGGCCTACGAGACTTACACGGACGGGGACGGGTTCTACTCGTTGCAAGTTGAGAAGGGGCGGTACGCCTCCATGTACGCAATCAGGCCGGAAGAATACCCGCGCAACAACGCTGTGCCCACAGAAGACATGAGGCTCGAATTCTGGGCCTGGAACCTCGTGGCGGACCGCAACCTGACGATAAATCCCCGTTACCACAAACTGGAGCTGTACGGCACCACGGTGTTTGCGAATGTGGGGGGTTACGACGGTATGTTCGTCTACTTCCGGCCGATGAGCGTCACAAAATACGTGGCTTATGCCGAAGAAATCTTTACCGACAAGTCGGTGGCCGAGCGGGAGACGGATGTTTCGATAAGTCCGGAACATCTTAAAGTCAGGGTTTTCGCCGACGAACAGGAGTTGAAAATAAATTCCGTCACACCGGTGGAAGAATTTATCGGAATTGCCAACCCCGCCATCACCGGTTACCTCGTGCAGGTGGACGCACCCGCCCGACCCACGGACAAACCCTATATCCTTTTCAGGGTGGAAGCCGAGAATACCGAGTACGGCGAGAGGGGAGAGAACCTCTATTTCTACGAACTTCCACGGTATATGTAGCCCGGATAACAGGAACGAAAGCTAATAAACCAAATAAACGATTATGAATAACGAACTTACTAAAAAGGCGGCGGACAATATCCGCATCCTCGCCGCCGCGATGGTAGAGAAAGCCAAATCGGGTCACCCGGGCGGCGCCATGGGCGGAGCCGATTTCGTGAATATCCTCTACACCGAGTTCCTGAACTACAATCCGGATAATCCGAAAGACCCGTTCCGCGACCGCTTTTTCCTCGACCCGGGCCATATGTCGCCGATGCTCTATTCGGTGCTCGCACTGGCGGGTTACTATTCGCTCGAGGACCTGCGGAATTTCCGCCAGTGGGAAAGCGTAACCCCCGGCCACCCGGAGCTGGACCTCGCCCACGGCGTGGAGAACACTTCCGGCCCGCTCGGGCAGGGCCACGCGATGGCCGTGGGAGCCGCAATCGCCGAGAGGTTTATGGCTGCAAGGTTCGGCGAATGGATGTCGCATAAGACTTACGCATACATCTCCGACGGCGGGATACAGGAGGAGGTATCGCAGGGCGCGGGCCGCATCGCAGGCCATCTGGGGCTCTCGAACCTTATAATGTTCTACGACGCCAACAATATACAGCTCTCCACCAAGGTCGACGAGGTAATGAGCGAGGACGTAAAAGCCAAGTACGAGGCGTGGGGATGGAACGTTATCGACATAGACGGTAACGATGCCGACCAGATTCGTGCCGCTCTCAAAGAGGCCAACGCCCAGAACGAGAAACCCACCCTTATAATCGGCCATACGGTGATGGGCAAAGGGGCCGTGACGGCCTCCGGGGAGTCGTTCGAGCACATGGTATCGACCCACGGGCAGCCCCTGTCGGCTGCCGGCTGCGACTTCCACGGCACGGTGAACAACCTCGGGGGCAGCCACGAGGAGCCGTTCGCCATCTTCCCCGAGAGCGCGCAACTCTACAACGAAGCCCGCACCAGGCTCGAAGCATGGAAGACCGCCCACGCGGCTGCCGAACAGCAGTGGAGGGCGGCCAACCCGGAACTCTCGGCCAAGCTGGACCGCTTCCTCTCGGGCAAACTCCCCGAGCTGGACTACTCGAAAGCAGCCATATCGGACGGCGCGGCCACCCGTGCGGCCAGCGCGTCGGTGCTCTCGTTCTACGCTGAAAATATCGACAATATGGTGGTGGCTTCGGCCGACCTTAGCAACTCGGACAAGACCGACGGCTTCCTGAAAAAGACCAAGGCGTTCGAAAAGGGAGACTTCACCGGGCAGTTCCTCCAGGCGGGCGTAGCCGAGTTCACGATGGCCTGCCTTATGAACGGGATGGCCCTTAACGGGGGCGTGATACCGGCCTGCGGCACCTTCTTCGTCTTCTCCGATTACATGAAACCGGCTCTGAGGATTGCAGCGCTTATGCGCCTGCCGGTAAAATATATCTGGACGCACGACTCGTTCCGCGTGGGCGAGGACGGCCCCACGCACCAGCCCATCGAACACGAGGCACAGCTGCGCCTGATGGAGCAGCTTTATAACCACCACGGCGAACGCTCCACGGTGGTGCTCCGTCCCGCGGATGCCTACGAAACGGTGGAGGCATGGCGCATCGCACTCGAATCGGAGCGGCCGGCCGCTCTTATCCTCTCGCGCCAGAACATCAAGACCCTGCCCACCCTGTCGGCCGCCCGCGCCGAGGAGGCCCGGCAGGCGGCCAAAGGGGCCTACGTCGTTGCCGACTGCGAAGGCACCCCGGACGTGGTGCTGGTGGCGAGCGGCTCGGAAGTAGCCACACTGGCCGAGGGCGCCGAGCTGCTCCGTGCGGACGGCGTAAAAGTGCGCATCGTTTCGGCACCGTCCGAAGGCCTGTTCCGCGACCAGCCGTGCGACTATCAGCAAAGCGTGCTTCCGGAAGGCGTGAAGAGGTTCGGGCTGACATCGGGCCTTCCCGTCACCCTGGCCGGACTGGTGGGATGCAACGGTTCGGTGTTCGGGCTTAACCACTTCGGTTACTCCGCACCGGCGAGCGTACTGGACGAGAAGTTCGGCTTCACCGGGCAGAACGTTTACAATAAAGTAAAGGAATTACTCTGATACAACCACTCCATGCTTTTCGCTCCGGTTCATGCCGGGGCTTAGTGTGAGCCTTGACAAATGCAAAGACGGTTACCGGGTCGGTAACCGTCTTTCTTATTGTGATTAATCTCATTCTGGTGAGTGGAAGGACAAAGGGTCCACCGCTTGTATGAAATATGTCATCCTGAAAGAAGTGAAGGGTGATAAATAGATTCTTCGCTTCGCTCAGAATGACATATCAT
>JAJQCA010000046.1:19216-149218 GCA_021202985.1 Alistipes sp.
AGATTCTTCGCTTCGCTCAGAATGACATATCATTTAAGCATGTCATCCTGAACGCCGGTGAAGGATCTACCGCAGGAGTATGTAATAGTGAAAATACGGAGAATAATAAACAGATTCTTCGCTTCGCTCGGAATGATGTATCATACAATGTAAACACATACGCCGGTGAAGGCCCTACCGCCGGAGTATAAAAAAGTGCCACCAACGAAGGATAATAGACAGATTCTTCGCTTTGCGCAGAATGACATATCATACTATGTAAACACGAACGCCGGTGAAGGCCCTTCCGCCGGAGTATAGAAAAGCGGGACCAGCGAAGGACAGATTCTTCGCTTCGCTCGGAATAACATATCATACTATGTAAACCCGAACGTCGGTGAAGAATATACCGCCGGAGTATAGAATAGTGAAACCAACGAAGGATAATAGATAGACTTCTCCGCTTCGCTAAGAAATGACAATAAGTAAATAAGAAGAAACCCCAATATCAGTGACTCCTCTTCGTGATATAGGGACAGAGGGCTTCGAGCGATTCGCGGTAACGCGACGGGGGGAGGGTGGAGAGGATATCGAGGGCGGCGCGGATATAGCCGTCCATTTCACCGGTTGCCAACTCGATGCCGCCGTTTGAGGTTATAAGGCGGCTTAACTCCTGTGCGGCATTGTCGTCCGCAGAGGCCGTCTCCATCAAACGGCGCATTCGCTCCCGGACCTCCTCCGGCGCCCGTTCGAGGACCAGCAGGAACGGCAGGTTGATTTTACCCTCGCGGATGTCGGCGCACGGGGTCTTTCCCGTCTCCGACGAGGGATGATAGTCGAGTATGTCGTCCTTTATCTGGAAGGCCATCCCCAGCGAGTCGCCGAACCTGCGCATCAACTCGACCGCCTCCACGCCGGCATCCACTGACATGGCTCCGGTACAGGCGCTTACACCTATCAGGCAGGCTGTCTTACGGTAAATTATACGGTCGTAAACTTCGCGTGTCAGGTCGAATTTGCCGCTGTGTTCGCTTTGCAGCAACTCCCCGTCGCACATGTTGGTCATGGCGTCCACCGTGCAGTCCACGATATCGTAATGGCCTGTTTTCATCCCGATACCGTAACTCTTGGCCAGTATATAGTCGCCTATCAGCACGGCGCTGCGTGACTTCCAGACGGCTTTCACCGAGGGTTTTCCGCGGCGCAGGTCCGACTCGTCTATTACGTCGTCGTGGACCAGCGAGGCTGTATGCATCATTTCTACCAGCATAGCCGCCAGAAGCGACCTGTCGCCCAGAGGACGCCCGCCGGCATAGACCGATGCCGTGAGCAGGCTCAGTACGGGCCTTAAAGCCTTGCCGCGGCTTTCGAAGATATAATCGAGCATAGCCTCCGTAAGGCTGTTACCGCTGCGGAGCGATGTCCGCAGGAACTCCTCGTAACGGGCTATATCCGCGGTTATCGGCTCCTTTATAAATTCAAGTGCTGGCATTGGCAATCCCTTTTTACGGTAGGCAAAGTTATTCTTTTTTCACGACAGTTGTAATCGGGTCCATCAAAATAGGCCTTCGTCCAAACGAATTCCGCTATTTTTTAGTTACTTTGCATGTTCCAAAAATATGCAAATTTGAAACCTGATCGACAGATACCGGCCGATGGTTCACCTGCCAGACCATGGCTTCCGTATGTTGTGGCATTCGCGGCTTTCCTTCTGACGGCCGCGGCCTATTTCGCGCCCCAGTTCTCCGGCAAAGAGATACGGATGCACGACGTGGTGCAGTACCGGGGAATGAGCCGCGAAATCGTGGAGCACAAGGCCCTCTACGGTGAGGACCCGCAGTGGGCCGGAGCAATGTTCGGCGGGATGCCGGCCGAGCTAATTAGCATGGATGTGGACCCTCCCGGTATAAGGGCGCTGAACAGGGCGCTGGAATTTCCCGGCAGGCCGGCTTCGCTGATATTCCTTGCCATGGCGGCTTTCTTCGTCATGCTGCTTATGTTCGGGGTGAACCCGTGGGTGGGGATAATACCTTCGCTTGCGTACGGCCTTTCCACCTATTTCCTGCTGATTATAGGGGCGGGCCACCTTGCCAAGATGTCGGCGCTGGCCTACGCGCCGCTCGTGGTCGGCGGCGTGGCGTACAGTTTCCGTAAAAATATGTGGCTCGGTGCCGCGCTCACGGCCCTTTTCGGGGCGCTGGAGATTTGGGCCAACCATCCGCAGATAACGTACTATTTCCTTTTCGTAATAGCGGCTTACTGGATTAACGAGCTTGTGAAAGCGGTTAAGGCCGGTACCCTGCCGCGGTTTGCCAAGGTTACCGGGCTGCTCGCGGTAGCGGCCATACTTGCCGTGGGGGCAAACACGGCTAAACTCTGGTATATCAACGAATCGGGTAAATACTCCATCCGCGGGGGTTCCGAGCTTGCCACGGATGACGGTCAGGCCACAGGAGGGCTGGATTTAGACTACGCCACGGCCTGGAGCTACGGCAAGATGGAGAGTTTCAACCTCTTTATACCCAATTTTACGGGCGGTTCGGACGAGGGCGGTTTCAAACCGGACGGGCCTGTGGCCCGGGAGCTGTCGAAGTACGGGATGCGCCAGTACGCCACGCAATTCCCGGCCTACTGGGGCCCACAGCCGTGGACCGGAGGTCCCACGTACCTCGGCGCGGTAATGGTCTACCTGTTCGTCCTGGGGCTGTTCCTGGTCCGCGGACGGAAAAAATGGTGGATCGTGGCCGTCTCCGCGCTGGCCCTGCTGCTTGCATGGGGCCGCAATTTTATGGGTTTCACGGAGCTGTTTTTCAACTGGTTCCCGGGTTACAACAAGTTCCGGACGGTGTCGATGATACTGGTTGTGGTGGAGTGGACCTTCCCGGTGCTGGCCGCCATCGCGCTGGATAAGGTATGGCGCGGGTGCGCCGACAGGCCCGCGGTTACAGGGGCGGTTAAGAAGTCGCTCTATGTGACCGGCGGTGTAGCGCTTTTCTTCCTGCTGTTCGGCGGGACGCTCTTCGACTTCGTCGCGGCGAAGGACCAGGCCTACCCCGCCGAACTGGTTTCGGCAATGCGCACCGAGAGGATGTCCATGTTCCGGTTGGACTGCCTGCGGTCGCTCGTTTTCGTGGTGCTGACGGCTGGAGCAGTGTGGATGTTCGCCGCCGGGAAGCTGCGCCGTTGGGCTTTCGTTGCGGCGCTGGGCGTACTCGTGGTTGCGGATATAGTCCCGGTGGACCTACGCTACCTGCCGCAGGGCAAGTTCGTGGATAAGGCGCAGGTCGAAATCCGCCCTACGGAAGCAAATATCGAGATTATGGCCGATAAGGAGCCGGGCTACCGGGTCTACAACACGGCCGGGACGTTCAACGACGCCACCACCTCCTATTTCCACCGCTCGGTGGGCGGGTACCACGGAGCCAAGATGCAGCGTTACCAGGATATTATAGACCGGCACCTCTCGCAGGGCAACCAGGAGGTGGCCGATATGCTGAACGCTAAGTACTTTATCGTATACGACGAGGAAGGAAGGCCCTCGGCGGTCCGGAACCCGGACGCCAACGGACCGGCGTGGTTCGTGGACGAGATAATCTGGGTAGATAGCCCGAGGCATGAGATAGACGCGCTGGACGTTATTGATACCAAAACCACGGCGGTCGCCGACAGCAGGTTCCGGGAGTCGGTGAGCGGTTACCAACCCGCCGATTCCACGGCGGCCATCGCCCTTACCGAATACCGCTCCAATTACCTGCGCTACGAATACACCTCCCCCGAGCCGGCGGTGGCCGTATTCTCGGAGATTTATTACGACCGCGGGTGGACGGCCTGGGTGGACGGGGTGGAGCAGCCCCATTTCCGGGCCGATTATATCCTTCGGGCGATGGTCCTTCCGGCGGGAAGCCATACGGTGGAATTCCGCTACCGGGCGGCCGGCTTCGGAACGGTCCACACCGTGAGCACCGTGTTTTTCATACTGATAATCCTTGCGGTGGCGGGTGCGGCCGCCGCGACATATTTGTGCAACAAAAATAGGCGTAAAGAAGATGCAGGAGAACAGACGTCTTAAGAGGAAGGTCCGCAATTCGTATATCATATCCACGGTAAGCATCTCGCTGGTGCTGTTTCTGCTGGGTTCGGTCAGCTACCTTATAGTCAGCGCGCTGGACGTTACGGACAGGATGAAGAAGAATATCTCGGTCTACGTAAACCTCGAGGACATAACCCCTGACGAGCAGGGCGTAATCCGGACCCGCCTGCTGAATCAGGAGGCGGTAAGCGACGTAATCTTCATATCAAAAGACCAGGCGGCAGAAGAGTTCCGTACGGAGGCGGGCGATTTCGTGGAATTTCTCGGTTACAATCCTCTTCCCGACGCTTTCGAGGTGAAACTGAGCGCCGCGGGGCCAGATGCCGAAAAGATGCGGGAATTCGAGAGGGAGGTTTCGTCGTGGTACGGGGTGAACGAGGTGGACTACCAGCGCGGTGTTCTGGAGAAAATCGGACCCAACATCAACACGTTCAACATGGTGCTGCTCTTTTTCGGCGGCGCCCTGCTGGTTATCTCGCTCATACTGCTCAACAACACCATAAGGGTATCCATCTATTCCAAGCGCTATATTATCAGCACGATGAAACTCGTCGGGGCGACGCGCGGCTTTATAATCCGGCCCTTTGCCGGAAGCGCGGTGATGCAGGGGATATGGTCGGCGCTGATTGCCACGGCGATGTTCGCCGGTATGCTGTACGGCATCCACCGGGGCCTGCCCGAGATAAGTTTCAGCGGCGCGGATGCGCAGGCGGTTTACATCGTGGCCGGAATGTTCCTCGCAGGGATAATCATATCGCTGTTTTTCACTATATTTGCCGTCAATAAATTCGTCAGGCTGCCGACCGGCGCTGTGAATTACTATTGACGCTATGGATTTTACATTCCGGCGGTATGTACAATATCAAAAATTCCGTCCATCGAACCGGACAACCCGGAGGTTAAAGAGACACTAATGGCAAGCAAACCAGAACAGAAAAAGAGCGCTCCCCGCAATAAGGCGCTTGAGGAGAACGAGGCCCGGATGCCTTTGACGCGGTATAACTATAAGCTGATGCTGATAGGGTTCGCCGTCATCGTGCTGGGTTTCGTACTTATGACCGGGGGACGGAGCAGCGACCCGAACGTTTTCAACTACGATATGTTCAGTTTCCGCAGGATTACGCTGGCCCCGATACTGGTTCTGGCCGGTTTCGCTTTCGAGATTTACGCAATTATGGCCCGGGACAAAAGGTCCGGCATCACTCCCGACGAGGACTGAACCCTAACGGGCGCGGCCGGTTAATCTGCCCGTCATCCCTCCTAAGCCCACCTGCCGGGCGGGAAACTAACCAAAATCAGATTACAGAATGGATATACCTATTTGGGAAGCGATAATCCTCGGGCTGATACAGGGCCTTACGGAGTTCCTGCCCGTCAGCAGCAGCGGCCACCTCGAACTGGCCAATTACTTTTTCGGCATAGAGGAACCGAGTAACCTCCAGTTTACTATGGCCGTCCATTTCGCCACCGTGCTCAGCACCATCGTGGTTTTCTGGCATGAAATAGTAAAACTGCTCAGGGGGTTTTTCCGGTTCCGGATGAACGAGGAGACGATATTCATACTCAATATTATCATTTCGCTCGTACCGATTGCCTTCGTGGGCCTTATGTTTCAGGACTCCATAGAGGGCTTGTTTACCAGCAACATAAGGCTTGTGGGCTTTATGCTGCTGATTACCGCCTGCCTGCTGACGTTCGCCAATTTCGCCAAACCCCGCTCCAAACCGGTCACTCCCGTAAGCGCATTCGTGATAGGCGTCGCCCAGGCCGTGGCTATCTTCCCGGGTCTTTCGAGGTCGGGGTGCACCATCTCGGCAGGGCTGTTGCAGGGGGTAAAACGGGAAGAAGTTTCGAAATTCTCCTTCCTGATGGTGCTGGTGCCGATAATAGGCATGAATATGCTCGAAATAATTAAGGCCCCGGCCATCGGGAGCATTTTCTCTCCCGCCGTCATAGCCGGTTTCATAGCCGCCTTTATCAGCGGCATGGTGGCCTGCAAATGGATGATTAGCCTTATCAACCGCGGAAAACTCATCTGGTTCGCCGTCTATTGCGTGGTTGTGGGGATTACCTCCATAATCCTGAGCTTCATCTGACAGAACACCACACCTTAAACCCGCGAATTGGAAAAAATATTCCCCTGCGATACAAATTTCGCCGAAGGTTACGTTATTAATATCGACAAACCGCTCGGCTGGACCTCCACGGACGTGGTGCGCAAGATTAAATTCCTGCTTCAGCGCAACGGTTTCCGCAAACTGAAGGTCGGCCATGCCGGCACCCTCGACCCTCTGGCCACAGGAGTACTGCTGGTCTGCACCGGAAAGGCCACCAAAACGGTGGACACCCTCCAGGCGGAGAGAAAAGAGTACGTGTGCGACGTAATGCTGGGGGCCACCACTCCCAGTTTCGACCTCGAACACCCGGTGGACCGGACATATCCGTACGAACACATCACCCGGGAGCTGCTCGACCAGGCGCTGGCGAGGCTCTGCGGCGAACGGTTACAGACCCCGCCTGTCTACTCGGCCAAGAAAATCGACGGCCAGCGGGCCTACGAGTATGCCCGCGAAGGAACGGAGGTGGAGATGCGCAAAGCCGCGGTCACCATATACGGAATAGAAGTCCTCTCCTTCGACCTGCCCCGGGTGCGGCTTCGCATAGAGTGCAGCAAGGGCACTTACATCCGGTCCATAGCTATGGAACTGGGT
Source organism: Alistipes sp. (assembly GCA_021202985.1). Taxonomy (GTDB): domain Bacteria; phylum Bacteroidota; class Bacteroidia; order Bacteroidales; family Rikenellaceae; genus WRDF01. Next base: position 25,997 of record JAJQCA010000046.1, read on the forward strand.
GAACTGCTCGACAGCGGGGCGCACCTCACATCCCTGCGCAGGACCCGAAGCGGCGACTACACGGCCGAAAACGCCTGGCAGGTAGAAGAAATCATGCGTTCTTTCCGCAAGGAATGAAACAAATCGGGGTTTAAAACGTATATAACTTATTCACACCCGTTATAACTCATCCCCGGAAACGGAAATATAAACACGATGAAACTTTCACAGTACAATTACAGTTTTTCACCCGAAATGCTGGCGAAATACCCTGCCGAGAACCGCGACGAGTCGCGGTTGATGATACTAAACAGGGCCACCGGCGAAATCGAACACAAGATATTCAAAGACATTATAGACTACTTCGAACCCGAGGACGTCTTTATCTTCAACGATACCAGGGTGTTCCCTGCCCGCCTTTACGGCAACAAGGAGAAGACGGGAGCCGAAATAGAGATATTCCTGTTGCGGGAGCTGAACCGCGAACTGCGCCTGTGGGATGTGCTCGTGGACCCGGCCCGCAAGATAAGGATAGGCCATAAGCTCTATTTCGGGGACGACGACCTGCTGGTGGCCGAGGTTATTGACAACACCACCTCCCGCGGCCGGACGCTCCGTTTCCTGTTCGACGGCGATTACGAGGAGTTTAAAAAAACGCTCTACCGGATGGGGGAGACTCCTCTCCCGAAATGGGTCCGCGAAAAGGTGGAGGACGTCGACACCGAACGGTACCAGACCATATACGCCCGCCACGAAGGTGCGGTAGCCGCCCCTACGGCAGGTCTCCATTTCAGCAAGCACCTTATGAAAAGGATGGAGATAAAAGGTATTAACCAGGCGTACATCACCCTGCACGTGGGCCCGGGGAACTTCCGCACGGTAGACGTGGAGGACCTGACCAAACATAAAATGGACTCCGAGCAGATAGTTATCAGCGAGGAGGCTTCCGAGATGGTTAACAACGCCCGCAGGGCAAAACGCCGGGTATGTGCTGTGGGGACGACGGTAATGCGCACCATCGAGAGTTCGGTAACCACCGAGGGCCACCTCAAACCTTTCGAGGGATGGACCAACAAGTTTATATTTTTCCCGTACGATTTCAACGTGGCCGACTCGATGATAAGCAACTTCCACCTGCCCTACTCCACCCACCTGATGATGGTGTGTGCATTCGGGGGTTACGACCACATAATGAACGCCTACAAAATCGCCCGGGAGGAAGGTTACCGGTTCGGAACCTACGGCGACGCGATGCTGATAATATAAAAATCCGCAGCGCGGTTTAACTTACAACGTCACGGTATTATCGGCAGGGCACACTCCGCCGGTACAGTCCGGATTAAACAAAGGAGACAACCGTGCGGTTGTCTCCTTTGTTTAGGGGTTACCCCTTAGCTCCCGGCGGGAACCTCCGGGCTTCCTACTTCTTCACATCGTAAAAACAGCGCTTGGGCGAGTAAACCTTGCCGTCCGCCACGAGCTTTTTGATGGCTTTGGTCACATCGTCCTTACTCACTCCTGCTGCCGTGGCGATATCCCCGGGGCGCATAGCGCCGCCCTCTTCCAGGGCTTTGATAATCTTTTCTTCCATATCTGCGGTTTTTGTTTGCGTATACACAAATCTAACGTTTAAGGGTGAGTATCGCAAATCGTTTTTTCTTATTCCGCTATCGGCCGGGACTATAATCCACCGTAGTGCCTCTGACACAAAAATCCCCGCCCTTAACTGAAAAGGCGGGGACACGTACCGAGTTACGGGTACTCTATTTAACCGTATTAACTATTTTTTCAAAAGCCTTCGGCTGGTTCATGGCCAGGTCGGCGAGCACCTTGCGGTTGAGCTTAATGCCCTTCGCGTTGACCTTACCCATAAACTGCGAATAAGTCATCCCGTTGGCGCGTGCGGCAGCGTTGATACGCTGTATCCACAGGCTGCGGAACGTACGTTTTTTGTTTTTGCGGTCCCTGTACGCGTACGTAAGACCTTTTTCGACAGTATTCTTGGCTACTGTCCAGACATTTCCCCTTGAACCAAAGTTACCTTTGGCAAGTTTTAAAACTTTTTTTCTTCTGGCTCTGGATGCTACTGCATTTACTGACCTTGGCATAAATTTAAGTTTTACGAATGGTTAGCGATACGTTTTTCTCGTATTCTTCGGGGCTAACTCACTCTTAATTTAACAATTGAAGATGGGCTGCACCCCGTTAGCGGAGCATCATCTTTACTTTGGCCTCGTCGGCCGGAGAAACAAGACCCGAATAGGTCAGGTTACGTTTCTGCTTGGTTTCTTTTTTGGTAAGGATATGCCTTTTGAAAGCATGCTTCCTTTTGATTTTCCCGGAGCCGGTGAAGGTGAAACGCTTCTTGGCGCCGGAGTTTGTTTTTAATTTCGGCATTTTGAAAAAATTTATATAGTTAAACAGCCTACAAAGGTAATTATATTACACGAAGATTCCAAAATAACATACATTCGTTCTTCGACGCATCCTGCTGCGGCATACATTTTTAAGCGGTTTACGGCTTCGTCCGGCCGTATTACGGCCCGGTAATTCTCCGGAAACGGGCAGGGGTTTAGCCGGGAATGTTTATCTTTATCATATTTTATATTTGATTATATACAATATTTAGTTAGCCACATGGCATCGTCATGGTTAAATTTTTTGTTTCGGAAACTACCCGGTTGCGGGCTATTTCCCGGTTTCCGTCACTTATCAAGTGACGGAATGAAAGGGACAACTAACCGTAAACCATTCTTTTATTGCAATTTATGGACTTCAGAAGTTAGCATTATCAGAATCTTTCCAACTTTTTTGAAGCATTCATTTGCATTTAACTAATCCAACCAGCTAATTATTAGATTTAAAATGCTGAATTAATGCTCGTTATCTTACCATGTTAGGATTGGCGCAGCATACAAGTTATTTTAAATTTGTTTTAAACACTCTAATAATCAAGCTGGTATGAACCCAAACAAAAAACCTCACCGTAGCGCACCGGGAGGCCTAATCCAACGCAATTCAGATGTAATAATTGAACTTATCTCGACAGTAAAATTAAGTAAGGACGGTAACCTGACCGACCGTATTAATGCCACGAGCATATATTTTATTGTAAAGGGTAACTGTACACTGCATTCCGGTAAATCTAAAATGGCACACCTCCTGCAAGGTAATGCTATTGTTTTACCCATTACTACCATTATCCGGATTGAAGCAAATACAGATGTGGAGATAGCTGTTTTTACCCTCGACCACAGGGTAAAAGGGGAAATTATTCCTTCACCCAAAACACGGTCGGAAAAATCTCTTAGAACATTGTCAGTATTGGAAATGAACGAAAAGGTCTGGATCTTCCTGACAAATACGCTTTCGTTCATAAAGGATGGTCTAAGCAGTCCCGGATACCATCAAATGAAACTGGAGGAGTTATTCCTCATACTCGAGGCGTATTATCCCGAACAGGTGTTGTCACGGTTCTTATCTCCGTTATTCTCCCGTAATGCGGTTTTCGAACGGCTGGTTTATGACAACTGGACCAAAACCGACGAATTGGAAGACTTGGCCGCACAGAGCGGCCTGTCGTTATCCGGGTTTTCCAAGAGGTTCAAAAAGGTATTCGGAACAGCTCCCTACCAATGGATAATGGACAGGAAAAGCCACTTTATTCTCGAAGAGCTTCAAACGGGGAATAAGAGCATAAAGCAACTCACCAGGGAGTATGGATTTTACTCGGTGCAGCACTTCGGTTATTACTGTAAAAAACGCTTTGGACTTCCGCCCGGTAAAATTAGAAAACAGGGCAAAATAGAAATCAAAGGTCAGTAGTTTTTATCCTTAAGAACTAAAGACATGCAATGTTCTGTTTGGGTAATTCCGTCACTTGATAAGTGACGGACTCTATACTTTTTGGTTGCAAAAGTATTAATTAAAAGTCTCCGTATGTTAGTCTAAACGGCCCTTTTAATAGCACGCCTAATCTTTTCGTTTGCTTTGTCCAGTACATTTTTCGCAAAGGAATCCAGATAGATACGTGTGGTGGTTTCGCTGTTGTGTCCGAGCGCTTCGCTTATGACGGACAACTGCACGTTTTCATTCTTGGCAATGGTGGCCCATGAATGCCTTGAGACGTGGGTTGATAAATTTTCACCGATCCCGGCAAGGACCGCGAGCCTCTTCAGCCGCATGTTCTGCATCCTGAGGGCGCTCTCGTACCGCATCCGGGAAGGTTTGCCGCCGGGCATCACCGGGAACAGGTATCCGGTACCCTTCGTGCGACCTGAGAAATAGGCGAGGATGCTTTTCATCTCCCGGCAGACGGGAACGACTATGGTCTGACCGGTCTTTTTCCTTTTGTAGGTGAGACGGCCACCGGAAAGGTTTTCCCGGCGAAGGTGGACCATGTCGACAAAAGACATACCCTGCGCCAGAAAACAGAAGAGGAAGATCGCAAGGGCGTCCCGCAGTTCCGGCGGAAGCGGAGGGGCGCCGCTTTGGAAATTGTAATCGAGCATCCCGGGGTCGAGAGCCATCAGGCGACCCACCTGTTTGGCGTCGAGCGCCCTTTTCTCCGTTTTGGCGACGCCCGTATAGACGTTCCGGAAGATATACTTACCGCCGATAACCATATTGCGCGCCACGGCTTTGTTGTAAATCGCCCTGAGGTTCCTCATGTAAAATGAGATGGTATTGGGTTTCAGTCCCCGGGACTTAAGGTGAGATTCGTAAGCCTCGACAAAGGCGCGGTTTATTTGCGAAAGCCTGGGGTCAGACCCGTTACAGTAGGCGGTGATGCTCCTCAATACCGAACCGTATGCCTTAGCGGTCCTCGGTTTCTTCTCCTGCATTTCGGAACAGAGCAACTCCACGAATCCGAATAGGGTACCGGAAATGCGGCGCGAGTGGAAAGCCGCACGTATATCGGCTACCGTAAAGTCGCCCTTGTCCGAGAGGCATTCCACGGTACGTTCATATTCGAGGTACATTTGCGAAAGTTTGGCATGCACCGCACGCAGTGAATTGTGACGGGCAGAAGTATGGTGCGGTACGATAACAGTACGGCTGTGGTTGTCCCATTCTTCAGGGTAGACTTTACAACGGGTAGATAACCTGAATGATTCGGAGCCATGAATGACGACAAGGTAAACGCTGCCCGGATAGCGGCCTTGCCGTTCCGATGGGCGGAGCTCATACTTAAAAGACATAATAATGAAATTTTAATTATTTGAGGAATATAATCCAAGGCCCATCGAAGCACTCGATGGACGGGTAGTGTAATCCGGCGTGTTGCCGGCCAATATTATGTCACCTACTTAAGTATTCCGTAAAGCGTGGCTGCGGAACAACCGGTTATCTCGACGTCCACATAGTCGCCGGTACGGGTCTCACCCCTGTCGAAAACCACCACTTTATTCTGCGATGTCCGGCCGAAGAACTGCCGGTCGCTTCTTTTCGAGACTCCCTCTACCAGCACCTCGAACACTCGCCCTACGTCCTGCCAGTTACTTTCGAGCGAGAGTTCGTTCTGGAGGTTTATTATCTCCGTGAGCCTGCGGGTCTTAACCTCTTCCGGCACGTCGTCGGGCATGGAGCGCGAGGCTTTGGTGCCGGGTCGCTCGGAATATTTGAACATGAACGCGAACGAATACCCTACCTCCCTCATAAGCGAAAGGGTCGCCATGTGGTCTTCTTCGGTCTCGGTACAAAACCCGGCGATAAGGTCGGTAGTTACGGTGCAGTCGGGAAGGTAACGGCGGATGGCCGCAATCCGGTCGAGGTACCACACGCGGGTATACCGGCGGTTCATCACCTCCAGCATCCGGCTGCTGCCGCTCTGGGCGGGCAGGTGGATGCTGCGGCATATGTTGGGGCGGCGGGCCATTATTTCAAGTACCGTATCGCTAAGGTCTTTGGGATGGGAAGTGGCGAAGCGGATCCTAAGCAAAGGGCTGATTTCAGCCACCATTTCCAACAGTTGGGCGAACCCGACCTCCTCGGTCACTTGTCCGGCACGGGCATCCGCATCGGGGTTCGGCCCGGTAACCGTTCCGGCATCCCCACCGGATAGCGGGTAAATTTCTTCAGCTTCCCTCACGATGATGTCCGGCCGTTCTTCCCAAGCATCTTTATGGATACCGGCCTTTACATAATCCGTTTCGTTCACTACACCCTGCTGCGGGCCAACGGGCCTACCCGTCCCGGAATCTGCCATGATGCCCGTTTCGACCCCGGCAATGTCGGTATGTCCGGTCCCTTGCCGGTTGGGCCACCGGTACGAGTTCACGTTCTGCCCGAGCAGGGTGACTTCCCGGTATCCGGCCTCGAACAGCTCGCGGGCCTCGCGTACTATCGTCCGCGGGTCGCGGCTGCGCTCCCGGCCGCGGGTATACGGCACCACGCAATAGGAGCACATGTTGTTACAGCCCCGCATTATGGCGATAAAGGCGCCCACGCCGTTCTTATCGAGCCTCACCGGCGATATCTCCGCGTAGGTCTCCTCCTTCGAGAGCTGCACGTTCACACCCCTCATCCCGTCCGACGCCGACCTAACCAGCTCGGGCAGGCTGCGGTATGAGTCGGGACCGGCCACGATATCCACGATCTGCTCGCGCTCCATCAGTGACTCTTTAAGCCTTTCGGCCATACATCCCAGCACGCCTACGATAAGGCCCGGCTTGCGTTTCTTATACCGTTTGAACTCGTTCAGCCGACCCCATATCCTCTGCTCAGCGTTATCGCGTACCGAACAGGTATTTACGAATATGACGTCGGCCTCGGATATGTCCCCGGTGAAAAGGTACCCTTCCTTCTGCATTATCGAAACCACTATTTCGCTGTCGCCGGTATTCATCTGGCAACCATAGGTTTCGATATATAATTTACGGCTCCCCCCGGTCGAGGGTCGCAATCCATGTATGTCCATAGCTGGTCTATGTATGGTTATATCGCAAATATACACCGAATCGTTCCATATTGTCGGTCCGATACCAAAAAACCTTACCCGCCGAACCGACAAACAGATGCAAAAAAAGACATTAAACGCCGGCTGCGCCCGGGTCGTTACGGATTAACTCGGATTATTGTTATCTTGTACCCGGAAGCATAAATATTCATAACCCACTAACCGTAATTACAAACATTATGACATTCCGCGCATCTTTTTGTGACCCTTTCAGGTCCGATATAATAGAACTTGGGGAAATCCGGAAAAACGAAATTATCGACCGGTTCCGGTCAATCGACTGGAAGGACTATCTGGACCGGATGAGCCGTGCCCGTGAGAGCGAAATCCACTTTTCCCCCTCGCTGGAGATAGAGAATACTGGCAACAGGCACGGGCTTTCAGTATCCGCGGTGGACGAGGGAAAAGGTACGTTGGAATTTTATATCTTCTACAAAAGGCCCGAGAACCGCTCAAAACTGTTCGGACTGGTGAAATATACCGATGAGAACTACACCACCTCGGTCACCGGGCAGAGCAGTGAGGATGTCATCGCCTGCCTGACGGCACTTATCGAAGGCAATCTGGAGATGCTAAGGGAAAAGGTACGGTAAAACGTCAGGATTTTTCGGGGAACGATTTGAAGCCGTCCCCGAAAGTTTCGTAGGCATCCACCACCACCACGAACGCGTCCTTGTCTATCTCCCGGATTTTGTTCTGCACGGAGGTTACCTCCCGGCGGCTGACCACGAGGAAGACCATCTCCTTCTCGTTGCCGGTATACATTCCCGAGGATTTGATATAAGTGGCCCCGCGACCCATCTCGTCGAGGATAAAACTGCGGAGTTGGTCGTGCCGGTCGCTGATTATGAACAGCAGTTTATCGTAGCTCGCCCCGTCGATTACGAAGTCGATTGTGCGCGACATAACAAAAACGGTTACCAGCGAGTAAAGCGGCAGTTTCCAGTCGCCCAGGACGATTATACCGAATACCACCACCAGGGAGTCCACCACGAGGATACTCCGGGAGAAATTCAATTTGGAGTATTTGGTGAGCAGCATGGCTACGATATCGGTACCACCCGTCGTGGCACGGGTCCTGACCACCAGCCCGACACCCGTCCCGACCAGCGCCCCGCCGAATATGCAGGCGATTATAATGTCGTTCGACAGGTCTATCCTGCCGTCGAACATAAGGGCCGGGTCCTCGCCGATAATGGCCGTAAGGGTGTTCATTATAACCGGCGTAATGAGGGCAGCGAACACCGTCTTAGCCCCGAACATTCCGCCGAACACCCTGAACGCTATCAGCAGAAGGGGAATGTCTATCATCAGCCCGAACGTACCCACCTGAATGGACGGGAAAAGTGCGTGCAACACAACGCCGGCCCCGTACACGCCGCCGGGCACTATCCGGTAAGGGTTTATAAAGAGCACGAACGCCGACGCGAGTATCGCGCTTCCGATGAAAACCATTATCCATGACTTCCACCATTTAAATGAGACCAGGTTATTCCTTATCGCTCCGGTATCCATAGCAACCCTTCGAAAATGTTATTTTATAAACAAATATAATAATATTCTTTAATATTTTAACCGCCTTGCGTTTCAATCCGTTAAACTACCCCGCATCCGCCTTTCGTACCGCGGAACGGCCCTTAACTACCGTTTAACACAATAAACAGGCCCGCAGCGGGGTTTTACATAAAAACATGAAATCGGCAGGGCGCCCGTATCCTAATCGGGCAATATTATTATATTTGTAAAAAGGAATGAAGCCCGGATGTCCGGGACGCCTGCTATCAGGAACCGTTCTTCATCGGAGCGATTTCCGCAATAGCCGGGGTTTTCGATGCCCGGAACAGGGGCAGGCCGCCAAACGGCCGCGGGTAATATGCACGTATTTCCCGACAGGTCTGCGCCAAAGGATTTAATAATGCCCACGGCGGAGCGTGGCGGGTGATACCGCGCAAAACCCTCCGCACGGGCGAACACGTAAACCGAATGTTTGTAACCGTTATACTGGTAATATGCGCCTACCTGCTGGGTTCCATCCCCAGCGCGGTATGGATAGGAAAGAAATTCTACGCCACCGACGTGCGGGAGCACGGCAGCCGCAACGCCGGGGCGACCAATACCCTGCGCGTACTCGGGCCGAAAGCCGCCCTTCCGGTGTTCGCAATGGACGTGGCCAAGGGATTCGCGGCCGTGCAATTGTTCCGCCTCTCACCTCTGGCAACTACCGGCTGGGAGTTCTACGTCCAGCTCGCCCTCGTGCTGGCGGTGGTCACGGGCCATATCTTCCCCGTTTTCGCCGGTTTCCGGGGAGGGAAGGGCGTAGCTACGATAGCCGGCTCTGTGCTGGCGGTCTACCCGCCGGCCGTGCTGTTGTGCCTGCTGACCTTCGTTATCATGCTCGCCATTACGAGCTACGTTTCGCTCAGCTCCATGACGGCGGGCGTGCTGTTTCCGATTTATACCCGGTTCGTTTTCGGGGTGCATTACCTGCCGCTTATAATCTTCGGCTGTGTGGTGGCGCTGCTGCTGATCTGGACCCACCGTAAAAACATAGGCCGCCTCTTGAGCGGCACCGAATCCAAAATCCGCATCGTCAGGAAAAAAGAGGCGGGAGCCTGATCCCGCCCGCCGCATGCCTCACCCGCGGGCGGGCTACGGCCTTAACCTTTTTCACTATATCCCATAAATTATGCTGGAACAGAACCTTATCCGTATATACGAGAATAGTTTCCGCGAGAACCGGGAATTCCCGGCCCTGACGGACTATTTCAAAAGGGAGACCTTTTCCTATTTCGAGATGGCGAGGGAGATTGCCAAGATCCACCTGCTGTTCGAAGAGTGCCGTATTAAAAAGGGCGACAAGATAGCCCTCATCGGCAGGAACAATCCCCGGTGGTGCATAAGTTACATCGCCACCATCACCTACGGGGCCGTCATAGTGCCGATTTTGCAGGACTTCACCCCGAACGACGTCCACCATATCATCAACCATTCCGAGTCGCAGCTCCTTTTCTGCGGCGACACGTTCTGGGACTCTATAGAGGAGTCGCAGATAGAGACAGTCCGGGCGGCTTTTTCGCTTACCGATTTCCGGTGCCTTTTCGAACGGCGCGGCACCCACCTGGGAAAATACCAGCGGGATATACTCAAACACTACCGCAAACGGTATCCCCACGGTTTCTCTGCCGACGATATCAGGTATCCGGAGGTGCCAAACGACCAGTTGATACTGCTAAATTACACCTCGGGAACCACCGGTTTCAGCAAGGGTGTGATGCTTACCTGCAATAACCTCACGGGTAACGTGCAGTTCACCATAGAGCAGAACATACGGTTGCGCCGCAGCCGGGTACTCTCGTTCCTGCCGCTGGCCCACGCGTACGGGTGCGCATTCGACATGCTGCTGTCGTTGGCTGTGGGCGCACACATGACACTTTTGGGTAAAACGCCGTCGCCCAAAATTCTTATCGAGGCGATGGCCGAGGTCCGGCCACAGGTGATATGCTGCGTGCCGCTGATACTCGAGAAGATATGCCGCAAGCAGATATTTCCCAGGCTCGGCACCGGGTTTATGCGGATAGCCCTGCGCCTGCCGCTTATAGATACCCAGATTTACGCCAAAATACGGCAACGCCTGCTGGAAACGTTCGGCGGCCATGTGGACCAGTTTATAGTGGGCGGCGCACCCCTCAACCGGGAAGTGGAGGAGTTCCTGCGAAAGATAAAGTTTCCCTATACGGTCGGCTACGGCATGACGGAGTGCGGTCCGCTAATCAGTTACACGCCCGTCAAGGACTACAAACCGACATCGTGCGGGATGGTGCTGCACGGCTATATGGAGGTCAAAATCGACTCCTCCGACCCCTACGCCATGCCGGGCGAGATTCTGGTCCGCGGCGAGAACGTAATGGCCGGATACTACAAGAACGAGAAGGCCACGGCCGAAGTGCTGGACACGGAGGGATGGCTCCACACGGGCGATATCGGCACCGTGGACCCGGACGGTACCATCTATATCCGGGGCCGCAGCAAGACCATGCTGCTCAGCTCCAGCGGCCAGAACATCTACCCGGAAGAGATCGAGGCCAAACTGAACAACCTGCATTGCGTAAACGAATCACTGGTGGTCCAGCGCAACGGCAAGCTGGTCGCGCTCGTGGTTCCCGACTACGAGCAGTGCGACGCGGAAGGCATAGGGGGCGAAAAACTGGTGCAGGTGATGAAAGGCAACCAGGCCGAACTGAACAGCCAGCTGGCTTCTTACGAGCAGGTCTCCGAAATAGTACTCTACCCCAAGGAGTTCGAAAAAACACCGAAGAAGAGCATTAAAAGGTACCTCTACAATACATGATCCGCAACACACGCGAAGGGTCGGAAAGGCTGAGTAGCGGAAATAGCCCTATTGCACCTCGTAAAACGCCGGGAGTATTGAAGACGACCGGAATAAATGCGGTAGGTCGAAATCCCGAAAGAATAAATGCGGCAGGAAAACGATTTCCTGCCGCATTTGCATCTTACCCGGACGGTAACTAAAAGAAGCTCCGGGTCCTGACTTTCGGTTTCCGGGGCTGGAGCGGTATGCTCATCCCGAGGTAGATATTCTCCGCGCGGGCGTTCACCGGAATGAACTGTGTGTTGACCCTGGTAATCATATAGTCGCTGCCGACAAAGAAGTTGAATCCGTTGGGGCTGAAGTTCAACGCTATACCGCAGGTCTGGAACGCGCTGTGCATCATGGAGTAACTAAGCGAGCCGGAGAACCACCATACCGGACGGAAATTTGCCGAGACCGTCAGCTCGGTGTAAGCCTTGGGACGGTAGAAGCGGGTGGTGGAGAGAAGCCCGAAACTAATTTTGTTGTCCATTATGGCATACTCGGCACCGGCGATAAGAGTGGCGACCAGCATTGTGGAGCGGGCTGTCCGGCTGTCCTGCTCCTCGAAATGGAACAGGTTCTCGAGATCGTCCTTCATGGCGTCAAACTGGTCCGAAAGGCTCGGCAGGTCGCTGTTGCCAATCGGCAGGTCGAAACCGTCGTAATCGAACTCCGCGTCGGCCATGGCGTAACGGGTGGACGAACCTTTCCAACCGATAAAACCGAGGTCGAGCACCGAAGCGGAAAAGGTCCAGTTATCGTCGAATTTGAAAGACGCGCCCAGGTCCACCGCCGCGCCGAAGCCGCTCAGCCCGAAACTGCCGTAATCGAAGCCGTTCACGTACGGGCGGCCCTGATCGTCGTCCTTACTCTTCATCTCCAGACCCTGCACGGAAGTGTACAGCTCCCCGCGCGAGGTTATATGCCAGGATTCGTCGTTCATCTGCGCGTGCAGGCGCTGGAACCGCATATCGGCGTTCCCCAGACCGGGCAGTAGTTTCAGGCGACCGCCGACGGTCCACCGCCTGTCGATATCGCGCGTATAACCTACCGCCAGCTCCGTATATGCGTCCATCTTCATGCGAAGACCGGTGATATCATAAAGGCGACCGTTGTAACCGTTACCGTCCTTTAGGAACTCGAACAGCGATTTGGGTACACCGACACTCGTGTTTACCCTCACCCCGATACCGAACGACCAGAAAGCGTCGCCCTTCCACCATCCGGCCTGTACGAGGTCGTAACGCATATCCACGTTCATCTGGTTATTCGACCGCAGGCCTTTGAGGAACTCGCCCGCATCCACGCCCGTGTCAAGGAAAGTTACCAGGCGGCCGTCCCTCTGGTAGAATATATCGCTCAGGGCGAGCTGGTTGGAAGTGTACGAGGCGAATGTGGACCCGATGAACGGCACGGTGACGTAGCCCCTTTCCGGCGCCAATGCCGGGTTAAGGTTATGCCTTTCCACCGATTTGTCCATAAAATAGGCCGTCCTGAGGTTCTGGGCCGCTGCACCGCCTACGGTTGCAGCGAGCAGGGCCGCGGTTGTTATAGCTTTATATATATTTTTCATTTTCGTTCCCTTTAGTTGGTTTTACATCTAAGCATTATACACTCGGCGCTTTAGTCGATATGTATTCCGCCGCTCTTGCGTATCTTCAGGTCGAGGAGCACCTCGTGGTTCGAATTGAGCGCCGGCGCCTGGTCCATACCCATGGCGACGAAGCGCAGTTCCATATCCTGCGCCGTGGCCATCCTGGCGACGGCGGCCTCGTCGAAGTAGAAGCTGATTTCCGAAACCGAAGGTTCCGACGGGGAGACGGGTCCCGCGATGTATTGTGTAGGGAACGTGATGCCCACCGACTGGCCGTCCTCGCCGGTGATGATCATGTCGAGGTCGAAATTAAGGGGCATCGAGTTGGTGGCCGTGCCGTAGATTTCGGCCGTCCCGGCCGAAAAGAGGTAGTCCCTCATATCGCCGAAGGCGTCTTCGAGCGACTGTACGGAGACGGCATAGAAGTCACGGGCCGGGGCCAGCGGTATTTCGATGGTATATTCGAGGTCGGCCCGGGCATCCGCCGGGAAGAACTGCTGCCCCTGTGTGGCCACCGACCGACCGCTGCCGGCCAGGTAGATATTCTCGCGCGACTCTTTTATAACATCGCCCAGCCCTTCGGCGTATTTGAATATGTAGTCGGACGACCCGGGGTCCGTCTCGCCCATCCAGAAACGGGCGAAAGAAGAACCTCCGTACTCCGGAGCGGCGGGAATCGGGATATCCTCCACCCTCACCTCCGCCCCGGAGCCGTCGCCGTCCGGGGTGATTTCCAGCACCGCCGCTACCGGCATGCCGATATTACTGCGCGTGTCGAGCAGGATATACGGCTCGCGGAAACTCAGCACGGCATCCTCGTCGTCGAATATGTCGTAGAGCTTACCGATGTCGGCTGTCTTGGGCGAAGATGAGAAAGTAATATCGAATTTACCGTAAACCACCTTGTAATCGAGGCTCCCGAAAGAAACGGTATAGGCTACGGAGGGGGCCGGACCTAAGTCCACGACGGTACCGCCGGGGATCTTCAAAACCGCCTCCACCGTGACGGTATTATCGCCGCTTACGTCAATGGTGGAAACCGGAAGCGAAAGCGTATAACTGTTCGCCGACCCGAGGGTGAATGTCCACTCTATCTCCGTACCGTCCACCGTCACGCCGGCAGGCGTGTAATCGGTATCTATGACATATCCGTCCGGAAGGGCGAGGTTAACTACGGCCGTTGCTCCCGGAACCGTAAAGTCACCGGTGCGCACCGTTATACCCAGCAGGGATTTGTCGGCGGCCGTGTTGAGTTCGGCCCGGTAAAGTTCCTCGATACCGTCGGCACCCTTAATTTCGAGTTGGCCGGATGTCCTGTCCACGGAAATCTCGACTCCCTGCGGAGGTATCGCCCCGATACCTTGTAACGGGATGGGAACGGAACCCAGTTCGAACGACTGGTCCCGGATTACCGGGGTCCGTGACGGAGTTACGGATATGACGCTGCTGTAACGGGCGATGTAATCGCCGTTGGAGTCGGTGAAAATTTCGTCGACATTGTCCACGTCGAGAAGCTCGGAGGCCGAGAGGACTCCCGTTCCGAGATTGAGCGACCATTTGTCGCCTACGGTCAGGTCGTCGGTATCGACGTCGCTGAGGTCGTAGTCGTTATCTACGCATGATACGAGACAAAACAGAACAGTAAACAACGGAACGAAGTTCCGCCTGAAAAGCGAATTGAGCATAAGATTGGGTGTTAGGGGTTAAATTAGTTCGCGCAAAGATAGGATTTATTGGCCTGTTTTTCCCATAGACAAGTTTCCAATTACGCTACACCCCATAAAAATTTACTAATATTGCATTCGGCGTTATAAGTATATCTTATACCGAATGCGCGGTCCGGTATTGCAAAAAGCCCGGCTACGGCCGGGTCTTACCCGTATTCGATACGGGCATGAAAAAGGGGGACTTGTCATGCCCCCCTCGTGTTTAACATTTAATTTCCGGAAGTGCCCCCGGCCTTGTTTCAAGCATCCAAACATCCAAAAAACAACCGGTTATCCGCAGCATTTATAGCCTGCCGGCTTCGTCCCCGTGCCGTCCCCGGGAAGGGGAAATGTGGCATCGGTAACATTTTGCGGAACCTCTTTAAACATCCAAGCATCCGTCTCCTTCCGATTACGGGCCTATCCGTTTTTGTTATTTTCCATTACTTTCGGCCTTTCCCGGAAGGTTTGTACATCCAAAAAGCGTCCGGGACCGTGGGCATATTCCTTTTAACTTTGATTTGCTTCGTTAAGGATTCGCATCGCGCAGTCAAGGATAGCCGTATCGTCGAGGGTAACTACCCCGCCGTCAGGCCCTTTTTCGAAGTGTACGCCCTGCGGGCTGCCGGCATCGAAATGCCGTCCGCCGAAGTAATTGCGAACCGAGTCGACATCTATTCCCAATTCATCCGCGATGCGTTTCGAGCTGCCGCTCGGCAGCCTGTCCTTTATGCGACGCAATTCATTAAACGTTATAACCATGTCCTTCGTAGTTTAAGATTATTGTTTCAGGTTTTTGCTAATACGGTGTAAAATTTAATCGATAGGCGTTCTCTTTGGCAGGTTATTTTTAATGCGTCTCTAATTGTACGGGTATATAAATTATAATCCAACACTCCGGGCAATGCCTCCCATATTTCTCCCTACCGCCACCACCTCAAAATCTTTGCCATCGGCACCCGGCAGGGGACGGGATACCTGTGCGCATTAAAAATACAATTTTTATATGTAAAAACAAAATCGTAAGGTCCATATTTTGACATCCCGCCGGGCCGGGTATGCAGTTAAATTATATAATCCGTACGGGTTATGCCGCATTCGGACCCCGCACATCGCTCCGGGTCCGGCGGCGGATAAGAACAAAAGTTTTTCTTACTTATATATTTGAGGGTGTTGTTGTGAAGGAATAAAAAAGAAATCACAATCTATGCGTTCCGCAGTAGTGTTCAGAAAAAGTATCGTTGTTAAAGACAGATCCTTCACTTCGTTCAGGATGACATCTTATAGTTTGTGTGCAGGTGAGCATTATATTTTATGCACTCCGCAGGAGTGCTCCCGGCGCCTTTTCGAGCGCCTTGACTTTTTTGTGATACTTTTTGTGTCAAGACAAAAAGTATCGTTTTATTGCAGGGCATAGTCTGCAAGCAGCCTCTGCGCCTGCTGCGAGCGTCGGATGTATCAAAAAAAGTATCGCTTTTCCCAATAAACATCTCTACGGGATGCCATTTACTACGAGTCTACATGCATCACACCGAAGCCGGACCGGGACAAAATTTAGTGCCTTGCGGAGGGTTTTCGGGTAAATATGGTTAACTTGCATCGTTTATACAGGGGCCGGAACGTGACGGGACGGCCCTGCAAGCGATTTAATATGAATATTTTATTATCCGTAGTCTGGGACTTCGACCCGACTCTGTTCAGCATAGGCTCCCTGGAGGTAAGGTATTACGGTGTGACATGGGTGATAGCCCTCATGCTCGGGGGCTGGTGGTTCATGAAGTGGACAAAACGGGACGGCTATCCGGACAAGACGTACGACAACGTGTTCTGGTTCGGGATATTGGGCACCGTGATAGGCGCCCGCCTCGGCCACTGCCTCTTCTATGACCCGGCCTATTACCTCGCCCATCCCATCGAGATACTGTATACCCGACAGGGAGGGATGGCCAGCCACGGGGCGGCTATCGGTCTGCTCACAGGCCTGTGGCTCTTCTCGCGAAAATGTAAGGTTCCGTATATCTGGTCGCTGGACCGGGTGATGCTGCCCGTTACCATAGGCGGGGCGTTCGTGCGGCTGGGCAATCTGCTGAACTCCGAGATTTACGGCATAGAAACCGACCTTCCGTGGGGATTCATTTTCGTGCGGGCAGGGGAGACGGTTCCCAAACACCCGACCCAGATTTATGAGGCGCTCTGCTACGCCGCGACTTTCGCCGTGCTGGCATGGCTCTTCTGGAAGCGTGACTCGGGGCATAAACGGCCCGGGCTACTGTTCGGCGTGGGGCTTATCGGGGTGTTCCTCTCGAGGTTCTTTATAGAATATATCAAAAACCCGCAGGAGGCGTTCGAGGAAAATATGTCGCTGATGATGGGCCAGTGGCTCAGCATCCCGTTTATCGTGCTGGGTATATGGCTGGTGGTAAGGTCGCTGCGCCGGCCGGAGGCGGTGGATTTCCCGCAGCCGCAGCCCGGTAGCCGGCCGAAATCCGGGAAAACCAAAGAAGATATAATGGCCAATATCCGGCCTGCCAAAAAACAGTAACCTCACCCCACTAATTATATAACGCTATGGATGAAATAGGAAAAATAGTTCTTAATTCGCTCCTGACCCGCCGGTCCGTCTGGTTGCCTGCCGTGGGAACGTTTTGCACGGAATACTCCCCGGCCCGTGACAACGGGGACGGTACCGTGACACCGCCGGCGACGCGGGTGGTGTTCACCGACCGTCAGGAAGAGGGGGCCGTACCCATTACCGACCTTATTCCGCAGGAACCCGGAGGCGACACCCCTTCGGTCAAATACGACCGCTGGCTGGCCCGCGCCACCGAGCGGGGACCGGTGGTTATGGAGGGTATCGGAGTGGTATCCAACGGGGTTTTTACCCCGTACGAATCGCTCAACAATTCGCTGAATCCCATAACTCCCGCGGGTAAACCTACCCGGTTGAAACCCGTGGCCCGCAAATCGTCTTCGGGCAAAGGGCTTGGCCGGACCGAAAAGATATGGCTCGTGCTAATCGCCTTATTTATCCTGATACTTGCCGGGGGATGGACATGGTACACGAAATACTACGACGGACCCACGGACCGCAGGGCACATAACCCGGCAATTTCGGACAACCTCGACGATATCCCGGAGGCGACCGGAGCCGTCGGTGGAGACGAAGGCGAGACGGAAGAGGTGGTGGTAGTGGAACCGGGGGCACCTACGGAGCCGGCTCCGGCCCGCCCGCAGGAATCCACCTCACGGCCGGGAGCGGCCCCGGCAGGGTTTTACGTCGTGGGCGGGGTGTTCAGCGTACCTGAAAACGCGGATAAATACATACGGCAGATGTCGGCAAAATTTCCCGACCTCGATTACCGCAAGCACTACCCATACCAGGGCGATAAAACCGTGGTAACTCTCTTCGGTTCGCCCGACCGGGCGGAGGCAAACCGCCAGCGCAGGCGCATAGAAGACCTTATCCTCGAGTTCGACCTGTGGCTCTACGAAGTCAGGTAAGCGGGTTTCACGCAAGAATCGACGGCCTCCACGACGGGGGCCGTTTTTCCTTTCCGCACCGTTTTGCCGAGTTATGCAGGGCACGGTTTTCCCGGCAGCTCCGCCGTTTTGCCGTGTTCCGGAAGGCAGCCACGGGAACCGTAGTTGGGTAAGATGAGATAGCACCTTCACAGATTTTCTGCCGACGGCCGATGCTTTTTTCATTACATACCCATGCTTTTGGTTTAATACCCGCTCGCCACTCTCGGGCTATATTATTATCTTTGCGTGAATCAAAAACCCAGGAAAAACCGGTAGATATGACAATAATAGACGGTAAAGAGGTTGCTGCGGCCATGAAGCGCAGTATCGCCGAAGAAGTGGCCCGGATGGTAGCCGACGGGGCAAAGGCCCCACACCTTGTCGCCATACTCGTAGGGGAGGACGGCGCCAGCCAGACCTACGTGGGCCACAAGGAGAAGTGCTGCAACGAGGTGGGGTTCCGCTCCACCGTGGTGAGGCTTCCGGGGGAGACCACCGAGGCCGAACTGCTGGAGCGTATCGCCGGCCTGAACGCAGACCCCGACGTGGACGGGTTCATAGTGCAGCTCCCGTTGCCCGGGCACATTTCCGAGCAGAAGGTTATCGAAGCAATCGATCCGCGCAAGGATGTGGACGGGTTCCACCCTGTAAATACGGGGCGGATGATTTCGGGGCTTCCGTCCTACCTTCCCGCAACGCCGGACGGTATATTGTCGCTGCTGAGGTATTACGGCATCGAGACCGCAGGTAAGCACTGCGTGGTTATCGGGCGGAGCAATATAGTGGGCAGGCCGATGGCCAACCTGCTGTCGCAGAAAGGCTGGGACTGCACGGTCACCGTATGCCATTCCCGCACCGCCAACCTCAGGGAGGTGGTCGCTTCGGGAGATATCGTAGTTGCCGCCCTCGGTAAAGCCGAGTTTGTTACGGCCGATATGGTAAAAGAAGGGGCTGTGGTTATAGACGTGGGCATTACCCGTGTGCCCAGCGACAAAACCAAAAGCGGCTGGAAACTGCTCGGCGACGTGAAATACGACGATGTAGCGCCGCGCTGCAGTTACATAACCCCCGTACCGGGCGGGGTCGGCCCCATGACCATCGTCTCGCTTATGCAGAATACCCTTAAGGCCGCGAAAGGTGAGATATATCCCAAATAGGTCCGCAGCGGTTCGGGCATTATAGGGCGAAGATTTCGGAGAGTGCCCGAGTGTTAATTGCTTTTCCGGCGGAGCGGGTAGTAATCAATCCGTACGTCAGGGAGGACCTATAAAATTTATTCTCCTGTAATAGATCCTTCACTTTCGTTCAGGATGACAGGCCGTTATCGAGTGACTTTTAGAGGCACCGGCGCTCGGGCAAGGGC
Source organism: Alistipes sp. (assembly GCA_021202985.1). Lineage (GTDB taxonomy): Bacteria > Bacteroidota > Bacteroidia > Bacteroidales > Rikenellaceae > WRDF01. The sequence continues at coordinate 45,491 of JAJQCA010000046.1, forward strand.
GTGCGCGTTTAGGTGTTTTTTTATGGAGCCGAAGTATTGAGCGTCATTGGTTATTGCAATTCTATTATAAGTAATCCGAATGCCCGTGGGGAAATTTATAATCCAGAAATAGATCTTTCCTTGCGTTCAGGATGACATTTCTTTGATTGCCATTTTGAAACCTACCATACCTAAAACGCATACCAAGGCACACCACGTCGTTCCGAACAACCCCCATGTCATTCTGAGCGAAGCGAAGAATCTGTTTTCTGTCGTTCCGAAAGGCACACCATGTAATTATCCCGTAAGAAGTTCCTTCACTTTCGTTCAGGACGACATTTTCTGTCATTCCGAGCGGAGCAAAGATCCACCACTTACGACTGACCATCCAGTTGGCCCTATGTTACGCCTAAGGCTTCATCTACTCGTTTGTCACGGCGTTCTGAGGACATCCAAACAATAAAAGAGGGACGCCGTACCGAGTACGGCGTCCCTCTTTTATTGGAAAACGGGCGGGTTACACTATACCCTGCTCCACCATACTGCGGGCGACTTTTATAAATCCCGCGATATTGGCACCCTTCATATAGTTGATGTACCCGTCAGACTCGGTGCCGTACTCCAGGCAGGCGTTGTGGATGGACGACATTATCTGGTGTAAGCGCGCGTCCACCTCGTCTGCTCCCCAGTTGAGTTTCATGGAGTTCTGGCTCATTTCCAGACCGGAGGTCGCAACCCCGCCCGCGTTCACGGCCTTGCCCGGACCGTAAAGTATACGGTTGTGAATGAAAGCGTCTATGGCTTCGGGCGTACATCCCATGTTGGAAGCCTCGGCCACGCATATCACCCCGTTGCGGATAAGGGTCTCGGCGTCCTGCCCGTCCAGCTCGTTCTGCGTGGCGCACGGCAGGGCTATTTCCACCTTCACGTCCCACGGCCTGCGGCCCTCGCGGAATTCAGCTCCCGGGAACCGCTCGGCATACGGCGACACGATATCGTTGTTGGTAGCCCTCAGTTCGAGCATGTATGCAATTTTTTCCTCGTCCAGTCCGTCCGGGTCGTAGATATAACCGTCCGGGCCGGATATGGTGAGGACTTTGGCGCCCAGCTCCGTAGCTTTCTTCGCCGCTCCCCACGCCACGTTTCCGAAACCGGATATGGAAACGGTCTTACCGGCGAGCTTATCGCCTGCCGTTTCGAGCATCTGCCTCAGGAAATAGACCGCCCCGTATCCCGTGGCTTCGGGCCTGATGAGCGAACCGCCGTACGAAAGGCCCTTGCCGGTTATGACCCCCGTATTCTCGCGGGCCAGCTTGCGGTACATCCCGTAGAGGTAACCCACTTCACGCGCGCCCACGCCGATATCGCCGGCCGGCACGTCGGTCTCCGGACCTATGTAGCGCCACAACTCGGTCATAAAGGCCTGGCAGAACCGCATTATCTCCCGGTCGGACTTGCCGCGGGGATTGAAATCTGAACCGCCTTTGGCGCCGCCCATCGGAAGGGTCGTAAGGGCGTTTTTGAAAATCTGCTCGAAACCGAGGAATTTGAGGATGCTCAGGTTCACGCTGCTGTGGAATCTCAACCCGCCTTTGTACGGACCGATGGCGTTGTTGAACTGCACCCTGTAGCCGATATTCACATGCACCGTACCCCTGTCGTCCTCCCAGGGAACTTTGAAGATAAATACCCTGTCCGGCTCCACGATGCGCTCGGCGATTTTCGCCGCCTCGAACTCCGGATGTTCGTTATAGACCTCTTCGATGGTGGTAAGCACTTCCCTTACCGCCTGGAGGTATTCGCTCTCGCCGGGATGCCTGCGTTCAAGCTCCGACATCAAATCGTTAACGTTCATGGCTGATTTAATTTTAAATCGTCACCAAATATAATAATTATTTTCAAAAATCGTCAGCATTACGCGCTTTATTTGCAGAGGTTTGTATATCCCGGTCACCGGGCGGTAAAACCTTGCCGGTATGCGGCATCCGGCATTTTATTTCGTAATGTTTGAAAGTGTATAAAATAACCGTGCCCCGGCGGGACTATATTTGCACAAAAGTTTATCGTTATGAAAAAGTATACCGTATTACTGCTCGCCTCACTGCTTACCGCAAACGTCTATCCACAACCGGATACCGGGAGAAATATCTTCGTGGAAGATTTCGATTATTTTATCGGGAAACTGTGCGAAACCCATCCCGACCCCTATACCGCCTATGGCGGACAGGTGGGATTCCTGCGGGAGAAAACCCTCCGAAGGGAGGCCCTTAAAATGGTGGACGACACACTGCTGTTCGTGCGGCAGGTCCGGGAGTTTCTCTCCCCGCTCAGGGACGGGCACACCTACGTAGCTCTCGAAAAGGCCGCGGAAGGGTCGGCACGCTACCTGCCGGTTCAGATGTGGATTGCCATGGACGGCATTCTGGTCCGGGACAGCGACCCGGCCGACAGTCTACCCATAGGCTCCATGATTACGGCTGTGGACGGCGTCCCAATCGAAGAGCTATCCGCCAGGATGTCGCTTCTGAGGGCAGCCGAAAACCGTTACCACAACTACCTTAACCTGGCCAACGAAATTGCGACAGACAGGGATATCTCCGGATTGCTCGGTTACCTGCCCGACACCGTAACCGTTACGGCCCTTTACCAAGGGCGGACCGTCACCCGTCCGCTGGCCTACCGTGAAACCCGGCCGGCCCGTACGAACACCGGAATGTTCGACGCCGAAAGCCCGAACGGCATACTCTATACCCGGATGCTGCCCGGAGCGGGTTACTTCCGATGGAACTCCATACTGTCGAGGGAACTTATCGAGACTAACCGCAACTTAGGCTACGACACCGGTTTCCTTTTAACGTGGGCGTTCTCCTACCTCGACGGCGAACCCTCCGGGGATTTCGAACAGGACATCGCCCGGGTACCTTACCTCTACTCCACATTCGCGGACCTGCTGGACGAGATGGACCGTAACGGGGTGGAAAATATCATCATCGACCTGCGCACCAACGGCGGGGGCATGACCCCGCTCACCTATACCCTCGTGAGGATGCTCTACGGCGACGGGTTCCTCACCCGCCGGTTCGACGCCATGTACGGGGTGCGGCTTTCCCCGCTGCTGCTGGAAAAGCGGGGATACGGGGGTATCGCGGACTGGAACGAGCGAAGAGGTAGGGACTACCTCACCGGGGATATGTCTATGGACGATTTCGTGCCCAACGGCCGGCGGCCGCTCGAAGAACTGGAACGGATGGATATGTTCAACGGCTTGGCCGGGGAGGGAACGCAGGGTATCCCGTTCAGCCGCAGCCCGGGCCCGTACAAGGTTTACGTACTCGTTTCGCCGCTTACCTTCAGTGCCGCGTTCCACCTTACCTACATGCTCTCGGAAATGGGTGCGGAGCTGATAGGGGTCACACCCGCGCAGGCCGGGAACACGTTTATGGAGCAGACCGCCTTCCGGCTCCCCGGGACGGGATTGCGCGCAAGCGTCTCCAACTCCGTCCAGCTCCTCTACCCTGACGACCCGCAAAAAGGCCGGGAACTTACTCCCGACCATGCGATGTACCAGGAAGATTTCCATCGCTACTCGACTTCGGCCGATGCCGAAATCCTCCGTACGCTGGAGCTGATACGGGAAAGGGAAGCTGCGGGGCGGGAAGGAGCGGCGACAGGGGACCCGGTGAATGATGGAATAACAGACAACCCGACCGGGAAGAATATGCAAGCCACCGACGCCGGGAATGGAGCGGCGACAGGGGACCCGGTGAATGAAATAACGGACAACCCGACCGGGAAGAATATGCAAGCCACCGACGCCGGAAGGCGGCGACAGGGACCATAGAACTACCGAATAATGCATCAATCTGCCCGGAAAGAGCGCGCAAGCAGCCGTCCCGGAAGAAAGAGAGTGTACAGCGGTGCCGTAAATGCCCGGAGCAGTTCGAACCTGAACCGGGAAGATAACGAGGCGGGCAACGTACGAGAGCGGCAACGGGGACCCGGCCCCATTACCGCTTCGACAGAAAAGTATGTGCGCTTCACCGTCCGTCCCGTGGGGGATTAATCCCAGGGCCAAAGGAGGTTCGGGAAGGGTTGCTAACGTACCTTTACATTGTGGAACGATGCGCTGTAGCCCGTGAAAACCGCAAGGACATAGAACAGCAGGTCGATAGGTTCGAAGGTTGCTTTCATTATGGCGGGCATAAGGGAATAGTCGAAATTGAACAGCACGTCGAAATATTCCGCGCCGTAGTCGGCGGCGATAAAACCAATCGTAGCGAGGAAATTTCCCAGCGCGCAGCTGAGCAGAGCGATTAAGGCTCCCACGATACCGAACTTCTTCTCGTAACCCCTGCCGGCTTTGCGGATTACGAAACCCACGCCGAGGCCGACCAGTATGGCCATGAACGAGTAGATGGTAGAGGTGGCCACGGTAACCACCGCCCATAACCCCGCGCAGACGATACCGGCCACGATACCGGCTATCACGCCCACGGGCAGGTTCTGGTTGAGCAGGGCCTGCTCGTACTCCTGCTCGGACATGTATTTGGTGCCGTCATCCTCTTCTTCGACAACCTGTGTGGGCGACGGTTTCGCGGGTCCGGATGCAGCGTTGTCCGGGGTTTCGCTGAGGTGCTCCTGTTCGGGTAATTTGTTTTCTTCACTCATAATTTAGGCGTTTTATTGAATATTAAGCTGTGTTATTATATCCCGGAATTCGGCCGGGAGGTATATATTTTCAACTTCTGCGGCGGCGGAGAAAAGGGGAGCTATCTCGGATACGGTGAAACCGGCGATGCCGCACCCTATCTTGGTAACGAGGAATTTCAGCCCGGGATGCCGTCGGGCGTACGCGATAAACCGGTCGACGTACGGGGCTATTTCGGCTGCAGTGGCGAACATGGTGGGGATTGCATAGGTACTGCCCGAGGGGCCTTCCCCGACCCCGGTCTCGGCGCCCCACCGGAGCGCTGCCCGGGCGGCGCCAGCGCCGTGCATCCCCCGGAGGTTACTGCCGAACACGAATACCTCTCCCTCGGAGAGCGATTCTATATGTTCAGGGGTGATACGTAGGTTTGGGTCCATCACCGGAATCGTAGGTTGACAGCCGCTAAAATAGTAATTATTTATTTTTTCGTGGCATTTACCGACATTGAAGGGCGATTTTTAGAATCCTCGCGGAAATGGTATAGGTAAGGTTTTACTTTCCGTCCATTAAGGGAAATGTCATCCTGAGCGGAGTGAAGGAACTCTTTACGGGATAATAACATAGTTTGCCTTTCGAATGACAGGAAACAGATTCTTCGCTGCGCAGAATGACATGGGGGTTGTTGGGAACGAAATGGTGTGCCTTGGTGTGCAGTTGAGGTATGCAGGTTTAAAATGACAAATCAAAGAAATGTTATCCTGAACGAAGTGAAGGAACTCTTTACGGGATAATAACATGGTATGCTTTTCGGAACGACAGAAAACAGATTCTTCGCGGCGCTCAGAATGACATGGTGATTGTTAGGTTCAACATGGTGTACATTGGTGTGCGGTTCAGGTATGGCAGGTTACAGAATGACAAATCAAAGAAATGTCATTCTGAACGGAGTGAAGGAACTCTTTACGGGATAATAGCATGGTTTGCCTTTCGAAATGACAGAAAACAGATTCTTCGCTGCGCTCAGAATGACATGGGGGTTGTTGGGAACGACATGGTTCTGGGTTTCGGAATGAGCGGATACGGAATTACGACGTGCCCGGAATGACATTACCAAAGACCGAAGCCGGGTTAAATTAGCTATATTTGCGCGCTCGATGACTGAAATGAAAACGGAATACGGCTACCGGAAAATATGGACCATCACCTACCCGGTGCTGCTGAGCCTGCTGATGCAGCAGCTTATCGGCGTCACCGACACGGCCTTCCTCGGGCGTGTGGGGGAGGTGGAACTCGGCGCGTCCGCCCTTGGGGGTATATTTTACCTCGTTGTCTACATGGTGGGTTTCGGGTTCAGCGTCGGGGCCGAGATAATCATGGGGCGGCGCAACGGCGAGAAGAATTACGGGGCCATCGGCGAAATATTCGGCAACGGGACCGTTTTCCTCGTGGGGCTTGCGGTGGCGATGTTTGCCGTGTCGCAGGTTTTCGGCCCCGGGTTGCTGCGGATGTCCATCTCGTCCGATGCGGTGTACGAGGCGGCCACCACCTACACGCGGTGGAGGGTGTTCGGCTTCTTTTTCTCGTTTGTCGCCATAATGTTCCGGGCATTCTACATGGCAGTCACCCGTACGCGTATCCTAACGGCCAACAGCATCGTGATGGTGGGCAGCAACGTGGTGCTGAACTACCTGCTGATATTCGGCCGGTGCGGATTCCCGGAGCTGGGTATCGCCGGGGCGGCAATCGCTTCGGTAATTGCCGAACTGATATCGATGCTCTTCTTTGTAGTCTACACGGCCACCCGGCCGGACAGGAACCGCTACGGCCTCTTGCGGCGGCGGCCGGTACGCTGGGCGGTGCAGAAGCAGATACTGGGGGTGGCGAGCTGGACAATGATACAGTTTTTCGTCTCGTGCGGGACGTGGATGTTCTTTTTTGTGGCCATCGAGCACCTGGGCGAGCGGTCGCTCGCCGTGTCGAACATAGTCCGCAACGTGGGAGCGGTGCTCTACCTGTTCGTGTCGGCATACGCGACCACGGGCGGGGCGCTGGTGAGCAACCTGATGGGCAAGGGTTTGCAGGAGCAGGTGATGCCGCTGTGCCGCCGGGTGGTGGTAATGTCGGCCGTGTGCACCCTCCCGCTGGTGCTGGCCGCCGCCTGCTGGCCGAGGGCCGTGATGCATGTGCTGACCAACGACACGGGACTTATCGCCGCAGCCGTGCCGTCGCTGTACGTAATGCTGGTATCATACGTTTTCGCCGTGCCGGGGTACGTCTACTTCCTCGCCATTTCGGGCACGGGCAACACGCGGGCAACCCTGCGCATCGAGCTGGCGATTCTGGCGGCGTACATGGCCTACACATGGTTCACGGCTATGTACCTGCGGACGGACGTGGCGGTGGCGTGGTTCGCCGAATCGATATACGGGTGGCTTCTGCTCGTTGTCTGCTATTCCTACATGCGCAGGGCCGCGTGGCGCGGCAAGGTTATCTGACGCTCACCGACTTCCTGTGTGCGGCATTTCCTTGAATGCACCGTTTCGCCTTAGTTTAGTTAGTCGGTAAGCCTTCGGTTTAAAACGGCAGCCTTTCCTTAAAAGCGCTTTTGTACCGAATGTTTTCGGTTTAAGCGGGTGATTCCTCCGGGAGGAGCCCGTTATCGAGGGGACGTAAATGGAACCGGATGAAGTGCTCTAAGTTCCACTTTTGGGGTTCGGGGGTGAGGGTGAATTTTTTACCGTGGATTTCCGGGCGGTAAACGTCGGTGCGGTACATGTATTCCGGCTCGGCCGGCCGTTCGACGGAGAGCAGGTTATGGTCGGGATCGTAGAGGAAGCGTACGTACGGCCGGTCGCGGCCGTACTCGTAATTGCGCAACTTACCTTCGTAGACCCTGCGGCCGGAGTCGGTCAGGGCGGGCCGCACGTCGTAAAATTCCCAGATATACTCGCCCGGGTCGTAGAGTGACAGCAGCCGCCAGACGATACAGTCGCCGGATATAAGGGTTACAACTACCTCGAATTTGCCTTCGAACGGGTTTGGAATAACGGAAGCGGGGTCTTTTCTCTTTGCCATAGCCGGAAAGTTTTAATCACCCCAAAATAAAAAGGGGCAATGGTTTGGACTCCCGAACAGAAGGTATGAGCTACCCCTAACAGAGAAAGTCGTCACCATGCCCCAGGTCATGCCGCGGCAAAAGCCGCGACATAACGAGGGCTGACAACTTTTATACCCTGTTAGAATCTCCTCAGAAAGGAGTGCTCATTTTTCTGTTCGGTATAAAGGTTGGTCGCCTTTATAATATTTATCGGTACAAAGATAACAGGTTTTCGGAAAGAATAAAATGCGGGGGTAATCCCAGCGGGGAGCGACGAAGGACGGGGTTGGGGTTACGGATGCCATCCTGATAATAGCTCAGGATAACAGAAAAACAGATTCTTCGCTGCGCTCAGAATGACATTGGGGTGGTTCGGAATGACAACCCAATAATGTCATCCTGAACGGAGTGAAGGAACTCTTGTCGGGATAATAAAATGGTGCGTTTTTCGGAACGACAGAAAAACAGATTCTTCGCTACGCTCAGAATGACATAGGTTGATTGAGGTTATTAATTTTATGCACTCCTTCGGAGTGCACCCGGCGCCTTTTCAGCGCCTTGATTTTTTTGTGATACTTTTTGTATCAAGACAAAAAGTATCGTTCTTTTTGCAGAGAATGGTATACACGCAGCCTCAGCTCCTGCTGCGAGGGTCGGATGTGTCGAGACAAAAAGTATCGTTGTTAAATACAGGTTCTTCGCTGCGCTCAGAATGACATGGGAGGTGGGTCGGAATGTCATGGGGGTTGTTCGGAATGACACGACGTGTGTTCCGTAACTCACCAGCCCTATTCGGTCCCGCCGGCCGGGGTGAGGGTTCCCGAAGCGTATTTGCGCGGGAAGCCGGTAAGGACCGCGACCGCCGCCACAAGCGCCAGCAGGGGCGGATAGTAAATATAGGGCAGCATCTCCATCGGGGCCATGCCGCTCAGTCCAGCCGCCATAAGCAACTGCGCACCGTAGGGCAACAGTCCCTGCACCACGCACGACGATATGTCTATAAGGCTCGCACTGCGGCGCGGGTCGATACCGTAGGCCGTGGAGATATCCTTCGCAATGGGACCCGTCATTATCAGGGCAATGGTGTTGTTGGCCGTGCAGACGTCGGCCAATCCGGCCAGCGCGGAAATTCCCGCCTCGGCACCCTTGCGCGAACGGATACGGGAAGTCAGCCGGCAAGTGAGCCACTCGATGCCGCCGTAAAGGCGCATCATCTCCAGCACCCCGGCGGCCATCAGGGTGACGATTATCAGCTCGCCCATGCCCACAATCCCCTCGCCCATCGAGGCAGTCCAGTCCCACAGCCCGGCCGCACCGGTCACAAGGCCGGAAACCCCGCACAGTAAGATGCCCGCCGCCAGCACCAGCACCACATTCATCCCGCAAACAGCCGCCACCAGCACGACGAGGTATGGCACGACCTTAACCCATTCCACGGGCGGTATCTCCACCGGCGCGGCCGATCCCCACCCCGCGACAGTATATGCCGCGGCGGCAAGCAACGCGGCCGGGACCGCTATGCGGAAATTGACACGGAACTTGTCGGCCATGCTGCAACCCTGCGTACGGGTGGCAACGATGGTGGTGTCGGAAATAAAAGAGAGGTTGTCGCCGAACATGGCTCCGCTAATCATAACACCCAGCATCAGCGGAGACGAAAGACCGACTCCGTCCGCCATCCCCGTGGCGATGGGAGCAAGTGCCACGATAGTGCCCACCGACGTACCCACCGACAGGGAGACGAAGCAGGCCGCCAGGAACATACCCACCGTGATAAGGTTCGGAGGCACCACCGACAGGGCCAGGTCTACCGCCGCATCCACCGCGCCCGACTGCCGGGCCGCCTGGGCGAAGGCACCGGCCAGGATGAAGATCAGTACCATCAGCATTACGTTGCCGTCGGCCGTGCCGCGGCAGAACTGCATAACCCGGTCGCGGAACGCCACCCCGCGCGGCATGGCCAAAGCCACGGCCGATGCCAGCAGGAAGGCCACCGTAACGGGCATTTTATAGAAATCGCCCGTAGCCAGCGACACGGCGAGATAGGCCGCAAGGAATATGGCCATGGGCATCAGCGCCCATGCGCGGGGTTTTACTTTATGTGCGTTGTTTTCCGTCACAGCCGGCAAAGTTACAAATACGGGAGGGATTTTTCACCGCCGGGATGGGTTAAAGGGAGAAGTGGGGTGGCGAGGGCGGGGTTCGGAACGACTAACCCCATAGTGTCATCCTGAACGAGAGTGAAGGAACTCCTTCCGGGAAAATGAGATAGTGTGCCTTGCGGGACGACAGAAAAACAGGTTCTTCGCTGCGCTCAAAATGACATACAGCTCAGAATGACATGGTGGTGGTTCGGAATGATATGGTATGCGCTTCGGAACGACTAACCCCATAGTGTCATCCTGAACGAAGTGAAGGATCTCCGTCCGGGAAATGACTTGGTGTGCCCTTCGAAACGACAGAAAAACAGGTTCTTCGCTGCGCTCAGCATGACATACAGCTCAGAATGACATGGGTGGGGGTGGTTAGGAACGACATGGTGTACCTTTCGGAACGGCAACCCCATAGTATCATCCTGAACGAAGTGAAGGATCTCCTTATGGGAAAAGACATGATTGTGGTTCGGAACGACAGAAAAACAGATTCTTCGCTGCGCTCAGAATGACATGAGGGTTGTTCGGAATGAGAGGTATTACGATATTTTCAGCAAAACCCATTTGAGGTACACGTCCTGCGACCATTGCCCGGGATGGGACCGGAGTTCGACGCCGCCGGGAACCGGGCGGACAAGATAAACGAAGTCCTCGTAACGGCTGACGGCGCCGTCCGGCCAGTAGGTGGAATTATCGACCGTCAAAATCCCCTCCCCGGGGTAATAGCTGAACGGCCTCCCTGAACCGGCTTTACTATGCTCGACACCGCCCGCACCGCCTCCGGCATCCACGTAAACCATACCGCCGTAGACCGTTTCTCCCTCCCCCGCTTCAACCGGACGGACATCGTAAAAATGCCAGACAGGGCCTGCCGCCGACCCGTAATCCTCAGGGCGGCAACCATCGCCGGAGTCAATCCCGCCAGCGGCCAGGTCCGGAATATACCGGATTCCTGCCGGTACCCACTCCCGGCCGTCATGCGAAACGAAAGATTCCGCCGAACGGAACGCCCCATCGAAAAGACACCGGAGCAGCTCACTATCCGGGCCGCATGCTTGGCCGGCAAAATCTTCAACGGCGGTTACGGTATCGCCGCACTCCCTCGTCCGGGGGGCGGTAACGGTTGGCGGGAAGTCGTTCTTTGCCATGGCGGGAAGGTATTGGCGCGCCCGGCAATAAAAAGGGGCGCAGGTTCAACTTCCGGTCGAGAGGTATGAGCGTACCCTGAAAGAGGAAGTTGTAGCCACGCCCCGGCCGATGCCCGGACCATCCGGGCATAGCAAGGGCAAGCAACATCTATATCTCTTCCAGAAACTTCCCCGGCGGGGAAGGTGCTCATTTTCTCGACCGGTATAAAGGTTATTCGCCTTTAAATAATATGTCTCCCTGCAAAGATACCACGTTTTTTTACTTAACGCTTTAATTAACACCGGCTGTGACATTTGACCGTCCCGTCCGCACCAAACCCTTTCATACCCTGCCTTAAACGTCATTATTTCGAAAAAAGCGGAAATATTTGCATAATTTTAGTATTATGTATTGCATAGTATTAAAAATAATATATATATTTGCATTACAGAAACACAGCTAATAGAAAACAAACGATAAAATAACCGGGAAGATGAAAAAAACGTTGAATGTCAATATCGGGAACATGGCGTTCACCATTGACGAAGATGCTTACTACACCCTGAGCGGCTACTACGAAGATATCCGTTCGAGGCTCTACGAATCGGACAGGCGGGAAATCATGGAAGACATCGAGAACCGCACCGCGGACCTGTTCCGCGAGAACCTCTCTTTTCCCTCGCAGGTGGTGACCCTCGGGTTGGTCAAAAGGGCCATAGCCATAATCGGCAACGCCTCGGATTTCGGCGAGAAGAAATACGACTACGCCGAGCAGGGCCATGCGGCCGATATGCGTGGCTTCCGTGTGGAAGGCAAGCTCTACCGTTCGCGCTACGACAAGATGGTGGGCGGGGTATGCGCCGGGCTGGCCGAATATTTCGGGATAGACACGGCCATAGTGCGAATCATAATGTTTATCGCCCTTTTCCTGGGCAGTCTCGGGTTCTGGGTGTACATAGTTCTCTGGATAATTGTACCGCTCGAACCGGCTGAAATTACGGACGGACGGCGGGGTTATAAATCGAGGAGGTGAGGTTATGAATGCGGAAAATATAAAGGCGCAGATGCGCAAAGGCATACTGGAGTATTGCATCCTGGCGATCCTGTCGCGCAACGATGCTTACGCTTCACAGATAATCGCGGAGCTGAAACAGGCCGAGATGATTGTGGTCGAAGGGACGCTCTACCCCCTGCTCACACGCCAGAAGAACCAGGGCCTGCTGAGTTACCGCTGGGAGGAATCGACTCAGGGTCCGCCGCGGAAATACTATACCATCACCCCGAAGGGCCGGGAGCTGCTCTCGCAGCTCGACTCGGCATGGGAAGAAATGGTACAGCAGATAAAGGCCATCCGCTGGTCGGAATAAGGTAACGGAAACCGTAACGACATCAACTTTACAACTATGAAAGAAACGGTAAAAGCGAGCCTCGCAGGAATAGGTTTCGTACTGGACAGGGACGCTTTCGACGCCCTGGAAACATACCTCGACACACTGTCACGCGCCTACGCGGACAATCCCGACCGGGACGAGATAATAACGGATATCGAAGCCCGTATGGTGGAGATAATCCTCTCGCACCAGAGCCCCGACACGGTAGTGGACATAGCCACCGTGAACGAGGTGACCGGACAGCTCGGCACGCCCGAAGAGACCGCGGCCGCGGCCCCGGGCGAACCACGCCCCGAAAGCGCGGAGACATTCCCGCGCCGGCTCTACCGCGACCTCGACGGCCGCAAACTGGGCGGCGTATGCAACGGGCTGGCGCGGTATTTCGACGTCGATCCCGCGCTGGTAAGGATATCCACCGCCATCCCGCTGGCGCTGCTTATAATACTGCCGGCATCCGGATTCTACGCCCTCAACGGGTTTCTTGGTTCCCTGATAGGTGTGATGTTCATTCTCTACCTACTTATGTGGATGGCTGTTCCGGCAGCCCGCACCCCGCGCCAGAGACTCGAGATGCAGGGTCGCCGCATTACCGCCACCGAAATAGAAAAGGAGATGAACCACACCGCCGCACGGGACAGCTACCGGCCCCCGCAGAGTATACTGGCAAGGTTCGTCGGGGTGATGGGGAGCGTATTCCTGTTCGGGGTCAAATTTTTCCTTATAGTAATCGGGGCCTCGCTCGGCATAGCGGCCTTCGTACTTATCATAACCATGATAGGACTCGCGTTCGGGGCGCCGTGGGCTGTGACGCACTGGTTCGCGGGCAGCGATGCGGCCCTGTACCTGGGCCAATCGACCATGCCCGTGGCAGTGTTCTCGATACTGGTACTGGCCCTGATAGCCATACCCATCATAATGCTGGTTTACCAGATGCTTCGGGTAAGCCTGAGCCGGCCCAATAATCCCACCATGATGTGGATTCTGAGCGGATGCTGGATACTTCTTGCGGTATTCACCACGGTAACGGTTCTCGAAAACGGCGACATCTTCCGCAACTGGCACGGGGTGACCATACAGCCCCGAGGCGGCAACTGGGGTCCCGGCCGCCCGGCCGGAACGGCCGAGGGTTGGGAACTTTACGAACTCAACGCGCAGGATTACCGTGATTCGCTCGAGCAGGCGGCCGCACAGGACGGAGGCGCAGCGCAGGCGGAACCGATTGCTCCGCCGGCTTCCGGGGGTACCGTGGCAGGCCCGGATACGACAGACCCGGATGTAGCCGGTGAAACCCCGGTCGAACCGGCATCCGGCCTTCCGGACGGCAGCGCATATTAGCCCGGAAACGATTAATGAGAACGTTTAACCGAGAACTTTTAAATTTACCGATATGGAAATCATAGACAACAAAAACCTGCCGGATATGAACCCGGTCCGCCGGGAAAAGAATATCTATATAGGCACCGCCATAGTACTGTGCGGCGTGGTGTGGCTGATGTTTAATTTCGACCTGGTGGGGAGCCTGTTTTTCCACAGGTTTTTCTCATGGCAGGTGTTCCTGATGGCGCTGGGCGGTTACTTTCTGGTGCTGCGTAAATGGCTCGTGGGCGGAGCCGTGCTTATCACGGGTATGGCGCTGGCGGCCATGGACTGGTATGACCTTAATATCCCGGTCAAACAGGTGCTGATGCCGATGATATTAATTGCGGTGGGGATCGCCGTAATACTTCAGAATAAATATTGACAGGAATCGCGTCCTTTTTTGGCCGGCGGGCACGCACCCTGCCGGCCACTCCTGTTTATCCCGGGGAACGCACGGCACAACCCGGCACCCGATTTGCCCGGTAACGGACGGCCGGGCTGACTGTAAGTAGCCGTCCGGTCCGGTCCAAAAAGCAGAGTGAGGCATACCCGTATCCGAAACACCGGTGCGGGACACACGGGAATATGAACTGCCGGAAAGAGGTGTATATCCCGGACCGGTGGATGCTTTTCCGGACTGAATGACCACCGGTGCAGTTTCAGGGCCGGAACCGTTCCGGAGGGCGTGCACCTTTACCGCCTCCAATGCCTTTACGGACTATGCCGGCTGCGGGAATCTTAACGTAGTATTAAAGTGAGTTATTAAAATTTTTTCGTAACTTTGTGCCAGGTTAATCAAAGGAGGTTATATATGCATAACATCAAATGTGTAGGATTGCTCACTTCGGGCGGGGACGCTCCCGCAATGAATGCGGCAATCAGGGCGGTAACCCGTACCGCCATCTACAACGGAATGGAAGTGAAGGGGATAATGCGTGGATACAAGGGCCTGATATCGGGCGAAATAGTTCCGTTCCGCACCCAGAACGTAAGTAATATCATCCAGCAGGGCGGCACGATTCTGAAAACCGCCCGCAGCAGTGAATTCGAGACGGTCGAAGGGCGCAAAATCGCCTACGACAATATGCAGAAAGAGGGAATAGACGCCCTGGTGGTGATTGGCGGCGACGGTTCGCTGACCGGCGCCAGGGTTTTTGCCGCCGAGTACGACATTCCCATCGTGGGCCTTCCGGGCACCATCGACAACGACCTGTTCGGTACCGACACCACCATCGGGTACGATACCGCGCTGAACACCATAATGCAGGCCGTGGACAAGATTCGCGACACCGCCAGTTCGCACGAACGGTTGTTCTTTATAGAGGTGATGGGCCGCAACGCCGGATTCCTCGCCCTGAACGGGGCGATAGCCACGGGTTGCGAGGCGGCCATTATCCCGGAAATAGCCACCGAGGTGGACCAATTGGCGGAACTGATTCAAAACGGGTTCCGCAAGAGCAAAAACAGCAGCATAGTGCTGGTGGCCGAGAGCGAGATAACCGGAGGTGCGCTGGGCCTTGCCGACCGCGTGAAGAAAGAGTACCCGGAATACGACGTGCGCGTTACCATACTGGGGCATATACAGAGGGGCGGCTCGCCCACCGCCAGCGACCGTATTCTGGCCAGCCGAATGGGCGAGGCGGCAATCAACGCCCTGCTCGAAGGCCAGCGCAACGTGATGATAGGCATCGACGACGAGGAACTGGTATACGTACCGTTTTCAAAGGCCATCCGCAAGGACAAACCCATCAACCGGGACCTTCTGAACACCGTAAAGATACTTTCGATCTGATATGCCGGTATCCCGGATTTAAGCGGCTACCCCAAGACGGTGCCGTTTTTCATTTCCGGTTTTCCGACCCGGCCGAGTATCTTAACCGGTAGATTTATTATCTTGCTTACTCTAACAGCGCTAAAACACTTCGTATGCTCAAAGCCGTAATTTTCGACCTCGACGGTACCATCGGCAATACCCTGCCGCTGTGCGTGGCGGCGTTCAGGCAGGCAGTCGAACCCCTTGCCGGCAAAAAACTCTCGGATGAAGAGATCGTAGCCACCTTCGGGCCGAGCGAAGAAGGCACCATAATGCAGTTGATTCCCGGTCACTACCGGCAGGGAGTCGATGACTATATCAGCCACTATGAACGGCTGCACGATATGTGTCCGGAGCCGTTCGCGGGTATCCGCACTATAATAGAACGTCTCAAGGCGCGGGGCGTCACGGTAGCGATGGTTACGGGCAAGGGTGCCCGGAGTTGCCGCATCACCCTTGAACGTTACGGTATGGACGGGTTGTTCGACGCGGTGGAAACCGGCTCCCCGCAAGGCCAGCGCAAGGCGGAAGGAATCAGGGCCGTTCTGGATCGGTTCGGGTTGCAACCGGGCCAGGCCGTTTACGTGGGCGACGCACCGAGCGACGTCACGGCCAGCCGAGCCGCAGGAGTGCAGGTTATCGCCGCCGCATGGGCCGCGACGGCCGATGTGGAAACCCTGGCGGCAATGGCTCCCGACAGGCTGTTCACCTCTGTCGACGAGCTGGAATCTTACCTTCTGGACAATCCGGATACGGTATGAGAAAGTTGCTGTTTTCGCTGCTGATTCTCCTGTCCGCGTCGTAAGTAAAGGGGAATAATATATAGGCATAAGGGAAGTCCACGAGAACTTCGATTTGTGACTTACCAGCGGGATGGAGGACTGACGGTAAGATTATCGAACCGGTTTATCGATTATTTCAGTAAAATAATCGACTACTATCTGTAACCGTAAATAGTAATTATATGCTCGTCCTGCACGTATGGGATGTTTAGTCTGCGTAAAATATCCAAGAATTCTTTTGTACAATCTATAATTTCAGGAGAATTTAACCTTCCCCTGTGTACGGCTAAACGGGGGCGAACTTTAATGTATTCTATAGTCACCAACTGCGGCATTCCTTCATCGTAATAATTCCTCCAGGCGCCATACCAATACTCGTCTTTCTCTAATATATGCTTTTCACCCTCTTCCCCAAGACGTTTAACTACAAATACAGGCGGAAAAGGTAACTCATCGCGGACAGCCTGCTGCAGTTCCAACCATTTTGTATCGTTCATAACTCCCCGGAGTCCATTCCGCTCGGTAAAGTCGGTAACCCATTTGCAAAGCTCCTGATAATCTTTATCCGCTCCTATAACTTTTTTATATTTTTCTCTTTCCGTCATAATGCAAAAATAAAAAGGTTCTAAATAATCCGTACCTTTTCCGAGTAGGGGGCTAACGGTAAGATTATCGAACGAATTCATTGAAGGTTTTGCAAAACTATTTCGGTCAACCGACAGCATTGAGATATGCCGATATTAGAAGGGCCGAGACACATACGATGAAGATTAAATAAAGGAATTGTATCCATTTTTTATTGTATTTGTATGGTATTCGAATGAATAAGCAAAAAAGTACAACATATATGATAGCCTCGAAATAACCAATAATCTGATTTGTCACAGGTATCGTAGTATATATAAATCCGTCGAATGACCCCGAAGTGGGTCCTATCGTGGAAATCAGGCATAGACCCAAAATAAGCACACCTAATTTGTATATTCCATATTTCTCCTCCACAATAACCTTATAAATGGGAAGCAAAATCAGCCCCAATAACAGCCCCCTTATTAATTGAAGGACAGGTCCAAGAAAAACAATAGGTGACGCATCAAGAGGGATAACTCTTCATTCAGAAATAAATTTTCATAATCGAATATATTTGCAGCCAAAATACCGGCAATAAAATAAGCCATAAAATGGGCCAAACTAATAACCCATAAAAATTTGAGGTGATATTTGGAATTTTTCATAGTGAAAAATTAATATTACTAAATATAGCAAAAAACTTAACACCTATATTTCCTTTTTAGTTATCCTCGTTCTATTGAAATAAAAAGAGGATACCTTTTTCAAGATATCCTCATTAGGTAAGATTATCTAACCGATTAGTACATGAGTTCGGTGAAATATTCAATTCTTCAAAAAAGAATAGTGTTGGGCAACGGCATACCATTGACCATCTTCAAAAATCAGGGTATACATATCCCTGCAGGAAAACGATTCTATCTTATCATCAACGGTTTTTATGGAAAGCCTGTTCTTATATGTTACAACAGCCATGGTGTTCTTGTTATAAAGCTGAATAAGAGGTTCAGTTTCTTCCATATCCAATGTTTCTGCATAGGCGGCGTAGACCTTGTAGGCATTTATTATTTCCTCTTTTCCGTGCAACATTCCATCAGGGGATACAAGCACCATATCTTTATGCAAGTATAAAGATAAGCTATCCATATTTTCTGTAATTGCCCAATGCCTGTTAATCGTTTGTACGGTATTCCATGCTCCTATTTTGCTGTTTTCGGTATCATGTGAGGGTGTTGAGCAGCAACTTAGCAAAAGGCAGCTTAGCAAAATAAATCTGATATTTCTCATTTTCTAAAATATTAGGTATGTGACAATTTATCGATTTGAATGAGGGGGCGTCGTTATCTGTTTACAATATAAAAAAAGAGGACTTAAAACAAGTATCTTTCACTCATAATACAAAAATAAAAAAGGTTAGTAATATTCCGAACTTTCTGAGTAGCGGCGGAAGACGAACTGCGCGATATTTCATATCGCCTGTTTATTTTCGTCGCAACTCGGCATTGTCCGCATGCGGCCGTGCCCTCATTGTTTTATAAACGGGTGAAGGATTAACTTCGAATTGCCGACGGCAATTCTCGTTTTCCTCCTCCTTACACGACATAGCCTGCAAGCGGTCTCTGTGCGTGTTTCGTTCGTCGGTTCGAACCTACGGTTCTCGTCCTCCCATGTTAGATAAAAAGATAAAGACCACCCAATGGCGGTCTTTATCTTTGAGTAGCGGGGGAAGGACTCGAACCTTCGACCTTTGGGTTATGAGCCCAACGAGCTGCCAACTGCTCCACCCCGCGATTTTGTGAGTGCAAATATAGCACTTTTAAACTAATCTGCAAAAACCAATCCTGTTTTTATTTCATTAAAATTTCATTAAACTCGCATTGAATAACATATAATATCACAACCGCATGGTTGCGAAATCCCGGGCGGTTATTTTGCCCAAAAATTATAATGAAATGAAGATACAGTCCCGGTTACAATATTTCTTCTTGACCCTTGCCTGCTTCATTGCCGGAACAGGCCTGGTCTACATTTTAGATACTCTGCTTCGGCCGGAGGAACCGAGCCGTTACAACACTTACCTACAGGTAATAATCATCGCGGGGACACTACTGTTTTTAACGTTCACACCTAAAGGCCTGGCTCCTTTCAGCAACAAAGCCCGGTTTTACGGTTCTGCAACAGCCTCCCTGGTTTCCGGCGTGGTGTTTTACCTCTGCACCGGAAATAATTTGACAGGAGCCGTGGCCATGGCCCTTGCCTCCATGGCGATTTTATCGACAGGAATATTGGTGCTCAGAAGTAAATCAAAGTAAAACTGCAGATAAAGCGGTCCTTCAGGCCGCTTTATTTTATTGTGGCGGAATGGGCAAACCCCCAGTCTTATTGCCTGATAGCACCCGCAACCACCTCGGAGATATCCTTCACCTCGCCGAACGAGCGGCCGATGGTCTTTTTACAAAGAGGGCATGAGGTTACCAGTATGTCGGCGCCGGTCTGCCTGTAATGGTACGAGAGGGATGCGGCAATCCGTTGTTGGGAGGATTCCCCGATCTCGAGGTTGGCGAGGCTCCCGCCGCAGCAGCGCGCGTTGTCGCGGATCTCGGCGGCTTCCGCCAACCGCCCGGCACGGCGGATGATATCGCGCGGCTGGTCGTATATACCGCAGCCCCGGCCCAGTTCGCACGGGTCATGGTAGGTGTAAAGTATATCCTGCTTACCGATTTCCAGCTTTCCCTGACTTAACAGCCGCTGAATGTATTCCGTGTGGTGCAGCACCTCCACCGGTCCCAAATCGTAATCCTCCCGGAACACTTTCAGGCAAATCGGACACGACGTCACAAGGGTGTCGATTCCGTGCCTGGCGAACAGAAGAGAATTATGGTCCATTATTCGCCGGGCGGCTTCGGTTTCGCCGGAAAGTTTCAGCGGCCGGCCGCAGCAGACTCCGCCGTCCCGGTCGGCCCACCAGACCTGCTCGCCGGCGGTATCGAAAATCCGCTCCATGGAGTGCAGTATCCGGGGCGTAAGCAAGGTCATGCAGCCGGCGAAGTAGCCTACCCTTCCGCCGCCGGACGAGCGGTCCGCAGTCGCCACGTATGCGTACCTGTCGTCGGCCGGAAGGGCGGAAAATTTCTCACGGCTGTTCAGCCTCAGCGTGTTTAGTTCTATTCCCACCGGGCAGCGCGTCTCGCACCTGCCGCACATCAGACAATTGGAAGCGACCTCGCCCGCGAGGTTGTGGTAACGCCTGTCGCGCAGGAAATAGACCGACTGCACGTTACCGATACCCGCGTCGGCCTGTAACTGGCACGGGTCGATGCAGACCCCGCACCGCGAGCATGCCTCTATCTGGAAGTGGTCGAACGCCGAGCGCTGCTCCCTGCTGCGCAACCCGAACCGCCTCAGGAATATGAGTGGTATCTCGGTGAAAATGTGCATATAACGCGAAAAGGGCATGGAGACGAAGAATACGGCAAGCACAATTGAGTAGACCCACCATGCAACGGCGGAGAAGCCCGAAACGAACCCTTCGCCCAGCGCGGAGACCATCCACTCACCGAGGTTTCCCGTCAGGAACGACGGTATGCTTTTCAGGCCGGCCTGCGCACTTTCGGCCAGCAGCCTTACCGGAAAAATCAGCCAGAGCGCCGCCAGGGCCACCTTGTCCCCCACCACATGCTTTGTGGTGCGCTTCATTCCCAGGGCACGGGAGCGCAGCCGTTTAAACCACGCCAGCGCAACGCCCGAAAGCACGAACAAAAGCAGCAGGTCCATGACGTTCGAGAGCACCGTCTCTGCAGTAGAACCGGCCGGGGAAGGGGCGAAAAATTTATAGAACACATGGGCGTGCAGGGGCGCGAACCCTTCGGTAAGGTGCATAGAGGCCTCTACCCACCCCACCGCAATCAGCAGGAACCAGCCCAGCGCGAGGCTCATGTGCATATAGCCCAGAAGGGGATCTACGCGGAATATCCTCCGGTGGAGCAGCGACTCGCTTACCACCTCGCCCACGGCGCCGAACACCTTCCGGGAAAACAGCCCCCGTCCTACCAGCGATTTGTCCTCAGGCGTGAGCCTCGAGAACCACCGGACGTATTTATAGACGATTACGGCGAAAAGGACCCATACCCCGATATTGAACGGGATTACGAAATGGTCGTAATACCTGAATATTTCTCCCTGCAATATATCCATCCCCTACGGTCAGTATTCTCCCAGGATACGTTTAACGGCCATAACCACCGCGCGGGTGTTGATTCCCCGCGGGCACACGAGGCGGCATTTGCCGCAGAGCATACATTTATTGAGTTCGTCGTAGGCGCCTTTGTATTCGCCACGGCGGACAAGCGTATGCACCATGCGGAAATTGAACTCGGTAAGGTTACCGGCCGTGCAGGTTGCCACGCAGCTTCCGCAGGTGATACAGGCCTGTAGCTCCGGAAGTTTCCGGAGCAGCCGCGCGGCAGCTTCGTGCTCGTTCGCGTCCATGTCCACCGCCCTCGGCCTGCTTATGCTGTACCCCCAGTTAATCGACCTTTCTATCGCCATTTACATTGTTTTTTCGCCTCGGGTGCCGTTTATCCCCGTTTGTATAAGCAAACCAATTTTATCCGCAGAGCGGCCCGCGCAGGACCGTTTACGGCTTCGACCTTATATACCCGGCCGCTTTCACCGCTGCCGCCACTCCTTCGTTGATACTTTCGCCGACGTTTTTCGGGGCGGTTACCGTCCCCGCATAGAAAATCCCCGGCACGCCGGAATATACGTTGGAACAGAAACTGTCCGCCGGGGCGGCGAACCGGCTCGGCCGCAGTTCGATGCCCGGGCAACGGGCCAGCGCCCCGTTACTCCTGCCCGCTTTCATCCCCACGATAAGCACCAGCATATCCACCGTCATTTTCAGGGGGCGGCCGATAAGCGTGTCCTCGGCTTTTATCTGGATGCGGCGGTCCTGCGTCTCGCCGGCCTCCGATATACGCCCCCGGATAAAATGGATGTTGTAATTCTCCTGGGCCTCGCGGTACATCTCCTCGTAACCCGGACCGAACATCCGGATGTCCATATAGAAATTGTATACCTCCGCTCCGGGAAATACCGCCTTTATTTCCATCGCCTGCTTCACACCCGTAATACAACACACGCGCGAGCAGTGGCGCTGGTCGACCTTCTCGTCGCGCGAGCCGACACAGTGCAGGAAGGCGACGCGACGCGGAGCGGTGCCGTCGTGCAGGTGGACGCGCCCTTCGGCGAACATCCTCTCCAGGTCCACCGTCGTGTAGACATTGCGGTAAAGCCCGTAACCGTACTCTTCCTTTAGTTCGGCGGGGAAAACGTCGAATCCGGAGGCCACAATCACCGCGTCGGCCTCCATTCGGCGGCCGTCGGTCATGGTAACCGAACGGGGCGTAATCTCCGCGGCTTCGGTTCCGGTAAGGATTTCCACCCCCTCGAGCCTGCTTTTAAGCTCCGCCAGCACCGCGGAAGCGGGCGTGAGCGACGGAAAGAGTTTGTGCCAGTCGTTCAGCTTACCTCCGATATGGGTGGTTTTTTCCACGACGACCGGCTTCAGACCCAGCTCCAACAGGGTTGCCGCTGCCTGCAGGCCGGCCACACCTCCGCCTATTATTATCACCTTTTCTGTCATAGCGTCCTCATATATGGCTGCGACGTGCAGTTCATATTCACCGCACCCTGGTCGGGCACCCCGAGGTATTTGCCATTGCGGCCCAGATACTTGGCCGCCGGGTCGTAGTCTATACCCAGTTTGTCGAGCAGCGGTTCCACGGCCACCTGGTGCATCTGCATCCCGAGCGTCCACGGGTCGTACCCGAGAACCAGGCCGGCCATCTCCTCATAGGTCAGCACGGGAATACCCCGGCCGTCCTGACCGTAAATCGTGCCTTCCATTTCGGCTATGGTATACTGCCACTTGTCGAGGAACATCGCGCATCCCGGGCAGTTGGTAACTATAAAATCGGGCCTGTAACGCGACATCGATTCCAGTTTCTTCTGTGAGTTGGCGATGGAGAACCCCCGGTTGGCCTGCACCAGATAGTTGCGGAATCCGAAGCCGCAGCAGTGCCGACGTTCGGGGTAGTCGGTCACCTCACCGCCCCACGCCTCGATCATCCCGGCCAGCACGTACGGGAACTCCGAACCGCCGACGCCCTTTTTCGGGAACAGCTTCGCGTAGTGGCAGCCTATATGCTCCACCACCTTGAGCGGCTCGCCCGTCACGGAGTTTACCAGCCGCACCTTGCCCTGTGCGGCAATCCGCCCGCGGTGTTTGTAAATCACGTCCGATGTGTGGGCCACGTTACGCGGTTTGACAAATTCCCGACCGGTGGCTTTGTAGAGGTATTCCCGGGTCCGCTCCTCGGTTTCGGGGAATTCGTGCCACGTTTCGAGCATCTCGGTGTAGATACCGAACGAGGTTATACACGACGAGGTAAGGTTCTCGTATCCGGCCTCAGTCATAAGGGCGAACTGCCGGGCCACCACGGTCATAATCGTTTCGAGGGGGACTATATCGGTATGGTAACCGATACCTGTACATGAGGTGTGTTTAAGGTCTTCTCCCACATCTTTGCCAAGGTCGTCGCGCAGAATGGACAGGAATGCCTTCTCGGACCCCGGGAAGAAATTCTGCCGTATGCAACTGCGGACGTAGAAATAGTTATCGTCCGCTATCTCCTTCTGGTAATCTTTCCAACTGGCGCCCCTCATAACCCGCAGGTTTTATAATGTACAGCCACACGGCTTTTACCCGGCCGACCGGCCTTTAGGTCGCGGGGAGATGCCTGAAAAGGCTTAAAACCTCGTTTCCCGTTATTTTTCAGATATTTGTCCATCCGGATTCAAATGGTATGCTCGCCGCTGTTGGCGGTGTAAACGTCCATAAAATAGTCGTCGCCGGCACCGTCGTATCCCATTTCCCGGGCCTTGCGGTCGGAGTGGGACTCGATTTTTTCGAAAAATTCGGTGCCTCCGCTGACGTCGAAAATCCGGCGCAGCTCGGCCATAGTCTCCTCGTCCACCTTGCGCAGCGCGCCTTCGCCGCCCGAGCGGTATACCGGTGTGAACTGGCCGTAAATCTCCCCGTCGTTATCCAGTATCCATTTCCACACGGGTCCCTGCTCCGGGTGTAGCTCCGCGGCCACCAGCTTAGGGTAGATGCAGAACCCTTCGCTGAGAATGCTCCCGCCGATAACTTTCTTTATGGCGAACTGCTGCCGCCCCTTCTCCGACTCCACGAAGAATCCCTCGCTCTGCGACAGTTTCCTCAGCGCCTGAATTACATACCCGGGGGTGTTCCCGCGCGGGCAGCGCGGGCGGCACGACATACATTCGCCGCAGTACCAAAGGGCTTCGCTGCGGAGTATCTCCTCGATGGCGTGGTCGTCGCGGGATTGCACGAGGTTAACTATCTGGCGGGGGTCGTAGTTGTAGAACTCGGCCGAAGGGCAGACACCGGTGCAGACACCGCAGTTCATACAGGAAGAAAGCCCCTCCCGCATTCTTACGTCCTGCATCAGAATGTCGTAATATTTCCCCATTTATCGTGTTTACGGCTACCGGGGCGCGCATACGCACCCTTAAAATACAAAATTACCCCCGCTCCCACTCACCACGGTAGGTTTTTTAACCCCTTTGCCGTACGTACAAATACTTATTTGCCCGGCGGGGATAGAGATCCTTCACTTCGTTCAGGATGACAATGCTGTAAAATGTTATTCTGAAGGGAGCGAAGAAACTATTCCTGTCGTTGAAACATGGCGGGAAAGATAATTCTATCAAAAATAGGAAACAGTTCCTTCGCTGCGTTCAGGATGACAATGCTATAAAATGTTATTCTGAAGGGAGCGAAGAAACTATTCGCTGACAATGAAACACGGCGGAAAGATAATGCTTGTCAAAAATAGAATACAGTTCCTTCACTGCGTTCAGGATGACGATGCTGTAAAATGTCATTCTGAGCGGAGCGAAGAATCTGTTATCTGTCAATGAGTCATGGCGGGAAAGATAATGCTTATCAATAATAAAATACAGTTCCTTCACTTCGTTCTGGATGACAATGCTGGGTTTCAGTCAGAACGCGCGTATCATTCATTCTGAGCGGAGCGAAGAAACTGTTCTTGTCCATGAAACATGGCGGGAAAGATAATGCTTGTCAAAAATAGAATACAGTTCCTTCACTGCGTTCAGGATGACATTTGGGGATTGTCAGGATGACAATACAATACGTCCGAACGGCCCGGAATTACCAAAAATTCGTATATTTGCGTTATAGTAATAAGGAAACAACCTTTATACCTATAACAAAGTGAGCCCTCCCTGCTTAGGGGAGATTTGAATACGGTATAGGAGTTGTCAGTCCTTGTTATGCCCCGGCCTCAGCGCCGGGGCATGGCTTGGGCGTGGCGACGACTTTCGTATTCACGGGTGGCTCACATCCCGGTTGTAGGAGGTCGAACCCACGCCCTTTCTGTTTTTCAGGAAGGGCCCTGAATCTCCGCTTATGGAAGAAGAACTGAGGGATTTCAACCCGTTTAACGGCCGCCTCCCGTTATTGGAAGTCTATCACACGTACAGCCGGAGTCATTGGGATTGGGAGCTGGTGGAGGAGTATGAACCGGGCGAAGTGCTGTGGGTGTTTTACATGGATAACATCTACATAAACCGCAAGGGCTGCGTCTGGTACAACGGCAGTGTAAAGGGGTTCGACCGGGAGCGCCCGGAACTGGAGGGCCGGTTCACCTACATACCCGAAATCAGCACGATGAAAATTGTCATTCCCCATCCCCCCGAACTGCGCGAAGAGCGGGATATATGGAATGCGGACGAGTACGAACGGATATATCTGGTCTACCTACCCGAAGACGACACGGTAAGGTGCACCGACTTAAATGCGCGCGGGCCGAATGTGCTGTACGTTCTCGGAAGGAGATACCGGCGACGGCGGGAACCGCAAATATTACCCGGGGAGGAAAATACAGGCTGGTAAGGACGGCCGGGGAAGGAGACATCCAAGGTGCGGAAGTCCTCGGGGAAAGAACTGCAGATAAAATGCGACAGTAAATAAATATCAGCAGGGAAAGCGGGGAAGGCGGGAAGCACGAAAGCAGGAAAACTGGGAAACTGGGGAAGCAGGAAAACTGGAAAACAGGAGAAGCAGGAAAACTGGAAAACAGGAGAAGCAGGAAAAAACACCTACGGTACCGGGTCATAACCGCTGCCGCCCCACGGATTGCACCGCAGGATACGCCGGGCGGCGAGCCACGCCCCTTTGAACGGGCCGTATTTTCGCAGTGCTTCCACCGCGTATACCGAACACGAAGGTTCGTAGCGGCACACCTTGGGCAGCAGCGGCGAAATGCAGTACTGGTAAAACCGCACGAGCAGGATAAGCGGCCATGCGGCAATGCGCTTACATTGCCGAGCGAAGCTGCGATATGATTTTGCGGATTGCATTGTCTATTTTCCGGTAATCTTCCACCTCTTTCGAGGAGTAAATCAGGGCTATCCTGAGTTGTTTTCCGGGCCGGACGGAAGCTGTTATCGCCTGTTTCACCTGCCGGAAAGACTCGCGCGAGCGGCGTTTGAGCAGGTTGCGCTTGTTGGCCCTTTTATGATAACGTTTCGGGACGGAAAAAAGTACCCGGAAACTCCCTGCTGAACCGTTCGCCGGCTGTGCCGGTGTGTTTCCGGTTTCCGGCCGGCCGGCCGGGCCGGGGTTTTCCCCGGGACTGCCCGAAGCATGGAGGTTGCCCGTGTTCGGCTTCGCGTCGGGACCGGCGGTAACCTGTTCCGGGCCGGGTCCGCCGGCCGGGCCGTGCACCGACCGTTCGGCCGTATCCTCCACCGTGGTGTATATATACCGGAACGGGTAGACGAATCCACCCTTCCCATCGCGGAACAACCGCTCGATGGCTTTGGTGCCCGACAGCCGCTGCCGCTTGGGCAGGGTCGCGTCGCGGGGGGTATCTTGCGGTCTGTTTTCCAACGTATCGGCTATAAAAAAGGCGGGCTGAACACCCGCCGGTAATTCTCTCTGTGCAGGTCTAACTGGCCGTCTTACCGCTCCTCGGGGCGGAAGCCACAGCCGTGGCGGTCTTCAAACCGGTCTCTTCCTTGCCCGGGGTGGTTCCGGTATGTCCGTTCGCCGAACCGGCGGCAGGCTTGCCGTTACCGGGCCTCGACTTCCTGGGCTTAGACTCCTGGGCTTTCAGGAACTCCTCCGATTTGTTGGACGAGACAATCTCCACCGGGGGTACTTCCTCGCCGGCGTCGGTCCGTTTTATATAGATATCGATCGCCTTGGCCATGGAGGGGGCCTGCGGGGTCGGCGCGCTGACGTTCACCGTCAGGCCGGCGTCCACCGCGGCCTTTGCCGTGCCGTTGCCGAACGTGGCGATGCGGGGCAGTCCCGTGGTGCCGAACTGCTCGGTAAGCGAGGCTATCTCGGAAGGGCTGAAAAATGCCAGCAGGTCGTATTTGTCCAGCTTCAGGTCCGACAGGTCGGAGCTGACCGTCCTGGAAAGGATGAGCTGGTGAAAGTCAAGTTTTAGTTTCTCCATCGTCAGCGGAAGCTCCGGCTTGTGAGGCTCCGACAGGATGAGCAGCAACTTCTCGTTCTTATGCTTGAGGATCAACTCCATAAGGTTGTTGAACGTCCCGTCGGCGAACGAAATCTTCCGTTTGCGGTAAACTATGTATTTCTGGAGGTAAAGCGCCACCGCCTCAGTGTTGCAGAGGTACTTCATGGTTTCGGGCACCGTGATTCGGGCCTCGTCGCATATCCGGAAAAAATGGTCGACCGTGGTCCTGCTCGTGAAAACGATAGCGGTATGGGCGAGGATTTCTATCCTCTGGCTCCTGTACTCTTTGAGCGATACACCCTCGACGCGTATAAAGGGGCGGTAATCTATTTCTGCACCGTACTTTGTGTGAATCTCGTAATAAGGTGACTTCTCGACGATGGCCGGTTTAGGCTGCGACACCAATATTTTCTTGATACTCAACTTGATAGATTTTTATTACGACAGGTTCCTGGCAGAGAGTACGACAAGGAAGCTGACGGGTAAAATTTCGACGGCACAAAGGTACAAAATCCAATACAAAATCGAAATTTTTTGTCGAATAAAGAGCATATATGTCCTTATCAGAATGAAAATTAACAATCCCGTAACAACGGGCAGGAACAGCCGTGAAAGAAGCGGCAGCACCGGTCCCGGAGCCAGAGCGAGGGTGAACATCAGCGGCAGGGTAAAAAGGAACAACATGCCGTAGCCCAGGTTGCGGAGGGATATCAGGTCGTCCGTAAAGCGGCTGCCGTAGGTGAGCCACCCCGCGGCCCGCAGGATAAAATTCTGGCAGAACCAGACCGCCAGCAATCCGGCCCATACGGCGGGCACGGGCAGCAGCTGAGCCCAGCCGGGAAGCACGGCACTAATCCCCGCGCCGAACGCGTTGTCGCAGTACCTTACCACGAGCAGGCCCGTAGCCAGCAGGCCCAGCAGGATGAGCAGCCGCCGGAAGGTTTCGAAAATATAGTTATGCTCTTCGAGAAGGTTTTCTATATAGAGGGTTCCCCGGAAAATGCCGGCCACCGTAGCGGCGTGCGGACGGAAATAGTAAAATAAGGCGCAGAACCCTGCGAACAGCATCACCACCGCCAGCGAGTAGGGTACGTTACCGGTCAGGACCCATTCGAAAAAAGGAGAAGGGCCAGCCTGCGGGCCGGCCAAAACGCTGGCCGGGCCGAAAATATCGGCCGCCGCCGCGTCGGCAACCGTCGGCATGCCACCGCTCACCGAACCGAGTCCGTCGGTAATCGCGGACACGCTGTCGGGGATATGGACGGGTATGTGGTCCGCGATATGGTTAGTAATGTGGTCGGCTCCGGTCCCCGCTATGTCGGTGAAAGTTTCCATACCCTCGGCCGACACAGCGCTACCCGCCGGGTCGATGGCGCCCATACCGCCCTGCCCGCCGGCGGGCGGGAATATATTGGAAGGGTTGTATGGGTTTTGTCTCATTGCTTGCGGTTCTGGTTTATTTTTCGTCCCGGCCCGGCCCTCATAGGTCCGTCTGCGCCATGCAATCCGTTCCGGCTACCGTTCGTAGTGCTCCCCCTGCTTTCCTGTCTGTTCGGGTATTAGCACGTATTCCAACCGTCCGGTTCAAAGATTATAAACAATCGCGCAGGCCATACCCGGCCCTTTCAACGGCCCGTATCTCCAGCCAGTAAATTTATATCATTTCCACCTAATTTCACCCGCCCCGCCCGGGACCGTCCGATGTCAGACGTACACCTTTTTAAGCGTGATTCGGATGGTGGTTCCCTTGCCGACCTCCGAGTCCACAACGAAAATCTTCCCGTTGTGGTAATCCTCTATAATCCTCTTGCTGAGCGAAAGGCCCAGCCCCCAGCCACGGGTCTTTGTGGTGAATCCCGGCTCGAAAATCCGTTTGAAGTTGGCCTTGGATATCCCCTTTCCCGTATCGGTAACGTCTATGTAAACCTGGTTCTCGTCGGAGGTTATCTTTACCTCCAGCCGCCCCTTGCCCTGGAGGGCGTCGAGGGAGTTTTTCAACAGATTCTCCACCACCCACTCGAACAGGGCGCTGTTTATCATGGCCTGCACCGGAGCTGTGGCCAGACCGTTGTACTCGATGGTGACGTTACGCGGAACCCGGGTGCGGAAATAGAGGACGCTGTTGCCTACCACCTCGTTGATATTGGCCGGCGACAACACCGTCTCGGAGCCGATCTTCGAGAAGCGGTCCACCACCTTCATCAGCCGTGTAAGGTCCTTGCCCATCTCGTCCACCGCCGACTGGTCCACCGGCTGGCTGCGAAGGTATTCGATCCACCCGAGCAGCGACGAGGTGGGCGTACCCAACTGGTGGGCCGTCTCCTTGGCAAGTCCTATCCACACCCGGTTCTGCTCGTCGTGCTTGGTAGACATAAATGTGATGTAGCCGAAGGTGATGAAGATAAAGATTACGAGGAGCTGGATCAACGGAAACCAGGTCAGCATCTTCAGCAGGCGCGACTCGCCGTAGAAGAGATAGTAGGTATTGAACCCGCGGTCGGTAATTATTATCTCCTTGTTGATACGCGATAGCTTGTCGATGGTTTTCCGGAGCAGGTCGGGGTGGTTTATTACCTTCTCGGGCAGCAGGTCGTACTGCACCACCCGCAGGTTATCGTCCACTATTACGAACGGTATACCGCTGCGCCCCCCGTCCGG
This sequence comes from Alistipes sp., assembly GCA_021202985.1. Classification (GTDB taxonomy): domain Bacteria; phylum Bacteroidota; class Bacteroidia; order Bacteroidales; family Rikenellaceae; genus WRDF01. Next base: position 75,667 of record JAJQCA010000046.1, read on the forward strand.
AAGCTGGAAGAAAGGGTTGAAGATGGGGTTGTTCATGGTATTCTCCATGGCGTAGGTCCACATCCGGACCTCGTTCTGCTCCTTTTCCCTCAACCGGTTGGCCATGTAGTTCGTAAACAAGAGCGAAGTGGTACCGATAGCCAGCCCGGCGACGATAATGAATATCCGTCGCCGGAAGGTAAGCCTTCCGCCCTTTCCCAATATCGAACCGAGTGTTATCTTCATATTTTCTTCCGCCGCTGTCGTACGGCGCTTAACCGGCGCCTTAGTCCTCCCGGGGGGCGCGCCCGGTCCACTTTATTTCCTCTCCGTATCCCGGCCGGTCAAGATGGTGCGGTACTGTTCGGGGTCCGAGAGAACCTCCACGGCGCGCGCCACCTCGTCGTCGAAGTTGAGCGAGTGCCTTATCACGCCCTGCTGGTAATAGTGCCGGAGCAGGATATCGTCCTCGATAAGTTTGGTTATCTGGTCTCGGTACAGGATAAGGTTACCCTGCTTGTCGTCCTTCATCAACTCGGTGATGCGTTCGATTTGGTCGCCGATACGGTCGTAGTAGAGTTCCTTTTCAGCCCGCTCGCGCAGGGCCCGCAGGGCCTGGGCCGTCTCGGAACTGTAATCCATCGGTTTATCCTCCATAAACTCCATAAACCAGCGGTAATCCTCGTCCGACAGGCGGAAGCTGTCCTCATCCACCGGGTCACGGTATTTTTTGACGTACAGGTCGGCGAAATCGTCGATGTAGCCCAGCCCGTATGCCATCATCGTGAATCGGCTCACGTACTCCGCGGGCATCCTCACATCGGGCATTATACCGCCCCCGTCGTAGACCTTGCGTCCGGCGGCGGTGGCGTATTCGGTAATCAGCGAATCGGGTATGTACGAAACGCTGCCGTCGTCGTTACGGCGGGCATAGTCCACGGCCTGTATGCAGCGGCCGCTGGGCATGTAATATTTCGCCGTGGTAATCTTCAGGTAGGAGTTGAACCCTACCGGGCGGGTCGACTGCACGAGGCCCTTGCCGTAGGTCCGCTGGCCCACCAGCACCGCCCTGTCGAGGTCCTGCAAAGCCCCGGAAACAATCTCCGCGGCGGACGCCGACCCGCCGTTCACCAGCACCACGATGGGCAACCGGGTATCGACCGGCTCGGTCTCGGTGCGGAACACGGCGTTGGAATCCTTCCCCCGCCCCCGCATGCTTACCACCTCGGTATCCCGTGGTACGAACATCGACAGGATTTTAACCGCCTCCTGGAGAATCCCGCCCCCGTTGTTGCGGTAGTCGAGGATAAGACCCTTCAAACGGCCGTCGCTACGCAGTTCCATCAGTGCGTTGCGCATGTCGCTGCTGCAATTCTCTGTAAAATCCGAGTGCTGGATATAACCTATGCTGTCGTTAACGAAACCATAGTACGGGATACCCGATATGGAAATACGCTCGCGGGTAATGGCCAGTTCCTCGGTTTCACCCGTGTAGAACTTCTCCACCGCGAGGTTCACCGTGGTTCCCGGGTCTCCTTTGAGCAGGGAGCTGACCGTTTCCGACCCGATACCCTCGGCACTGCGCCCGTCGATACGGAGAATCCTGTCGCCGATAGTGAGGCCATTCTTGTCGGCCGGGAAGCCCCGGTAAGGCTGAGCTATAAATACCCAGTCCCCTTTCTGCCTGATGAGCGCGCCTATACCGCCGTATTTGCCCGTGGTGAGGACCTCGAAATCCTCCATGTCTTCCTCGGGCAGATACTCGGTATAGGGGTCGAGCGAGGATGTCATCCCCATGGCGGCGTCCAGCAGGAGCTGGTCCTGGTCCGGTTCGTCCACGTAGAATAGGTTCAGATCGCGGTAAAGGTCCACGAGTATCTGCATGTTCCTGCCCATCCGGAAATCTGAATTTCCGGCCGAGACCAGCAACAGCGCCGCCACGGAGAACCCCGCGGCCATGAGCGTGTATTTTATGCTTTTTAGTTTCATATCATTCTTCGGTTTCACTCCTCCGGGTCGAGGGCCATGCGGAGGCGGCCCTGGAGACGGAATATGTCCTTTTTCATTCCTTCGATGTAGAGCATGTCGCCACGGCCGGTGACGGTGACCCCGTCGTCCCACTGCGCCAGCAGCCTGCGCGACAGTTTGGCCGCCCGGAACTCCATCCTCGTCTCATCCTCCCGCGATACCACGTAACCGTACTGCTCCATAACCTCTTTGATTTTGCGCCGGTCGGCATGGATGTTTCCCCGGGTCGTCACCTCCCCGAACGACAGGCTCGGGTAAAGACCCGCGAAGAAGATGAGCACTCCCAGCAGGAACACCCCGTTGCGGGACATGAATATCGCTTCGAAGAGGTTGCCGTTTTGCCGTTCGATAAGCCCAAAGAGGGCCATAATACCGAACACCACCGCCAGCAGAACCACCATTCTCGCTATATAACGCAGCGATCGCAGTATGTATTTCTTAGTATCCATATTTTCAGTTTTATCTCCCCGCGGACTCGATGCCCGGGACAGGGTGTTTTTTCATGGTTATTTCCCGCCCCCCCCGTTACGGTATTTCGGGCCGGCGTTACCGCTGTCCGCCCGGAGCCGTCCCGCCCGCACGGCGAAATCCCCCCCGCCCCGGCCTTCCGGGCGCCCGGTTCCCTCAGCCCGCGGGGCGGGGCGGTTGCCCCGCCAATCCCCACCGAGCCGGCCCCGGCGAACCATTCGGCCCTAAGGTCGCCGCAATCTTCTACGAGGTATGTGCGCGGGTTGGCGCCCCGGCACACCCCGTAAAGGACCTTGCCGTTCGAACTTTTCCGGCCGCTTACGAACAGCACCACGTCGAACCGCCGTGCAAACCCTCCGAGGTGCGGTTCGCGGTTGGCCACCTGGCGGCATATAGTGTCGTGGACGGTCACCGCCCCGGGGTCCGCCGCAAGGTGTTTTATCTCCCGGCTGATTTCCTCGAAGAGAGAGAGGCTCTGGGTGGTCTGGGAGAGCAGGTAAACGGGCCTCTCGAAATCCACCGCGCCCAGGTCGTCCATATTCTCCACCACAATCACATCTCCACCGACCTGACCGGCAAGGCCCACCACCTCGGCATGGCCCTTTTTACCGAGTATCACCACCTGGCCACCGGCCTGCTTCATGTCCCGGTAGGCCCTGCGGACTATGCCCTGTAAATTAGCCACCACCGGACACGTCGCGTCCACCACTCGGTAACCTTCGGCCCGCGCCCTGTCGAACACCCCGGGAGGTTCGCCGTGCGCCCTTACGAGCACCGTACTCCCCGCGCCGAGACGCCCGAGGCTGTCATGCCCCACGGTCTCCATGCCGAGCGCGCCCAACCGTTTCACCTCCATTTCGTTGTGCACTATATCGCCCAGCGAATATACGGTGCCCTGCCGGAGCGCCTCTTCCGCAAGCCCGATGGCCCGCACAACCCCGAAACAGAAACCCGATTTATCGTCTATCTCTATTACCAATACGTTATATTTAACATTATGCCTCCTCACCGGATGGCATACCGGACACGAAGCCCCGTCGGTAGTTATCAGGTCCCGGCCGGGCCGGTACCACACTCCGTACTTATGCCCAGCGAATTAAGGCGCTCCGTAACCCAGTCCATCTGCTCCGGGAGGGTCATACTGCTGTTGTCCAGTACCACGGCGTCGTCCGCTTTCCGCAGTGGCGACACTTCGCGCGACTGGTCGGCCTCGTCCCTCTGGCGGATATTGCGCTCTATCTCCTCCTGCGACACTTCCATTCCTTTGGCACGCAGCTCCTCGTAGCGGCGCCGCGCCCTTACGGCCGGGTCGGCCGTAAGGAATATTTTGAGTTCGGCATCGGGGAAGACCACCGTACCTATATCCCGGCCGTCCATCACTATTCCCTTGTTGCGCCCCATCTCCTGCTGCATGGCGACCAGCTTACGCCTGACGGCGGCGATTCCGCTCACGGCGCTTACGAAGTTACTCACCTCGATGGTCCGTATCTTTCCTTCGGCCAGCTCACCGTTCACATAGATATCGCTGGCCCCGCGCTGTGGATTGAACCGGAACCGGATGTCTATTTCGTCCAGCATGCCCGCGAGTTTCTCCTCGTCGAGTATACCGCCCCGGATGGCCCCGTGCTCCAACGCGTAGAGCGTCACCGCGCGGTACATCGCCCCGGTGTCAATAAATATATAGCCAAGCCGTGCGGCAATTTCCCGTGCGAAGGTACTCTTACCCCCGGACGAAAACCCGTCAATCGCAATTATAATTTTCTTCTCAGTGCAGTAACCCATCGACCGGAGTATTAACGAACATTAAAAGGACCGTGGCGGCCCCGAGCACGACGATAGCCGTACCCGTAATACGGTTTATCCACAGCAGGTGCCTCGGCCTGAAACGGCCCCTGAGCAGTCCGACCACCGAAGTCAGCACGAGCCACCACGTGGCGCCGCCGCAAAATAGGCCGCCTATCATCACCATCCCCCGGCCCATGCCGAGCGCCTGCTCGCTGAACCCGAACGTGGCAAAAAGGGCGATGAATATAAGGATAAATGCCGGATTGGCAAGCGTAATAAAAAACAGCGATATAAAATCCTGCCAAAGGTTGCTCCTGCCGGCCCTGTTGCGTCTTATCTGTACCACCGGGTTTGACATGAAGATACTCACCCCCACCAGCATAACGCACATCCCGCCTACGACCTTAATCACCGTCATATTGTCCCTTATGAACGAGAGCACGAACGAGAGCGAAAAGAATGCTATCGAGGCAAATATCATATCGGCCGAAGCGGCACCCAACCCGGAGACGAACCCCGAGCGCTGGTTACGGCTGAGGGTCCGCTGTATACAGAGCACCCCGACAGGGCCCAACGGTATCGAAGCCACCAGACCTATAAGTATACCCCTTATGAACAACGAAACAACCACGCCCCGGAAGCCCCCTTTAACAATAGTTTAAACGACAAAATTAATAAATATAATCTATCTTTGCCCTGCCCTGTCGGGAGATTATCCTCCGGCGCGGAGCAACCGCAATACATGCCGCCGACGGCCGCGGGTGTCGGTCCGGGCGGCCGGCAGTGCCGGCGGGAGCAGGTTTTCCCGGGCGGCTCGTTATAAATCGAAATACCATATTAATCCTCCCCACGATGGGAAGAAACAGGAGGTTACTTTTAGCGTTAACGACAGCGGGTCTTTTGATCCTGCCGTGGGTAGGGGTCTCGGGAATTACTTTGCCAGTGGCCCTTGTACCTCTTCTGGCGGTGAGCGAAAGTTACCCGGCCGGCCGGAGCGGGGTGCGGGGTATGGCGGGGTGGTCGGCGCTCACTTTCGGGCTTTGGGCCCTTGTCACCACCTGGTGGATATGGTACGCGGCCCCGATAGGCGCCATAATGTCGGTTATAAATTCGGTGGTGCTGTGCGGCGGAGTCGTGGTCGCCTACCACTGGCTTTCCAAACGGGCGCCGCGTTCGCTGGCCTACACGTTCCTTGTAAGCGCGTGGATTGCCGCCGAGCTGCTTTATATGAACGGACAGTTGTCTTTCCCGTGGCTGACGCTGGGCAACGGTTTTGCAAACGACATTCCGCTGGTGCAGTGGTACGATACCACCGGGGTGTTCGGGGGGTCGTTGTGGGTGATGGTGATGAACGTCCTGTTTTACGAGGCTTACCGGAACCGCTCGAGGGCGGTGGCGGCAACAGCGGCGGCGGTTATCGCAGTACCGGTAATAATCTCGCTTACCGTCTATTGGACTTATAAGGAGTCAGGCAGGGCCGTTACCGTAACGGCCGTACAACCCAATATAGAACCCTACCGAGAACGCTACATCCTAAGCCAGCAGGAGCAGAACGGCATCATGCTGTCACTGGCGTCCCAGGCGCCGCAGGAGGCCCGGTTCGTGATATTCCCCGAAACATCCGTCCACGAGACCATCCCCGAGAACGACCTCGAGTCGGACCGGACCGTAAAAGCTTTCCGCAATTTCATAGACGAGAGATATCCCTCGACGGTGTTCGTGGTGGGCGCCTCGACCCGCTACTTCTACATGCCGGGCGACAAGGTTTCGGAGACGGCGCGCTACACCCCCGGCCGCGATATCTACTACGATAATTTCAACACCGCGCTCGCGCTGTCTGCCGGAAGGCCGGCCGGGATATACCACAAGGCAAAACTGGTGGTCGGGGCCGAAGCGACGCCCTATCACAAATACCTCAAAAACGTAACGTTGTTCAATATCGACCTGGGCGGTGTGAGCGGCCAGCTCGGATACGGACCCGAAAGGGACGTGTTCACCGCCACGGACGGAACCCGGGCCGGGCCTGCCATTTGCTGGGAGGGCGTTTTCGGCCACTATTACGGCGGCTTCGTCCGCAAGGGCGCGGATATAATGCTTATAATCAGCAACGACGCCTGGTGGGGCGACACGCAGGGCCACCGGCAGTTGTTCCGCCTCGCGCGGCTTCGGGCGGTCGAGACCCGACGGGCCATAGCCCGCAGCGCGAACACGGGTATCTCGGGTTTTATCGACCAGCGCGGCCGGGTAATCCAAAAAGTGGGATGGGATGTGCGCACCGCCCTTACGGCCGATATCGTTACCAACGACCGGATAACGTTCTATACCCGTTACGGCGACTATGTGGCAAGGATATCGGTACTCGTTTTCGGCCTGTGCGCGCTCTACTACATCGCTTACCGCATCCGCAAAAATAACCTTCTTACGCAGTAACAGCGGTACCCGTTTTGCATCACACTTTCCATGCAACCAACTCGGATGGACTACAAGGAGACACTCGACACGCTTTACAATATGCTGCCCGATTTCCAGCAAATCGGAGCGGACGCCTATAAACCGGGGCTGGAACGTGTAGCGGCGTTTGCTTCGGCACTCGGGAACCCCCAGGAAAAATACGGGATTATCCATGTCGCGGGGACCAACGGTAAAGGCTCGGTATCGCACATGCTGGCATCGGTGCTGACGGCGGCAGGTTACCGTACGGGATTGTATACCTCGCCGCACCTGCGGGATTTCCGGGAGCGTATCCGCGTGGACGGTGAAATGATCCCTGAGAGCGCGGTAACCGGTTTCACCGGAAGGTGGATGGAGGAGATGAAACGCACCGGGCTGTCGTTTTTCGAAGCCACGGCGGCGATGGCATTCGACTATTTCGCGGTGGAAAGGGTGGATTTTGCCGTGATCGAAACAGGGCTGGGAGGACGTCTTGACGCCACCAACATAGTCAAGCCTTTGATATCCGTTATAACCAATATAGGGCTGGACCACACCGCCCTGCTGGGCACCACCCTCGCCGAAATCGCGCGCGAAAAAGCCGGGATAATCAAACCCGGCGTCCCGGTCGTTATAGGCGAAAGGCATGGGGAGACGGAAGGAGTGTTCCGGGATTCGGCCCTTCGTAACGACAGCCCCCTGATTTTCGCGGAGGACACTTTCATGTATGTGGGCCGGGAATCTGGAAAGACGGAAACGGGTAATTCCGCCGGTAACATCCTGATTATACATACGGCGGAACCGGCTCCGGGCAGGACGGGACGGACCCTCGCGGGACTTTCGGCCAGACCGGAATGGAAGTGCGAAACGGTGACCTACCGGATTCGTGACCTGCGGGACGGGACGGAGGCAGAGTATCCCTGCGACCTGGCGGGAATATACCAACGGCGCAATATCGTTACGGCGCTCTCAGCCGTCGACACACTACGCACCCGGTGCGGGGTCGAATTGACGGAGGCCGCCGTATCCCGAGGTCTGGCCACGGCGGCCCTGTCTACCGGGCTGGAGGGACGGTGGCAGGTACTTGGCCAGTCGCCGCTGGTGGTGTGCGACACGGGCCACAACGCCCACGGGATATCGCAGGTAGTGGACCAGATAAAAGGCGAGACATACGAGCGTTTATATATGGTACTCGGGTTTGTCCGCGACAAGGATATCGAATCCATCCTGCCGCTTCTGCCGAAGGATGCCTACTATATTTTCACCAGCCCGTCCATCCGCCGGGCACTTCCCGCAGGGGAGCTTGCGGGGCTGGCGGCCCCGCACGGGCTGGGCGGGCAGGTATGCCCCGCCGTACCGCAGGCGGTCGAACGGGCGCTGGCGCTCGCCGGGTCCGGCGATATGATCTTTATAGGCGGAAGCACTTTTGTCGTGGCGGATATATTGTAACCGGTTCGACGATGAACGCTAAGCCATAGCAAACATCTTTTAATTTCCGGACTGTTTATAACAGTCAGACCCTTAACGGCGTTCAGGATATGGTTTCAGTATCGGCATTCCGTGAGAGGCGAATATATAGGATTCCTTCCCCGCATCAGGTATCGGGCACCACAGGTGGTCACGGAACGATTATATTTGTATCTTTGCAACCGGAATGGAGCAGAACGGCACCAACATACGCAACCTCGGCAGCGACCTCGAATTCGAAAACCGGATTAGGCCGCAGGAGCTCGATAATTTCAGTGGTCAGGATAAAATCGTTGATAACCTGCGGGTGTTTATCAGTGCCGCGCTGATGCGTGGAGAGTCGCTCGACCACGTACTGCTCCACGGCCCGCCGGGCCTGGGAAAAACCACGCTCGCCAATATCATCAGCAATGAAATGGGTACTGCGCTCAAAGTATCCTCCGGCCCCGTGCTCGACAAGCCGGGCGATCTGGCCGGACTGCTGACCAACCTCGACGCGGGCGACGTACTTTTCATCGACGAGATACACCGCCTCAGCCCGATAGTGGAAGAGTACCTCTATTCAGCCATGGAGGACTACAAAATCGATATCGTACTGGATAAAGGCCCCTCGGCCCGGTCGATTCAAATAGAGTTGAACCCGTTTACCCTGATAGGCGCCACCACCCGGAGCGGCCTTCTTACCAGCCCCCTGAGGGCACGGTTCGGCATCACCTGCCACCTCGAATACTACGACTCGGGGGTGCTGGCGCGGATTATAGAACGGTCCGCCGGTATTCTGGGCATCGGCATCGACAAGGACGCGACCCTCGAAATATCCCTGCGCAGCCGGGGTACGCCACGCATAGCCAACGCCCTGCTGAGGCGGGTGCGCGACTTCGCGATGGTTAAGGGAGAGGGGCGTATCGACCTGCCGATTACCAAAGTGGCGCTTACCGCGCTGAACATCGACGCACGGGGTCTGGACCAGATGGACAACCGGATACTGCGGACAATTATCGAAAAATTCTCCGGCGGTCCGGTAGGCCTCAATACCATCGCCACGGCCGTGGGTGAGGACAGCGGCACGATAGAAGAAGTCTACGAGCCTTTCCTTATAAAAGAAGGGTTCCTGAAGCGGACGCCCCGCGGGCGCGAAGCCACCCAACTGGCCTACTCCCACCTCGGATATACTCCCCCCGTAAGGGAAGGCCAACTGTTCGAATAACCGTGCATCGTTTCACCGGGGTGAGCGTGAAGCCCCGCTCCACCCCTGTCCTTAAACCGCTACCGAACGTAACCTTTACCGTCGTACGGACCCGGACTCCGGCAAACGTATCCACCGCGACATCATATAACCGGACGGGTTTTCCGTCCCGGCAGGTTATATGCAGAGTCAGGGGTGTAACTCCGCTGCGGGGAACCGGCAAAATAATTACCTTAATTTATAACTTTGCGTAAAACCACCGGAAATTATGAAGCACATAAAACTGAAAGAGAACAAACTGACCGTGGCCCTCGTCGCGCACGACAATATGAAGCACGAACTGGCCGAATGGGTAGGCTGGAACTGGGAGACCCTGTTCCGCTGCAGTCTTATCTGCACGGGCACCACGGGCCGGATGGTGGAGAAGACCCTCACCGAACGGCGCATCGAATTCGATGAGCAAAGCGCAGACATTACCCTGCTCAAATCCGGCCCGCTCGGGGGCGACCAGCAGTTGGGCGCGCGCATAGCCGAGGGTAGGATTAACGCCCTTATATTTTTCTGGGACCCTATGCAGGCGCAGCCGCACGACGTGGACGTGAAGGCGCTCCTGCGTATCGCAACGCTCTATAACGTACCTACCGCAATCAACCGCTCCTCGGCCGATTTCCTGATTTCGTCGCCGCTGTTCAGCGCGGATTATAAACCCGAGGTCAAAGATTATAGGGATTACGTGGAAAGGGCGTTGAAGTAGAGTGTTTTAGTGCACCGGCATGGCCCTGAACGGTTCCCGCCGTCGATGCCGGGTTACCCATACCCGTCGCGGAACTGCCCTCCCGGCAAGGCCGCGGCGAAATAATCCGCCGAGGAAACACTTGCCCGGGCGAATCATAGCCCGAACATCCTGTCGCTCTCCGACGGCACGTCCAGCCCGTTACGGTATTCCACGGGGGTCTGCGCCGTACGGGTTTTGAACCATTTATAGAAAAAGTTACCGTTGCTGAACCCCAGTTCGAAGGCAATGTTCTTTACCGGCATATCGGTAAACCTCAGCCGTGTCTTGGCCTCCATCAGCAGGAATTTGTCTATAATCTCCGTGGCCCTTTTGCCGCTGTTCTTCTTCACGATATTACAGAAGTGCTGCACGGTAATTCCTATCTTTTCCGCGTAAAAAGTGATACGGTGCTCGCGATTGTAGAACTGGTGGAGCAAGAGGATGAACTGGGTGTAAATTTCCTTGTCACGCCCTTTTCCGTTGTCGCCGGCCGGCTGGTGGACCGGGTAGAGAAACGCCACCTGCTGCATAATTAGCGTAAGGACAGCCTTGTGGGTCTCGGTATTGCGGACCACCCCGTTACACTGCTGGCACCTTATCAGCATGTCGAAGAAATCCGAGAAGAGCAAAAACTGCTCGTCGCTAAGCCGCAGCACCGGGTTGCGGGAAATGGCCGGGATAAACTCCAGCGCGGTTCCCGTCATGTTGACCTTGTCGAGGAACCCGGACGAGAAGGCGGCGAAACTGAACCTGAAATCGGGTGAAAGGTGGTGTATCTGGATAAAACTGTCCGGCACGAGGAACACGAAATCGCCCTTGGAGAGCGTATACTCCGAAAAGTTTACCGTGGCCCGGAAAGTTCCTCCGGTACACATAAAGAAAATTGCCGACCGGATTTTGCACGGGAAGCGTGTGTAGTATCGCAGCAGACTGTATTCCAAGTCTTTACCCGGCATAAAATCAGCCGGAATATCAAGTGCGGGCAGCATTGTCTTCATAGCGTTTAAAGTTTGGCCGGCGTTTCCTGTAAGTGCCGAAAGGCTTAATATATTATCTGTTACACCGTTCCGGCCGGAGCTTCCGTCTTTCAATTATGAACAATAAAAGTTCTATAATCCTACCGGTGGTATAAATACTAACGGAGTTAATGTGCGCAAGTTAGTATTTTTAGACGAAACGCGGTATATTTTCAGTTTGGAGAGTCGAATCGTAAACGGGGAACTTGAATTTTCGGATATAAAGTCGGACTTTTGCACTGTCGAAAACTAACAGACTTATATCTTATGAAGAAAACTTTGACACGGCAGCTGGTTTGCCTCCTTATGGCGGTACCTTTCCTTACGGGCTGCGACGACAAAGCGCCTTACTACGGTGACGGCATCGAATCTGAATTTAATAGAATCTATTCCGGAAAATCTGCCAGGGACCATGTATCCGGCTCCCTACTTCTTACTTACAGCGACAACGAACTCGCGGGCAAGGACGTCTGGTTCGAACTGATGTCGGAAACCTCGGCACGAATCAAATTCTACGCTATATTCCCGGGCGAGGCCGAAACTTCGGTGGACGGCTTCACGGTTACCAAAACCGCCACCGGCTACTCCATAAGCGGCAGCGGTACCACCGCCGGGGGGACTACCTTCTCAGCTTCGGGCACCGTGGGCGTAACGGACGGCGGGTATGCAATGACTCTCGACCTGAAAGACGTGGCCATTCCTGCTAATACACTTTCCCGTAAAGGGACTTTCACCATGATGGAGACCACAAACGAGATGGTGCTTCTCAATAATTACGGCCTTATGGGCATGTACTACGACCTGCTTTTGAATTTCAAATGGAAGGTCGACATGGAGTACGAGACCGTCAACGGGGTTGAAATAGTACGGGAAGATCTCTTTGCTCCGACCGGCCTTGAATCCATGTTGGCGCCTATCCTAAGCAATCTGCTTTACCTTCTTCTTACGGATGTAACGTTCCATAACGACGGTAATGTAACCGCGACATACAGTCCCATGCCGGACGATCTGAATTTTATGGGACTAATTACCGGATTCCAGGATTCGGAAAGGGGACCTAAAACTCAGTCTCCCAAGAACCTCATAACATATTATGTAGACGGGGGAAACGCCTATATCCGTCCCGAACTGGTCTCCATCTTAGACCTGGTCATGTCTAACCGGTCGGCAGGCACGCGCAGCGATGAGGAAGGCGGCGAGAGCGGTTCCGGCTTCGACCTGTCGATGATTTTCGACCTGCTGGAGGTATACCCGTCAATAACACGCTGGTTCAACGAGGGCATCCGCTTCAATCTAATCGAACGCGACCCCGCCTTGCCGGTTCTTGACTACCTTGAGAACCAGACCGGGCAGATAGAAATTAACGGACAAACGTATGAAACAGGGGTACATTACTTCTTTGCGGGGAATTACGCTTTGTATCTCGACGCGGAAGAATTGAAGCCTCTTCTGGAACTTCTGCCGCTGATTTTGGACCTGTTGGATATGGACCTGTCGTTCGAACTGATGCCGGGGATGGCTTTGGATTTCGGTGCAATAATCGACAGGATGGTATACACATCTGACATCAACGTGGGGCTTTACCTCGACTAAACCGAACTTAACAGACTATGAAAAAAATATTACTCATTATAGCCCTGACGGTGGTACCGGCGGTATCGCTGTGGGCGCAGAGCGTTCAGGGGTACGTCTATGACGAAACTTCCCGGGAACCGCTCATCGGAGCCACTGTAATATACCTCAACAGGGGTGAGACCACCGGTGTATCTACCGACCAGAACGGTTTCTATAAGATAGACGTGCCGGACGGCGGGGCAAACCTCGTGTTCTCGTATATCGGTTACGAAGACCAGACGGTGCCGGTAGTTGTGGGCGCGCGTGAAACCGTCACCCGCGACATCTATATGAAGGCGGAAGTGCAACTGCTGCAAAGCGTGGTGGTCAGCGCCGGCCGTTTCGAACAGAAACTGAGCGAACTTACCGTGTCGATGGACGTGCTTCGCAAGGAAGATGTCTCGAGGCAGATACCGACCAGCCTCGCGGACGTGCTGGCCAAGCTGCCGAGCGTCGACGTGAACGACAACCAGCCCTCCATCCGCGGCGGAGCGGGATGGACCTACGGTATCGGTTCCCGCGCGCTTGTGCTGGTGGACGGTATGTCCGTACTCGGTGCGGCCAACGGCGCCATAAGCTGGAATATAATACCGATGGAGAACGTGGAGCAGGTGGAGGTTATCAAAGGCGCCTCGTCGGTGCTGTACGGTTCCTCGGCGCTCAACGGGCTTATCAACGTGCGCACGGGCCGTCCCGGACTGGTACCGAAAACCAATATAAAATACTACGCCGGTATTTACGGCAACCCGTCGAACGAAGAATATATCTGGTGGGACAAGGCTTTATGGAAAGAGGGCAAGCATGAAGTGAAGCCGTTCCTTCGCAGCTCGGTATTCTCCGGGGTACGCAACCCGATGTACGAGGGTATCGACGTGTCGCACGCTCGCCGTATCGGTAACTTCGACGTTACGCTCGGACTCAACTTCCTAAATGACGAAGGGTACCGCGACCAAGGTTACCGCAAACGTTTCCACCTGGGCGGTACGGTTACTTACCACCAGCCGAGTGTGGACATAGTTAACTACGGGGTCAACTATAACTTTATGACCGACAAATACGGGGACTTCCTCGTATGGCGCTCGGGCGCTCAGCCCCTCCAGGCTTCGGCCGTAACCACCATGGGCCGCGAGGGTAACACCTTCAACATCGACCCGTTCTACAACTACATCAACACCCGCAATAATACGGCTCACCGTTTCAAAGGCCGCTTCCAGTACGAGGGCGACAATATCGTATCCGGTTCACAGAAGTCCCTCACGGAGATACTCGCAAATATGGGTACCGATTACCAGGGAGTACTCGACCTGGTGGATAACTTCACGGGCGGTGGCGACCTTCTGGGATGGCTGATGCCCGCTCTTCCGGGGCTTGCAGAGGGTAACCTCAACAGCATCCTCGGTTGGGGTCTGGACGAACTCAACAAGGTATTCCCCAACGCGTCGACAGCCGACTATATCGACCTTATCGGATTCCTTATGAGCAACGGCCTGCCGCTGGGAGACTCTTCGGAGCTTGTACCCTGGCTGGTGAACGCCCTGGACCCCAAAGAGGAAAAGGCCGTGGTGAGCAAAAACTACACCTACTACGCCGACTACCAGTTCAATAAGAAAATCGGCAACGCCCAGATTACCGCCGGTACCACCTACCACCACGTGACGAACAACTCCGCGGTTACGGGTAACCACCAGAGCGACAACATTTCCCTGTTCTTCCAATACGACCACCGTTTCTGGGACCGCCTGAGCCTTTCGTTGGGTATGCGTGCCGAGTACTACCGCGTGGACGACCATAAGAAAGAAGCCAAGACCAAAATGTTCGGCACGGAGCTGCCGTTCAAACCCGTCTTCCGCGGAGGTTTGAACTACCAGCTTGCCGAATACACCTTCCTCAGAGGGTCCGTGGGGCAGGGCTACCGTTATCCGTCCCTTACGGAGAAATATGCCCGTAAAGATATCGGGGGCGCGGGTGTGTTCCCGAACAAGGAGCTGAAGGCGGAAACTTCGCTCAATGCCGAGATAGGACTGGTGCAGGGTTATAAAATCGGGCCTTTCCAGGGCTTCGTGGATATAGCCGGGTTCTATACCTACTACAAGAACATGATTGAATTCCGGTTAGGTTTCTTCGAGGACTTCGGGGACTACAACATGCTTAACAGTTTAGACCAGTTGATTGGCGCGCTTATGGGCGGTAACCCCCTCGGACTGGGAGCCAACTTCTACAATGTTGACCGGGCGCGTATCTACGGTATCGACCTTTCCACCAACGGTACGTATAACATCGCACCGGGTATGAAGTTCCTCTACAACCTCGGCTATGTATATATCGAACCTACCGACCCGGACTATAAGAAGAAGAACGCTATCGAAGATACCTACACCGACCCTCTCCAGATGAAGGAGAAATCAAATCCGTCCAAGTACCTCAAATACCGCCAAAAACACACTTTCAAAGGCAGTATCGACTACGAATGGAACCGTATCACTCTCGGCACCAACTTCTCATGGAAGAGCCGTACCCTTGCTACGGACTACATTTTCCTCGACGAGAGGACCCACGAGTATTATGAGGTTATGGATTTCGTACGTGACATTCTGTTCGGCGTGGGCAGCGACGGTGAGACCTTCGCCGAATACTGGAAACGGACCAATACCGATTACTGGCTGTGGGACCTTCGCTTCGGTGTAAAGGCATCCGATAAGCTCCGGTTCCAGGTGTCGGTGAACAACGTCCTGAATAAGGAGTACTCGATCCGGCCGATGGCCCTCGGACCTCCCCGGACCTATGTGTTCACCATCGGCTACACGTTCTGACGGTAGAAGGTAATAGATACAAAAGCCCGCTCCGGCGGGCTTTGTTATTTAGGTTAATATCATCCCGGGGAGCTGTGATATACCGCTGGTAATAATTGGAGATAAATATAAAATACAGATTCTTCGCTGCGCTCAGAATGACATTATGGTTATCCCGGGAGCTGTAAAACGACAAAGGATTCTTCCCTGCGCTCATAATGACATTCTTTGACATCCCGAGAAACCGTAAGTGACGAATTATCTGCCGCTGGTTAGAAGACAGCAAAGAAAAATTGAAAGTCAGATTCTTAGCAGCATTTAGACTGATATATGATTTATCGGAGGTGCCGCCACGCGCGAAACCGACGGTGGATAAACGCCCGGTGCTCTACTGGTCGCCCAGCTCCTCGGCTTCCGGGTCGTCCACACCGGCTGTACCGTATCGCAGGAAGGTTTCGAGGGAGATATTCTCAGGCTCGGGAATCAGGAAAGCCTTGGGGAAAGTATCCTTTATCCGGCCCCACAAGATAATGGCCTCCTCCTTTGTAAGACAATACCCCGCCGTAACGCGGAAATAAGGCACGTCGTATTTGAGGTCCACCGGAATCTCGGGATAGATTTCGCGGAACCGGTTCAGCGTGGAATATGCATTGGCCCGGGCGTTCTGCGAGTTGTCGAAGAAAATCCTCACGCGGTAAGCGCTGATGGTCGAACTGCGGCGCGAAGAACCGGCCATGCGGAGTATGGAGGCCGCTTCGCCGCTTTCGGTTACCGTCACCCTCGACCCGCCGGGACCGTCCGGCGCGGAGAGCCTATTGATAATAATACTGTTATCCTGGGCAGCAGCGGTGACATAAACCGCCAAAAGCAGGCAGCATGACGATAATAAACGGGTATAATAGTTCATATCAGGGCGGTTGGAGATTATCGGTCAAATATACTGATTAATCGCGAAAGGGGGGTATCCTCGAAATTAAAATCGATTTTGGCGGCACCGGCCTTCACCCGGGTCTCGCCCCTCACAAGGATACGGTCGGGGTCGAAACTCCCGCCCGACAGGAGGGGTGCGGCGGCCAGCGGGTTGGAAATCCTCATGCGGATGGGAAGTGTAACGGAAGTGACGGACCTCTTGCGGATTACAACCGGACCGGTCAGCATCAACTCCCCGATTCGGCCGGCCGAGGTGCTGACGGTAAACCTGCCGCTCTGGATCTTTATATTCTTCCCCGATTTATTTTGAACGCTCAGCGTTACCACCGGAGTGGAGAGCGATTCGAGCCGCAGTTCTTCCAACTCGAGGATTTGTATGTCGCCCTCCCGAATGCATGAAGAGGTAAGGGCGGTAAAAAACAAGAGTATTAAACCGAATTTGCGCATATTATCATCTGTTTTCCCGTGCCGAGGCGACCGGTTTATCGACCGCACCGGCAAGTATGGCATTACTTTTTTAACTATTCCCGGCGGCCGCCTTTGTTCCGGTATAGAGGCAGGCCACCCCGTTTGTCAGCCTCCAGTACCTGCATCCGGTAAAACCGGCGCTTTCCATCGACCGGACGAACTCCTCGGGCGCGGGGAACTCTTCCACCGACGAAGGAAGGTAGCGGTAAGCGCTCCCGTCGCGCGATACCAGGCCGCCCACGAACGGGAGCACCCGGTGGAAATACCATTTGTATACCGCACCGAAGACCCGGTTGTGTGGAGTGGAAAATTCGAGGATGTAGACTCTGCCGCCCTCCCCGAGCACCCGGGCCATCTCAGTCAACCCGGCCGGTATGTCGTGGAAGTTACGAACCCCGAATGCCGCCGTAACGGCATCAAAACAGCCGTCGCCGAACGGCATGGCCTCGGCCTCGCCGGCTATGAACCCTATCCGGTCGCCGCCCGCGGTTGCCGCCGCCTTTCGGCGGGCCACCTCGAGCATGCCTTCCGAAAGGTCCAGCCCCGTGACGGACGTACCGGGGCAGCGGCGTGCTATCATAAGAGCGAGGTCGCCCGTACCGGTAGCCACGTCGAGCACGGCCGTCCGGCCGTCCGCCCGGACGGTGCGGACCAGCCGCCTGCGCCATCCCCGATCGATGCCGAGCGAGAGCACGTGGTTCAGCAGGTCGTAGCGCGGCGCGATGCCGTCGAACATCCTCCGCACCTGCTCCTTTTTCGGTTCCGTCGTATTGTATGGCTGCATAACTTAAATCATCTTACCTGTCCTGTTGTAACCGCAGGGTGGCATCAGGACTGATGCGCGAAATTATCGTGGTCGGTACCGCCAGGAGGGCCACCAGCAGGACGAAAGTTCCCAGGTTGAGGTACAACCACCACCAGAAGCCGAGGTCGACCGGCACCTCGGACAGGAAATATCCTGCCCGGTCGAGTTTCAGCCATCCCGTGCAGCGTTGCAGCAGGCAAATCCCTATCCCGGCCACATTCCCCCAGAGCAAACCTTTGCCGAGTATATACCCGGAGCGGATTACGAATATTCCCCGGAGGGAAGCGTTGTCCATCCCGAGGGATTTCAGGGTGCCTATCATACCGGTGCGCTCGAGAAGAATGATGAGCAGGGCGGAAATCATGTTCAGCAGCGACACCATAAGCATTATGACGATTATCACCGCCGCGTTCACGTTATGGGCTTTCAGCCAGTCGAACAGGTTGGGATAACGCTCCGTAATATCGAGCGCCATCAGAACCTCCCCCTCCGGTTTCTGCACCGCGAAAACGGCGTCGTACACATCCTCGTAAAACCGCTCGTGGTTTCCTCCCGAGGAGTTAACCTCGTAACCAGTCACCTGACCCCCATCCCAGCCGTTGAGCCTCTGCACGTTTCGGATATCGGTCACCACCGTGACCATGTCCAGCTCTTCGAAGCCGGTATCATAGAGGCCCGTGAGTTTGAACAGGTCCCGTCGCGGCGGTCCGTCATGCCGTATGAAAAGCATTTCCAGCCTGTCGCCCACCCCGACCCCCAGCACAGAAGCCAGCGGAACCGACAGTATAACGTCCTTTGTCCGGTTTTCACCTCCCACCTGTGGAAGCTCTCCCTCGGTCAGCGCTCCCTCGAAGAAAGACCAGTCGTAATCCGCGCCCGCACCTTTGAGAACAATGCCCTGCATCCGGTCGTTCGACCGGACAATACCCCCCTTTATGGCATACGGTTGAACGGCGGCGACGTTTGGTATAGCCCGCAGGGCTTCCTCCAACTCCGGATTTAGCGAAATAGGGGTGGTTTCGAACGAGGTGTTACCGTCGAGGTTCACTACCTGCACCTGCGCACCGAACCCGGTCACTTTTGCCGTAAGTTCCTTTTTGAATCCCGAAATCACCGCCAGCGCAACAATCATTACAGCCGTCCCGATGGCCACGGTGGCCGTGGCTATACCCACCATGATATTACTGCGGCTTCGTCCGCCGCGGCCCGATATCCGGCGCGCTATGAAAAATTCGGTATTCAGTTTCGGCATATTACGGTAGCGGTTTTGCACTCTCCGTGCCACAGCGCAGGGTTTGCGCCGCAGACGCCTGCAAAGTAATACAAAATTTGTGAATACCCGGTATTTGTCCTACTTTTAACATTGGTTCGGGCTTTACCGCAGGCATCGGTCGGCGCCTTACCGGGCACCCGCCGGGCCGGACCCTGCCAGCCTCTCCTGCGCCGGCCGAGATGCAGTGGCTGACAATGTTTTGAAACTTTACGAAACGCGCTTCGGAGGGGCCGAAGATAGAAGAATCGAGTGTAAAGATGCCGCTTCCGGATGCGCGAACAGATTAAACGGTATGATTATGGTACGGACAGTAATGGTAACGGGGGCCACCTCCGGCATAGGCGAGGCCACCGCAAGGGCATTCGCCGGCGAGGGGGCCAACCTGATAATAACGGGCAGGCGCTGGGACAGGCTGAAGGCGTTGAAAAAAGAACTCGAAGCCGACCACGGTGTGGAGGTGCTCGCGCTGGCGTTCGACATCCGGGACAGGAAGCAGTGCGAATCGGCGGTCGACTCCATTTCGGGCGACCTCGCCACAGTGGACGTGCTGGTAAATAACGCAGGTCTCGCCGCGGGTCTCGACCACTTCGAAGAGGGAGAGGTGAACGACTGGGAAATGATGATAGACACCAACGTGAAGGGCCTGTTGTACATCACCCGCCGGATAGTGCCGCGGATGGTAGCGGCCGGCGGAGGCCACGTGGTGAATATTGGCTCGATAGCCGGCACCCAGCCCTACGAGAAGGGTGCGGTTTACTGCGCCTCCAAGCATGCGGTCCACGCATTGAGCCAGGGCATGCGGATAGACCTGCTCGGAAAAGGAGTGAAAGTCACCGAAATACGCCCCGGGATGGTGGAGACCGAATTTTCACTGGTCAGGTTCCACGGCGACGAGCGCCGGGCAGGGGGTGTTTACGACGGTGTAACGCCCCTCACGGGAGAAGACGTGGCCGAAGCGGTCCTCTGGGCCATAATGCAGCCGCCCCACGTGAATATAGACGAGATCGTGCTCACTCCCCTCGCGCAGGCAAATGCGTACTACACGTTCCGACAAAAGGAACAGCCGGACGCAAAATAACTCCCGTCCGCAGCCGTTTCCTTTTCAGTAAGACCGGACGGTGACGCGGAATGGATTACGGACGGGGGAGCGGTTACAGCCGGGATAATTATTGATTAACTGAAATAAACGAAAGGAGAAGATTATGTATCCGATACTCGGTATCAACGCCGCATGGTGGCTGATAATTATAATCGGTGTGGCGGGCCTCATAGTACAGGCCAAATTGCAGTCGGTATTCAGCAAATATTCCAAGGTGCCGTTCCCGGGCGGCCTCACGGGCCGGGACATCGCCGAACGTATGCTGCGCGACAACGGCATCAGCAATGTAAAGGTGGTCGCCACCTCCGGGCAGCTTACCGACAACTTCAACCCCGCCAACATGACCATAAACCTCAGCGAAGGGGTCTACAACAGCAGTTCCGTCGCCGCGGCGGCCGTCGCCGCCCACGAATGCGGCCACGCCGTGCAGCACGCACAGGGTTATGCACCCATTAAACTGCGCTCCGCGCTGGTACCGGTGATAAGTTTCACTTCCCGGTTCGCGATATGGGTAATTATAGCGGGTATCCTTGTGATTAACACTTTCCCGGCCCTGTTCTGGGTTGGTATCCTGATGATAGCGGCCTCGGCGCTCTTCTCGATAGTAACCCTTCCGGTGGAGTACAACGCATCCCACCGCGCCATGGAATGGCTTCGCGCCAGCCGCACCCTAAACGACCAGCAGCTCGGCGAGGCCCGCATCGCGCTCAACTGGGCTGCACGGACCTATCTCGTGGCAGCGTTAAGCGCCATCGCGACGCTCCTGTATTATATTTCATTCGCACGCCGCAATTAATCCCGCCTCCCGGGCGTGGAGGGCGCGATAAAGAGAAAATTTTCCATCTTTGCGGAAAATTTTTTCTTTATGCGGGTTGTCGTACAGAGGGTCCTTTCCGCGTCGGTAGCCATAGTCGGAGAGGTGGTTTCACAAATCGGGCCGGGGATGCTCGTTCTGCTGGGCGTGGAGCACGGCGATACGGACGAGGACGCCGTATGGCTAACGAGAAAACTGGCCGGACTGAGGATATTCGACGATGCGGACGGGGTGATGAACATCGACATCCGCGACTCGGGCGGGCAGGCGATGGTAGTCAGCCAATTTACCCTTCACGCCTCCACACGTAAGGGCAACCGCCCCTCCTACATACGGGCGGCTCCGGAACCGGAGTCGCGCCCCATGTACCGGAAGTTCGTCTCCATGCTCGAAGAGGCGACGGGGCGAGGCGTCGCCACCGGGGAATTCGGGGCGGATATGCAGGTGAGCCTGGTCAACGACGGACCGGTGACGATTATCATAGATTCTAAACTACGGGAATAGGTAGACGACGTCGCGGGTGGAGTCGTCCAGATTGTCAAAAAACCGGACAATCCGTTCTTCAATAAAATCTATCGCGGCATTCGCATTCAACGCCGCCTCGTACGCCGTGTAATCGTTGTCGCTCACGAACTTCTTCATGTTTTCCGAAATCTTTATTTTAAGGGATATCTGCTCGCGGTACATTTCCACGAACTCCAACGTACCCCTGCGGTCGTTCACCTCGGCAAGTACGGCTATCTCTTCGAGCAGGGCGTCCATCCTCTCCCAATGCCCATGGTACTGCTCCATCATATTGTAGCGGTCCTGTACCGGGCGGTAGTTGGGGCTTTCGAAGGCGCCCATAATCCGTTCGGCAGCCTCCTCGAGCCGGGCGACCTCCCGGAATTTTTCCCTTATCATATCGTCTTCGGGAGCGTTGTACGGGTTCAGCTCGAGTATATAGACCGTGCCGATGAAGCATCCGAGTAGGACCACCGCCGTAGCGACTCCCGTGAGCGTGCCCCTCCACTTTGAGTACAGACCCTGCCCGAGAGCCTTGCGTTCGCCTACTTCCGTTTCAAAATGCTTTTTGGAGAGGGTCGTATACATAAGGGCTACCAGCGTGTTTATAACGCTTGAACCTACAGCGGGTAAAGCATCTCCCGCAATTAGACCGAAGGTAATCAGCCCCGCAAACAACAGCAGGGAGAGAACCAGCCATTTATTACCTTTACGGCGGTCGCCGAGGGCGATGAAGTTGCGGCGAAGCAGAAACCCTCCGGCTATCGGCGAACCGAAGAAAACAGCGATGCCGACGGAGCCGGAATCGTAGATTTTAACCGGTCCGGAACCGGAGGCTGTATGGGCAGGGGTCATCCGGATAAGTTTTACGGGTAGGCTCAAATATAGCGCTTTCCGGTGAAAAAATATTCCGGCGGCAGGAAATTATGTCCTAATCGATTCGGGCGCCAGCTTCGGGACCGGGTGAAAAAATCGGCTCCGGAAGAGGAAACGCACTTTATGCGAATCGACCGTTCCGGGTATTGCCGTCACCCTTGTGCGTTACGGGGACAGTTCGGATGAAACTCCGGGCCGGCGGTGAAATTTCGGGCGGGATTACCGGGCAAAATAGTATATTTGCAAAGGTAATTTAACGGGGACAGGCGCTATGACTATTAAGGAAGCACAGGAACTGGTAGGGACATGGAACGAAAGGAACGCGGTTTACAACAGCGAACTCACCTCCATGGCGCTGATTGCCGAGAAGGCGGGCGAACTTGCAAGCGCCATTGCCCGCAAGCAGACCGAACCGAGTAAACACCATCACGACGCCCCCAACCCACCCCTTTCGGAAGAGGCCTCGGCCCTGTTCTGGGAGTTGCTTTCCCTCTGTTCACACTCGGGAATCGACCTTACGGAAGCCCTTGCCGATAACCTCAACCGGCGACAGGACGTAAGGTGATAAAAGTCCCTTACATCACTCCTTCAGCAGTTTACCCATCAGTTTATTGACCGCTTCGGCTATCGACGGTTCTCTGCCCAGCAGGCGGATAAACTCGCTGCCGATTATCGCGCCGTTGGCGTTCCCGCATGCGGCCACGAATGTGGGGCGGTTGGATATCCCGAACCCGATCAGGCGGGGGTTGCGCAGCCCCATGCCGTTTATCTTCCGGAAATACTCCAGCGTATCTTCGCTGAAACTGTCCTTAGCCCCGGTGGTGGAGGCCGTGCTGACCATATAGATAAACCCGGAGGTGTTCTGGTCGATAAGGCGTATCCGTTCTTCCGAGGTCTCGGGGGTTATAAGCATTATGAATTTTAGGCCGTACTCCTCGCCCAGGTCCTTGTACTGGCTCATATAGTCGGCGAATGGCAGGTCGGGGATTATCACCCCGTCGATGCCGCACTCGAAACAGTCGCGGCAGAATCTCTCGGGGCCGTACTGCATGATGGGGTTCAGGTAGCCCATCATCACCAGCGGGATGTCCACGCGGGAGCGGATATCCTTCAACTGGCCGAACAGTTTTTTGAGCGACATGCCGTTGTTTAGGGCAACCGTGCCGCTCTGCTGTATCACGGGGCCGTCGGCCATCGGGTCGGAGAACGGTATTCCCACCTCTATCATATCCACTCCCTGCCCGGCCAGCTCACGTATCACGGGTACGGTGTCGTCCGCGCACGGGTATCCGGCGGTAAAATAGACCGATATAATTCCCTGCTGTTTTTCTGCGAAAAGTTTGTCAATCCTGTTCATATCTTTTTATTCCTTACTGTTTCGATAAATATCCTGAGCAGCTCCGTATCCTTTATCCCGGGGGCCGTCTCGAAGCGGCTGTTAAGGTCGAACCCCGCGCAGCGCGAATAAATGGACAAGTCGGTAGCGGCATCCTCCGGCCCTATCCCGCCGCTCAGCAGGAACGGGGTCCGGCCGGTGTAGCCACTGAGCACGGAGTGGTCGAACCTGCGGCCCGAACCCCCTTTGAGCGGGGTTTTGGTGTCGAATACGAAAAGGTCGCATGCGCCTTCGTACCCTCCTGCCGCAGAGAGGTCGCCAGCCGAGGAGATGCCGAACGCCTTTATGATCGTAAGGCCCCGGCCCGCGAGGCCCGCGCAGCTTTCCGGCGGTTCGCCGCCGTGAAGCTGCACGGCGTCCAGCCCGTACTGCCCGGCTATCCGGAAAACGGTTTCGGCCGTTTCGTCCACGAACACCCCTACTTTCCTGATCGCCGCCGGAAGCTGCCGGACAACGTCCGGAGCCAGGCCGAAGGCATTGCGCGGCGAGGGGCGGTAGAAGATAAAGCCCATCATGTCGGGGGCAAGAGCCGCAACCTGACGCGCATTATCCGCATCGGCCATGCCGCAAACCTTTATCAATGGCGATCCCATTCCCCTTTCAGTTTTCGATGACCCTTGCGAGGAACCCACGGAGCGCACCGGCGGGGTCGCCGTGTTTCATAAAGTTCTCGCCCATCAGGAAGCCACGGTATCCGTGCCGTGCCAGCTCCCTGACCGTCGACGGGTCGGAAATACCGCTCTCGGAGATAAGCAGTTTCCCCGCGGGTAGCAGCCCCGCCATCCTAACCGACACGGCCGTATCGGTAACGAAGGTGGTCAGGTCGCGGTTGTTGATACCCACCACGTCCACGTCGGGGCATACATGGCCCAACTCGTGTTCGCCGTTCAGTTCCAGAAGGACTTCGAGGCCCAGCCCTTTGGCGAAGGCCGCCAGCCGGGCGGTCTGCTCTACCGTAAGGTTTGCGGCTATAAGGAGTATCGCGTCCGCGCCAGCCGTCCGCGCTTCGCATATCTGGTATTCGTCGATTAAAAAGTCTTTACGGAGCAGGGGGATATCCGCCAGGGGGCGCGCGGCGCGCAGGTCGTCGAGCGAACCGCCGAAATAGTTACGGTCGGTAAGCACCGATATGGCCGCCGCCCCGGCCGCCGCATATCCGGCGACGACCTCTTCGAGCGACGCTCGGCAGTTGATATCGCCTTTGGAGGGCGAGCGGCGTTTGAATTCGGCTATTATGCCGCCCGGGGTGCGGGCGATTGAGCCGGAGAACGAGCGTGCGGGCCTTTCGACGGCCCGGGCCTCGGCATAGATATCCGCGAAGGGCCGCGCGGCCCGGGCCGCCGCCACCTCTGCACGTTTCGTCTCTATTATCCGTTCGAGTATATTCATCGGGTTATGTGTTTATTTTGGGTACTTTCTATTGCTTACACAATCCTAGTTCTAACGACTGACAACAACCGTCCAGGGCGGGATGGTTGCCCTCCATATTTCCGGAGCCACGGCCGGGCCGGGAATTGTGACGGGCCGGCAGTTTAGCCTGCATTTATCTCCGCGAAACTTGCGAATGCTGCGGTGGAGCTGCACGAGCAATTTAGTGTCAGGTATACCTTTAGCCCGCATTTATCCCTGTGAATTTCGCGAACGCGGCGGCGGCCCTGCCCGAGCGAATGGATTCCCGCGCCTTGCCGATACAGTCGGCAATGGGGAGCGCCGGCTCGAAATTGCGTATCGCAAAGGCCGCGTTAGCCACCACGGCGTTCTCCTGCGCCGGGGTCGCCGTTCCGTTAAGCACATTGTCGAATATGCGTGCCGCCTCGGCCACGGTCTCACCGCCGTGCAGTTCCTCCTGGCCGGCGCGGGGGAACCCGAGTTCCTCGGGGGTAAGAATACCCTCGCCGTTGTTGTCCATGTATTTGAAATCGCTCGTAAGCGATATCTCGTCGTAACCGTCGAGCGAATTGACGATGGTGAAACGGGTGTCTCCCTGCTGGTACATATAGCTGTAGAGCCGTGCCAGTTTGAGGTTATAGACCCCCAGCAACTGCCGTTTGGGGATCACCGGGTTCACCAGCGGCCCCAGCATATTGAAGAACGTGCGCACCCCCAGCGCCTTGCGCACAGGGCCTACGGCCTTCAGCGCAGGGTTGAAGAACTGTGCGTGGAGGTATGCTATATTACACTCGTCCAGCGAGCGGCGGAGCAGGTCGGTATCGGTGGTGAATTTGACGCCGTGGTGCTCGATAACGTTCGAGGCGCCGCTTACGGAGGTCGCCCCGTAGTTGCCGTGCTTCACGACTTTGTACCCGGCCCCGGCGACTGTGAAACAGGCCGCCGTGGAGATATTGAACGTGTTCTTGTTGTCGCCGCCCGTGCCCACTATATCTATCGCGTCGTAATCGCCCAGGTCCACCGGTACCCGCATCTCGAGAAGTGCGTCGCGGAAACCCGACAGTTCGTCGAGCGTGATGCTGCGCATCAGGAAGACGGTTATGAAAGCGGCTATCTGGCTTTCGTTGAACTCGCCGCGGGCCATGCGGATAAGCACGTCGCGGGCTTCGGAGCGGTCCAACTCGCTGTGCTCGAAGAGCCTGTAAAGTATATTTTTCATACGCGCCGTCGGTTACATTTCGAGCCAGTTCTTCAGGATGGCATTGCCGCACGGGGTCAGCACCGATTCGGGATGGAACTGCACCCCCCGCACGTCGTAGCGGCGGTGGCGCAGGGCCATAATTTTTCCTTCTTCGTCTTCCGCGGTAACCTCCAGTTCCTCCCCGGGGAAGCCTTCCCGGTCCACGATCCACGAATGGTACCGACCGGCGACGAAGGCCTCGCCGACACCGGCGAAGACGGGGTCCGGAGCCGTAACTTTTATTTCGGTCCCCACCCCGTGGAAAACGTCGGGCAGGTTCAGCAGCCGCGCCCCGAATACTTCTCCGATGGCCTGTTCGCCGAGGCATACCCCGAAGATACTCTTTACGGGGGCATACTCTTTTATAAGTGCGCACAGTATGCCGCTCTCGGCAGGGATACCCGGGCCGGGAGAGAGTAGTATCTTATCGTAGGCCACGACCTCTTCGAGCGCGATCTTATCGTTCCTCGCCACAGTGATATCCTCCGCCCCGGCCTCGCGGAGCGAATGGACAAGGTTATAGGTGAACGAGTCGTAATTATCCAGTACCAGTATTTTCATATTTTAGTGGTCTTTAGAGAAGGGCCGAAAGGTCCAAAAAAACCTCGTTGGTAACATCTTGCACCAAATAAAATTCTTAGGCTCCGCCCTGAGTGACATTTTAAACTATTTTATCCCGCCCGCCAATTCTATTGCCTTGCGAAGCGCACCGAGTTTGTTGTTCACCTCCTTCAGCTCGTTGGCCGGGACCGATTTGGATACGATTCCCGCCCCGGCCTGGAAGTAGAGTGTATTGTTGCGGCTGACGAATGTGCGGATGGTGATAGCCTGGTTGAGGTTGCCGTCGAAACCGATATGCCCTATACATCCGCCGTACACCCCGCGCGGATGCGCCTCTATCTCGTCTATCAACTGCATCGCCCTCACCTTCGGGGCTCCTGAGAGCGTCCCGGCCGGGAATGTGTCGGCGAACAGGCGGATACGGTTCACACCGGGCTTAATCTCCCCGGTGACACGCGATACCATATGTATCACGTGGGAGTAGAACTGTATCTCCTTGTACGACTCTACCCGCACGTTCGATGCGTTGCGGCTCAGGTCGTTGCGGGCCAGATCCACGAGCATTACGTGTTCGGAGTTCTCTTTCGGGTCGGCCATCAGCCGCTCGGCCAGGCGCCGGTCCTTCTCGTCGTCGCCGGTGCGGTAGATGGTGCCCGCGATGGGGTCGATGGTTGCCTTTCCGCCCTCGACCTTGACATGCGTCTCGGGCGAGGAGCCGAAAATGCGGAACGATCCGAAATCGAAATAGAAGAGGTACGGCGAAGGGTTCACCGACCTGAGGGCGCGGTAAACCATAAAGTCGTCGCCCATATATTGCTGCTCGAAGCGGCGCGAGAGCACTATCTGGAACACGTCCCCGCGCATGCAGTGCTCGATACCCTTCTCGACCATCCGCATATAATCCTCGTCCGTGACGGGAGAGGTGACCTCGCTGCGGGTGGAAAAACCGTAGGTCGGGAAGTTGCGGCTCTCGATTACCGACAGCAGTTCGTCCAGGCCGCTCGGGCATCCGCCGGTAAGGTTCTCCGTTACGGTCATCTCGTTGCGCAGGTGGTTTACCGCCACCACGTAACGATAGAGTATATAGGTCATCTCGGGGATACCGGCCAGTTCTTCGTCGGTGCCCGTTATCCGGACATCCTCGAAATACTTTACGGCGTCGTAGGAAGTATACCCGAACAGCCCGTTGGAGGCCGCTGTGTCTCCCGTCACCTCGAATGAGGCCAAGAAATCGTTCAGCGCGTCCTGCACCGTGCGGCCGTTAACGGCCGTAACGTTTATCGTTCCGTCGGGATACTGCTCCGTTATCTTCCCGCCGCGGACCGAAAAACGGGCCAGCGGCTCGATACCGATAAACGAGAAGCTATTCTCCGAAGAGTGGTAGTCGGAGCTCTCCAGCAGCGCCGACTGCGGGTACATATCCCGCACCTTCAGGTAGATACCCACCGGGGTCTGCAGGTCGGCCAGCAGGCGGCGGGAGTTGACTGTTATTTTTGTTTTCATCTTTTCTCTTTTTTAATTGGGGTAGGTTCCCGTGGCCGGGGACCAGGCAACGATGCACGGTTGTTTACGCCACATTTACGAACCCTCCTGCCGGGTGCTGTTGAAATATTCCACGAACGTCTCCATATCCTTGTCCCCGCGGCCCGAAAGGGTCAGCACCACCACATCCTCCTGCCGGAAATCCATTTTGCCGAGCGCACCCAGCGCGTGGGCCGATTCGATGGCGGGTATTATGCCTTCGAGGCGCGTCAGTTCCATCGCCGCGGCGAGCGCCTCGTCGTCGGTCACGGCCACAACCTGCGACCTGCCCGTCACGGCAAGGTTAGCATGCATCGGCCCTATGCCGGGATAGTCCAGCCCGGCCGACACGGAGTAGGGCTCGGTTATCTGCCCGTCCTCGTCCTGCATCACGAACGTGCGGCTGCCGTGGATTATGCCCCGTTTGCCGAGGTGGATTGTGGCGGCTGTCTCGCCCGAATCCACGCCCAGTCCCGCGGCCTCGCTCGCCACCAGCTTCACCCGCATATCGTCGAGGTAGTGGTAGAAGGTCCCGGCGCCGTTGCTCCCGCCGCCCACGCATGCCATCAGGTAGTCGGGCCAGTCGCGCCCTTCGTGCCGCTGTAACTGGTTCTTTATCTCGGAGCTTATCACCGACTGGAACTGCGCCACCATATCGGGGTACGGGTGCGGCCCGACCGTGGAGCCTATGATATAGTGTGTGTCGGCCGGGTTGCAGCACCAGTCGCGGATAGCCTCGTTGGTGGCGTCCTTGAGAGTTTTATTTCCACTGGTAACAGGCCTCACCTCGGCGCCGAGCATCTCCATCTTCTGGACGTTGAGTTTCTGGCGCGCAATATCCGTCTCGCCCATATAGACGATGCACCGCATCCCCTTCAGGGCGCATACCGTGGCCGTGGCGACGCCGTGCTGCCCTGCGCCGGTCTCGGCGATAATGCGCGTCTTTCCCATACGGCGGGCCAGGAGTATCTGCCCGATGGTGTTGTTTATTTTATGGGCCCCGGTATGGTTGAGGTCCTCGCGTTTGAGGTAGACGCGGGCCCCGTACCTCTCCGAAAGCCGCGAAGCGAAATAGAGCGGGGTCGGGCGTCCTACGTAATCCCGCAGGAGGTTGTCGAACTCGGCCCGGAAATCCGGGTCGGACATGATTTCAAGATATTGCTCCCGCAAGTTCTTCACGTTGCCGTAGAGTATCTCCGGTATATAGGCTCCCCCGAACTCCCCGTAGTACCCCTCGCTGTTGACATTGTAATCCATGGTAATATTTCAATTTGTTTTATTTCTGTACATGCCCTTTACAGTCCGGGCCGGAAGGATCAAAAATTAAGGGCTGTCGTGAATCCGACAGCCCTTTTATGTTTATTGCCCTGTTTCGTGCAAACATACGGCGTAACCATTCACGACTCCCGGAGTTGTGAACGCCACCACCATGCTTTGTTCGAAAATAAGTTTTTCATTTTTTTGTCGAGCCACTACTGGCTTTCGGTGCAAATATAAATAAATTTTTAGTAATGCAAATATTATTCCTTGCTCTACGGGAAGGCTTTGCCGGGATACCACATGAAATCGGATAAAAAACAATCAAATTAATTAGCTAATGTTAAACAATTTACATATATTTAACCGACCCTGAAGAACATTGATCGCACATAACATTACGAATATGAAAACCCACATTTTAAAACTTGCCGCAGTTTGTTTTGTGGCAAGTTGCGCTCTGATATCCTGCAAATCCAACGAGAAGTACGAAACATGGCAAGCGACGGGAACGATTATCGGCAGCTACTCAAACGGCTTCGCCTCGATGATGCTCCAAGTAGACGACGAATACCCTATCGGGCAGATCCTCGAATGTGATAGGGAGGGCCGTCCCGAGTCACACGGGGTCAACGGCACGGGACTGACCATGCCCGAAGCCGGTACGTATCATAATATAATTCAGGTTCAGGCCCATATGGATAAGACGTATTACGAAATATCGGGTAAAAGATTGTCCTTTTCTTACAGGGAGTATAATGAAGACAAAGACCGGGATTTGTTCATGATCGGTAGTGGCATGGCATTGATGTTCGATGCTGCTCCGCAGGTCCCGAAATATATTATCACATCATATAAAATTCTTTAATGATATTTTACCCCGAACGTGATTTATGACCGGAAATCATTAAATTGTGCCAACTAAATGCAAGTAATGAGATTTCCGGTTTTAATTTTATCCGCCCTTTCGGTTTGCTCTTCCGCCTTTGCACAGGAGGATACCTTGCGGTTCCCCGAGCCGGGAACCTGCGTGGAGAACGTCGTCAACGGATGGTATGTCCGCGTCGAGTCCATTCCCTCGGACCTTTGGCATAAAGAGATTCGGGCATATACCGACACTACGAAGAGATCATACCTCACCAGCACCGAAAGATTCCGGATTGATGGCCACCGGACGGTGTGCGACCCGGAGGAAATTAACCGTCTTCTTCCCGGCGGGGCGCGCGTGGTGATGTCTAAGAAGGCGTTTTACGAGGGCGAGACCCTCGACCATTTCGTTACGGCAAGAGGTATGAAAGTAGTGCCGGATATATACGGCGGTTTCCTCCCGGTATATTTTCCGGACGAGGGTATTATGGGGTTCCGAAGCTACTTCGTCGACGACTTTAACGAACTACTTGCGCCGGTAGATATCCGGACGGGGGAGGACGCGTTCTTTGACCGGGATATCATGCCTCTGGGCGGCCGTCTGCGGTTAGTACGAAAACATTATCCATACCGATGGTATAAGAACTTTTTCGTCCAGTATCTCGACGAGAGTACCGGAATATACCGGGATATCTGCCCGGTACAGGACCTGACTCGTTACGGGGAACATCGATATCCCGGTTTGACCACCTTTTACAGCACGGGAAACGACATACTCTATACGACCGGAGAATACGAGGGATATTACAGGGTTATACTGGAACCGGCTCAGTGTCCCCGGCCGGACAACCCGGCCATCTCTATAAAACGACCGGTCTTCCCTCCACCCTACGAAACGGAGGTACGTGACCCGTTGGAGATAGATTACGGGATGACCGACCGCACACTGGACGTACAAGGATACCGCATCCGTTACCGGCGTATTCCCCGGGTCGATTTCGAACGTCTGTACGAGTATTACGGTCCGCATCAGGTATGGACCGGTTGGGGTATAAGCGGA
Organism: Alistipes sp.; assembly: GCA_021202985.1. Classification (GTDB taxonomy): domain Bacteria; phylum Bacteroidota; class Bacteroidia; order Bacteroidales; family Rikenellaceae; genus WRDF01. Next base: position 107,264 of record JAJQCA010000046.1, read on the forward strand.
CTGGATTCCATAAGGGCCTACCTTCCCGACTTCGAGATATGCTCCTTCGGCCCTTACGACGTGATATGGGATATACGCCGAGGTAATGAAATCCGTATTTTCCTACCCGGTGACAGCGGTCCCGGCTATATCTACTATCCGGACGAGGATATGCTCACCTTTATAGGACCGACCGACACGGAAGAAGGAGTAAATATCCGCACCGGTAAGCGCGAATACCACATCCCTACCTCTACGTACTATTCACCCGGAAAGGATTACCGTATTGCCGGAGCTTATAACTCGCAGGACACATACAATTATCGTTTCGAGCGGCGTAACGAGTCCGGCGACGGATACATACATATGTTCTATCTTGACAACCCCGCACTGGGGAAATTACATTACCACAGCGAAGATTTTTTCTGGATAGGAAACACCTGTTATTACACTAATTGGTCCGCCGGCGAAGTGTCTTACTGCTCGGTCACGCTGCCGGAGCCGTAATTTACGGGAGGCCGCCCGGGTTCCGTGGCGGCTGATTCTCATAGTGCGCCGGACATGTTGGCCATGCCGCGGGCGGTCCGGCACTTTTCGAAAGGGGATACCGCAGTGTGCGGTCCGTGAAACTGGTGTAATAAACTGCGTGTGGGACTGAAAATCCGGGGTATGTTCTTATTTTTGTATGTTTTTTCCCGTCCCGGCGGTTTTACATTTAAACGACCCAAATGCGATCCAGACACCTTGCATACCTGCTTCTGCTGCTCCCCGTTTTCATTATGCGGGATTACACCCCCTCGAACGAGCTGAAATACCTCAGCATTGTCGACGACGCCCTGCGGGATAATTCCTGGTTCGCCTTCTACAACCACGGTGTAGCCTATGCCGACAAACCGCCCCTTTTCTTCTGGCTGATGATGCTTGCCCGGGCCGTTACCGGGCGGCACCTGATTTGGCTTTACGGGCTGTTCTCACTGCTGCCCGCCATCGGAATTATGGCCGTGATGGACCGCTGGCTCGGCCGGGAGAAAACCGGCCATGACCCATTAACCTCCAACCTTATGCTGGGCACGAGCGTGATGTTCCTCGGGGCTGCTGCCGTGGTGAGGATGGATATGCTGATGTGCTTTTTTATCGTATTGGCTTTATACACGTTCTATAAATTATATACCGGTTCGTCACGCCCGCGCGACCGGTGGCTGTTGCCGCTGTGGATATTCCTGGCTGTTTTCTCGAAGGGTCCCGTGGGCCTTTTCGTCCCAGTGCTTTCCATAACTGCCTTCCTGCTGGTAAAACGCGATATCCGCTCCTTCGGCCGCTACCTCGGCTGGAGGCAATGGGCGCTGATGCTGGGGCTGAGCGCCGTCTGGTTCCTCCTTGTTTACGCCGACGGTGGCAGGGAGTACCTCGACAACCTGGTGGTGAAACAGACCGTGGGTCGCGGCGTGGACGCTTTCCACCACAAGGAACCCGCGTGGTACTACCTCGCCAACCTGCCGTGGATGCTCGCCCCGTGGACCGTACTTTATATCGCCGCATTCTGGCTCGGCCTGCAGCGCAGGCTGCTCAAAGGTGACCTGCAAACCCTGTTCCTGTGCACGATAGCGGTAACATTCGGGATGCTAACCGCGTTCAGTTCTAAACTGCAAATCTACATGCTGCCTGTCTTTCCGTTCGTGGCCTACCTCGCATCGGCTTATGTTTACCGGACGCAGGACAGCTTTTGGATCCGCTTCGGGGCGGCCCTGCCTGCCGTGGCGTTGGTACTGGCATTCCCCGCGTCGTTCTTCGCAGACCGATACGTTTCGTACGAACTCGAAAACCTCCTGCCGTTTCGTATCGCCTTTTTCCTGCTCTCGGCCGGCGCGGTAGTATCACTCTATTTTATAATCCGTAAGGCTACCACGCGCGGGATAGCCCTGCTCGGCTTCTCCATACTGCTCACCCTGGCAGTTGCATCCTTCGGTCTGCCCCAGGTAAACTATGCGCTCGGGTACGGCGAAATGGCCCGTCAGGCCGGGGCTACCGCCCGGGAAGAGGGTATCGAGAACTACGCTTACCTGCGTTTCTACAAAGGCCAGAACATGGATGTGTACCTCGGCCGGAAGTTAATGACGCTGCAATCGGCACAGGATGTCGCGGCCCTCGACGCTTCCGGTGTCCCCACCATACTTTTCGTGCGCGATAAAGACCTTACCAATCTGCCCGGGCTTGCCGATATCCTGCGCGACAAGGAGGCTGGCCGGCTCCATAAATACAGTTGGTATATACTGGGCCGGTAATCCCGCCTGTTATCTGCCTGCTCGTCGCCCGGAACCCGTCCAGCTATTTTACGGGCCCCTGCAGTCGCTTCGGTTGGTTCGCCGGGCGTAACGAGATAAATTATCCCCGTGGTATATCCCTCACTTAAGTTCGGGATGGCATACAAAAAAAATGTCTCTCTCACTCCCGCCGAAAATGATTATCTTCACGGGCGGTTAAACCCGGCTTCCGGTATTATGAAAAAAAACGGTTCGCTACCCTACCTGCTGTTGATTATCGCAGTCTCGTTTTTCGCCTTCTTCGCTAATGGCAGCCTGCTGCCCGTCACGGGAGCGGAGGCCGAAAACCTCATAATGGCACGGGAAATGGTCGGCTCGGGGCAATACATTGTCCCGACACTCAACGGCGAACCGGTAGCCGGAAGGGCTCCCCTCCCGGTATGGATCGCGGCCGGTGTGGAGCGCGCACTTCCCGGTAATCCCGGGGCGCTGCGGTCCGAAGCAGGGCTGGCGGTTATCCTGATGCTCTTTTTCCTTTACGGAATCGTTTACCGCCTGTCGGGAAGCCGTAATATCGCGGTTACGGCAGCCCTGATTCTTGCCACGTGTTATGTCACGGTAATGGAGGGGAGGACGGCCGGATGGGATGTGTGCGCACACACTTTTTCTCTGGGTGGCCTGTACATGTACGTGCGCGGCTTATCGGCAAAGGGAAGGGCTATCGGCTGGATGTTACTTTCGGGCGTCCTTTTCGGGTGTGCACTGTTGAGTAGAGGGTTTGTAACGTTCATTACCATTGTGCTCCCGTTCCTGCTTGCTTACGGATTGGTAATACGGCCAGGGACGGCAGGCAAAGGACCCGGTATCCTTTTATTGCTCGCCACGGTCCTCGCGGTGTCGGCATGGTGGTTCGTTTTGATGCGGTCGGAGGGTTACGGGACTGCGGCACTATTCTACCGGGAGCCGGGTACGGCGCAGCCTGCCCTCTATTACTGGCGCTTTCCCGCCGCGGCGGGCATCTGGACGCTTTTCTGGATAACTTCCATCGTCTGGTTCTTTTGGAGGCGGCGGACGGGCAGGCACCGCAAATTGTTCGCCTTCTCGATGACCTGGTTCCTGCTATCCTTCGTTGTTATAATGATAATGCCGGACAGGCAGTTTCGCTACCTGCTTCCGGCCATGTTGCCGGGGTCGGTGGTCATCGCTATGTACCTGTGGAATCTGGCACGCAATCCCACCACCCGGACCGACCGGTTCGTTTTCCGGCTGAATGTGTGGCTGGTAGCCCTGGTTTTATGTGCGGCGGCTTACCTGTCGTTCACAGTAAACGACGTCCGGTCGGCCGCGGGCGTTACGGCGGCCGGTATATGCTTCCTCCTTCTTGCCGTAATCATGGTTACCGGGATGTACCGACGTGGGGGCGGAATAGGGTTCAAACGGATATTCGCCTCTATGGTCCTGGCGACAGTCACAATCGTATCGTTCATCGTTCCGGAGCTTGCAAACCCGACGGAGGACCCACTCTCCGAACAGGTCGCGAGGACCCGCGGGCTGCCGTTCTACCATGAGGCGGGGAAGCCCGTAAGTCCGGAACTGCTTTACCTGCTGGGCCATCCCGTCCCATCCTTAAACCCTGCGGACAGTCTCGACTTCGGGAAACTGCCGTTCGCCTTCATAAGCAGTATGCCTGCGGATTCGCTGTTCGGCGCGGGAGTCGATACGCAACCGCTTGTAACCGGGCAGGATTACCGGTACCGGAAGTTCTCCGGAAAGGATACCGACAGGTTTTACATCTCTGTCGTCAGCGCGCAGCCCGTGGCCGAAGAGACAAGTGAAGAGGATAATTAAGCCGGGCATTCCCGGAGCGTCGCGGGGGTCCGGTGTAATAGTATCCCCGGGCTTTTTTACGACACAAGCGTTCACCGTTAAACATTTGCCGTTTAAAATTTAAATATTTGGCATGTCTTTTATACTTTTGTCAGTTCGCACGGCAAAAAAGCAACGCCGTACGGCTTAATCACTCCCATGAATAAGACCGCTGACTACGAATTTACGGTTATCGTCCCGGTTTACGACGAGAAGGACAACATAGAACGGCTCGAAAAAGAACTGGGAAAATTCCTGCGCGAAGCTCCGGTAAAGAGTTGCGTGCTGTTCGTGGACGACGGTTCGAAGGACGGCAGCGGCGATCTGCTGCGCGGTGTATGCGGCCGGAATCCGGATATGTACTGCATCCGCCTGGGTCGGAACCGGGGCCTGAGCGCTGCCATGAAGGCCGGCATAGACCACACATGGTCCGAATACCTGGGCTATATTGACGCAGACCTGCAAACCGACCCGGAGGATTTTGCCCTGCTTCTGGAACATGCCGCGGACTATCCGCTGGTTATGGGCATCCGGACCGGACGCAAGGACAGTTTCGTAAAGAACGCCTCCTCGAAGATAGCCAACGGCTTCCGAAGGATGATGACCGGGGACGGTATCACCGACACGGGCTGCCCGCTAAAGGTGATGCGCACCTCTTATGCCCGGCGGATTCCGTTCTTTACGGGTATGCACCGCTTCCTTCCGGCGCTGATTATGCTCCAGGAAGGCGGAACCGTCAAGGAGATACCCGTAAGGCATTACCCGCGCACGGCCGGGCAATCGAAATACCACCTCTGGAACCGCCTGGCCGGTCCGTTCAAGGACTGTTTCGCTTACCGGTGGATGAAAAAGCGTTACATTAACTACACAGTCAGCGAGTCTGACCTATGAGTTCCGGTATAGAGTACGCGGTTGGCGCCGTGGCGCAGCTACTTTTCTCCGCGCGCGTGCTGGTGCAGTGGATAGCTTCCGAAAAGGCGCACCGGATAATCTCGCCTGTTCTGTTCTGGCAGCTCAGTATGATGGCCTCATTCCTGCTCTGCATCTACGGCTGGCTGAGGTTCGACTTCGCCATAGTCGCCGGGCAGCTGGTTTTGTATTACATCTATATCTGGAACCTCAACATCAAAGGGGCATGGAAGACGATGCACAGGCTACTCCGCATCGCGTTCCTCTATATCCCCCTCGCCGCGGCCTTTTGGTGCCTTGTTGACTGGGATCACACGTTCGAACATCTTTTTATGCAGGAAGATATACCGGCGTGGCTCATCATTTTCGGGCTCGTGGGCCAGTCGGTATTCACCTTCCGGTTTATCTACCAATGGTTATATTCCCGTGCGCGCGGCGAGTCGCTGCTGCCCGTGACGTTCTGGATTATCAGCCTTACAGGTTCGGTTCTTATAATCACCTACGCCCTTATCCGGGTAGACTATATCTACATAGTCGGGCAGGGAGCAGGACTGGTCGCCTATATCCGCAACATTATGATCGGCGTCCGGCAGCCCCGGAGCGGCCGGCAATAAACGGATTGAACCATGACAGTCAACCCCCGACCGGGACAGATGTTCGGCCGGAGCGGCACAAAGAATAACGGGCGGGCGGCCTTCACGGCCGCCCGTCTGCGATTCTAAACTCGATAGCCGTCAATCCTTATTTTCAAACACCAACATAATCTTCCCGCCGTCCGGGTAGATACTGAAGGCGGGCGGGGTATCTTCCTGATTCAGCGCCACGGTGCCCTGTGCGATATCTACGCTGTACTGGTTACGGCCCGAGGTGGCGGAAATCCGCTGCGGGATTATTACGGTAAAGGGCAGTTCTTCGCTTTTTTCGCGGGCGGCAATCAGGGAGAGGAACCAGTTGTCGGTCGGTTCACCTGTCGCGGGGTCGTAAGCTTCGATGGTCATCGAGCCTTCGTCCATATGCATACGGAAACTGCGGTAGCCGTAAAGGTCGTCCCATTGGAGGGAGGCGGAGCTGTCGCCCGCATCGATTTTCGGATCTTTACATTTAACCGTGTGGAGGCCCACTCCCGGAATGGATTCCATAAAGTATATCCCGGCCTGCCGCTGCGGCGAGCTCCACCGCTGGCCGTCCATCACCGCGTATCCTTCGGCTCCCTGGTTATCCGCCGTGCGCACGGCGGGTAACGGCCTGTCGTCGAACATCCGCAGTTCGCTGAATCGCACCCCGGCGTCCTGCCATGCCATGTCGGCAAGGTAATAACGGCTGTCGAACCGTATTGCCGGGCGGAGTCCCGCCATCGTATCCACCCCGCATCTCACCGTAGATGCGGACCCGTCGCCCTGCTCGTTCCCACCGGCGGCCGATGCCGGATTTCCAAAACACAAGGCCAGCATTGCCGCTATCGCGGACGTGCCGGCCAATAACCTGCTGAACATAATCGCTTGTTTTATTATCGTTAGTAAAATTAATCCCATTCGTCGTCGTTTTGTTCCGGCATTGCAATCTGTCCCTCGCCCGGGAAAGTGTCGGCATAACCGGCCGCGGAGACTGTAAACACCGGCCGGTCCGACCCGCCGGTACAGGAATAGGGCGCCACGGGACCGGTATGGGTCCGGCGGAACGCGTATCCGGGAACGGCAGTGGAGTCGGTATCGAAATGTGTCATATATCGCAGGGCGGGGTTGCCGCAAAGTTATCCTTAAAATCCGGCCCTCTCCTGCGGGATATGTCAGTTTATCCCACGGCAATGTGGATTATACCGGTGCGCGCGCGGGCCACCGGGTAGCCCTTGCAAAAAACAATCCAAACGCAAAGAGGGCCGCCCCGTTGGGGGCGGCCCTCCCGGTCCGTACAATGCGGACCGTATTGAATTGACAGTTACCTGCCTATCGCTTTCATAAGGAATTCCCACGACTTGGCATTCTGCTCGGGGTACTGCCAGTGGCCCAACTCCTCGGCAACCACGATTTCTTTCGGGGCCGGTATCATGTTAAGGGCCGCGCATACCGAGGTGGGAGGGCAGGTCATATCGTTGTAACCGAAGACGTAGATGCCCGGAGCACGGACACGCCTCGCAAAGTTCACCACGTCGTAATATGCGAGTGTTTCGAGCATGGCGGACGACGGGTTATCGTTATCGTCGCGGAACATGTGGGGCCATCCGCCGGCGCGGTCGTAGTGGTGTCCGGCCATGTCCGAGAGGGCCGGATAGTTGGCGGCAAGCGCGGTTATACGGTCGTCGAGACCGGCGGTTACAATCGAGAGCGCACCGCCCTGGCTGCCTCCGCGGACTATAACATTCTCACCGTCGAACTCGGGAAGAGAGGTCAGGTAGTCGATTCCGCGGATACACCCGAGGTATACCCTCTTGAAGTAGTAATTATCCTTGTCTTCGATCTTTATCCTCATATAGTTGGAAAGTGCTCCCCGCGACAGGTCGGCGTAAACGTGGGTGGGAAGGTTCACCGGGATGCCGTGGATACCCATTTGCAGGACGATAAACCCTTGTTCGGCAGTATTAAGGTCGCCGTAGTAAGGGCGGATTCCCGCACCCGGAACCTGAAGCATCACGGGATATTTACCCTCGGCCTTGGGTTTGGTAAGGATACCGTATACCCTTGCGTTATACGGCAGCAGGAGGCTTACCTGATAGACATCGACCGTAGCGGTACACTGGTCGGGCAGAAGCGTTACGATGGGTGCTACGGGGACTTCGGCAAGCTGCGCCTTGGCCCTGTCCCAGAACTCCTCGAAGTCGGCCGGGTCCTGCACGGTGGGCTGGATATCCTGTGAATCGACTCCCGCGGTTGCCATCCCTTCGTATTCGTTACCGTCGTATGTGGTCCAGACCCGGCAGCGAAGGAAGCCCGGCTTGTCCATCGTGCCGCCGTCTATCGTGCCGGTGCCGTTACGCAGGGTCAGGGTTCCCGAGCTGCGGGCGGGCATCATGTCTTCCGATATTTCGTACCGTATCTCCACGTTCTCCAACGGGCTGTTGTTTTTGATGACCGATACGTCGAATTTGATTTTCTCGCCCTGCGAATAGTGCCAGTCGGGATTCTCTGCCGCGACCTGTACGCGGATATACCTTTGCGGCGGTTGGGCATTAAGGGTCACTGCTAAGGCCAGCGACAGGAGCATGGCCATAAATGTTCTGAAGGTTTTCATTTTATTATCTGGGTTTAGAAGTTCCGGTCGGATGCGAATAGACGTAAAAATACAAAAGAATTTTCAGCCGTCCAAACTTAGTGCAGTTTTTCCATAAAATACCCGGACCGGGATAAGTCGATTATTGCTGGCGCAAGGATGTAAGATACCGGTGGAGAATAAATACAGACAGATTCTTCACTACGTTCTGAATGACATGCAAATTAAATATGTCATCCTGAGGAGTTATCAAACGACGAAGGATTTAACGGCTGATTATCCGCCCACCCGAAATGACTTATTTGCGGCCGGCAGGAGATTTGGACACTCTCCTTCAATTTGGCATACCTATTGGATATCCGCACGTTATCCGCACCGTCTCCGGGGCGGCCCTACCGGATCAACATCTAAAAATATCAGATATGGCAATTCATTTTATCAGGGACAAGAAACAGAGCGTTTACGACCCCTACTCGCAGGATGCGGCAGTAAAACCCATCCCGAAGTACCGCCTTCCCGAGACGGGAAGCGACCCGGAAGTGGTTACGGACCTTATACTGGACGAGCTCCTGCTCGACGGTAACGCCAAACAGAACCTGGCCACATTCTGCCAGACCGACGTCGACCGGTACATCCATAAAATCATGGACCGGAGCATCGACAAAAACATGATCGACAAGGACGAATACCCGCAGACGGCCGAAATAGAGATGCGCTGCGTGGCAATTCTGGCCGACCTGTGGCACTCGCCCGAGAGCGAGACCACAATCGGCTGCTCGACCACCGGGTCCAGTGAAGCGGCGATGCTGGGCGGCCTCGCCCTTAAATGGCAGTGGCGTAAAAAACGGCAGGCGGAGGGCAAGCCCACCGACAAACCCAATATTATCACGGGACCGGTGCAGATATGCTGGCATAAGTTCGCACGCTATTTCGACGTCGAGATACGCGAAATACCGATGGAGCACGGCCGCCTTCTAATGACCCCGGAAGAGGTGCTCAAACGGGTGGACGAGAATACCATCGGGGTGGTACCCACTTTCGGGGTTACGTTTACCTGCCAGTACGAGGACGTTAAGGCGGTAGCCGACGCCCTCGACAGGCTCCAGGCCGAGAAGGGTCTCGACATACCCATCCATGTGGATGCGGCCAGCGGCGGTTTCATAGCTCCTTTCTGCCAGCCGGAAATCGTGTGGGACTTCCAAATCCCGAGGGTGAAATCCATCAACGCCTCGGGCCACAAATACGGACTCTCCCCCCTCGGGGTAGGCTGGGTGGTATGGCGCACCGAACACGACCTGCCCGAAGAACTGATATTCCGGGTTAACTATCTCGGCGGAGATATGCCCACTTTCGCCCTCAACTTTTCCCGGCCCGGCGGCCAGATTGTGGCCCAGTACTACAACCTGCTCCGCCACGGGTTCCAAGGCTACCGCCGCATCCAGCAGGCTTGCCTCGACCACGGCGCCTACATAGCCCGGGAGGTGGAAAAACTGGGAATGTTCGAACTGCTGTACGACGGGAAAGGCGCCCTCCCCGGAGCGGCGTGGATGCTTAAGGAAGGTATCGACCCGGGATTCAACCTCTACGACCTGTCGGACAAAATGCGGTCGCGCGGGTGGCAGATAGCCTCCTATTCGTTGCCGGCCGACGCGCAGGACATGGTGGTACAGCGTGTGCTGATACGCCACGGTTTCAGCCACGATATGGCGGAACTGATGATAACCGACCTCAAACGGTGCATCGAGTATTTCACCGAAAACCCTGTCCGGCACAGCCTTGCCGAGCAGGAAGCCGGCGGTTACCACCACTAATGCGTCCGCCCCTCTTACGGGTATAGCTCCAAGCTAAGCCGGAACTTGTTGCGTTCCGGCTTATTATTTTGCCTTTGTAAACCGGTAGTATTTTTCAGGGACGGAAACCGAATATACACCCGGGGGGGGTCCCGAAATTGTATCGCTTACAAAAAAATCCCGGGACCTGACCGGACCCGGGAGTAGTAATAGGTAATGCGTAGAGGGTATTTCTTTAAGGGGCGTGTGCGTACAGCCGCCGCACATGCCGGTATCCCTTTTGCAAGAACCGTACCGCGCCCGAGCTGTTATTCCGCTTTCCGCAGGATGTAGTGGTCGGCAAGGTCGCCTCCGATACGGTTGCCTACGAGGTCCAGTTGCCGCAGGGTCCCTTCCCCCACGAAATAACGGTATACCTGCCCGTCACCGTAGTCGAGCGTGATACGGGTCCCGTCCTCGTCCCACCGGTAAAGGCCGGACGATTCGTACACCTTTCCGTCCCCCTTCCCGAGATAACGGGTCGACATCCGGTAGGTACCGTCCGCGGAGAGGGTCACGGTGGTTTCGATACCCTCGCAGTCGGCACACGGGAGAACGCCCCGGTATGTACCCGCGTAATCGAGCGAGTTGGCCGCCGTATGGCCGTCGCCGGCTTGATATGCGTCATACTCGTGCACTTCCGTAATGTCCCGCTCCAGAAGCTGGTCCTCGGTAGGTGGCAGGGCGGCGGTATCGGCCCTGCGGTTATTAAGGCAGCCTGTCAGGCAGGCCGCCGCCGCAACGGCAATTATTAGTTTTTTCATCGCATCCGTTTTTATCTTCCTTCGCAACAACCGCTCCGCAATCCGCCGGCATATTCTCTATCGCCCAACCCACAAGGCCGGTCACATGCGGCATCAGGCTTTCGCCTTTGGGCGTAAGGCTGTATTCCACCCTCGGGGGAACCTCCCCGAAAACCTCCCGGCGCACCAGTCCGTCCGCCTCGAGGGAGCGGAGGGTGACGGTCAGCATCCGGTGCGACACGTCACCGATGGTACGGTGAATGGCGCTGAACCTGAGCCTGCCGTTTGCGTGCAGGGTGGAAAGCACCAGCAGGGACCACTTGTCGCCGAACCGGTCGAGCACGTTCCTAACCGGGCAAAACCCGGAACCCGCGGGGGGTAAAAAAAATTGGAAATTTTCACTCTCCATAACACTTTGTCTTGCAGCGATAGTTACACCGCTGTTAGTATCTTATCCGCAGGTGCGTTCTTGCGGGATAAGTAAAACCTGCGTATGTTTGCTTTACAAAAGTAACAAACTTACCTTTAGTAACAATATCGTTAATCACTAAATTCTGAAGTTATGGCAAAGAAAGCAGCGGTTCTGGCCCTCAACCCGGTGAACGGGGCCGGGCTGTTCCAGTACCTCGAAGCGTTTTACGAAAACGGAATCGGTTACCGGGTGTTCGCGGTGGCGGACACGACCGAAATCGCAACCAACTCGGGCATCGCCCTCCGGGCTGACGACACGGTGGCGAACCTTTTAGGCAGGGCGGGTGAATATGACGCACTGGTTTTCGCATGCGGCGACGCCGTTCCGGTTTTCAGCCAGAACGCCGAAAAACAGTACAACAGGGACATGCTCGCGGTAATCGCCGAGTTCGCAGAAGCGGGCAAAATCATGGCCGGCCATTGCGCCGCGGCATTGATGTATGAAATGGCGGGAGTCTCCGAAGGCCGGAGGCTGGCCGTACACCCGCTCGCAAAAGGCGCCATCGTCAAAGGCAGTGCTACCGATTCGCCCTCGGAGACGGACGGTAATTTCTACACTGCACAAACCGAGAACTCCATCCCGGCCATGATCGGCCCCCTGGTGGAAGCCCTTAAAGGCTGAATAATAAACAGGAACCCCCGCAAAGCCATTGCGGGGGTTCCTGTTCACGCACCGGCCGGGCCGACGGTGGTATTACTGCTGTGTCCAGACAAGGTCGTGAATATCGTAACCGAGCTTGCAGGCCAGCTTCAGGTATTTTTTCCGTACATCGTCCGGCATGAATTTCTCCCGCGACAACAGCCACAGGTAGTCCCTGTTTTCGCCCGCTATCAACGCGAACCGGTAATCCGGGTCGATACTGATCACGTTGTATCCGGAGTAGAACGGTCCGAAAAACGACACCTTCAGCTTACCCTCATGTGTGTCGTCCACGAATTTGGCTTTACCTTCGGCTTCTTCCCACTCCCCTTTTTCGGTGTTATAGCCGCGGTTTATCACCTTTACCGAGCCGTCTTCGTTGAGGGTGTACTCGGCCGTCACGTAGTCGAGCTTCTTTTCGTACTTGTAGTCGAACCGGGCTATTTCGTACCACTTCCCCAGGAAGCGCGACAGTTCGAACGGGCTTACGGCACGCACCCCTTTGGGGATGGTCCGTTTGAATTTTTTCGCAAGGAAAACTCCCGCCGCCGCGGCGAGAATACCTCCGCCGACGGCAGCGGCGATGGCTATTTCCTTCTTCTTATCCTTCCTGCAGCAATTACAATGCATCATCTTCATAATATTTATTTTAACGTATTACGAATGCAAGACGGATGCCATACAAGGGAGTGAGAAGGGGATAATGCACCAGGCACGGGACGGCTCCCCGCCCGGGCCGTTTCAGGGAGTGTCTATATATGAACGCCGTATAATATCGGCCGCCGCCGGCCCTTCACAAAAGAGCAGGTCGATAACGGAAAGGTTCTCCTCGAAGGGGAAGCGGTCCGAAAAGACCTGCCAGTAAGGCTCGGGGCGGAACCGCGGGTCCTCCCGCTTCAGCCGGGCCTTCGGGGAGATCGTAGAGCGGTAATCGGTGAACTCCCCGGACGGGGCGTTTCGCAGGTCGACGTAGCCGTCCGGAAAGAGTGGACGGTGCCGGCAACCGAGAATCCCGAGTACGGTCTCCATCAGCCCCGTGTTAAGGTCGTAGAGGAAGACGTACTCTTTCCGGTAGAACGGTTCGAAGAGGTGGGTGTAATAGTCGAAATAGGGGGAGTTGGCGTACGACGAGACTATTGCATGCCAGTGAATATGGCGCCACCGTTTGGTATTGTCTATCCGTACGTCCCTGAGGGGGGTCCGGCTAAAGTTACCCGGCTTTACGATGTTCACCGTAAGGGCAGTCCTGCCGCCGGCAGTCATAATCTCGCAGCGGTTGCGGTAGCTCTGCTTGACGTAGTTTTCATAAACGTCCACGGCACACTCCGAACAGCAGAGTTTGGTATAGTACTGAATATTGCCCAGGTATGCAAGGTACAATAGCTCCATCCTGCGGTCTTCTTTTACGGGATACTATCTGTTTCTAAACCTTCCGGTTTATTACTCCTCATGAGGAGGGGAATTTACGGCCCGCCGGGTGCGGGTTGAGGGCCGGAAGCCGCTACGTGGAATACACCGGAATCTACCCGGCGAAATATTTCTCCAGCGAGTGGTCTCCCACCACCACGGTGGTGAACAGCTCCGGGTCGAGGTATCTGGCTGCGGTAGCCAGAACGCTCTCCGGGGTCATGGCCTTAACCTCGCGGAGGAACCTTTCGAGATAGGTGTTGTCCGTCCCGTTCTGGATATTCTCGATGGTTACGTCCGCAATCCCGAACGGCCCGTCGAGGATACGCATAACCTCGCCGGTCATAATGTTCTTCACTATTTGCAGCTCCTCCTCCGGCACCGGCTCAGTGGCGAGCCGCTCCATCTCGAGGTATATCTGGGCCACCGAATCGACCGTGGCGTTCTTCGCCACCTCGGTAGCTATGGCAATATAACCCTCGTTCTCCATATTCACCATCCCGGCGAACACTCCGTACGTATACCCCCTCTCCTCGCGGAGGTTACTCACAAGGCGCGACCCGAAATATCCTCCGAGGATGGCCGTAACCACCTGCATCGGTATATAATCGGGATGGGTGCGCGGATGGAACAGGCGGCCTATCCTGAGGGCCGATTGCAGGGCGCCGTGGTGCCCCTCGAACTCGAAACTTTCCGAGACCGCCTTCGGGAACGCCGGCGGCGCCGGCGCATCACCAGCCGGAAGGAATCCGGCGAACTCCTCGAGCAGCGCGGTCTCCTTTGGCCCCACCCGGCCGCTGGCAACCACGAAGCAGTTGCCCGACACGTAATGGCGCGTATAGAACTCCTCGAGGATATCTCGGGTCAGGTCGTTGTACCGGTATTCGGAGTAGGAGACCCCGTACGGATGCTTCGGCCCGAAGAGGGCCTTTGCGAATATCTCGCGGGCGCGGAACGACACTTTTTGCCTCTCCAGCCCGAGGCGCTGGCAATGCTTGTTGGCGTACACCGAAACCTCCGCCTCCGGGAAGGCGGGCATGGCGAGTATCTCCCGGGCCACTTCGAGTGTCTTGCCGAAGAACCGCGACAGGGATGCGAAAGTCACCACCGCGTAATCCCGGTCAATGGTCACGTCGTAATACGACCCGAAATAGTCCAGCCTCTCGGCGATATGCCTCGCGTCGTGCAGGCGGCTCCCCTCGGCCAGCATATTGGCCGTGGCGGAGGCCGAGAAGGGCTTTTCCTGCACGGAACTGCCCGCCCGGAATATAAAGCTGATCCGGATAACCGGCTGGTCGGGAATATCGAGAGTGTATATCTTAACCCCGTTGGCCGCCACGGTCACTTCCGGCAGGCGGGTTTCAAGGCTGTCGGGTACCTTTATGGCAGGCATCCGGGCCATCGTACCGTTACTTTCCATTTGCATCCCTTATCATTTTTTCCGGTACGTACACAAGCGTGGAACTCCGCTCCGGGACGAAAACTTCCGCGGCCGCCCGGGCCACTTCGTCGGCTGTCACGGACCGGAATATGGCCACCTCGCCGTTCAGGAGCGACATATCGCCAATCATATTGTAGTAGCCGAGGTTCATGGCCTTGTTCATCACGTTTATTTCGCCGAAAATCGTCCCCGCCTCGAATTTGTTTTTCACCTTTTCCAGCTCGTAATCCGTTATTTCCTCGTTCTTCAATTTTTCGAGTTCCTCCCACATGGCCTTCTCGCCCTCTTCGATTGAGAACCCCGGCAGCAGGTGGCCGGTCATGATGAACAGCCCCGGGTCGAGGTCGTTTGAGATGTAGGCGTTCACCGACGAGAACATCTTTTTCTCCTTCACAAGGAAATGGTTCAGCCGGGAAGAACTTCCCCCCGCCAGCAGGTCCGACATCAGGTCGCAAAGGTAGTGCTGGCGGCTCAATCGGCCGGCCATTTTAAAGGCGATGGTAATGGCCACGGCCGGAACGTCTTTCATGCACTCCAGGCGCCGGGCTTCGGTCTGCTCCGGTTCTGCCGGGAACAGGTCGTGCGGGGCCGGTTCGCCCTCGACCTCGCCGAACCACTTTTCGGCCAGCCCTATCGCCTCAACTTCCGGTATGTCGGCCACAATGGAGAGAATCGCGTTCGAGGGACTATAATATTTCTTGTAGAAGGCCTTCACCTCGTCGAGTGTGGCGTCCGCGATATGGTCGGGCGTAAGGCCGATGGTGGCCCACCGGTATGGATGGACTTTGTAAGCCATATCGCGCAGCAGCAGCCAATGGTCGCCGTATGGCTGGTTTAGATAGCGCTGGTTATATTCCTCTATGACTACCCGCTTTTCGGCTTCGAGCGCCACGGGGCTAATATCCAGCCCGGTCATCCGGTCGGATTCCAGCCAGAGGGCTATTTCGAGGTTGTCCTTGGGCAGGGTTATATAATAATCGGTATAGTCGTTATTTGTGAATGCGTTATTTTCGCCGCAAGCCATCTGGAGGGGAAGGTCGAAATCCGGGATGTCGCGGGTACCGCGGAACATAAGGTGCTCGAACAGGTGCGCGAATCCCGTCCGGGAGGGGTTCTCGTTACGGGCGCCCACGCGGTATATAATGTTCACCGCGGCCATGGCCGAAGCCCTGTCCCTGTGGGCGAGTACGGTAAGGCCGTTAGGCAGTATCTTCTGTTTATATTCTATCACGGGTATTTATTTACTTATCGGCGGACCGGTTTATTCCGACCTGTCCGAGCGGGTAAAGGTAGTGAAAAAAGCGGGGCCAAGCGGTAAAAACGTTCCCCGAATAAACCGGCGGGACTGTTCCGGGCCGTATTCGGCATGGACCGAAACGACTGTCCATACCTGTGTGCCCCTGCCCGATGGTGTCACGCAAACCGAACGACCAACAATTCGGATGCCATACCGGCCCGGGTGGTTTACCTTGCCTGCGAATAATCCGGGTCGGGGAGCTTGTTCATAAGCGACACAACCTGCGACGACCTTCTTTGCATGTATGACGAGGGCGCACCGAGGTCCATCCGGGACGGCGCCGGAAGCACGGTCGCTACCATAGCCGCCTCGCTGCGGGACAGCCCGGAAGCCGGTTTACCAAAATACCGCTCCGCGGCCGACTGTGCCCCGTAAACCCCCGGAGCCACCTCTATAACGTTAAGGTAGACTTCCATAATCCGCTGTTTCCCCCATACCGCTTCGATCAGGACGGTGAACCAGCTCTCGACTCCCTTCCGCAACCATGTTCCCGCCGGTGCGCAGAACACATTTTTGGCGGTCTGCTGGCTGATGGTGCTGGCTCCCCGTTTGCGGCGTCCTTCCCGCCGTTCCTGCATGGCTGCGCGTATGGCTTCCAGGTCGAAGCCGCGGTGGGAGAGGAAATTATTATCTTCGGTGGCTATAACGGCTTTTTGCAAATAGGGCGATATACGGGTAAGAGGAACCCACTTCGAATCGACCCCGCTGCGGCCGGCCCCGAGCGCCTGCACGGCCTTGTACGGCGTTACCGTTACCGGTATATAGCGGAACACGGCCACACACCCGACCGACGCCACGGCGAAAAATATTATAAAATAGAGCGTTATCCTTCCGATATACTTCATTTCGTGCATGCGTTTAACCGGCGGCGGCCGGTCGCACCGCAAAGATAATATTTCCGGCCGGGAGGTGAAAGCCGGGAGAAGCGTCTCGCATTCGTTATCATTGAGCCATACCGAGAGAGCAATCTGATTACGAGAAAACTTAGCGCATCGGTATTTTTCCGCGACGCTCTTTCCCCGGTATTGGCGTCCGGATAAGTTTGAAAGGCGATGTAACAATCCGACGGCACCCGTTGCTCATCGGGAAGCGGCGTTTCTTCCGGACCCGCATTTCCCCGGTTTAAAGGCCGGTCGGCAGGAACTTTAACCCGGGTCTTGGAAGACGCCCTGTAAGGGCTGCATAAGGCATTACAGCCACGATTACTCAGGCCATCGCAGTTGCGTGTCCGGAATTGCCATATTCGGCCCGTAAAGTGTGAAAAAACTAACAAATGAAAATTTGGGCGGGTAGCTAATTTTCCCGTATATTTGTAAGTTTTCACAACGAACCCTTACTAAATCAAACGATTAACAACCGGCCACAGCCCGGGATCATACCAGCCCGGCGGGCCACTAAAGTTTTAGCCGGGAACCATTCGCAATTTTAATTAGAAACTACACATAGAATAACAAAGATGGCACAAAAAAAATTCATCACCTGTGACGGTAACTACGCTGCTGCCCATATCGCCTATATGTTCAGCGAGGTGGCGGCTATCTACCCGATCACACCATCGTCGACGATGGCGGAACTCGTGGACGAGTGGGCGGCCGCGGGACGGAAAAACATTTTCGGGGAGACCGTACAGGTCGTAGAGATGCAATCCGAGGCGGGAGCCGCCGGCGCCCTGCACGGCTCTTTGCAGGCCGGTGCGCTCAGCACCACCTTCACCGCCTCGCAGGGGCTGTTGCTGATGGTTCCCAACATGTACAAGATAGCCGGCGAGCTGCTGCCGGGTGTTCTGCACGTATCGGCCCGTGCGCTGGCAGCTCAGGCGCTCTCGATTTTCGGTGACCACCAGGACGTTATGGCCACCCGCCAGACCGGGTTCGCCATGCTGGCCACCAGCAGTGTGCAGGAGGTTATGGACCTCGCGGGGATAGCCCACCTTATGGCTATCAAATCCCGCGTACCGTTCCTTCACTTTTTCGACGGTTTCCGTACCTCGCACGAGATTCAGAAGGTGGAGGTGATGGATCAGGACGCCATCGCGGCACTCATTGACCGGGATGCCCTTGCGGCGTTCCGTGCCAGGGCCCTCAATCCGAACCATCCGGTTACCCGGGGTACGGCCCAAAACCCGGACATTTACTTCCAGTCGCGCGAAGCATCCAACCGTTTCTATGACGTGCTGCCGGACATGGTGGCCGATATGATGGACAAGATAAGCGGCATCACGGGCCGCCGCTACCGCCCGTTCACCTACTACGGCGCACCGGACGCGGAGAATGTGATAGTGGCTATGGGTTCCGTAACGGAGACCATAAAAGAGACTATTGATTACCTCAACTCGGAGGGACAGAAAACGGGTCTTATCACGGTCCACCTCTACCGTCCGTTCTCGGAAAAATATTTCTTCGAAGCGGTTCCGGCCAGCGTTAAGCGGGTGTGCGTGCTCGACCGCACGAAAGAGCCGGGAGCTTCCGGCCAGCCGCTCTACCTCGACGTGCGCGATATGTTCTACGGCAAGGAGAACGCCCCGATGGTTATCGGCGGCATTTACGGCCTCTCGTCGAAGGACACCACCCCTGCCCAGATACTCGCCGTTTACGAGAATCTCGCTTCGGCCGAGCCCAAAAAGGATTTCACGGTAGGTATCGTGGACGACGTGACTTGCAAATCCCTCCCCGTGGGCGAGGAGATTTCGCTTGCGAAACCGGGGACTTTCGAGGGCCTGTTCTTCGGTCTCGGGGCCGACGGTACGGTGGGCGCCAACAAGAACTCGATTAAGATTATCGGCGAAACGACCGACAAATATTGCCAGGCCTACTTCTCGTACGACTCGAAGAAGTCGGGCGGTTACACATCCTCGCACCTCCGGTTCGGCGACAGCCCCATCACATCGCCCTATCTGGTTACCACACCCGATTTCGTGGCCTGCCACGTTCCGTCGTACGTGGACAAGTACGACGTACTCAAGGGCATTAAGCCGGGCGGTTCGTTCCTCCTGAACAGCGTCCACGACGCGGAGACGACCAAAGCGTCCCTGCCGGGCAAAATGAAAAGGGAGCTGGCCGAGAAGAAGATTAACTTCTACATAATCAACGCCACGGCAATCGCGGCGGAAATAGGTCTCGGCAGCCGCACCAACACCATAATGCAGTCGGCGTTCTTCAAGATTGCCGGCGTGATACCGTACGAGACGGCCGTGGAGCACATGAAGAAGGCCATCCTGAAATCCTACGGCATCAAGGGCGAGGACATAGTCAATATGAACTATGCGGCGGTAGACCTCGGCGGCCAGAAGGTGGTAAAGGTCGACGTCCCCGCTGAATGGGCATCTATCGACTGTTCGGCCGAAGCGCCGGCAGCGACCGGATGCGGCTGTAAGCCGGAGTTCATAACCAATGTGGTGGAGCCGGTGAACGCCCTCAAGGGCGACCAGTTACCGGTAAGCGTATTCACGGGCCGCGAAGACGGTACATGGGACAACGGCACTTCGGCATACGAGAAGCGTGGCATCGCGGTGAACGTACCCAAATGGATACCTGAGAACTGTATCCAGTGTAACCAGTGTTCGTACGTCTGCCCGCACGCGGCCATACGCCCGTTCCTGCTCACCGAGCAGGAAGCCGCGCAGCGCAACATCGAGACCCTGCAGGGCCTCGGTCCGACCAAGGAGTACAAATTCCGTATACAGGTAACCCCTCTCGACTGTACGGGTTGCTCGAACTGTGCGGATGTCTGCCCGGCCAAGGAGAAAGCCCTCGTGATGGAGCCGCTCGAAAGCCAGATGTGCCAGCAGCCTATCTACGACGACCTCCACAAAAACGTGGGGTACCGCGACCAGGTAATCGACAAGAGCAAAACCGTGAAAGGCAGCCAGTTCGCCCAGCCGTTGTTCGAGTTCTCCGGCGCCTGCGCCGGCTGCGGCGAAACGCCGTACATCAAGACCCTTACACAGTTGTTCGGCGACCGCATGATGGTCGCCAACGCCACAGGCTGTACTTCCATATACAGCGGCTCGGCCCCGTCGACGCCTTACTGCCTCGACCAGAACGGCCGCGGTCCGGCATGGGCCAACTCGCTGTTCGAGGATAATGCCGAGTTCGGTTTCGGTATGCATATCGGCACCGAGAAACTCCGCGACACGGTGGAAGAGAAGATGCGTAACGCGATAGCCGACTGCCCGTGCTGCACCGCCGAGCTGAAGGACGCGATGCAGGAATGGATAGACGGACGCCACGAGGCGGCAACCAGTGCGGCCGCGAGCGAGAAACTTATTCCGATGCTCCAGTCCTGCGACTGCGACACCTGCCGTGAACTGCTGGCGATGAAGGACCACTTCGTGAAAAAATCGCAGTGGATAATCGGCGGCGACGGCTGGGGCTACGATATCGGTTACGGTGGTCTCGACCACGTACTGGCATCGGGAGCGGATGTTAATATCCTCGTGGTGGACACGGAAGTCTACTCCAATACCGGCGGCCAGTCTTCAAAGTCGACCCCGGTAGGCGCCGTAGCCAAATTCGCCTCCTCGGGTAAACGAATCCGCAAGAAGGACCTCGGCGTTATCGCCATGACGTACGGTTACGTCTATGTGGCGCAGGTTGCCATAGGGGCAAACCAGTCGCAGATGTTCAACGCAATGAAGGAGGCGGAGGCTTATCCCGGACCGTCGTTGGTGATTGCCTACTCGCCCTGTATCAACCACGGTATCAAAGGCGGCATGACCCGCACCCAGACCATCGGCAAGCAGGCTGTCGAATCGGGGTACTGGCACTTGTGGAGGTACAATCCCGCGCTGGAAGGCACCGGGAAGAACCCGTTCTCGCTCGACTCCAAAGAGCCTGACTGGAGCAAATTCCGGCCGTTCCTGATGAAAGAGGTGCGCTACACGTCGCTTCTGAAATCGTTCCCGGACGAAGCGGAAGAGCTGTTCCGGGCCGCGGAAGAGAACGCCAAATGGAGGTACAATTCCTATAAACGATACGCTTCGATGGACTATGCGATAGCGGAAGAATAGCCGCGTTGTGGTTCCGGCCGTATAGGCCGGGTATCTGTTTAAAACGGCCTCCCTGTACGGGAGGCCGTTCCGTTTAGGCCGGAATATGAAACTTTTTAACTAATTTATTCCTTTTTCATGCATCGTTCCCGGGCGGCCTTGCATCTTACCTGTAACCAGAATTACAAACCACGCACCATGAAAAAGGTTTACACCGTTATAGCGATTTCATTTTTAGCCGTTTGTCTGATACCGGTAATATTCCTCTCGGCATGTTCGAATAAGGACGAAATACCCCTTTCTTTTTCGGCCCTGGCTTATTCGATAGAAGCGGGCCAGAATAAAGAAATAGAGATAAATTCCGGCAACGGTAACTACTCCATATATACACTCGACGAATCGACCGTGCTTGCCGGTTACAGCAAAATGGGTAAGAAATCGGCAGGCAAACTTATCCTGACCGGTCTCAGCGAAGGCGAAACGTCCGTAAGGGTCGTGGACAATATCTCTAACGAGGAAATCGAGCTGACGGTAATTGTAACCGGGCCTTATTCATCCTTAGAGTAACCGCCTACCGTCAGCCATCCCCCCGTGCCGGGCAATCGTTCCTTCCATTGCCGGTTTGCATCGGGTTTGACGTTATCAAAAAATGCGGCCCCCGGAGGATGCCGCATCGCGATAGAAAAAAACCAGCTACTTATTTCTGTTTCTTGTATTCCATCCTGTCATAGTGGTCGTATTCGCTTATCTCGAGTACGAGCGACGATGAGGTGAGCTTAGCCACGTCCTGCGTTATTATGTCCCCGTCGGAGTCGATTATAACAAGTACATCTTCATCCATATACCACCGGAAGGCTTCGCTGTATTCCCAGTCTTCCTCCCTGTCCACTTCCCTGACGACGCCCGTACCGTCGGAGTCGAAAGTCATATACATCTGGTATTCCGACGAGGTGCTGAAAGAAACGCTGAACGAGTTGCTCGTGTTGTATTCCCATCCGCTGTACTTTACCAGATACCATGTACCATAGAGGTTCGACTCGTCGCCTACCTTGTCGTCGTCGTTGCCGCAACCGCCGAACATCAGAGCCGACAGCGCGAGGGTGCAAAATAAAAGGGTTAATTTTTTCATTTGTCGTTATTAATGCGGTCCCCGGATTATCCGGGACCTGATTGTCTGCTCCCGGGCGGGGTTCAGAATGCCAGCCCGAGCCGTATTTTGAAATTGTTCGTAAACATCTTACTGCCTTCCCCCATTTTGACAAAACCGCGTTGGAAGCTGAAATCGAAGTTAAAACGATTGCGGTACCAGAAACCGGTACCGGTATTAAGGCCCGCGTCGTAACGGTTCCAGCCGTCCCAGTCACCGATTTTCGCACTTTGGCTACCGCCTCCCGTATCCCGCTTCTGCTTCCCGGCATAGTCATACAGGGCATAGGACCCCGTATGAATATCGATTTTAAAATCGGCGGACACGGCAAACTTCCACCCGAAAGTGAACGGGGAGTACTGGACGCTGTGCGCAATAAGACTCGCATCGGCGTATTCGTTGTCTACCTTGTAACCGCGTGAGCCGAGGCCGAATTCCATACCCCAATAGGCCCCGGCCTCGCGTATTGGCTTCTGGTAGCCTATCATAAAGTCGTAAGCCGCCTTACCGCTAAGACCTTTAGCGTTTTTTCCGGCCGCGTTCATAACGTTCAGGCCGGCACGGAAAAACCATTGGCTGGCCTTCGGCTCGGGAGCCGGTTCGGAATCCGTAATCAATAACCTGCTGTGGGATTCCAGGATGCGGGTTTGCGCACTGATTCCATGGCACAAAAATATAGCCGCTGCTATAAACAGTATCCTTTTCATTTTTCGTTTCGACTTTAAGTTTAGGTTTATCTTCTTATGGACACCGCACCCTTCTCCCTCTCTAAAGGCTGGCCGATCTCCATACGTATCCATTCGTAATCCTCTTCGGTAGCGGTCTCCCAGTGGGTGTAATGGCCCGGGTATCCGGTTACGGTAACGTTATAGCCGCCACGGTCTTCGCTCTCTATTTTGAAAGTGGCCGCTACCATAACGTCGCAGTCGTACTCCTCCGAGGAGCGGTTGGCGCCCCAGTTGCGGATGTTGGCAATATCGCCCTGCAACGCTATCTCTATCTCCTCGCGGGTGAGATGCCATACGTCCTTTTTCTTTTCCGGGTCGACCCTCAGCTCCACCACCACCGGCTTAACATAGGCGTTGGAGTTCATGTCCAGCACCCGGGCCTGTGTATTGAGCACTTTTACCACGGTCTTTTGGGCATGTGCCGGGATTGAGCAAACGGCCACAAAAAGCAGGACCGGCAGAAGTTTCTTCATAGACTGAATATTTAGGGGTTAATAATGCCGGCGTACAATCGCCGGGGAGGTTGTCGAAGCGCCGCCTACCGGACACTTCAAATTCCCGGACAAAGGTATGTAAAACAAGCAGCGGGAAGGGCGCGCGGGTATTTCCAAAAAAGGGACATAAGTGTCGCCAGTTCAGATACGCATCAGGTATTTACGGCTGTGGGCCTCCTGCCGGACGGCATCGGATAGCTCGCCGAAGAAATCGTGTTCGAGGATAATGCATATACGCCACAGGAGGTGGGTGTCGATGGTCTCTTTACGGAATATTTTGTATACGTTCGGCCGGGTGCAGCACAACTGGCGCGCAAACCAGGCGACGGGTCGTCCCTGCTGGCGTAGTGTGCGTTCGATAAGTTGTCCGGCATGGAGCATAGCCTTTCCCGAAAGTTGACCGCCCCGACTCCCTGTGGGTGAGATTAAGTATGAAAGGTAAGGGATATATACAGAAAAAGCGTGGGAATCTTACCTTCGCCCGCTCCGAGTTTCAGGGCCTTCGCATGCCCACCCTTCGGGAACGAGCAACGCAGAAAGCCCACGCCGATATGTAATACACGGCAATGTCCTGTCCAAAGGACATGCCTTGTGTATAAACACATATCAGCAGGACGTTTCGAGTTGCTATCCGTCGTTCCGAAGGGTTCAAAAATTGCGAAGTTTTGAAACACGAAAGACAAACGCCTGTAAACGTCTACTGTATAAACCGCACCCCCACTCCACCCGAAGGCTTCCTGCGTAAAGGTGCGGTTGTAAAATTAGGAAAATTTAATCAGATAAACTAACCCGGTGCGGGCATCGGGCCGGTAGGCGGAATCGTAACGGCTGGTCGACACCGCCCCGGTGGCCAAAGTTATACAGCCCAGGAAATAAGGTCACTAAAAATAACGGCATGTCATGTTATTCTGATAATGGATGCGACTACCCGGCTGCCGGTCGGTGCATACCGTTCGGTACGCTCTGACACCGGTCGGCAGTCCGTCAGATTTCTTTCGACAAAGGTGGTGGAACGATGGCGGCCGTATCGTACCCGCCCCAGGTTTCGGCCACATAGTCGAGCGTGGAGAGCAGTTCGGGAACTTCGTTAAGTGTGACGAGTTTATAACGTGTTTCTTTGAAGTTAGGCAGGCCTTTGAAATAGTTGGAGAAATGGCGGCGCATTTCCAACACCCCCACTTTATCTCCCTTTACCTCCACCGATTTGAGCAAATGCCTTTTAGCTATTTCGACCCGCTCCGAAACCGACGGCTGGGGCAGGAGCTCTCCCGTTCGGAGGTAGTGCCGTATCTCCCGGAAAATCCACGGACGCCCGTATGTGGCGCGGCCCACCATCACCCCGTCGACGCCGTACCTGTCGAACGCTTCAGCAGCCCGCTGCGGGGAGTCTATATCGCCGTTTCCTATAATCGGGATACGGATAGCCGGGTCGTTTTTCACCTGCCCGATAAGGGTCCAGTCGGCCTCGCCCCTGTACATCTGGGAGCGGGTCCTGCCGTGGATGGTGAGTGCGGCGATCCCTACATCCTGCAACCGAAGGGCGATTTCATGGATATTCCGGTTGTCATCGTCCCACCCGAGCCGGGTTTTTACGGTCACGGGGGTTCGGACGGCCCGGACTATCCTGCGGGTCATTTCCACCATCAGCGGCACGTCTTTCATCATGCCGCTGCCGGCCCCACGGTTGGCTATCTTCTTTACCGGGCACCCGAAATTAATGTCGATAACGTCCGGGCGAGCGGTCTCGGCCACAATTGCCGCTTCTACCATCGGCTCGATAAGGTGGCCGTATATCTGTATCCCCACGGGGCGCTCCTGGTCGGAAATATTGAGTTTGGCAAGTGATTTGGCCGCATCGCGGATAAGCCCGTCCGAGGAGATAAACTCCGTGTAGACCATGTCCGCACCGAACTCCTTGCAAATATAGCGGAACGAGGGATCGGTCACATCCTCCATGGGTGCGAGCAGAAGGGGTTTCTCACCGAGGTCGAGACCGGCAATTTTCATCGGGCAGGTTTTAAAAGGTACAAAAATAAAGAATAATCGCCGGAATACCATCCTTCCAATCCCGCCGGCCGGACGCGCGGACGGGGCTACGCGCCACGGCAGGTATTTAATGGGAAGAATTTATGCATTTAGACGGTTTAACATTATCTTTGGGGTTACTTTAAACGACTCTTACCGCTATGAATATAGAGGATATAATACAACAACGGGCTCTTGAAACCGTAACCGCGCTGTACGGCGAGGTGGCCGAATCAGCAGTCCAGATACAGAAAACCCGCAAGGAGTTCGAGGGAGACTACACACTCGTGGTGTTCCCGCTGCTGAAGGCGAGCCGGAAGGCCCCCGAAGCCACCGCCGCGGAAATAGGCGAGGCGATGACAGGGCGTTACCCGATTTTCAAAGGATACAACGTTATAAAAGGGTTCCTGAACCTTTCCCTTTCCGACGCCTTCTGGCAGGAGAGGTTCACGGAGATGGAACGGCAACCCGGGTATGGTTTCGCCCCGCCGAGCGGGAAGACCTACATGGTGGAATATTCATCACCCAACACCAACAAGCCGCTCCACCTCGGCCATATCCGCAATAACCTGCTGGGTTACTCAGTCTCGCAGATTCTGGGGGCGAACGGCCATAACGTCATAAAGGTCAACCTTGTCAACGACCGCGGCATCCATATCTGCAAGAGTATGCTGGCATGGCAGAAATACGGCGGCGGGGAAACCCCGCAGTCGAGCGGCATGAAAGGCGACCACCTCGTCGGAAAATACTACGTGGAGTTCGACAAACACTATAAAGCCGAGACGGCAGAACTCGTCGCCGCGGGCATGGACGAGGAAGAGGCCAAACAACAGGCACCGTCTATCCGTGAGGCGCAGGAGATGCTCCGCCGCTGGGAAGCCCGCGACCCCGAAACGATCGCCCTTTGGGAGAAGATGAACGGCTGGGTTTACGAAGGTTTCGATGCGACATATAAGGCCCTCGGGGTCAGCTTCGATAAGATTTATTACGAGTCGGATACCTACCTGCTGGGCAAAAACCTTGTGCAGGACGGGCTGGACCGGGGAGTGTTTTATCGCCGCCCGGACGGCTCCGTCTGGATCGACCTCACCCCGGACGGGCTGGACGAGAAACTGCTGCTGCGCAGCGACGGCACGTCGGTCTATATGACGCAGGATCTCGGCACTGCACTCGAACGACACAAGGATTACCGGTTCGACAGCCTGGTATACGTGGTAGGCAACGAGCAGAACTACCATTTTCAGGTTCTGAAACTTATCCTCAAAAAACTCGGTTACGACTGGTCGGACACCATTTACCACCTCTCATACGGGATGGTGGAACTGCCCGAGGGTAAGATGAAGTCGCGCGAGGGTACGGTGGTCGACGCCGACGACCTTATCTCCGACATGGTGGGCACCGCCCGCGAAATGTCGGACGAGCTGGGTAAACTGGACGGTTGCAGTGAGGAAGAAGCTGCCGCGGTGAGCCGCATGGTGGGTATGGGAGCACTTAAATATTTCCTGCTCAAAGTAGACCCGCGGAAAACGATGCTCTTCGACCCGCGGGAATCCATAGACTTCAACGGTAACACGGGGCCGTTTATCCAGTACACCCATGCACGTATAAAGTCCATCCTCCGCAAAGCCGCGGAGCTGGGGTTGGATTACCGCGACACCGACCTGCCGGGGATACAGCTAAGCTCCTCAGAGGTGGAGTTGATAAAACACCTCGCCGACCTTCCGGCTACGGTCCGGTCCGCCGGGGAGAACTACTCGCCCGCGCTAATAGCGCAGTACGCCTACGACCTTGCGAAACTTTTCAACGGTTTCTACCACGATATGCCTATCCTTCGTGAAGAGGAGGCCGCCATTCGCACTTTCCGGCTGAAGCTGGCCGCAGAGGTGGCCGACGTCATATCCCGTACCATGGGCCTCCTGGGCATCGAAGTACCCGAGAGGATGTAATATTTATGGACTCAGACGGACCGTCTGAGTCCATATAAAACAGTAACGGGTTACCGACGGTAACCCGTTACTGTTTTTATACGCTGACCGGTCAGGCCGCTAATTGATACGTGAAAAATAGTCGTGGCAGATAATAAGGTCGGAAATCTCCCATGCTTCGCGGAGCCGGTCCTGCATTTCGCCCGGAGTGGCGTCCGTGTCGCCCACCAACTGCATCTGCGGCGAACATGCCGCACCGGTATGCGTGGGGTCATAAATGGATGTGCCAAGCCCGCGCCACCGGTAACCGTCCAGCCCCAGAATGTCGAGCAGGGTCGGGTAAATATCTATCTGGCCCATTACCGGCTCGTAGACTCCCCGGGCGCCGGAATTGAGGATTATGAGCGGGGTATACTGCCCGGCCGAAACCCGGCCGCGGCCGGCATCGCTCCGGGCGAGATTTTGCCGATGGTTGGCAAGGCCCTCGTGGTCGCCGGTGATTATAACGGTAGTATTTTCGAGTATCCCCTCCCCGTCGAGCATTTCGAGGAAAAGGCCCACGGCATGGTCCGTGTAATTTCCCACGGTCATATATTCCCTGAGAAGCTCCGGCATGTCGGCCGGAAGCGATATGTAAGCCAGCCTGTCGGGAATGGTGAAGGGATAATGGCCCGAATAGGTCACAACCTGCACGAAGTTGTTCCCGTCACGGTCCCAGTTCTCCCCGCTGATTATCTTCTCGGCACACTGCCTGAGGAACGGTACGTCGCCCATTATATTCTTCGGACCGAACGTATCCTCCTCCTTGAAGAAGGCCCGTCCCACCATCCGGTCGTATCCGAATGAAGCCCAGAACACCCCCTGGTTCCACGTACTGGGTTTATCCACGCACAGCACACATGATACCGCTTCGGGATACAATTCCCTGAAGCCCTCCACCAGCGACGGAAAGCGGTTTCCCGCGAACTGGGTACTATACGAACCGTCCTGTATAGGCAGTAAGCCGGTATTGAACATTAGCTTGGCGTCGGCCGAGCGGCCGCCCTTCACCTGCGACAACACATGCGGGGCATAGAACACGGTCGAATCCGCCACCAACCGGTTAAGGTTAGGGGTAATCTCCACCCCGTCCACCTCCAGCCCTATCATCCAGCTCTCGAACGATTCGAGGAGAATGAATATTACGTTCTGCGGCGTGTCCATCGGAGAAGCGGTAAGCCGCGCATTGTGGGTTTCGACCCATTGTGCAATCCGTTCCCCTATACGGTCCGTGTAAATATACTTTTCCTTCGCAATGTCGTAATATAGCGAACCGAAAACGGTATACATCGGGGTTACGAACGAGTATTTATAGGATTGCTTCAACGTCCGGTAGGCCTTTATAAAACCTCCTTTGAACGACTGGACCGCAAACGCGAGCATAAATACCGCAAAGGGAAGCAGAAGGAATCGCGACCTTACGGCAAATCCCTGCCGCCCTGCATCCCGTCCGTACCCGCACTTTTTTTGTAAGCGGTAATAGATACACCCCGCGGCACCGGTGATGGCGAAAAACAGCGCGTCCACCCACCTGAACGAGAGCCAGACGTTATTTTTATAGTCGCTAAGATTGCCCCACAGAGTGTACGATTCCAGTGGTATGGAGGAATTGTAGGTTCGGAAATAGAGCAGGTTGCCCACCAGCAGCATGTCCAGCGCCAGCATCAGTATCCACATCACCCAGCCGGACCGGGTGTAGACGTAGGGTATCACCAATATCAGCGAGGCGAGAATGCTGTAAGCGTAAAGTTCGAACGTGGAAAAAGGAGTGAACGTTGTGGCGGAACACCACACGAGATCGAATAAGATGAACTTTATCCAGACAGCCAGGAACAAAAGGCAAACGGACTTCCTAACGCACTTATCGAACGGCAACAACCATCCCGCGGCCGCCTTTATACTGTATTTCATTTACTGTCGTGTTTGAATACGGCAAAATTACGCAATATACCCCTCAAAGCAATGGAAACGGAACTGGTTTTTATAAAACCTTTCGCGATGGACGGTAATTATGATTTTCCTGTGCCATGTTAAGGATGTATTATAGCCATTCCCGTACGGCCCATATCCATTGACTTGAGAGCCAGCCCACACCTGCCCGGCCGTTACCGGCGATGGCCCCGCACCATAAAAAAAGCGCGCTCCCTATAAATAGGGAGCGCGCTTTAAAAGAAGTATCCGTTTCTATTTGGAAACCATGGCGTTATATTCGTCGAGCGAACCCACCAACAGGTTGTCGTAATCCCGGATACCGGTACCGGCCGGAATCTTGTGGCCGCAGATAACGTTCTCCTTCAGGTTTGCCAGCGGGTCGACCTTCGCGTTGATGGCCGCTTCGTTGAGCACCTTGGTGGTCTCCTGGAACGAAGCCGCCGACATGAAGCTGCTGGTCTGGAGCGCCGCGCGGGTGATACCCTGCAACACCTGGGTACTGGTGGCCGGGATAACGTCGCGGGTCTCCACAAGGCGCATGTCCTTGCGGCGAAGCATCGAGTTCTCGTCCCTCAGCCTGCGCACCGAAATAATCTCACCCTGGTGTACGTTCTGAGAATCTCCGGCGTCCGTTACGACCACTTTGTCATAAAGCTCATCGTTCACGTCCCTAAATTCCCACTTGTCCACCACCTGCTCTTCGAGGAAGCGGGTATCGCCCGGGTCCTGTATCTGCACCTTGTTCGTCATCTGGCGCACGATAACTTCGAAGTGCTTGTCGTTTATCTTCACACCCTGCATGCGGTATACCTCCTGAACTTCGTTCACGATGTACTCCTGCACCTTCGTCGGTCCGAGTATCGAAAGGATGTCGCTCGGGGTGATGGCACCGTCCGAAAGCGGCATACCGGCCTTTACGTAGTCGTTCTCCTGGACCAATATCTGGCGCGAGAGGGGTACGAGGTACTTGCGTACTTCGCCGCTCTTCGAGGTAACGATAATCTCGCGGTTACCGCGTTTGATTTTGCCGAACGATATCTCGCCGTCGATCTGCGACACGATGGCCGGGTTGGACGGGTTACGCGCCTCGAACAACTCGGTGACACGGGGAAGACCCCCGGTAATGTCGCCGGCTTTGCCCACAGCGCGCGGTATCTTTATAAGCGTATCGCCCGTGCGCACGGTAGCGTTCTCCTTAACCACGATGTGCGCGCCCACAGGCAGGTTGTACTGCTTCTGTTCGTTGCCCGCCTTGTCGAGGATGCGGATAACCGGGTTACGGCTCTTATCCCTCGATTCGGTGATTACCTTCTCACGCAGGCCCGTAACTTCGTCGAACTCCTCGCGGTAGGTGACGCCCTCGATAACGTTCTCGAAAGCGATTTTTCCTTCGAACTCCGAAATGATAACCGCATTGTACGGATCCCATTCGCAGACAAAGTCGCCCTTCTTAACCATATCGCCGTCGTTCATGTAGAGGGTCGAACCGTACGGCAGGTTGTGTGTGTAGAGGGTTATGCCTGTGTGGACATCCACGATGCGGAGTTCCGACAGGCGGCTGATAACGACCTTCACCGTCTTGCCCGCGTCGTTTTTATGTTCCACAACGCGCAGGTCGTCAATCTCCAGTTTACCGTCGTAACGGGCAATGATATTCGAGTCCACGCTCACCCCGCCGGCAACACCGCCGACGTGGAACGTACGCAGGGTAAGCTGCGTACCCGGCTCGCCGATACTCTGCGCGGCGATTACGCCCACAGCCTCACCCCTCTGGACCATCCGGCCCGTGGCAAGGTTACGGCCGTAGCACTTCGCGCAAACACCCTTGCGGGCTTCACAGGTAAGCACCGAACGTATTTCCACCTGCTCCACCGGCGACTTCTGTATTGTCTCGGCGATTTCCTCCGTGATTTCGTCGCCCGCCTCACAGAGAATCTTGCCCGACAAGGGGTCGACCACATCCTGCACCGCAACTCGCCCGAGGATACGCTCGTAGAGGGTCTGCACCACGTCTTCGTTCCTCTTAAGGGTCGTGGCCGACAGTCCGCGCAAGATACCGCAGTCAGGTTCGGTGATAATCACGTCGTTGGCGACGTCCACCAGGCGCCTTGTCAGGTACCCGGCATCGGCCGTTTTCAGGGCCGTATCCGCCAGACCCTTACGGGCACCGTGGGTGGAGATAAAGTATTCGAGTACCGAGAGGCCCTCCTTGAAGTTGGAGAGGATCGGGTTCTCGATAACCTGCCCGCCGTCGGCGCCGCTTTTCTGCGGCTTGGCCATAAGACCGCGCATCCCCGAGAGCTGGCGTATCTGCTCCTTCGAACCACGGGCCCCGGAGTCGAGCATCATATAGACCGGGTTGAAACCGTCCTGGTCCGAGATAAGATGGTCGAGCACCGTTTTGGTGAGCTTGGTGTTTATGTTGGTCCAGATGTCGATAATCTGGTTGTAGCGTTCGTTGTTGGTGATAAGACCGGCGTTGTAGCTGTCCAGCACTTCGTCCACCCGGTCGTAACCTTCGCTGATAAGTTTCTGTTTCTCTTCCGGAACGATAACCGCGTCGAGGTTAAACGAAAGGCCGCCTTTGAAAGCCATCCCGTAACCGAGTTCCTTAATCGAGTCGAGGAATTCGGCCGCCTTGTCGGCACCGGCTTTTTTCATTACCAGCCCGATAATATCCCTCAACGACTTTTTGGTCAGCAGGGTGTTGATGTAGCCAACTTCTTCGGGAACCACCTGGTTGAACAGCACACGGCCGATGGTGGTCTCCAGCAGTTCGCGTTTGAGGGTGCCGTCCGACTGAAGTACGTTGTCGATTACCACCTTCACCTTGGCATGGAGCGCCGCGCGACCTTCGTTGTAAGCAATGATAGCCTCCTCGGGACCGTAGAACACCAAACCCTCGCCCTTTACGTTAGGACGCTGCTTGGTAATATAGTACAGCCCGAGCACCATGTCCTGCGAGGGCACGGTGATAGGCGCGCCGTTGGCCGGGTTGAGGATGTTGTGGGAACCGAGCATAAGTATCTGCGCCTCCAGTATGGCGGCGTTACCCAGCGGAAGGTGAACCGCCATCTGGTCGCCGTCGAAGTCGGCGTTGAACGCCGTACACGCCAGCGGGTGCAACTGCATCGCCTTGCCCTCGATAAGTTTGGGCTGGAACGCCTGTATACCGAGCCTGTGGAGCGTCGGGGCGCGGTTCATAAGCACCGGGTGGCCTTTGATAACGTTTTCCAGGATGTCCCAGATAACCGGGTCTTTGCGGTCTATAATTTTCTTAGCCGATTTTACGGTCTTGACGATGCCCCTCTCGATAAGTTTGCGGATGATGAACGGTTTGTACAGCTCCGCAGCCATATCTTTCGGGATACCCATCTCGTGCATCTTCAACTCCGGACCCACGACGATAACCGAACGGGCCGAGTAGTCGACACGTTTACCTAAAAGGTTCTGGCGGAACCTACCCTGCTTACCTTTAAGGCTGTCGCTCAGCGACTTGAGCGGGCGGTTGCTCTCGGTCTTCACGGCGTTGCTCTTGCGCGAGTTGTCGAACAGCGAGTCTACAGCCTCCTGAAGCATACGCTTCTCGTTGCGGAGGATCACTTCCGGGGCCTTTATCTCTATGAGCCTTTTGAGGCGGTTGTTACGGATGATAACCCTGCGGTATAGGTCGTTAAGGTCCGAAGTGGCGAACCTGCCCCCGTCGAGGGGCACCAGCGGACGCAACTCCGGCGGTATCACCGGAATAACTTTCAACACCATCCACTCCGGATTGTTCACCTCGCGGGAGGCGCGGAACGATTCCACGATATGGAGCCTTTTGAGGGCCTCGGCTTTACGCTGCTGCGATGTTTCGGTGTTGGCCTTGTGCCTGAGCTGGAACGACAGGGCGTCCATATCCACCTTCTCCAGCATGGTGTAGATAGCCTCGGCACCCATCTGGGCGATGAATTTCTCCGGGTCGTTGTCCTCCAACTGTTGATTGCCCTTCGGGAGGGTTGCCAGTATGTCCAGGTATTCCTTCTCGGTGAGCAGGTCCAGTTCGGTCACGCCGCTGGCTGCCGCCGCACCGGACTGTATCACGATGTAGCGCTCATAGTAAATAATGGCCTCCAGTTTCTTGGAGGGAATACCGAGCAGGTAGCCGATCTTGGAGGGAAGCGAACGGAAATACCAGATATGCACCACCGGGACCACGAGCGATATATGCCCTGTCCTTTCGCGGCGCACTTTCTTTTCGGTTACCTCCACACCGCAACGGTCGCAGACGATACCCTTGTAGCGGATACGTTTGTACTTACCGCAATGGCATTCGTAATCCTTTACAGGCCCGAATATCCTCTCGCAGAACAGTCCGTCCCTTTCGGGTTTGTACGTGCGGTAGTTTATCGTTTCGGGTTTCAGAACCTCGCCGCTCGATGCCGCAAGAATCTCTTCGGGCGATGCCAGCCCGATGGATATCTTGTTGAATCCGGGGGTATTCTTGGTGTCTTTTGTGAATGACATATTTTTTGTTGTTTTTTATCCTTAAAACGTGTCGGGCGCCCGGGAGTCGCCCCGGCAGGCCGTAAGGTAGACGGCCGTATCGCCACTACCTGCGCCCCGGGTTAACCTCCGCCTATTCGAGTTTGACGCTGAGGGCAAGCCCGCGAAGCTCGTGCAGCAGCACGTTCAGCGATTCCGGGATACCCGCCTGCGGGAGGTTGTCGCCCTTGACGATGGCTTCGTAAGCCTTCGCACGGCCCATCACGTCGTCCGACTTGATGGTGAGAATCTCCTGGAGGATGTTGGCCGCACCGAACGCTTCGAGCGCCCACACCTCCATTTCACCGAACCTCTGGCCCCCGAACTGCGCCTTACCCCCGAGCGGCTGCTGGGTGATAAGCGAGTACGGACCGATGGAACGGGCATGCATCTTGTCGTCGATCATGTGACCGAGTTTCAGCATGTAGATAACTCCCACCGTCGCCGGCTGGTCGAACCGCTCGCCCGTACCTCCGTCGTAAAGGTAGGTGCGCCCGCTCTTGGGCACCCCGGCCTTTTCGGTGTACTGGTTGATTTCGTCCAGTGTGGCACCGTCGAAAATAGGTGTGGCGAATTTCAGCCCCAGCTCCTTGCCGGCCCACCCGAGCACGGTCTCGTAAATCTGCCCGAGGTTCATTCGCGAAGGCACACCCAGCGGGTTGAGCACTATATCCACGATGGAACCGTCTTCGAGGAAGGGCATGTCTTCGTCCCGTACAATCCTCGCTACGATACCCTTGTTACCGTGGCGGCCGGCCATCTTGTCTCCCACCTTCAGCTTACGCTTCTTGGCAATGTAGACCTTGGCCAACTGGATGATGCCGACCGGGAGTTCGTCCCCGTTCGTTATATTGTATTTCTCACGCTTGATGCGGGCGTCGCTCTCCTTGAACTTGATCACGTAGTTGTTGATAGCCGCGACCACAAGGCCGTTGATACGCTCATCCTCGGTCCACTTATCCGTGCTGAGGTTGTGGTAATCAATGTCGAGCAGCATCTTCTGCGAGAACCTGGTTCCCTTCGGGTAGAGTTCCGCACCGAAATAGTCGGTAATGCCCGACGTGGTCTTGTCTTTCAGCAGGGTCCACAGTTTCTGCACCAACAGCTCCTTAAGCTGCTGGGCTTCCTGTACGAAGTCCATATCGAGCTTTTCCAGCACGAGCTTTTCGTTCTGCTTGCCCTTCTTGTTGTCCTTGCTGGCGCGCGAGAAGAGGTCGCGTTTAATGACCACACCGTACAGCGAGGGCTGGGCCTTTAGCGAAGCGTCTTTCACGTCCCCGGCTTTGTCGCCGAAAATGGCGCGGAGCAGTTTCTCCTCGGGCGAAGGGTCGCTCTCCCCTTTCGGGGTTATCTTACCTATAAGTATGTCGCCCGGCTTGACGTTGGCCCCGATGCGGATGATACCGTTCTCGTCGAGGTCCTTGGTGGCGTCCTCACTGACGTTCGGAATATCCGAAGTTAGTTCCTCCACACCCCTTTTAGTGTCGCGGACCTCCATTATATACTCGTCCACGTGTACCGAGGTGAAGATGTCCTCCCTCACGATACGCTCGGAGATAACGATCGCATCCTCGAAGTTGTAACCCTTCCAGGGCATGAACGCAACTTTGAGGTTCCGGCCGATGGCGAGTTCCCCCGCCTGCGTGGAGTACCCTTCCGTAAGTATCTGCCCCTTCACCACCTTCTGGCCGATGGAAACTATCGGTTTGAGGGTGATTGAGGTGTTCTGGTTGGTCTTCCTGTAAAGCGGAAGCCGGTATACGGTGACCTCCGGGTCGAAACTTACAAGTTTCTGGTCGTCCGTAAGGTCGTATTTTATATGTATCTCCCGGGCGTCGGCATAAACGCACTCCCCGTCGCCTTCCGCGACTATCTGGATACGGCTGTCCTGGATCATGTCCTTTTCCAGCCCGGTACCCACTATCGGCGATTCGCACGTTACGAGCGGCACCGCCTGGCGCATCATGTTCGAACCCATAAGGGCGCGATTGGCATCGTCGTGCTCCAGGAACGGGATCAGGCTCGCCGCAATGGAGGCTATCTGGTTCGGTGCGACGTCCATATAGCTGATTTCCCTCGACGTAGCGGTCGGGGAATCGGCCTCGGCCCTCGCCTTTATTTTGTCCGACTCGAGGAATTCGCCCTTTTCGTTCACCGGTGCGCTCGCCTGTGCTATGATATGGCCCTCTTCCTCTTCGGCACTCAGGTAGATAATTTCGTTGTTCTTAAGGTTTACCTTACCGTCCACCACCTTGCGGTAGGGAGTTTCGATAAAGCCCATGTCGCTTATCTTGGCGTAGACGCACAGGGACGAGATAAGGCCGATGTTCGGGCCTTCGGGAGTCTCTATGGGGCAGAGGCGGCCGTAGTGCGTGTAGTGCACGTCACGTACCTCGAAACCTGCCCTTTCCCTCGACAGACCGCCCGGACCCAGAGCCGAAAGGCGGCGTTTGTGGGTCATCTCGGCCAGCGGGTTGGTCTGGTCCATGAACTGCGAGAGCTGGTTGGTCCCGAAGAACGAGTTGATAACGCTCGACAGCGTCTTGGCGTTGATAAGGTCCACCGGGGTGAAAACTTCGTTATCCCTCACGTTCATCCTCTCGCGGATGGTCCTGGCCATGCGGACGAACCCTACGCTGAACTGGTTGGCAAGCTGCTCGCCTACGGTCCTTACACGCCTGTTCGAAAGGTGGTCGATATCGTCCACATCCGCCTTCGAATTGATAAGCTGTATCAAGTATTTAATAATGGCTATGATATCGTCCTTTGTAAGGATACGGATATCCCGGTCAATCTCCAGCCCTAATTTCTTGTTTATACGGAACCGGCCAACTTCCCCGAGATCGTAACGCTTGTCGGAGAAGAACAGCTTGTCTATAACGTCCCTGGCGGTCGCCTCATCGGGCGGCTCGGAGTTTCGCAGCTGGCGGTAAACGTAGACCACGGCCTCTTTCTCGGAGTTGCACGGGTCTTTCTGGAGCGTGTTGTATACTATCGAGAAGTCGGTGCCGCTCTGGCTCTCCTTATGCAGGAGGATGCTCTTGGCTCCGCTCTCGATTATTTCTTCGATGTGCTGCTCCTCGAGCACGGTTTCGCGGTCCACTATAACCTCGTTACGCTCGATGGGAACCACCTCGCCGGTGTCCTCGTCCACGAAATCTTCGACCCATGTCTTCAGGACCCTTGCGGCGAGCTTACGGCCCACCACTTTTTTCAGGTTGGCCTTGTTCACCTTAATTTCGTCCGCAAGGTCGAAAATCTCCAGTATCTGGCTGTCGCTCTCAAAGCCGATGGCGCGCAGCAGCGTCGTTACGGGGAGTTTTTTCTTACGGTCGATATAGGCGTACATCACATTGTTGATGTCCGTCGCAAATTCTATCCACGACCCCTTGAACGGTATTATACGCCCCGAGTAGAGCTTCGTACCGTTTGTGTGGAGGCTCTGCCCGAAAAAGACGCCGGGAGAGCGGTGGAGCTGGGAAACGATAACCCTCTCCGCACCGTTGATTATAAATGTCCCGCGCGGGGTCATGTACGGTATGGTGCCGAAATAAACATCCTGTACCACCGTGTCGAAATCCTCATGCTCCTGGTCGGTACAGTAGAGTTTCAGTTTCGCTTTCAGCGGAACACTATACGTAAGGCCCCTTTCCAGACACTCCTCTATGGAATACCTCGGGGGGTCTATATAGTAGTCGATGAATTCCAGGACAAAATTGTTCCTGGTGTCGGTGATGGGGAAATTTTCCATGAAAACCTTATACAACCCCTCTTCCTTACGGTTCTCGGCGGTGGTATCGAGCTGGAAAAAATCCTGGAATGATTTGAGCTGGACCTCGAGGAAGTCGGGATAAGGCATCCTGTTCTTTACCTCGGAAAAATTGATCCTCTGGTTATTCGTTTTTTCGGACATTGTATCCTTTGAGTTTTAATTGAATCTCTACGTAGCTTGCGGGCTATCGGGATTTCTCTGTTCTGCTCCGCAGAGCCTGGATCGCGGCCTGATCACCGCACCTGTGCGGTTCTTCGATCCCGCCGGGGCAGTCCCGACCGCGGGCTACGGTCGGCGAATCGTTACCCTGCGAATTAGTGCCGCCGTTGGCGGCGAACCGGATTAATCGGCTTTACCGGCCGTCCGGCCTGTGATTTTGCGGGATAATTCCGGACCGGGATTCCGTTCAACCCCTCTTCCCCGGACATTCGTCCCTCTGTTGGCGCGGTAAATCCGCCTGTCGCGGACCTCAACCGTTACCTGCGTCCCCCGCCACTTCCCGCCGCGTGTGCGCGGCCTTCGGTGCGGGCATTGTTTCCGCCATTTCGGCCGGCATCCGTACCGGCGTTTTCGGTGGCCTCCCGGTGCTCCGTTTTCCGTAGCTATATATAACGGAAATAAGCCACCGGATATTATACAACCATTATTTATCGTCTTTCCGGCTGTCGCTTCGAAGGACCCGTATATATCCTCAAAACGCCCTCTCGAAGGGCCGGGGTTGTTTTAGACGAGAAAAGGTATAGAGTCTGACGGGTCAGACTCTACACCATTTTCAGTCAAACGGTTATGACTATTTGAGCTCAACGTCGGCACCTGCCTCCTCGAGCTGGGCCTTGATAGACTCGGCTTCTTCTTTGGCAACGCCTTCCTTGATAGCTTTCGGAGCGCCGTCTACGATATCTTTGGCTTCTTTCAGACCGAGGCCGGTGATATCCTTAACGACTTTCACAACCTGGAGTTTTGCCTGGCCGGCCGAAGTGAGGATTACGTCGAAGGTGCTCTTTTCTGCAGCAGCGGCTTCACCGCCTCCGGCAGCCGGAGCGGCAACTGCAACCGCAGCGGCAGCGGGTTCGATACCATATTCTTCTTTCAGGATGTTAGCCAGTTCGCTTACTTCTTTAACTGTCAGGTTTACCAACTCTTCAGCTAATTTTTTTACATCTGCCATCGTTATAGGTTTTTAAAGTTTTTTTGTTGTTTGATTGTTTTGTTTGCCGCTACGGGCATTCCCGGTGTCCGGCAGTGCATCCCGCTCGGGGTGCTTTTCCCGGCCCGGAGTCCGGCCCGGTTTAGGCCGCACCACCCCTCTCTTCAAGGGCTTTTACGAGGCCTGCGACCTTGCCGCCGGCAGAACCCTGAAGCGCGGAAATAACATTCTTCGCCGGGGACTGGAGCAGCGAGATAACGTCGCCGATAAGCTCTTCTTTGCTTTTGATAGCGGTAAGGGTCTTGAGCTGGTCGTCGCCTACGTATACGCTTTCTTCCACATACGCCGCCTTGAGAACGGGCTTGTCGCTCCCTTTACGGAACTCTTCGATAAGCACCGCGGGGGCTTTGTTTACCGTGGAGAACATAACCGCCGTGGGACCCGTCAGGATACCCGACAGTTGTTCCACATGGTCGCCGCCCACCTGCTCGAGCGCCTTGCCCAGCAGCGTGTTTTTAACGACCATCAGTTTAATCTCCTTCTCAAAGCACATCTTACGCAGCTTGGCGGTCTTTTCCGCGTTGAGCGTGGATGCGTCGACGATATAGTAGTGGGGAAACTCCCTGAGCTGTTCGGCTATGCTGCCAATGATCTGTTGTTTTTCTTCCCTTGTCATCGCGTTAGTCGTACTTGTTGTCAATGGATTTGGGATCTATCTGCAAGCCGGGGCTCATGGTAGTAGAGAGGTAGATACTCAGGATATAAGTACCTTTGGCGGCGCTCGGTTTCAATTTGAGGATAGTGCCAAGGAATTCCTTGGCGTTATCTACAATCTTCTCCGGTTCGAAAGATACCTTACCCACCGAAGAGTGTACGATACCGAACTTGTCGACTTTAAAGTCTATCTTACCGGCTTTAACCTCCTGCACGGCCTTGCCCACCTCCATGGTAACGGTACCCGTTTTGGGGTTCGGCATAAGCCCGCGCGGGCCGAGGATACGTCCCAGAGCACCCACCTTACCCATAACGCTGGGAGTGGTGATGATAACGTCCACGTCGGTCCAACCGGCCTTGATTTTATCGATGTACTCGTCCAGGCCCACATAGTCCGCGCCGGCCTCTTTGGCTTCGTTCTCCTTGTCGGGAGTACAAAGTACGAGCACACGCGTCTGTTTACCCGTGCCGTGGGGAAGCGTAACCACGCCCCTCACCATCTGGTTGGCCTTCCTCGGGTCTACCCCCAGGCGTACGTCCACATCGACGGAAGCATCGAATTTCGTAAAGGTGATATCCTTCAGGAGAGCCGCCGCTTCGCTAAGCTTGTACACCTTACCGGGTTCGATCTTGGCGAGAGCTATTTTTTGATTTTTAGTCAGCTTACTCATTTTCGTAATTTTTTCTCAATTACATATTAGGAAATTCACCAACGACGTTGATACCCATGCTGCGTGCCGTACCGGCCACCATTCGCATAGCAGATTCAAGCGTGAAGCAGTTCATGTCAGGCATTTTGTCCTGAGCAATCTCCCTGACCTGGTCCCACGTGATTTCCCCGACTTTTTTACGGTTGGGTTCCGGGGAGCCGCTCTGGATTTTGGCCGCTTCCTTGATCTGTATGGCTACGGGTGGCTGTTTGATTACGAAATCAAACGACTTATCGCTGTAAACAGTGATAATTACCGGCAAAACCTTTCCTGCCTTATCCTGGGTGCGGGCATTGAACTGCTTGCAGAAGTCCATTATGTTCACACCTTTCGACCCCAGAGCGGGACCTACGGGAGGCGAAGGATTGGCGGCACCACCTTTGATCTGGAGTTTGATAAATCCAGCGATCTCTTTTGCCATAATTTTCCTTTCGTTTTTAAATTCGGATTTTTGATGAATCGATTTTTTCAGGGCTTGCGGCCTCGACGGAAGTGGAGTTTACCTAAGTAAAGAGCATTCCGGCGGGGACGTGTAACGCAGAAAAAGCGGTTCAGGAAAATCCGTTCGTCATTCTTTTTCAACTTGCATAAAGCTCAACTCCATTGGAGTCTTGCGCCCGAATATCTTCACGGAAACCGTGAGTTTCTTGCGGTCGTTGTCAACGGCCTCGATAGTCCCCTCGAAACTCGAGAACGGACCGTCGGTAACTTTGACCGTTTCGCCCACAAAAAACGGCGTTTCGTTTTCCTCCTCGCTAACGCTCAGTTCGTCGACACGGCCGAGGATGCGGCTTACCTCCTGAGGACGGAGGGGTGTGGCCAGCAATTGTTTCCCCGCTTCCTTAGTGTCGCCGAGGAAGCCCAGAACGTTAGGGACGTTACGAAGTATATACGGGATTTCCCCTACAAACGCAGCCTCAACCAGTACGTAACCCGGGTAAGAAACCTTCTCTTTGCTGATTTTCTTACCGTTCCGGATCGTATAGACCTTCTCGGTAGGTATCAGCACCTGCGAAATGTAGTCCTGAAGGCCTCGGTGCTTTATTTCAAGCTCAATGTATTCCTTAACCTTCTTTTCCTTTCCACCGATGGCCCTTACCACGTACCACTGCTTCTGCTCTTTTTCGTTGTTTTCCATGATGCAGAAAATAATTTAGTAGAGCAGCTGGTAAATGAATTTCATCAGGTTCTCGAAAGCGATATCCATGACCAGAATGACAAGCGCAAAGATAAGGGAAGCGACCATCACGACGATGGCAGAACTTTGCAACTCTTTGATCGAGGGCCATGTCACTTTGTGAACAAGCTCGTTGTAGGAGTTTTTAACGTAATTTACTATACTCATAGCAGGTTTTCATTTTGTCCGGATACATCCGGAACCTGTTCCGGGTCGCCCTTCCGGGTTCCCCGCCGCGGACCGGCACCGCCGTCCGCCTTTTCGTGCGGCCGGCCCGTACCGGGCCTGTCTTTATAACTCGGGAATGTTACAAGTAAACTTGCCACATTACAATCTTTTAAGAACATCGGCCCTTCCGGCCTTTGGTTAGCACCCGTATTCCCGGCACTCCCCTCCGTACGGAACCTTCCGAGACTTTTCCCGGGGTTCGATTCCTGGGGATTACTTCCTCCGCCTACGGCTTCGGGCGTGATCTCCCGACTTTCTCGGAGATTACTCCCTATGCCTGCGGCTTCGGGCGTGACTCCCGACTTTCTCGGAGATTACTCCCTATGCCTGCGGCTTCGGGCGTGACTCCCGACTTTCTC
>JAJQCA010000046.1:149233-173790 GCA_021202985.1 Alistipes sp.
CGCCTGCGGCTTCGGTCGTGAATCCTGGCATTTCTCCGAGATTACTCCCTACGCCTGCGGCTTCGGTCGTGAATCCTGGCATTTCTCCGAGATTACTCCCTACGCCTGCGGCTTCGGTCGTGATCTCCGGGGGAGGGTGCTACAAACTTCGCAAATCCGTTTCCGCTTTCAGCGTAAACCCGTCTTTTGAAATATCCGGCTTCGCTCAAACAAGTTTGGCTTGCCGGTTATTTCAAAATCCGATCGCCTCACGGCGATTGGATTTGCTTCGTTTGGCACGAGTGGAGAGATTCGAACTCCCATCAACGGTTTTGGAGACCGCTATTCTACCCTTGAACTACACTCGTGAATCGGGAAGGTTCTACCGGGCACGCCCTGTGGTCCCCTCCCCTTGTTCCGGAATCCGGGAGGTACCTCTCGGTTGAGGCACCTCCATCACTCCTTATATCGGGACGGCCGTAACCGTCCTTACCGCAACAGCGGGATTATTCGATAATCTTGGTAATCTGACCGGCACCCACGGTACGGCCACCTTCGCGGATTGCAAAACGCAGACCCACGTTGAGGGCGACTTCGTAGATAAGGGTAACGGTGATGGTCACGTTGTCACCCGGCATCACCATGTCAACACCTGCGGGCAGTTCGCATTCGCCGGTGATGTCCAGCGTACGGATGTAGAACTGCGGGCGGTATTTGTGGTGGAACGGAGTGTGACGGCCACCTTCTTCTTTCTTAAGGATATAAACCTCTGCTTCGAACTTAGAGTGCGGTTTGATAGAACCCGGTTTGGCTACAACCATACCGCGCTTAACCTCTTTCTTGTCGACACCGCGCATCAGAAGGCCCACGTTGTCACCGGCTTCACCCTGATCGAGGAGCTTGCGGAACATTTCGACACCCGTACAAACAGAAGTCTGTGTTTCGCCGAGGCCGATGATCTCAACCGGGTCGCTAACGTGAATTACACCCGTTTCGATACGGCCCGTAAGCACGGTACCGCGGCCGGTGATAGAGAACACGTCTTCAACCGGCATGAGGAACGGTTTTTCGTTCTCACGCTGCGGAATCGGAATGAAGCTGTCTACTGCGTCCATCAGTTCCACGATTTTTTCTTCCCAAGCCGGTTCGCCGTTAAGGCCACCGAGGGCGGAGCCGCGGATAACGGGAGCATCGTCACCTTCGAAGTTATATTTGCTGAGCAGGTCGCGAACTTCCATTTCAACCAGGTCGAGCATTTCGGGGTCGTCGACCATGTCGCATTTGTTCAGGAACACAACGATCTTCGGTACGTTCACCTGGCGGGCGAGAAGTACGTGTTCGTTGGTCTGCGGCATGGGACCGTCGGTCGCTGCAACTACCAGAATGGCACCGTCCATCTGAGCGGCACCGGTAACCATGTTCTTTACATAGTCGGCGTGGCCCGGACAGTCCACGTGAGCATAGTGGCGGTTAGCCGTCTGGTACTCTATGTGAGCGGTATTGATAGTGATACCACGTTCTTTTTCTTCCGGAGCGTTGTCGATCGAGTCGAAAGAACGGAGTTCAGAAAGACCTTTCTTAGCAAGTACCGTGGTAATTGCAGCGGTAAGGGTCGTCTTACCGTGGTCTACGTGTCCGATGGTACCGATGTTTACGTGCGGTTTGGACCTGTCAAATTTTTCTTTTGCCATAATCTGAAAGTTATTTTAAAATTAATTTGCTGTTTTTTATCGTTTCGAGGTTTAAAAATAGTTGTTTAAACATAAAACGCAGGCCGCCTTTGTCCTCCTTAATCCCGTTAAGAATCGACCTCAGACGCCCTAATTATTAATTTTGCAACCTCCCGGCCCGCGGCCGGTACGGCTTTTGTTACACATCTGCGAGAAGCCTCGCATCTTGGAGCGGAAGACGGGGCTCAAACCCGCGACCCTCAGCTTGGAAGGCTGATGCTCTATCAACTGAGCTACTTCCGCATATTATCAGTGTCCCCTATTGCGTGGATTAACCCGTCCGCTTCCGCGGCCTCGTTCTTCCATTGCCTCACGGCGGGACCCTTACAAAGATTTTATAAAATTCGCATAGCGAATGTCTAACATTCCTGAATGGAATCCGCCTACGCGAGCATGGCGGATTCCATTCAGGAATGTTCGCCTGCCTGCGGCAGATTTATAAAATCTTTGTGGGAGAAGATGGATTCGAACCACCGAAGGAATTATCCAGCAGATTTACAGTCTGCCCCATTTGGCCACTCTGGTATTCTCCCGACTATATTAAAAGAACTTGTTT
This sequence comes from Alistipes sp., assembly GCA_021202985.1. GTDB lineage: Bacteria > Bacteroidota > Bacteroidia > Bacteroidales > Rikenellaceae > WRDF01. The sequence continues at coordinate 151,499 of JAJQCA010000046.1, forward strand.
CCGTTTATTGCTTCAGGGATTAGCTCGCAAGTTACACTCGCTCGCTGATCACCTTCTGGTGAGGCTTTCAAACCGCTGCGGAAGCAACCCTTCGAAAAAGCAAAAACTTTCTGCGAAAGTTTTACGGTCTTTTAAAAATTGCCGCTTCGCTCAAATAAATTTGGCTCTTCGTCATTTTTTAAAAGCCCTACTGCCGTTGGCAGTTGCTTTTCTTTCGTGTCTCCTTTCCGCCCCTTTTGAGCCGATGGAGGGATTCGAACCCCCGACCAGCTGATTACAAATCAGCTGCTCTGGCCAACTGAGCTACATCGGCGTTACGCGCAAAACAGGGGTGCAAAAATACGAATTAAATATTAAACCGCAAAAAAAGACGGCCTAAAATTGCCCCGCACCCGGTTTATTTTCAATGTACCTTGGCCGCCGGCTGTAGTTCCGGCCGGCCCCGCGGCCAACCGCAAACCCGGGCTATTTCGCGGCTCAAAAATACAACCCTTTTCAGAATTTACAAAGTTTTATAAACCTAAAAACCACAATAAATTGGCCCGGGTATTACGATATACGAAAAAAGCCCTGCCGCATGGCAGGGCGCTGTTACAAAACCGTCCGGAGTGTGGGCGGGGTCATAACCGGGTCACTTATGCGACCGTTCCTTATATTTCTCTATCTGGCGTTTGAGGGCAGCGATGCCGTCATCCACCGACTCTTCGAAACTTTTGCTGCGGGCATCGGCGACCAATTCGTCACCCGGCACTTCGAGCTTCAGGGTCACCACTTTGTTTCCCCGTTCGTGGTCCTTGTCGAGTTTCATAATGACTTCGGCGCTGATGGCGTCCTCGGCGAACCGCTCCAGCTTACTTACCTTGGCGGTTACGAAGTCGATTAGTTTCTTGTCCGCGTCGAATTTAACTGACTGGATCTGTACGTTCATAATCAATCCTCCTGTCGTTTAATATAGTGATGGCGCCCCGTTCACCGGAACCGGACACCGTAATTTACTCTTTCCCGCCTTTGCCTCCGCGGGGATGGGACGCGGCGTAAACCTCCTTCAGCCGGGTAATGCTGTTGTGCGTGTAAACCTGCGTCGCCGCGAGCGAAGCATGCCCGAGCAGCTCCTGAATATGCCTCAAATCGGCACCTTCGTTCAGCAAATGGGTGGCGAATGTATGCCTGAGAACGTGAGGGCTTTTCTTGCCCTGCACACCTGCCGCTTCCAGCACCCCTTTCACGGCATGGTAAATCTCCAACGCCCTCATCTGGTTTCCATCCACCGTTAAAAATAGGCATTTATCGTCTGAAAAACAAACCGGGTCTCCATTATATTTAACGATGAAATCCCGCAGTTTATTACGTGTGTAATCCACTACCGGCACCACCCTCTCCTTGCCGCCCTTTCCCATTACGCGGAGACGCGTAAAACCGGCCGAAAAGTCCGCCGGCTTTATATTCCGAAGTTCTGCAAGCCGTATGCCGGTGGAGTAAAAAAGCAGGGTAATAAGCGCGTTCCTGTCATAAATATAACCGGGCGTATCATCCCCGGTGGCCGCATCGCCGCCTGCGCGGCTGAAAAGTTTTTCCGATACCGACTCCGGGATGTAGGAAGGCAACTTTTTAGCAGTACGCAGCGAATTTATACGGAGCATCGGATCTTTGGGCACGATATCCCTGGAGCGCAGGTATTTGTAAAACGAGCGGAGGGCGCTCACCATCCGGTTGACGCTCGACGGGGCCAATCCCCGGCGCGACAGGCCGGTTATCCAATCGCGTATATCATCAGTGGTGACTTTGGCTGGGTCGAAGCACTCCGCGGCGACGTCCAGCGAAGCTATGAAATCTGATATGTCCCTTCGGTAGTTCGAAACCGTATGCTCCGAATAGCGTTTTTCCGCCTGGATATAGCCGAGAAAATTCTCCATGTAATCCGGGTAAGCTGTCTGCATCGCGGTTTTTCTTTACACAAAGGTAACCATTTTACCGGTTATCGGCGCCACGCCGTGTCAGAGAGATTCAACGGGTATATATGTATAAATAGCAGAGAGCCAATCCCGGCGGGGATGGCTCTCGCATTCCTGTGCGGTTTTACCGCCCTCAGGCTATTCCTCTTCGCGGCGCATTCCCTCCACGTAGATAGCGTGAAGTTTCTGCTCACGGTTCTTTACCGACGGTTTGGTGAAATATTGGCGGCGGCGAAGTTCTTTCAGCACACCGGTGCGTTCGTATTTACGTTTGAATTTCTTGAGGGCCCTCTCGATGTTTTCGCCCTCTTTGATTGGCATTATTATCATAACTGTCTGTTTTTATTTTCTTTATTCTTGGTCGTTCAAAGGCCGGAACACGATATAAGGTGCCATTCTGACGGCAGTCCTTTCGTCCCATATTTTATCTTCAACAAGTTCTCCGGGGTTACTCCAACCTCCTTTCAATTGCCTTCCACTCAGAATCTTCCGTGCCATGCCGACATCCACATACGGATGTTCTTCCAGCCTTCGGGCCAACTCTTTGTGGGCTGCAAAGTTAATATCAATTTTGGAAATCATGCAACTATCCACCGTAATTTGTGCCGCTATGCGTTCGTAATTATCTTCGGCCATACCCTGTATTTCCGCCAACTGCGTCACCGATGCAAACCCGCCGAGCCGGTTGCGGTACTCCAAAATCCGCACCACTAAAACCTCGCCGATACCCCTCACCGAACGCAGGGCGGCCGAGTCGGCACGATTTATCTCAACCGGTATCCTAACCGGAACGGTTTCAGGAACTGCTTCAACGACAGCTTCAGGGACCAATTCACCGGCCGGCTTCTCCGTGTATGGCTCCCCGGGCGGGGCTTCACCGAACAGGAGATATGGTTCCAGTACCGCGTAAGCCTCCTCGCTTACGGCGTAGCAGCGGGAAAATTGCCCGGCCGAAACGAATCCTCCCAGCGAATTGCGGTAGTTGATTATGGTCCGGGCCTGCTCCGGGGTAAAACCCAGAGCCATAAAACCCGCCTCATCCATCAAGTTTGGGTCGAAAGGCCCGGAAGGAGGCATGATAACCGCCCGGGGCGTTCCGCTTGCAATACCTGTTCCGTCGGTGTTCCGGCCGACCGGCGCGGCGATGCTATATCCACCCGTGCGGAACTCCTCACCGATTGATATGTAAGGCTCCACCTCGCGGTATTTTTCCAGCGTTACGCCGTAACACATTGCAAGGTCCTCGGGAACAGTGAACCGCTTCCCGGCACTGCGGTATTTGACGATGGACGCCGCAACGCGCAGCTCGAAACCCAGGGCGCACAGCTCCTCCAGCGTCGCCGTGTTGGGGTCGAAAAAGAACAACCCTTCGCGGACATATTGCCCGGCGGTCGAGTCCTCCGCGGCGATAATCCGGTCCGCGGTTTGCTGTAAAACTCTGTCGGGCCGGGCACAGTTCGCTCCGTGGATGAAGATTGCGGCCACACCCAGAAGCGGCAGCAATGCGAGAATACCGTACCGCTCGCCCCTGCTTTCCGGGAGCATCCGGTCCACAAGTTTCCATATACCCTTTTTCGCCATCCGACCAACAAGTTACACAAGCCCCAAATATAACGAAAAGACTTAAATATATCACACAAAGTCCGAAGGCGTTATAAACTTCGAAACCTATAAATAATCAGTCGCATATTTACCTGCAACCGTTTACTTTATTTAAATTGGACTAACTTCGCGTGGTAATCCTTAAATCCTCAAAACAACTACGATATGAACAATTTTGTATTCCGGAACCCTACGAAACTGGTATTCGGCAAGGGTCAGATAGCCAAACTCGCGGAACTTATACCTGCGGGAAAAAAAATAATGGTAACATTCGGGGGCGGGAGCGTTAAGGCCAACGGCATTTACGACCAGGTCTGCCGGGCGCTGGAAGGTAAAGACTATATCGAATTCTGGGGCATAGAACCCAACCCGACGGTGGAAACTTTGCGCAAAGCCATCGCAACCGGCAAGGAACAGGGCGTAGACTTCCTGCTGGCCATCGGCGGCGGATCGGTGCTCGACGGCACTAAACTCATCGCCTCGGGGATGGTGTACGACGGCGACGCATGGGACATCGTATTGAAGGGACGTGCCGAAGCCGCAATCCCCTACGCATCGGTTATGACACTGCCCGCGACCGGTTCAGAAATGAACAGCGGTGCGGTCATTTCACGCACCGAGACCAAAGAGAAATTCGCCTTCTACACCTCTTTCCCGGAGTTCTCGATTCTCGACCCGGAGGCGACCTACTCCCTGCCCGCCCACCAGGTGGCTTGCGCGTTGTCCGATATCTACGTCCACGTGATGGAGCAGTACATGACCACTCCCGGCCAGTCGCGCGCCATGGACCGTTGGGCCGAAGGGTTGTTGCAGACCGTGATTGAAATAGCACCCCGTATTAAGGAGAACCAACACGATTACGAGGTTATGGCAGATTTCATGCTCACAGCCACGCTTGCACTTAACGGATTTATCGCTATGGGGGTCTCGCAGGACTGGGCCACCCACATGATTGGCCATGAATTGACTGCCCTTCACGGTATTACCCACGGGGCATCGCTTGCAATCGTGCTTCCGGGCACACTTCGCACACTGCGCGGACAGAAGCGCGGCAAACTGCTCCAATACGGCCAGCGGGTATTCGGCATTACCGAAGGCGGCGAAGACGAGCGCATAGACAAGGCCATCGCCTGCACCGAGGAGTTTTTCCGCTCGCTGGGCCTCAGCACCCGCCTTCCGGAAGAGGGCATCGGCGAAGAGACCGTAGAAGAGATACGCCGCAGGTTCAACACCGCGGGAGTCGCCCATGGCGAAGGCCGGAACGTGACCGGGGATGTGGCTGCCGAGATACTCCGAAGCTGTATGTAATTAACTGCGATTGATATGAAAAAGCTACCCGAAGACTTTCCGTACCTCCCGGAAATGTTCGAAGATGAATACTATCCCCGCTTCCTTGTCGAAAAGGTTAAAGACGCTATAAAGGAATGCGCCGACTATATCGGCCAAGGGGACCATCCCATCGAAGATATACAGGGCGCGCTCGACCGGATGACAATCCGGATAAACGAACTTGAAGAAGAGTTCGACGACAACGACAGCGAAATAGAGACCATAGCGCGGGATTCGATAGCCGATACCGTAGCCAGAATGCTCGACTTCTTCGGGGTGGATATAGACATCGAGGAGGCGATAAGGGAAAGGAACTGGTAATAACCGTGACAGTCCCCGGCAAAAAGCCCCGCACTTTTTTTAAGGTGCGGGACTTTTATTTTACGGCCGAGCGCCCGTTACCGCTTCTCTCCTCCGGCGGCTTTCGCCAATTCGAGCGCGAGTTCAGGCTGGTCGGTGGTAATGAAGTCCACGCCGTAGGATATAAATTCCCGCATGTCGGCTTCCTCGTTCACGGTCCAGATGTTGGTGGAAATACCTGCCGACCGTGCATCCGCGAACAGAGCCGGGTTGTTGCGCGCGAGTTCCACGTTGTAATCCAACCCGGCAATACCGTCGGCCTTGAGTTCATCCGGCGTCTTGTCGCCGTTAAGATAGGCCACCTTAGCCGCCGGGTCGCGGGCTACAATCTCCCGGCAGATATGGTAGCTGAACGCAATATATTCCACCTGTTCGCTGACGCCCAGTTCCTCGACTATATCCATCACCGCCGTGACCGACCGGGACTCGTGGCCCTGGTCCGGGGCGGATTTTATTTCTATGATTAGTTTGAGTTCCGGGTACTTAGCTCCTTCCTCGAGGTAGCTCCGCAGGGTCGGTATGACTTCGCCGTTGGAAAGAAGGTGCCCTGAAAACGTATCGTACACGTCCTCCCATATTGCCGCTCCGCCTATCCGGTCGTCATGGTTGACAATTGCCACCCCGTCCGCGGTGAGGTGCACGTCGAATTCCGTTCCGTAGCATCCTATTTCCGCCGCCTTTCGCAGCGATGCCAGCGAGTTCTGCGCCGAGCCGTCGGCCTTCCAGTACCCCCTGTGGGCTATCACCTTCGTTTCGTGGACCGCAGGGGCCCCACTTCCGCATGCCGCCAGCGCAACCGCCGCAACGACCGTAATTAACCTTTTCATTATAATTCCCTGATTGGTTCCGGCGGTAAAGATGGCGATACTACGTCACAAACCGGCACGGCGGATATTATTTAAATTTTAAATCTTACCGCTTTCCGGCCGACGGGACATCCGTTCACCTCCTCTTCTTCATCTTGGGCACCCCGCCTCCGGCCACGGCCTTCATCATCTTGCGGGTATCCTCGAACTGTTTTAGCAGGCGGTTCACATCCGCCGGGGTGGTTCCGCTGCCACGCGCGATGCGCTCGCGGCGGCTCCCGTTGATTATGGAAGGATTTTCGCGCTCGGCCGGACTCATGGAGTGGATAATAGCCTCGGTCTGCTTGAACACGTCATCGCTGATATCTATATTTTTCAGTGCCTTGCCGACCCCGGGAATCATGGAAGCGAGGTCCTTCAGGTTCCCCATCTTCTTAATTTGCGAAATCTGAGCGAGGAAATCATTGAAATTGAACTGGTCTTTGACAAGCCTTTTTTTCAGCTTGCGGGCCTCCTCCTCGTCGAACTGCTCCTGGGCCTTCTCCACGAGCGACACTATATCGCCCATGCCCAGTATACGGTCGGCCATCCTTTCGGGATGGAACACCTGGAGGGCGTCCATCTTCTCCCCGTCGCTGATGAATTTCAGCGGTTTGTTAACCACCGAGCGAATCGAAATGGCGGCCCCGCCGCGGGTATCCCCGTCAAGCTTGGTGAGGACAACCCCGTCGAAGTCGAGCCTGTCGTTGAATTCTTTTGCAGTGTTTACCGCATCCTGCCCGGTCATGGAGTCGACCACGAACAGGGTCTCGGAGGGTTTCACCGCCTTTTTTACCGCCTCGATCTCCCGCATCATCTGCTCGTCCACCGCGAGGCGGCCGGCAGTATCGACTATTACCGTGTTGAGGCCCTTTCCGCGGGCATATTTCACGGCGTTTTCTGATATCTCCACAGGGTTCTTATTGCCATCCTCGGTGTAGACCTCGACCCCTATCTGCTCACCGAGTATCTTCAACTGCTCGATAGCGGCAGGGCGGTAAACGTCTCCTGCCACCAGCAGCACCCCGCGCCCCCTTTTGCTCTTTATAAAGCGGGCCAGTTTACCGGAAAAAGTCGTTTTACCCGAACCCTGCAACCCGGCGATAAGAACCACGGCGGGACTGCCCTCCAGCCGTATATCGGTCATGGTGCCGCCCATCAGCGCGGCAAGCTCGTCGCGGACGATTTTGGTCATCATCTGCCCGGGCTTGACCGACTTCAGCACGTCGGCCCCGAGGGCCTTAGCCTTTACCTCGTCTGTGAACGATTTGGCGACCTTATAGTTCACGTCGGCGTCGATAAGCGCACGGCGTATCTCCTTGAGGGTTTCGGCTACGTTTATTTCGGTGATGCGTCCTTCACCTTTGAGAAGTTTAAAGGACCTTTCGAGTTTATCTGTTAAGTTTTCGAACATACTGTCTGTGTTTCCTTTACCATAAAGATAACCGGATACGGTTTGAAATTCCGGCGGGAAGCTCACTACCGCTATCCGCCGGTTCATTCCGGGGCCGTTCCAACGGCCACCGCATTTCCGATTTACAAAGATATCAGTTTCTTTTGAACCGCTTTACAAAATAGCACCGGAATTTTATTTCCCGTAAACCCGCCAGCCCTCGGCCGGAAGGATTTTCCCGTTTTATTAATAATATTTTAACTTTGGGGTGTTTAAATCCCCTAACGTACTACTATGCCGCAGGAAGGGACGACCGATTTGAGGGTGGACGTAAAGAAGGTGCTCCGGGAGAAGAATCCCGGGCTGAACCGGTTTATGCCCGGTTTTTTCAAATCGTACCTGCGGCGGATAGTCCACGAGGACGAGCTTAATTTCTACCTCGAAAACTATTCACACCTCCCGACTATAGAATTTATCCGCGCCTGCCTCGACCATATGGGTATAAGCTATACGGCCGAAGGACTAGACGGCCTTCCGGCCGAAGGGCGCTACATTTTCGCCTCCAACCACCCTTTCGGGGGATTGGACGGGGTGATGCTGGCCGTGAAGGTAGCCGAGCGGTTCGGCGACGTACGGGTAGTGGTTAACGATATTCTGATGAACCTCTCCCCGCTGCGGCCGATTTTCGTCCCGGTAAACAAGCACGGCCGTCAGAATACCGACTATTATAATATGTATAAGAACGCTTTCGCGTCCGACATTCCGATAATCACCTTCCCCGCCGGCCTCTGCTCCCGCAGGAAAAAGGGCGAGGTGCAGGACCTGGTATGGCGCCCCAATTTCGTGAAGCAGGCCCTCACCAACCGGCGTGACGTGGTACCGGTATTCTTCGAAGGGCAGCTTTCGGATTTCTTCTACCGGCTTTCAAGTCTCCGTACACGGCTGGGCATAAAGGCGAATATCGAGATGCTGTACCTTGCCGACGAGATGTTCCGGCAGAAGGGCCACTCGTTTACCATCCGGTTCGGGGAGCCTGTGCCGTGGCAGTCGCTGGAAGGCCGGCCGGTGCGTGAATCCACCGAACTTATCCGCTCTATGGCCTACGGGCTGAAAAAATAACCGGACATTCCAATCCTGAAGCGGGCGAGCGGTTTGCGGCCTGTCTTTGTTGGTCACCGCCATGTTAAATTACGTCTAAATACGCCATGATTTTTGCAGATTAGTAGTAAATTTGCGGTCGAACCATGATAAATGGATGATGAAACCACTTATCGACCCGGTATTGCCGGAGATAATAGAGTCCGAACTCACGGAAGACAAGTTCCTGCGTAACACCAACAACGCCGGCAACAGGATATATGTCATTACCGCTGCCGACAGCCCCAACACCATGCAGGAAATCGGACGCCTTCGCGAGTGGACCTTCCGGGATGCGGGGGGCGGCACCGGTATGGAGGTGGATATAGACGAGCTGGACACGGTGGAGGACGGTTACCAGCAGTTGCTCGTATGGGACCCCGAAGCACGGGAAATCGTCGGCGGGTATCGTTATATTGTCTCCCGCTCCACCCACACACCGCACCTGTCGACAGAACACTATTTCCGGTTCAGCGACCGTTTTCGCCGGGAATTCCTTCCTTACACTATCGAACTGGGGCGGTCGTTCGTCCACCCGCAGTACCAGGGTACCCGGGGCGGCAGCCGCAAAGGCGTATTCGCGCTCGACAACCTGTGGGACGGACTGGGAGCGCTGCTTATAAAGAATCCCGATATGAAATATTTCTTCGGGAAGGTGACCATGTACGGCGATTACAACCGCCACGCCCGCGATATTCTTATCTATTTCCTGCGCAAATATTTCCCCGATACCGAAAACCTCGTCGAGCCTATCCATCCCATCGAACTGGATATCAATAACGAGAAAATGGCCTCACTTTTCACCGGTGCCGACTACGCGGAAGATTACAGGATACTCAGCCGGGAAATCCGTGCGCTTAACGAGAACGTCCCCCCGCTGATAAATTCATATATGAGTTTGTCGCCCACCATGCGCGTATTCGGGACGGTCTGTAACCCCGATTTCGGCGACGTCGAGGAGACCGGGATACTTATAACAATCGAGGATATATACCCGAAAAAATCCGAGCGGCATATCCGAATTCACTGACGGATCGATTACGTTAATTTCCACGTCAACCAATATTCCAGGAGCTCACATTGGATGAACGGGTATGGGTAGCCGGCAACGAGCACGAGAACATTACGGGGCATCCGCTACCGTTTTAAGCCATAATCTTCACCACGAGAAGCGTCTGACAAATTGTCAGACGCTTCTCGTTTCAACAAGCCGGAAATCCGCCGTTCTGTCGCGCCGGACCGCTGGCAAACAATTTGTTGGTAAGCGGTGTGCGAGACGTCCCGGGAGTCGGGACGTGTATTTGTACCGGAATAAAAACAATCAATTATGAATATAAACAGTTTGACAATCAAAGCGCAGGAAGCCCTCCAGCAGGCTTTCTCGATAGCCGCGGCGCGTTCGGCGCAATCGGTCGAACCGTTGCATATACTCGCTTCCATAATCGAGGACGACGATTCGCTCGCCTCATTCCTTCTCAGCCGGGTGGGGGTCAACGTAAAGAACCTGCGCGGCGAAGTGCAGAGCGCCGTAAAAAACCTGCCCAAAGTGAGCGGCGGGAACGGAGAGCAGTATTTCTCACAGGCCTCGTCACGGATGATACAAAAGGCGGTGGACTTCACCGCACAGTTCGGGGACAAGTTCGCCTCGGTGGAGCACCTGCTCCTCGGGCTGATAGCTGACGGAGGAGACGCCTCGCGCCTGCTGAAACAAGCCGGGGCCACCGAGAAAGACGTCGTACAGGCCGTAAAGGAGTTCCGCAAAGGCTCCACCGTCAACAGCCAGACGGACGACCAGACGTTCGACGCGCTGGGCAAATACGCCATCAACCTGAACCAGATGGCCCGTGACGGCAAGCTCGACCCTGTAATCGGACGCGACGAAGAGATTAGACGGGTGCTTCAGATACTTTCGCGGAGGACCAAGAACAACCCCATACTGGTCGGCGAGCCGGGCGTGGGTAAAACCGCCATAGCGGAGGGTATCGCCCACCGCATCGTGGACGGCGACGTACCCGAGAACCTGAAAACAAAGTCAATCTACTCACTCGACATGGGTGCCCTGATTGCAGGAGCCAAATACAAAGGAGAATTCGAGGAGCGGCTGAAGGCGGTGGTAAAAGAGGTCATAGCCAGCGAAGGCGAGATACTTTTATTTATAGACGAAATACATACCCTCGTGGGTGCGGGAAAAAGCGACGGGGCGATGGACGCCGCCAATATACTCAAACCGGCCCTCGCCCGCGGAGAACTCCGCACAATCGGGGCGACGACACTGGACGAGTTCCAGAAATACTTCGAGCAGGACAAGGCCCTCGAACGGCGGTTCCAGAAGGTGATGGTGGACGAGCCGACCACAGCTGACGCCATTTCGATACTCCGCGGCCTTAAAGAGCGGTACGAGAACCACCATATGGTTCGAATTAAGGACGAGGCAATCATCGCTGCGGTAGAACTGTCGCAGCGTTATATAACCTCACGGTTCCTGCCCGACAAGGCCATCGACCTGATAGACGAGGCGGCAGCCCGCCTGCGCATCGAGATGAACTCCGTACCGGAGGATATCGACCAACTCGACCGCCGGGTACGCCAGCTCGAAATCGAGCGCGAGGCCATACGCCGTGAGAACGACAAGCAGCGCATCGACGACCTTACCCGCGAAATCGACGACCTGAACGCCGAACTGGGCGCAAAACGGGCCAAATGGCAGAGCGAACGCGACCTGCTTGTGGGCATACAACGCCAGCGCGAAGCCATAGACCAGATGAAGACACAGGCGGCCGAGGCCGAGCGCAACGGCGACTACGGCCTTGTGGCCGAAATACGCTACGGCAAGATGCGCGAGGCGGAAGAGAAGATAACCCGCCTGCAGGAAGAGCTTCAGAAGAACCAGTCGGGCGGACAGTCTATGATAAAGGAGGAGGTCACCTCGGAAGATATTGCCGAGGTGGTTTCGCGCTGGACCGGCATCCCGGTCAACCGGATGCTCGCCAGCGAACGGGAGAAACTACTGCACATGGAGGACGAACTGCACAGAAGGGTCGTGGGCCAGCACCAGGCCATCGAGGCCATATCGGATGCGGTGCGACGGAGCCGCGCCGGCTTGCAGGACTCTCGCCGGCCAATCGGTTCATTTATTTTCCTCGGGTCGACCGGGGTCGGCAAGACGGAGCTTGCCAAGGCCCTTGCGGAGTTCCTGTTCAATGACGAGAATATGATTACCCGTATCGACATGAGCGAATACCAGGAGCGGCACGCGGTGTCGCGCCTTATAGGCGCGCCTCCGGGTTATGTGGGATACGACGAGGGCGGCCAGCTTACCGAAGCGGTCCGGCGCAAGCCCTATTCCGTGGTTCTGCTGGACGAAATTGAGAAGGCCCACCCGGACGTTTTCAATATCCTGTTACAGGTGCTCGACGACGGGCGACTTACGGACAACAAGGGACGTACGGTCGATTTCCGCAATACCATCATAATAATGACCTCGAATATGGGCTCCGGCCTTATAATGGACAACTTCACCGACGCCATGAAGGACGGAGAAGTGCCGGAAGAGGTAATAGAACGGACCCGCGACGAGGTGGTAGAACTGATGAAACAGTCGCTCAAGCCGGAGTTCCTGAACCGTATAGACGAAATAGTAATGTTCACCCCGCTTACCCGCAGGGACGTGGCGCAGATAGTGGACCTCCAACTGGGTTCAATCGGCCGCCTGCTGTCCGACAACGGTATAACTCTGGAGGTCACCGACAAGGCCAAAGAGTGGATTGCCTCTGAGGGTTACGACCCGATGTACGGGGCGCGTCCCGTAAAGCGGACCATACAACGTTACATCGTAAACGACCTGTCGAAACAGATACTCGCTGCCAAAGTCGACCGCGAGAAGCCCATCCGCATAGACGCGGACGACGCCGGACTGATATTCTCAAATTGACCCGTCCGGATTACGAATAAAAAGGACCACCCATTACAAGGCGGTCCTTTTTATTGGATGATGGTTAGCTTTCTGTTTGGCCGATTATAAAATCGTATGGCAGTCTCACGCAACCGCGGAGAAACACGTAAGGCAGGGTAATAAATGAAAATCCATCCGCGCCGATAAAGTTTAGTCCGGCAGAGGTGGTTAATCGAGATACCGGTCGGTAACCGTAAGTTTGGCTCCGGTTCCTATTAAACCTCCGTCCTCCGTTACCCCCTGTACGGTTATCGTGTATGTGGTCGGTGCGTCCGAGGTGTAAAAATTAAGCTGTGCCGGACCGTCGCCGTCAAGTATAACGTCCGGGTCCCAGAAAATGGTGGTACGCAGGTCTGCCTTGCCGTTGTTCCTCCGGGAGGGCGTGTCGTAAACGGGGCTGTAAAACTCCACCGGTGTCTGGTAGCCCAACGGGGTGGTTTTAGCGACATTGAAATGAATGTCGAGGGGAGTTCCGTCTCCGGTTTTGGTCTCTATCGCCACCGTACCACCCCCCCTGTCGGAGGCCCGGTATAAAGAATATATTGTCCGGGTTGTAAACGACTATACTCTTAATACTGTGCATAGGTATGTGCCGGACGGAAAAATAATCGTCGAATAGCATGATACCGTCCACGATGTAATTTATCGGCCTGTAACGACCTCCGCGTTCCTGCATCAGGGGCACATTGCGCTCGAACATTACCCTGGGAAGTCGCCGCATGAAGTCCTCGAACGTGCCTTTAACATGTCCGAGTTGTTCTTCCTCGTAAAGATTATCGGCAAAATCGTAGGAATAAAGATTACCCGGTGCACGCCTGTTGCCCCTCACGCTAACCTCGTCAATATCTATTATCCTAATCCCGTGTTCGTCCGTATACTTCCTGTCGGCTTTTTGCAGATACGGGGCATTTAATGAGTACCGGAACCTCCTTACCGGTAACGGCTGGCCTACTTCCGGGAAAACCTGCTCGTCCAGATGCAACACTGCCAACTTCCGGCCCCGGCGGTTAAGGGCCTGTACTACAAAAACAGTACTGTCGGGAAGCTCGAAACCGTTGAATGCGAAAGTTCCGTCCCCGTCGGTTACAGTGGTATCGAAAAATGAGTCCGGGAAACTTATCATGCTCACCCTGCTCCCTTCCATAGCCCTATCCCCGACCGCATAATCCACCCTGCCGGATAGTTCCTGACCCACTTCGAGCGGATGTTCCGGAATGGCATATTCACCGCGCAGCACCTCGGGAACCTCATAACGCCTCCAGCCGTTGACCATCATCAGGATATCGAGCGCCACCTCCCGGAGCAGGCCCGGCGCGAAATAGAATCCGGGGTATTCGATATAACCCCTGAGGTCGGAAGCCAGAAGCAGGGAGGTAAAAACGGAGGACTCGGGTACGGCACTCACGTCACTGTCGTCGGTCACCGAGACCGACATGAAGGCGGGCGAGACCCCGTCCGACCCGGGAACCTCTATACCCAAGTCGACCTTCTCCCGCAACCGGTATTCCCGTTTGTCGGTCGTAATGACTGCATCGGTCCGGTAGCCGTTCATGGAGAACCAGAGTCTCTCCCCGTATATATTAAGGTCCCCGTCCACCACCATAAAGTGGATTACGCCCGGGGGGGAACGACTCCTGAGGGAACAGGAAAATATCCGTATCGTCGAAACTTCCGACAAACAGTAAATCCCCGCGGCAATGCGCCGCCAGGTAGTGTCCCTGCCGCGACCTGCCGTCCGACGCGACAAGTGCCACAGCGAGACTGTCGGCGAACCGGTCCACTTTGAGCGATACCGCGCCTTCTACCGCAACGGGCATGTGGAACACCCGGACGTTCCCCTCGGCGTCGGTGCATTCGACCTTATACTCTGCACCCGCGGTACATTCGAGTGTGAAAGCGCCCATACCGTTATGGTGGGTTTTCAGTCTGGACACCTCACTCCCTTTGCCGTCCACCTCCGCAGGGGAACCGTCCGTGTAAAGGGCTTTGAAACCTACGCGGCATACCTTTCCGGGGACGAGGTTACCCCCCTCGGGATAGAACGACACGTCATAGATACCTTCGCGTGAAGTAACGTTGAAATACTTCCGGAACGAACCGTAATGTACCTTTATAACCTCCGGCTCGTCGTCCACATTACGGATTTCGAAACGGAATAGGCTGTCGCCGTCGTTGCGTACGAGCGGTACTTCCTTTTGTCCGTAAAAGAATTTGACCGCGTCCGCACCCGGACGGGAGGAGTGACCACCGTTGCTTTCAACCGTGATACGGGCGGCAAGCCTGTTACCGGAATATTCGAACTGCGGCGATATATCCAAAGCTGCGGACCCGGGCGCGGATATGAACACCCTGTCGCGGTAAAAGTATCCCTCGTCGAGATTCTGCATAAAAGCCGTGTAAGCCCGTAAAAAATAGTCCCCCTGGGGAAGGTTGGCGGGAATATCCACGTAACCGGAACACTGCCCTTCAATATTGCGCAGGCGCACCCGGTCTACAACCTCGTTATCCGGGGCTATAAGCTCTACGTATACATAACGGCTCGCATCCATCGGCCGGTGGGTCATTGCGCTCACCAAATATGGCCGCAACCATATCCTCTCCCCGGCCACATACGACTCTTTGTCCCGGTGGAGGTAAATCTTATCCTGTGGAAACAGCTCGGCCTGCCGGTGCAGCCGCTCTTCTATGCTGTCCCACATTTCTGTTTCGGGCTGTGCCGATATCAGTAAGGGAAGGAACGCTAAATAATCACGACAGGAAATATCTTTTCATAACGGGTAGTTTGACACAAAACAGCGAAAATCAGCGACATATCCCATTATTAATATGTATATATCCGTAATGTTATAATATAAAGGCCGCGCCGGCGTACAATCTTCGGTGTAATGTATTATATTTGCACCTGCATTTCAGCCGCATTGGCGATGCAGACATGTTTGTGGAAAGATTTGGTTGATTGCTACCACGTAAAAAAATTGCTAAAACAGCATTCTTTTTCTTTTAGCCGTTTATTCCAGACCATACCTTTCCCTGTTTAAAATTTTCGAGGCCTCCGCCACGTTTCCCTTACCGGCTCCGTGCGGGACCCTTATTAAACCGAATTTTAAAATGGGATTTTTATTTACATCCGAATCGGTGTCCGAGGGACACCCGGACAAAGTCAGCGACCAGATATCGGACGCTATCCTCGACGAGTTCCTGCGCCGCGACCCGGAATCGAAGGTCGCCTGTGAAACGCTCTGCACCACCGGGCTGGTGGTAGTGGCGGGAGAAGTGCGCTCGGACGCTTATGTCGACGTGCAGGCCACCGCCCGCCGCGTCATAAACCGTATAGGCTACACCCGGAGCGAATACCGCTTCGACGGCGATTCGTGCGGGGTGCTCTCGGCAATACATGAGCAGTCGCCGGACATCAACCAGGGAGTGGTACGCGAAGCCGCGGAAGAGCAGGGTGCCGGCGACCAGGGCATTATGTTCGGCTACGCCTGTGGTGAGACACGCGAATTCATGCCGGCAACCCTTATACTCTCGCACGTGATACTGAAGGAGCTGGCAGTTATCCGCCGCGAAGGGGAGGTTATGACCTACCTGCGGCCGGATGCCAAAAGCCAGGTTACCATAGAGTACTCCGACGACCGGAAGCCGCAGAGGGTCCACACCATTGTGGTATCCACCCAGCACGACGAATTCATACTTCCCCTCGACGGGAAGGACGAGAAGGAGGCTGAACGACTGATGGGCGAGCAGATTAAGGACGACGTGCGAAATATCCTTATACCGCGCGTGAAGGCGCGGCTGGAGAAGGCCGGCGACCAGTTAGCGGAATTAATCGGCGACGATTATATATTGCACGTCAACCCCACGGGTAAGTTCGTAATCGGCGGCCCGCACGGCGACACGGGCCTGACCGGACGCAAGATTATCGTCGACACCTACGGCGGGCGCGGCGCCCACGGGGGCGGTGCGTTCTCGGGTAAGGACAGCTCGAAGGTCGACCGTTCGGCGGCTTACGCCGCACGGCACATCGCCAAGAACATAGTGGCGGCAGGCCTGGCGGACGAGTGCATGGTTCAGCTTTCCTACGCTATAGGCATAGCGCAACCCCTCAGCATCTATGTCGACACGTACGGCACCTGCAGGAAAGGAGGCCTTTCGGACGGCGAAATCGCCGACCGTATCGGACAGCTGTTCGACCTCAGGCCGGCGGCCATTGTGGAGAGGTTCGGCCTCAAAAACCCGATTTACGAAGCGACTGCCTCCTACGGCCATTTCGGTAACCGGCCGTTCACACAGCCCGTTACGTTCTACATCGAAGGCCGCGAAACTACCCGTGACGTGGAGTTTTTCGCCTGGGAGAAACTCGACGGGGTGGAAAATATCCGGAAGGAATTTTCGCTTTAAAGGATTGGACAGGGAGGGTCGTTTCGGCCCTCCTTTCTTGATGCCGCAACCAAAATTGCGGGCTTAATGACATTTTGTCAGCCAGCACCGTAAGGGAACGGTATTTGTGGATTTTGTTAAAAAATATAACTTTGGATAAGGCGAACGTATTTATCCCTTAAGCGGTTATTCCCGTCCGCAATAAACGGGGAGCCATTTACGTTTAAGATAAGTAACATAACGAATAAACCTCACTGGATGACACAACTTTACCTTTTTATAATCGGTTAATAGGAAGAACAAAAATTAATATTTATGAAAAGGAAAGATTTTTTTATCGGCATACTGGCCGCCTCGGTGGTCACTGCCGGCCTGACAGCTTACGGTGTAACCAAACTCTCATCCGACAAAGCCGGCGCACCCGCCGGACATAAAACAATAGAATACGTGGTGGAGGGCGCAGGGTCCCACTTCACGGCTTACGATGCCGAGAACTATCCGGACCTTACGTACGCAGCCGAGAATGCGGTGCAGGCCGTGGTCAATATAGAGAAAATCCAGGAGGTAAGGGTTCGCAACCCGCGTTCGGGTTCTTACAACCCGTTCTATGAATTATTCGGTTTCAGCCCGTTCGGTTACGACGAGGACGGACCGGAGCAGGAGGAATACTCCTCGCGTGAGCGCCGTTCCGGCGGTTCCGGGGTCATAATCAGCCCCGACGGTTACATAGTAACCAACAACCATGTTATCGAGAACGCCACCCGCCTGAAAGTTACCCTCCACGACGATACGGTTTACGACGCACGCCTTATCGGCACCGACCCTACAACGGATATCGCCCTGATTAAGATAGAGGCGGGCAACCTGCCCACCCTCCCGTTCGGGGACTCCGACGCCCTGAGGCTCGGCGAGTGGGTGCTTGCCATTGGCAGCCCGTTCGACCTGCGGTCGACCGTAACGGCAGGTATAATCAGTGCCAAGGCGCGTAACCTCGGCGTTATCCCCGACCAATTCAGGATAGAATCATTTATCCAGACCGACGCGGCCGTAAACCCCGGCAACAGCGGAGGCGCCCTGGTGAATACCCGCGGCGAGCTTATAGGTATCAATACGGTGATAAAATCCCCCACGGGGAGTTTTGCCGGATATTCGTTCGCAGTCCCGGCCACTATCGTACAGAAAGTTGTGGTGGACCTTAAAGAGTACGGGGTCGTACAGAGGGCGCTGCTCGGTGTGAGGTACCAGGAGATAAACAGCCAGTTCATAGAACAGTACGGTGAGGAATACGGCATCGACGAGCAGGGCGGCGTTTACGTTGCCAACGTGGAAGAAGGCGGCGCGGCAGAAGCGGCCGGCGTGAAGGAGGGCGATGTAATCACCCATGTGGACGGAGTCAGAATTGACCGCAACAATCCTCTCTCTGAGCAGATTGCAAGGCACCGTCCGAACGACCGGGTAACATTGACCGTAAAAAGGAAGGGAAATGTGAAACAAATCGAAGTCGTTCTGCGTAATAAAGCAGGAAAGGCGGAACTGCTGCCCAATGATTATGTCGACGTCCTGGCCGAACTCGGCGGTACGTTTGAAAACATTAGCGCCAGGGACAAGAAGAGGCTGAATACAGACGGGGGCGTGACCGTGACCGGAGTTACCCAGGGCGGCCTGCTTAGCGAACTCGGGATACGCAGAGGCTACGTTATCACTCAGATAAACGACCAGACCGTAAGGTCGGTAAGCGACCTGTCGAGGTTCAGCAGCAAGATAGAGTCCGTAGGTTGCGTCGACACCAACGGCAGGCACTTGGTTTACCGGAACTTCTCCCCGGCCCGGGAATAGGAACCGTTCCACCTTTATCCGGTACAATAACGCGGTTGTATAATCCGTTTTATGGATGTAGAAAATAAGACCCCGGCCCCGCAAAGGCCGGGGTATATATACCCCTCGCCGTAAGGAGAACGGTTTACGGCACAGAATGAAGAAATTATTAAGTACGCAGGTACAGGTTTAAAGGTTACAGATGAGACAGCTAAAAATCACCAAATCAATTACTAACCGCGAAAGTGCATCGCTCGATAAATACCTTCAGGAGATCGGTAAGGAAGACCTTATCACGGTCGAAGAGGAAGTGGAACTGGCGCAGCGTATCCGCAAAGGCGACCAGGAGGCGCTGGAGAAACTCACCAAAGCCAATCTGAGGTTCGTGGTGTCGGTCGCCAAGCAGTACCAGAACCAGGGCCTCAGCCTTCCGGACCTTATAAACGAGGGTAACCTGGGGCTGATTAAAGCCGCCGAAAAATTCGACGAGACCCGCGGGTTCAAATTCATCTCCTACGCCGTGTGGTGGATACGCCAGTCCATCCTTCAGGCGCTTGCGGAGCAGTCGCGTATCGTACGCCTGCCGCTGAACCAGGTAGGTTCGCTGAACAAGATAAACAAGGCGTTCGCCCGTTTCGAGCAGGAGCACGAGCGCACTCCGTCGCCGGAGGAGCTGGCCAAGGAGCTGGACCTGCCAAAGGAGAAGGTGACCGACACCCTGCGCGTATCAGGCCGCCACGTATCGGTAGACGCCCCGTTCGCCGACGGGGAGGACAACTCGCTGCTGGACGTGCTGGTGAATGCCGATTCGCCCAACGCCGACCGCGGGCTAATAAACGAGTCGCTCGGCACCGAGGTGGAGAGGGCGCTCGCTACCCTTACCGACCGGGAGAAGGATATCATTAAATACTTCTTCGGGATAGGGTGCTCGGAAATGACACTCGAAGAAATAGGCGGGAAGTTCGGGCTCACGCGCGAAAGGGTACGCCAGATTAAAGAGAAAGCCATCCGCCGCCTGCGCCACAGCTCGCGCAGTAAGCTGCTGAAATCGTATCTCGGTTAGTACGCGACACCAAAATAGACCGATGCCCGGGCCAGACGGTCCGGGCATCGGTGTTTCAGATGGCGACTGGAGCGGCCATTGAAGTCCCGGAAAAAACAGACGGGTATTGCCATCACAGGTTATGTGGCCACGCTAACGGAAACTCTCGTCTTTTTCGAAGAGGACGTCTACGGCAGATATAACACTCTCCCTGTCCGCCCGGAAATCCTATCTCTCGTCAGCGTCCCGGTGCGGGCACGGTTCCGGTGCAACTTCCCGACAGTACCGACCAACCCGAACTATCGTTTTCTTTCTCATTCATACAACGATAATAGACCGTAAAACTCCCCCGGCCGATGATACTTCCCCATCCGGTACGACAATTTTTTCACCTTACATTAAGCCGGATATTTTTCGGGTACCGCACCTGGTAGCTTATACGATAAATTTTAGTCTCGCCCGGCTGAAATTCTTCCTCCCAGGTTACCACCCCGACATCCTCGTTATTTGCCGTCCACGGGGTGCTTTCGCCCCGGAGAAGGGTGACAGTAATATCTTTCGTGGTCGACCGCGGATACTGGTCCTTCAGAATCATGTCGACAGTCCGGTTAGTATTGTTTTTTACCGTCAACTGGTAAGTCAGGGTTTGCTGTATGTCGCTGCCTATCGTGCGGGTCGTGCTGTAATCCTCGAGCCGTTCGCGCTTTACTGACACCCTTCTGTCTGTTCCGAGAGTCAGGGTAAGGTTCTCGTTGGTAGAGGCGGCATCGATGAACGTTTCGCCGAGGTAGGTTCCGTCGAAAGTGAGGTTAGCCCGGGCGCTCAGCAAGCCGAGTGTATGCCACTCCCCGATTTCGGCTATGAGGAATGTCTCCGGATCGAGCCTCGGTGCGCTGTAATATTTGAAATCGGCCGGTGCTGCGGTTTTGGCAAGTTCGATAACCTGCTCCCTGCCATTGCCGGGAACGGTGTATAGCATATCGATATTGTAAACCATTCCGGTGGTATTGTCGTCCACCGTTATGAACTCTTCCAGACCGGTTTTCGTGGTAATTACGACCACACCGTTCGCACCCCTCGAACCATATATGGAAGTGGCCGGGGCGTCTTTCAAAACCTCCATCGTGTGTATCATGTTCGGGTCGAGAGACGAAATATCCTGCGCGCTTACAAGTTCGCCGTTGAGAATGTATATGGGTTCCCCACCACGGGCCGTGGACATCCCGCTGACCACGATAGACGATTCTTCCATTTTTGCCGCCGGCTCGTATGAGTACCTGTTCTGTGCCATATCATTCCTGTCCCGCGCAGCCACAGCCGTTTGGGGCTCGAGGAACCAGGTAGTGAACAGGGGGGCTACGGTCCCGGTGCTGGGTACGGTGGTGGAAAGCGTCAGCCTTACTTTTTCCCAGTCCAATCCGGTAGTTTGCGCCACTTTGGACTTCATTGTAAATTCCACAGGTTCATTCACATCTCGTACATTAATATCGTAGTACGGCTGCCAACCAGCGTGGCCGGTGAAATAGGTAACCGTAAAGGTCACAGCAGCGCTGCGCAGGGCGTTTACGGTAGTTCGGATGACACCTTCCCGGCGGTTCCACTTCACAACTTCCGCATTGTAATTCGCCGTAAGCCGCGTGTAGGTTTCCTGCAACTTTACTTTCCGGGCCGCCAGCTCCATTGCTTCGTGCTCCAACTCCACCGCCTTAGTCCGGTAAAGGTCTATACTGCTAACTAAATCAGCTATATCGATCCTCTCGTCGGTTGCCGAAACGTTGCTGTCCACACCGCTTCGGAGAAAGGCCTGCATCTGTTCGTTTATCCTGATATCGATGTCGAGCTTCTTCATCTGCTCCCCGACTACCTCCATGGAATCGCGTAGTATCCTCACTTCCGGCGCGGTAATCCTCTCCGCGGCAAGTTGTTCGACCTTATAATCGAACGCCGAGACGATAACCCCGTCCGACACCTTGATTTTAACCGAGGATCGGTCGATAACCGGACTCAGCCCAGATATCTCGACGATACTTTCCCCGCCGTTAAGGTTCACCCGTGCCGTATGGACGAGCTCCGCGCCCGTAAAAAAGATAGTCGCCTCTTCGAGGTTCGCCGGGGCTGTTAACACCCGCTCCTGCGTTTGGGAATAGGCTGCGGTAGCGAAAAATGTGACTGCAGTAATTAAGGTGGCGAGGATTTTCGGTTTCATAAAGGAGTATTTATGGTTGACAGTCTTACAAATATAGTCAACCGGAGAGGATATACAAGCCGTATATGTTCGGTTGTCTCCCGGGCCTGGAATGGGGAATGCCGGAATAGGAAGACTATTCACCATCAGGGACAGTATCATATAATAAAGAATGGGTCCGATACAATATGTATCGGACCCATAGAGAACAGAACTGAATAACTCAACAAAAAAACCCGATACTTTTAAGTATCGGGCTCTTAAAGAAGGCGGCAACCTACTCTCCCACGTTTTACCGCA
>JAJQCA010000008.1:0-3703 GCA_021202985.1 Alistipes sp.
CGCCTTGATTTTTTTGTGATACTTTTTGTATCAAGACAAAAAGTATCGTTTTAACAACGTTTTCCTCCTCCTGGCAAGGCATAGTCTGCAAGCAGCTTCTGCTTTCGGATGTGTCAAGACAAAAGTATCGTTGTTGTAGACAGTTTCTTCGCTGCCCTGAGAATGACATGTTAGTATTCGTCATACCGAACCCATCCGGTAAAAATTCCGGGAATATAGTAAAACAAGGGCATTTTATGAACTACCCGTAACTGCCTAAAAATCCGGGTATACGTGCCCCACCGTAGCCTGCCCTGTACCGTACCCGCGCCTATTAAACCTCCGTAAGGTATTTTATACTACCGGTCAGCGTCCGCGGGATATAGCGATAAGACCCGGAAGGTACTCCCCCGATTCGGCAAAATTACACGTATCCATCCGGTGGAATCCGCTAATCGATTAACGGTTAGCCCGCCACGCCGCTGGTTTCCACATTTTCCGACCTCTTCCCGACCGGCCGGCGTCCCCACTTGACAAAGGGGGTAGCGGGACTATATATTTGCCCAGCGTCCGGTTATCCACACCGGCATGTCGGCAATGTGTCGGCAAATTGTTAAAAACCGTTAATGATTTATCGAGCCATGAAAAGATGCGAACGCCTTGCCTTCAAAGCCGGCAACGACCTCTATACCACAATCGAGACCCTCGAGGAACTCTGCTCCGAAAGAACCCTGAGCCGCATGTCCAACGCCAAGTACAGGCGGCTCACCGAGGAACTGAGGGATATGTCGCGGCTGTTGAAAACTTTTATCCAGCACGACCATTGCGACCAGCGTATCCCCAGGATACGCACATTCCGTAAACAGCCTGCCGACAGTTTATAAACAGCTTATCCTCGATGTTGGCACGAAACCGTCCTTGCGGACAGCCCCCGTCCGGAAACGGGCTCCCTGAATCGATACCTGACCGGAGGCACGGCGGACTGAACCGGGACACTTACGGGTTAAGCCCGGCACCTCCCGCCATTATGCTCCACATATTCCGCAACTTACAATCTGCAATAATGACACGAAAAAATCTACTCTCCGAACTGGAAAGGTGCGCAGCCGCGCAGGAACTCGCGTTCCGGACCGGACCGCTCCACGGCGTCAACCACCGTCTGGGCAGCGGGCCGGAACTATGGGTCGAACCCCCGGAGCTTATCGGGCACACGGGCCGCACGGAAGGAACCCGGAAATACCGCGTCCCTGTAAGGCTGGTCCGGGCCGCCGGAGACGATGTGGACCTGACGGACAGCCTCGAGGAGTCCCTCTCGGGCCTGGCCCTCCGACTGGCCCGGCACGACGACGTGGCCGGCATGCCCGGCATGGCTTACACCACCGAACGCAACACCCTTACCAACAGGGGCGAAGTGTCGGTCAGGGCACTATTAACCATCACAACCCGATTCTGATATGTATTTCGACAAAATACCGCAAGGCACGCCGGGAGCAGGCGGCGATATAATCGTCTCACTCGCGGGATGCGACCCGGAACTTGTGACCGAAGCAAGGATAATGAAAGACGGGGAGGTGCTCGGCATCAAAAGGTTCACCGGGGAGGAGGCGTACGACATCAACGCCGCCTGCTACCTCAGGGATACCGTCGGGCCGGTGCCGCTGATATCCGATATAGGCGGATTCCACGACCATACCCCGCGCCTGCCGCACTTCAGCGTGGTTGCTACCCAGTACCGGGGCGAGGACGACGGTCCGGCGGAAGAGGCCGCATGGGTGGATTCCGGTCCGGTCTACTACACCGCGGGGTGGGACGCCGACTGCCCCCCCCGGATACCGGCCTTACGGCGATAGAGGACCAGTACGAAATGACAACCGGCGAAACGATGGAGTTCTCCTTTATCAGCGGCCCGCGCACCTTTTCGGGAAGCGTGGTCCTTACGGCGCCGGATTATTCGTATCTCGTTTCGTTCATCAACTCGAGCGCCGCGGAGAGGGCGATGTACACCTTCAACCTGGTCCCCGCCAAAATCGAGGACATTGTCGGCGAAGCGATAGACGAAACGATGGAGATGGCCGTCAAGGTGACATACAGCTATTCCGAGGTGGTGCTGGAAAAGACCGTGAAGGTGCGGGACAGGCATGCGGGGCAGGTGCGCCTCTGCTGGCTGAACAGCTACGGAGCGCTCGATTATTACACCTTCTCGGCGGTGCGGACCCAAGGCCTGACGGTGGAGAAGAGCCGGGTACAGTCGGGGGAAAGCTACCGGGTGGCGGATTTCGAAACCGGCCGTACCATGACCGTGCAGACGCCTTACCGCACTCCGGCCTACATAGCCCGCATAGCCGCCGTGCTCGCCTCCCCACGGGTGTGGAGGATAGAGGACAACCGGGCAACGGAGGTGGACATTTTCACCGACAGGGTGGAACTCGGCCACGACGGCCCGCAAAGGCTCGTGCTGACCTTCCGGGAATCGGCAATAAGAAAATAACGAGGTATCGGATTGGGCCGGGTTTCAATGTAATTCAAGGAGCCGTACTTTCCAGCCAAACCCGTTAACGCACTCAATCTCGGGATAAAATATACCCCCGGACAGCATAATACCGATATGCGGACCCGGCCGCGACAAGCCGTAAAAGCCCGTTAACGCACTCAATCTCCGGATAATATACCCCCGGATAACACAAAAACCGATATGCGGACCCGGCCGCGACAAGCCGTAAAAGCCCGTTATCGCGTTCAGGCAAACCGCCACACAAAATAAACCGGACATGAAAATCTACATCGACAACGCCCGTATGGATACGGACGAAAGGACGGCCGTATCCCTCAACCTTGCCGTCGCTTCCATATCGGAACCGGAGAAGAACCGCACAGGCTATTCGAACGGCTTCACCCTGCCCGTTACGGACCACAACCGGCGGGTTATGGGAAACTGCGACCAGATAAATGCGGCCGAACTGTTCAACCGGACCCGCCACCCGGCCCGCGTGGAGCGCGACGGCTGCGTGGTTATGGAAGGCACGGCGGTCCTGCTGTCGTGTACCGCCGCGGGAGGGACCGGGAACGCCAACCCGAAGAGCGGCACCGGAAGCGGGAGCGCCGCCACAGTCTCGGGAATCGGAAGCGGCACGGCCGCCGTGGCCGCCTCGACCGTTTCGGGGAGCGGAAGCCGCACGGCCGCCTCGTGGCCCTGTTACACCATCGGCATTCTGGGGTCGGGCAAGCAGTGGGCCGATACGGCCGCGGCCACCATGATAAGGGCCCTGGACGTGGAGTTCGAAGAGCGGATTTCCCCCGCGATGATACGCGAAAGCTGGACCTGGGACAGGCCCGTTCGTTATCTCCCGGTGCAGCGGGACGGGTTCGAAGTGGATAACCCGTCGTCGAACCTGATGTCGCCCGTAAAGGTGCTCTCCTATGAGGATTACCATCCGTTCCTGCACCTGCGGACCCTGCTCGACCGGATATTCGCCGCGGCGGGTTACCGGCTCCGGTCGGATTTTATGGACGGCAGTTTCTTCCGGAAGCTCCACATCAGCGGCAACTATCCTCTCACAAGCTCCGACGCGGCCCGGAGCCGGATGGATTTCAGGGCCGGGCGGACGGCCGCCGCGACGGCCGCCGCCGACTCGTTGGGACGGGTCTACGCCCACCCGTACCTGTCGTTCGGCAGCGGAGGCCACCGCGTGGGGGCGACCGCCCCCGGGCCGGCCGCCGCGGGCCA
>JAJQCA010000008.1:3713-7161 GCA_021202985.1 Alistipes sp.
GCGGACGGACGCCGCGATGTTTGTTGTTTATGATATGGGTAGGTTCTAGTTCTACACGTAAGGTGTGGTCGGCAGCGTAGGCAACCTCGTGGAGACGACCGACCCGGGGCAGGCCGCCGCGGGCAACAAGGCTACCCTCTACGATAACGGCGGTTGCTTCCGCTATGACGGCGACCGGGTGGCCTTCGTCCCCCTGTACGGCGTTACGGCGGCCTTCGAGTATTGTATACACTACACCACCGGCTACCGGCTCGAAAGCCGGGAGGAACTCTCCGGGTTCAACTCCGTGAACCTCGACGACGGGCAGGGTGTGCGGAGTTTCGCCCTCGCCAACCGCTTCGCCGACCGCCGGTCGGAATTTACCGGTATGATGACCTACACCCTTGTGGTGTTCGGCCACCGGGAGGGCGACGCCTACCGCTTCGCCTACTACACGGGCGACGGCCCGGCACTCCACATACACAGCGAGTTCTCCTCCCGGACGGCCACCGTCACCATAAGCTCCGCCACGGCCGTATCGGGGCCGCAGCTCCATATCCGCGATGAGTCGGGGACCTGGTCCGAATACGGGGCGACTGGGCTTTGTACGACGGCTACGTTCAGGAGACCGGGACGCTCGAAGTGGAACTGCGCATACGCAGCAGCGCCGAGAGGCTGCTGCCCTCGCAGCCCAAATATTTCGACTCGATATTTTTCGGCGGAGCCCAACCCGGTACGGAATTTATTCTGGGCAGCGCCACCACGGTAAGGCCGGTCTTCACCGAGTACCCTACCCTGGGCGCTACGGTGGGCTTCGAAGAGGTGGCGGCGCACGATTTCTCGTGCCTCGACCTGGTCAGGGCCGTGAAGCACCTTTTCAACCTGCGGTTCTACACGGACGAGGTGTCCCGCAACGTCTACGCCGAACCGTACACCGGGTTCTACCGGCGCGAGCCGGTTACCGACTGGAGCGACAAGGTGGACCTGTCGCGGCCGGTGGTAATCCGGGAGCCGGCCGAGAAGACGGCGGCCACGGTCCACTACTGCTACCGGAGCGGGGACGGGGCCGTAACCCGGCAGAACCGATCGCGTGCCGAGACCCTCGGCAAATGGACCGTGACCGTCGAAAACAACCTCGCCACCCGCGGCGAGGAGACCCGTGAAAACGGGATATTCACCGCTTCGGTCAACTCGGCCGGCGATTACCCCGACGCTCCGGGAGCTTCCCTTCTGCAAGCCGGCGACCGGGACTCCACCCCGTCGGACGATATGGAGAGCATTAACTTCCTGCCCAAGATAGTAGTCTACGAGGGCATGCGGGAATTGCCGGCGGGCCAGCGGTGGGGCTGGCCGTCTAACGGCGGCTCGTACCCCTACGCCGCCTTCCACCACAGCGCCGGCGACAACACCGGCACCGGAGATGTGGAGCCGTTTACGCTCTGTTTCGAAGACCGCGACGGCATCGCGGGCCTTCACCGGTTCCGTGACCATGAGACGGCCCTGCTCCGTTCGGGCAAAAGGCTGGAGGTCTATCTCGACCTAACCCCGGCCGATATCGAACCCCTTCTGCGGCCAAACCGCCTGTTGAGGGACTTCAGGGGCCTGTTCCGGCTGCGAATCGGCGGCGAGATCGCCCTCTACCGGCTGGAGGAGGTGGTAGATTACACCCCCGCCCCCCGGCAATCCACCAAATGTATTTTCCTCAAGGAATACCCGGTAGTTTAAATAGTTAAAATTAAACCTATGGAAACAATAGAACTTACAGTCTCGCCGGACCAATCTACCCGGGAAGGCGGCGGGGATTTCGTTACCCGCTCTGAGATCGAAGAAATTATCGACAGCAGGCTTTCGGCCCTGCGGATATCCGTTTCCGAAGCGGATATTTCGCGGGCGCAGGAGGAAGCCCGGTCGCTGGCCGGGAATGCCGAGTTCTGACCGCCGACGCATTCTCCACCCCGGAAGACGCAATCCGGCCCACCCCAGCCCTTCCGTATACGGGAATGCAGACTGGATATATTGCCGTCACCGGTTTTCTCCCGCCTGAAAAAGAATATATAAGGGATTTTACGGCGTTTCGGGAAGCCTCGGTGACCGATACCGGGTACCGGCAAACTCTTTCACGGCAGGTTCCGAGGTCTCTTGCAGGCCGATATTTTACGGCCGGTAAAGCCGAACTGCAACATCCCGGTGCCCCCGAAGTAGCTGTCCGGCCATTTTCGGACGATCCATTCCCACCCTGCCCGGCCGGACGCGCCGGAGCGGAAAAGACAAAACCTTAAAACGATTTCGCTATGACTGTTTACATGACCGAACTCCTGGACCATCTCGAACGGCAGGGGGGAACCACCCCGCGGCAACTGATGGAAACCCTCGTGGGGATGGGCCTTATCGACCACACCCTTTGCAAAGTGCTGGCCGTACGGTACGAGGTTGCGCGGCAAATGGAGGCCGGCAACAACAAAACCGACGCCATGTGGCTGACCACCGAAAAGTACTGCTGCTCTTACGAGTACGTGCGCAAATGCGTCTACTACTACACGGATATCAATATGCCCGGAATTTTGTCGGAATCCGTAGAAAAAGAATCGACCGGGCCGGCCTTAACTTCGCACCGGACAAACAAACGGAGACCATGAAAGGATATATGAAAATAGAAAACCGCGCCGGAGGGGGAACGACCGTTATCGACATCGAAGGCGTCATAGGGGTAGCTGAAGGGATGCAGTTCGCATCCGGGAACGGCAGCGTCTCGACCTACGGTTCGCTGAAGGCCCTGCTGGGGAGGGCCGCCGAAACGAGGTCGACCGCGATAACGGTCAACATCCGCTCGACGGGAGGAAGCGTGCAGGACGCACTTCTGATTTATGACTACCTCCGGTCGACCGGCGCGGAAATTACAACCCGCTGTTTCGGCTACGTCGCCTCGGCCGCGACCATTATCGCGCAGGCGGCATCGCCCGGGCGGCGCGAGATATCGGCCAACTCGCTCTATCTTATCCACAACTCCTCGTGCGAGGCCGAAGGCACCAGCGGCGAGATAGCCGCCACGGCCGATATGCTCAGGCAGACCGACGAGAGGATTGCCGGCATCTACGCCTGGCGGTCGGGGCGGCCGGCCGAGGGGTTCCGGGAACTAATGGCCAAGAACGGTGGCCGCGGCCGGTGGCTGTCGCCCGGGGAGACAGTCGGCCTGGGGCTGGCCGACAGGATAGCCGGACGAAGCAGGATAAGGAACGTCGACCGGCGGCTGATAAAGAACCTGATGCTGCCGCCCATTCCCGCCCGCGGCGGATGGAAGGGACTACTGCCAGGAACCCTCGCGGCGCTGACCGGGGCAATTACCGGGGCGGCTTCGTCCGGAACGGCAGGCGATGCGTTGGCCACCCACGACCCGGCCGGGCCTGCCGATAAAGCGGCGACCGGACTCTCTCCGGCCGGACAGGCGGCAGAAGCGGTTACCGCCGGGGTG
>JAJQCA010000073.1 GCA_021202985.1 Alistipes sp.
TCTCATGTGTATTCGAGACAGACCCCCGTCCCCTCCCTCTACCAGCCTCGGCTGCGGGGTGGGCAGCGTCTTTATTTTGTTCAGGGGTCCCTTCAACCGGTCCCGGCCCGCAACCCGTCCCGGCCCCGTCCAGACCCGCATCGTCAGTCCGTTCCCCGGCCAACTTCCTATCCAACTCCCCGGCCGTTTCACATGTCGAGAACGGAAGTTTGACAGCCACCGACGCGGTCAGCTCTTCCCGGCCGGCGATTGTCCGGTCGCAGGCGTTATATATAAACACGTCATCCGGCCGCTGGTTGGCTGCGATGCGCATTTTGCTGGCGGCATATTTTCCGAAATCGTAGCCGTACCGGTCCAGGTGATCGGGCGTTATATTCAGCAGCAGGGCTATGTCGGCCCGGAACCGGTACATCCCGTCCAGTTGGAAACTGCTCAGCTCCAGCACGTACCATTCCCGGTCGCACCGGGCCACCTGGGCGGCGTAGCTGTCGCCCACATTGCCCGAAAGGGCTGCGTCGTACCCGGCGGCCTTCAGGATTTCATAGGTGAGTGTGGCCGTGGTGGTCTTGCCGTTGGAGCCGGTTATACATATCGTCCTTCCCCGGGAATAGCGCCCGGCGAACTCTATTTCCGAAACCACCGGTATTTCCCTCTCCGCGAAGTGCCGTACCACGGCCGCCGTGTCGGGTATCCCCGGGCTTTTTATAACTTCTACGGGCGTCAGGTCGTAGACCCTCTTATGGCCGCCTTCCTCGAAGGAGATCCCCTCGGCCCGCAGACTGTCGCGGTAACGCGGGGCAAGCGTGCCCCCGTCCGAGAGGAACACCTCGTACCCCTCTTTACGCGCCAGCAGGGCCGAGCCCCAGCCGCTTTCGCCTCCCCCGAGTATCACTATGCACTCTTTACCGGCCATAACTGTCGGATATATTGTTTTCGTATTTGTCATACAGCGTCCTTACCAGGATAGTCGCCTCCGGCCGACCATCTCATAAAGCGGCTCACAGGTCGTCGAAACCGATACCCAGCATCCGCATCTTTTTAAATATTTCTTTATAGAACATATACTGGTGGTCGAGCATCCGGCCGTAATCACCCTCCATAATTCTTCCGCCAAGCATCCGGAAGGGGGTTATATAGTCGTCCTCAACGGTATGGAGATAGTAAAATGCCGACAGGGGATGTTCCGGGTTCTCCTTCATGAATTCCAGCCTGCGTTCCCGTATGAGGCTCCGCAGCATACGGTCTTTTTTGGCTCTTTCGGCATTTTCCCCGCTGCCTGTTCCGGGGTCCCATTCGTTGTAGTTGTTTTCAGCCAACTGTTTTTCGAGTTCTATATAAGACATCCGGTGTTCGGCCCATGCCGAGAGCATCTCCGACCCGGTTATCGTGAATTCCGTGTGGGTGTCGTACAGCCGGCCTTTAATCTCGATACGTTCCCCCGGCAGAAGTACCAGGAGCATATTCTGTGTGGGGTAGGTCGAATTTTCAAATAGCAGGTCGCACGAATATATCCGATAGTCGTCCGGCAGGCGGAACACCCAAATATCGCCCTCCTCCTCTAATACCGCGGCGTTAACTTCGGCAGGGAGCGGAGCGCAAAAGTCGCAGTACCCGGCCCATACGAACCCCGAATTTTCAATATCGACCCATATCCGTGCCGGTTCTGTCGCAGTGGCGGCGGACAGTGTCAGAAAGCAGACGAGCGTGGGGAGTACCTTTCTCATACTATCGAATCTTTAGTGTTACGAGCGTTATGGCCGCCAGCAGGAGCTGGATAATCCAGAAACGCACGGTTATCTTCGCTTCCGGGTAACCCTTTATCTGGTAGTGGTGGTGCAGCGGCGACATGAGGAAGATCCGCCGCCCCTCGCCGTATTTCCTTTTCGTATACTTGAAGTAGGAGACCTGTATTATCACCGACAGCCCTTCCACGAGGAACACCCCGCACAGTATCGGGAGCAGCAGTTCCTTTCGGATGAGAAGGGCGAACACGGCTATCATCCCGCCTATGGCCAGGCTCCCCGTATCGCCCATAAACACCTGGGCCGGGAAGCAGTTGTACCAGATAAACCCGATAAGCGCCCCGAGGAACGCCGCCGCGAACACTACCAGCTCCCCGCTGGCCGGGATGTACATTATGTTGAGGTAGTCGGCGTAGATGACGTTACCGCCCAGGTATGCCAGTATCCCCAGTGCGGCCACGATGGAGGCCGAGACCCCGGCCGACAGGCCGTCCAGCCCGTCCGTCAGGTTAGCGCCGTTCGACACGGCGGTTATGATAAAAGTGGCGGCCAGGATGTAGATTATCCAGGTTATCATGT
Organism: Alistipes sp.; assembly: GCA_021202985.1. Taxonomy (GTDB): domain Bacteria; phylum Bacteroidota; class Bacteroidia; order Bacteroidales; family Rikenellaceae; genus WRDF01. The sequence continues at coordinate 2,322 of JAJQCA010000073.1, forward strand.
CGCTCGTGCGGCTGTCGCCGGGGGCGAACCAGTGGTAGTCGAACTCGTTGTTTTTTACGAACGGGATGGTGGTCTTGGTCTTGGAGCCCTCGTCCGACAGGTAGACGGTCCTCCGGTCGCTCTCCCCGCCCGTGACCCTTACCTCGGCGTTCAGCGTTCCCGGCTCCACCTTCTCCTTGACGATTATATTGGGGTTGAAGCACATGAAGGTACCCACGATTATCCCGAGCCCCACCTGCCCGAATATCTTGAACCGCCCCTGCAAACCGCCCTTGTTCTTGCGGAACACCTTGATGTAATCGTCCAGGAAACCGATGGTGCCGAGCCACAGGGTGGACAGTATCATCAGGCGGATGTATATATTGGTCAGGTCGCCGAACAGCAGTATGGGAATCAGTACGGAGCCGAGTATCACCACACCGCCCATCGTCGGGGTGCCTTTCTTCTCCATCTGCCCCTGAAGGCCCAGTTCACGGATATCCTCGCCTATCTGCTTGCGGCGCAGGATATCGATAACCTTGCGTCCGAATATCATCCCGATAAGCAGCGCGAGGATTATCCCCATCGCCGCGCGGAACGAAAGGTATTGGAACAGCCCCGCTCCCGGGATATCGTATCTGGCGTCGAGCCATTGTATCAGGTGGTACAGCATAAGTCTCTATTTGTTTACTTTAAAGGGGTTAGTCTTTTCCGTTGACGGTGAAAATACCCATGGCTTTTCGGACCTCCTCTCGGTCGTCGAAACGGGTCTTTACGCCTCCGGCGTCCTGGTAGGTCTCGTGGCCCTTGCCCGCGACCAGCACTATGTCGCCCGGCCCCGACATCGCCACGGCCGTTTTTATCGCCTCGCGCCGGTCGACGATACTCAGGTGGCGGACGGTTGGGTCGAGTCCCGCCTCCATATCGGCAATTATGGCGGCCGGTTCCTCCAGGCGCGGGTTGTCGGAGGTGAGGATGGCCATGTAGCTGTGCTTGGCGGCGATGGACGCCATCACGGGACGCTTGGCCGCGTCGCGGTTGCCTCCGCAGCCGACCACGGTGTAGAGTTTACGGTCCGGGTGGCGTATTTCGTTTATGGTTGTGATTACGTTTTGCAGCGCGTCCGGGGTGTGGGCGTAGTCCACCACGGCCACCCGTCCGTCCTCCGAGCGGATAACCTCGAAACGGCCATTCACCGCCCCGAGCGAGCTGACGGCCTGCAACACCTCGTCCTTATCCTGCCCGAGCAACCGGGCCGTGGCGTAGACCGCCAGCAGGTTGTAGGCATTGAAGCGGCCCACGAACCCGGTCCACAGTTCCGCACCGTCCATGTTGAGCAGCGTCCCGTCGAAATGGGTCTCCAGGATTTTGCAGTTGTAATCGGCCCTTCGCCGGAGGGAGTAGGTATATTTGCGGGCTTTAGTGTTCTGGAGCATCACCTCGCCGTTGCGGTCGTCCGCGTTGGTGAGGGCGAACGCTTCCGCGGGCAGGGTATCGAAGAACTGCTTTTTGGCCCGGATATATTCGGCGAATGTGCCGTGGTAATCGAGGTGGTCGTGGGTGATGTTGCTGAACACGGCCCCGGCGAAGTCCAACCCGGCTATACGCCGCTGCACGACGCTGTGCGAGCTGACCTCCATAAAGCAGTAGCCGCACCCGGCCGAGACCATCTCGGCCAGCATTTCGTTGAGGCGCACCGGGTCGGGAGTTGTGTGGGTGGAGTCGAGCGTGCGAAGGCCGGTCCGGTACTCTACGGTGGATATCAGCCCCGCTTTGTAGCCCAGTTTACCGAACAGGTCGCACAGCAGTGTGGCGGTGGTGGTCTTGCCGTTAGTGCCGGTCACCCCGACGAGTTTGAGTTTCCGTGACGGCCGGCCGTGAAATGCGGCGGCGGCCTCCCCGAGCGCGGCTGCCGAATCGGCCACCCGGATATAGGTTACTCCCGCCACGTTTTCCGCCGGCATCCGTTCGCATACCACGGCCGCCGCCCCGCCAGCCACCGCCTGCGGGATATAGTCGTGGCCGTCGCTGGCGGCGCCCCTCACGGCGAAGAACACGCTTCCCGGCCCCGCGGTCCGTGAATCGAACCCGAGCGAGGAGACCTCGCCCGATGTATCGCCCGTGACCTCCGCCGGCCCCGTCGCATCGATAATATTTTGCAGCTTTATAGCCATCTTGTCAATTCCCGTTTAATATATTGTCCTCCACCGCGAAAGCGAACATTTTTCATCCATACCGTAGCAAACAATTTGTCATCCTGAGCGCCAGCGAAGGATCTGTATTTATGCCGCATCCCCGAAACACCGCACCGCCGCCCATAAAACTGCCCACAAATCACACACATAAAACCTCCCACGAGACCTCCCACAAAACCTCCCTCAAAACCATCCACACAAACCATCCACACAAACCGCCCACTCAAAAAGCCCTCATTACCGCATCCACCCCGGCCCCGGCCCTATATCGCCAGGGTCAGGTGCACCGTCTGCCCGCGGACCGCCCGGGTCCCTTCCGCTACGGACTGGCCCGTCACCCGCCCCTTGCCGGAGTAGGTGACCCTCAGCCCTTTGCTCTCCAGGAGGTACATCGCCTCGCGAAGCCCCATCCCCTTTACGGACGGAATGGTATCCGAATCGTTCGCGACCGCAAGGTAGGGCGGTGCCGCTTCGGCCTCTTCCCCGCCGGCCTCCGCCGCCGCGGGTACCGCCGGGGTTTGCACGTAGAGCCATTCGTCATCCCCCCGCGCTATCCTGAACGGCAGGGTCAGCTTGTTGGATATGAGCCGCAGCCCCTGCGTCAACCCGTTCTTGATAGACTCCGGCCCGGGGAGTGTCTTCTCGCCGCTCCGGTCCACCGGGTCGTGCCACGCGGTGTTGGAGGCGTACACCCGGTCGGCGATGGCGCGGAACACCGGGCCGGCGAGCGACGCCCCGTAATAGGTGTTGTAATTCCCGCGGCCGTAATAGGTCTTTATGGCCACGATGCAGCTGTATTTGGGATTGTCGGCCGGGAAATACCCCACCATCGTGGCCAGGTAATTCCTGCCTCCGCGCGCGTCGGTATATCCCCCGCTCTCCATGGCTATCTGGGCGGTACCGGTCTTGGCCGCCACCTCGTAGTAGGGGTTTTTAAGTACGCGGCCCGTCCCCTCGTCCACCACCGCCTCGAGGCATTCGCGCACCAGCCGGAGCGTCGGCTTGGAGCAGATGGCCGGGTTTATCGTCTCGGTGCCGAACCTGCGCACGGTCTCGCCGTAGTTGCGAATCTCCCGCACCAGCCGCGGGCGCACCATCTTCCCGCCGTTGGCCACGGCGTTGTAGAGGGCGAGCGTATGCATCGGAGTGAGTTCCAGTGCGTAACCGTAAGACATCATCACCAGCGACGTGCCGTCCCACGAGGGCAGCCCGTCCGAAGGATGTTTGATAAGGGGCGGCTGTTCGCCCGGAATTTCTATACCCAGGGTATCCCCCATGCCGGTCCTGCGGATAAAGTCCACGAAGCGGGCAGGGTTCTCGGCGTAAACCTCGTCCACCGCCTTGGCGAACCCGATGTTGGACGACACTTCGAATATCCGGCGAAGCGATAAAACCCCCTCCGGATGGTCGTCCACCACGTTGCGCCGGCCGACCCTCGCGCGGCCGTTCTCGCAGTCGAACTCCCGGTCGAGCGACATTTTGGCATCCTCCAGCAGGGTAATCAGCGTTGCCAGTTTAAAGGTAGACCCGGGTTCCATCCTGCGGCCTATGGCATAGTTGAAATCCTCGACGAACGCGCCCGGCCCCTTGCGTGTCAGGTTGGTCATAGCGTGAATCTCGCCCGTGGCGACCTCCATAAGCACCACCGTGCCCCAGTCGGCGTTATAACGGTCGAGCTGCTGTTTAAGGGCGGTTTCGGCCACGTCCTGGAGGTCGATGTCGATTGTGGTCACCACGTCCAGCCCGTTCACCGGCTCCACGTTCATCGGGTCCGGCACCGGGATGCGGAAGCTCCCCGACACCCTCTGCATCATGGTCGAACCGTCCACCCCGCGCAACTGCTCGTCGAACGCCCCCTCGATACCGATTCTCACCCCGGCATCGTTCGAAGTTCCGATGGTCCTCTCGGCAAGCGACCCGTGCGGCAGCAGGCGGCGATTGACCTTCACTTTTATATAGCCGCCCCGGTTCGGACCGAGCCGGAAAATGGGGAACTGGCGTATTTCCCTCTCCTCAAGGTAGTTTACCCGCCTCGGGGAGATAAGTTTGTAACGGTTCGATTTCCGGTCGGCCCGGGCGTCGGTAAGCATCTTCCTGTAAGCGGCCTGCGACCGGTCGCCGAAAAATGCCGACAGGCGGTAGGCCAGCGAGTCGACGTGCCGGTTGAAAACCGAATCGGCCAGGCCCGCCGCGGCCAGGTCCATCCGTATCTCGTACGTGGGCACCGATGTGGCGAGTATCCGGCCGTCGCGGGCCAGTATATCGCCCCTCTCGGCCTCTACCGCCACCCGTTCGAAGGTTATCCTGCGCGACTGCGCCCTCAGTTCCGCGCCCTGCGGCCCGTACTGAATCCAGAGGATGCGGCCCACGATAGCCACCGCGATAAGCAGGAACAGGAAGTAGAGCCATCTCACCCTCCTGAGTATATCTTTCGCTATCTGTGACCTGCCCTGTGTCGCCATTCTTTCCCTGTCCGGAACTTTATATTATTGTTTTATCCCGTGGTTTCCCGTTACCCGTTCTCCCGTTCTGACCGCGGCACCCGCTAACCATGCTCACTGCCGGCCGTATTTAATGCAGACCGTTGTCTAACTGGCCGTCGTCCCTGAAGACCTT
>JAJQCA010000037.1 GCA_021202985.1 Alistipes sp.
ATAGAACCGCAGGGGCAACACCCGTTCGAGATATGAATGCCCGGCAACGTCTGTCGCCGTGAACGGGACCGGGCAGACGGTATAGGTCCGGCTACCGCCGTAGGCCGGTTCACCACCGACCGGGAAACCCTAATGGGAATAAACCTGCCTCAGGACGAGCGAACAGGTGACGGTTTCGCCTTCGTGGACCACCCTCAGCCCGTCCGCGTCGCGGCCGGCCTTGAGGCAGTAATCGTCGTCGTTGCAGTCGATGTCGCAGTTCTGCACGAGGATATAGGACGAGGAGTCAATATCTATCCCGTCCGTGCTCGGCCCGTGGCCGCCTATGTTGTTCCGTATCACGATTCCGTCCACCGTGCAGTTCTTACTGTAAACCACCTGCACGGTCCAGAACCCGGAGCGTTTAAGGGTAAGATTCTCCAGTACCACGTTTTCGGAGTCTTGTATCAGTATCATCCGGGCGCGCTTACAGTCGTAGTCCACAATCCAGCGCAGCCCGCGCGGCTCGTAATCGTCGCGCCGCATAGACCAGTAGGAGTCCCAGAACACCTTGCCCCGGCCGTCAATGTCGCCGCCGCCGCCGATACGCACGTTACTGCCGTCCAGCACGTTGATAAGCGCCGAGGGCCATACCATCTCCACGCCGGCCACACGTGTGTCGATATCGGGATAGTCGGCAAGGTTCTCGCTGCCGAGCAGGGTCGTTCCCTGCGGTATGTTGAAGTATATCCCGTCATGGATATAGACCGAGCCGGTCACGAACCGGCCCCCGCGGAAGGTGACCACACCGCCGCCGGCATCGCGGCAGGCGTCGAGCGCGGCCTGGATAGCCGCGGTGTTCATGGTCGTCCCGTCGCCGACGGCGCCGAAATCCTCGGCGTGGAAAACCGCCGCGGGGATATGTATATCCCGTGCGCCGACCTCCTTCACCCAGTCCATTTCAGGGAAATTGTCCGCCGCACCGGCCGCCGTGACGGCGGCCAGCAGGACGACCGTTATAGTAAAGATTTTCCGGGTCATGTTTACCGGTGTATTTACCTGCGTTCCGGGCGATTACGCGCCATAATCATCATCTCGATACCGGCGTCTATTACCAGCCCGAGGCCGTGTTTCTCGTTCTCGCCGACCGGACGGTTGTAATAGAACGGAAGGTCGTCCGTGATTCCGGTTCCCACGCATACGTTGGTAAAACGGCCGTCCTCGGTAATCTGGGTGGTCTTCAAAGCCCTCCACGCGGCGTCGGCGATGCGGCTGTAATCGCGGTCTATCCACCCCTCGTTAATGGCCTTGGCGATGCTGTATACGAGTATGGCCGTAATCGACGATTCGTCGTACGAGTCCACCTTGTCCAGAAGCTGGCACCACATGCCGTTACCCTGCTGGTAACGCGACACGCCTACTATCTGCCTTTCCAGCAGTGAGATAAGCTGGTCGCGGGCCGGGTAATCCTCAGGCAGCACGTCCAAAAGCATGGCAATCGAATAGGCTATCCAACCGTTCGCGCGGCCCCAGTATGCCACCCCGTTGCGCTCTATGTCGGCATAATAGCAGTGGTAGTATAGCCCCTTGGTTTCATCCCACAGGTAGTCGGTAATCTGTGCTATCTGTTTTGTGGCCATGTCGAAATACTGATTATCGCCCGTAATCTTGCCGACCTGCGATAGCAGGGACACGCTCATATACACATCGTCCGCCCATACGGTCATATTCCGCGGGAATGTACGGCTGAGGGTTCCGTCCGGTAGCCTCACCTGGTCGTACATCACGTGCTGTGCGGCACGCTCGTAGTAGGTTTTGTACTCGGGCTGAGGGTCGAGTTCGTAAACGTTCACCACGGCCGCGCCCATCGCGCCGCAATCGTCCAGCTCCTTGAAGTTCCACAATTGCCCGAAAGGCCACACCCAGTGGTTACGGTCGTGGCGGAAGGTGTTTTTGAAATACTCGTAGTTAGCGAATCCGAACGCCACATGCTCCTTGGCGTAGTCGATATATTTCTCTTCGCCGAGAAATTTTCCGAGCCGTATCATGCTCATATCCAGAACGCCGTTGGAGTAGTGCCACTCGGTGAGAGGGCTTGCGAACCTAACGTCCACCCCTTCGGGGATGTCCGCGGTGGAACTGTAAACCACACCGTTTTCCACCCCGATAAACTCTTTGGTGGGCTGGCGGAGGATATTGTCCGCCACCGCCCTCAGGCACTCCTCATCGGAACGCATATTCTGCGCGAACGCACTTGCGACAGGTATCGCGGCGGCCGCCAATGCTATAATGGTCCTTATTTTCATACGTTGCAATATTATTCTCGTTGGTCTTTAATTTGTTACCTAACTCCATATAAAGGCGCGCTTAATGCTCCAGCCCGACGGTATCAGTTCCCGAGCGGTTTGCTCATGGACGATAACGGGGTTGCGGGAATCGTATATTCCTCGGGCGCGTCCGGCCGCGACGGGTCGAAACCGGCGAAGTCGGTCCGGATATACCGCTTCAGCGGGAGGTCCTGTTCGACTATACCCTGCACCACGCATTTGGCTATCTGGTAACCGCCGTACGGATTGAAATGGGTGTTGTCTTCCAGGTCTGTTTCCTGTTCCGGGAACGTCCCGGCGGGATAGTGCACGAACGCCCGTTTGGACTCCTCCGGACCCCAGGCCTCGTAGAGCCGGGTCGTCATCTCGGTAAGGTCGATAAGAGGCAGGCCCTCCTCCGCGGCCAGCTTGCGCATCGCGTCGGGATGGTCTCCGTGGGTATGCATCAAAGCCCCGTCGGCATCGAAATGCCTTCGCTGTACCGGAGTGATAAACACCACATTACCCCCTCCCTCACGGAAGCCGTCGGCAAGGAATTTGAGGTCGTTCGTGAAGCTCTCGTACGCACCTTTACCTTCTCCCTGCTGCTTCTGGTCGTTATGTCCGAACTCGATTATCAGCCAGTCGCCCGGCTTCATTTTGGTCATAAGCTTATCGAACCTGCGGCTGGAAACGAAAGTGTTAGCGGCCTGCCCCGATTCGGCGTAATTGGCCACGGCCACCTCCGCGGTCGTAAAGAGCGGGAACACCTGCCCCCACCCCGTCCACGGCTCTTTGCCCTCGTCCACAACGGTCGAGTTGCCGGCGATAAAAATCGTCGGCAGGTTGTCGTCGCGCCGTATCCTTATCTCACGTACCGATGGGTTTACGCCGCTGAACTCCAGCGTCAGTTTATCGTCCCAGATCAGCTTGCCAACCTCGCGCGGGTTGATTCTCACGCTGTCGCCGCCATCGATCGCCTTGTTGCGGATATTCACCGCGAACACCGTTTCGGCATATTCGCCCGGCGCAGTCCTGACATTGGCGGCCATAATCCTGCGCGACTCCGACTTAACCGTCACATCAGTTGCGGTGTCAGGCGACCCCGTAACCGTGGTTACCACGTAGTTACCCTCCGGCAGGTCGACCGAGAAGAAGAACCCCCCGGCACCGTCCTGCACCATACCCAGGTCGTAACCGTACGCGGCGCCTGCGCCGTACACCGTCTCCGGCATTACGGCCGTGTAACCTTTTTTCGCCCCTGCAAGGTCGAACCGGTAATCGTCCCCGCCGCCGGCTTCGCCGCAACTTACCGCTACGGCGGACGCCAGCCACAGCAGGCCGAATATTCTGTACATAGGTCTCATCTCGGGAACGTTAATCCATGTGGAAAACTTCCTGAAGCGGAATCGAGACCGGCGAGTTATCCGGATTGGTTTCCATGATGTCCGCCATGTAGGCCCACCATTTCTGTACGATTTCGGTACCGCCCAAATCCTGCGACCCGCTGTCGCCCTCTACCGTCTGATAGGCGAAAAGTATGTTGGTATCCTTGTCCCAATAGATAGAGTAGTCCGACACACCGCTGTCGCTGAGCAGTTTGCGAAGCTCGGGCCATATTTCCCCGTGGCGTTTTTCATACTCTTTTTCGAAACCCGGTTTCAGGTACATTTTAAATGCTTCTCTCCTTTTCATGGTCGTAATCTTTACGGTTATTATTTAACTTCGATAATATATTCGTTAATGGGATGGTCTTCGAGCGAAAGCAGCCCTTCGATAACCGATTCGAGGTGGATTAACGAACCCTCGTAAATCGGGTGGGCCGCGTCGGCGTAAAGCCTGTTGGTCGCCTCCTCCCCCATCGCGTTGAATTTGGCGCCTGCTATTGCGTTCAGGTCCACGAACGGAACGCCTTCCTCCATGGCCACTTCATGCGCCCATTTGGAATAGGTTTCCGACATGCTCTGTATCCGGCCGTCGTTCCAGCGGTTCTGCGGCGTGGGCGACAACACTATCGGCATGGCGCCCCTGGCCTTTGCCTGACGGATATACATACGCATATAATGGCCGAAGGTATAGACCGTTTCGGGGCCTCCGTGGCGCTCCATTATCACGGTTTCCGACTCTTCGCCCGTTCCCCGCAGGGAAGCACGTGCGCGGCCCGTATTGAGCGGCCCGCCGTCGTTGTGGCCGAACTGTATCAACAGGAAGTCGCCCTCGCGGATGCCGGACAGCACATTGGCCCACAGCCCTTCGGTGATGAAAGTGCGGCTGCTTCGTCCACCCAGGGCGTGGTTCTCCACCGAGACGCGTGTAGAGTCGATGTAGCGGTCGAAGAAACTGCCCCAGCCCCACTGGCCGTTGTCACCGCGGCCTGAGCCGTTCTTAACCGTCGAGTCGCCGATAAGGAAGATTACGGGGCTTCCGGGCGCGACGCGGGTACCGCCGGCCGTGAGCCACATCGGCGAACTGGGCGAGTTTACGCTGAATATCGGACTGTCGGTAATCTGTGGGTGCGAGTAGAACTGCACCGCACTGTCGTTCATCTTCGGGTAGAAATTCTCGGCCAGACGTATGATTTCGGCTCCCGCCATCAGGGTGGGTCCGTATCCGTGGGCGGCGTAGACGTTCACCGGCCGATAGTAGTAGAACGCCGGGTCGAATGCCATCCCGGTGCCTACGCACACACCTTCAACATGGCCCAGATCGTTAATCTTGGTCGATACCGCGTTCCAGCCCAGCGTCGCCACCGGCCCGTAGGCTATCGGGTCCAGCCAGCCGTTGTTGATACCGCGGGCGATACAGTAGGTAAAAATAGCCGTGGCCGAGGTTTCGAGGTAGGAGTCGTTGCGGTCCAGCAACTGGTGCCAAAAACCCTGTCCCGACTGGTATTTCACCAGTCCGCGGATATGGGCCTTGTATTGCTCCAGCAGCCACTCGCGGGAGGGATGGTTACGCGGCAGCACGTCCAGCACCTCGGTCATGGTGAGGATGGCCCAGCCGTTGGCGCGGCCCCAGAAAAACGCGGGATGGTCGTCGCTCGACTCCACCCAGCCGTGCATATAGAGGCCCTTCTCCGGAACGAACATCCGTTCGGTAAACTGCTTTATCTGTTTGATGGCCTCGTTGAAATATTTCTGCTCCCGGGTCAGCGCACCCATCTGTGCTATTGCGGGTACGCTCATATAGAGGTCATCCAGCCACAGGGTGTTGTACTGCGGACGCTTGCGGGCGAACGTCCCGTCGGCAAGGCGGTACTCGCTGTACATTATGTAGTTGATATAATTCTCGATTAATTCCGTAAGGCCCGCCTCGGGATTCTCGCGCTGAACCTTAATCATCGCCGCGCACATCGCGCCGGCATCGTCAAGCGCGTGGGGGGTGAGTATCTGCCGCATCTGGCCGTCCACCGTGCCGTAATCGAACATGGCCTTGCGGAACGGGCCGGCCACCTCGGCGATAAACCGGAAGCGGTCGAGGCTGTAATCGCGGAACTTTTCGTCGCCCGTGACATCGGCAACCGAAAGCATCCCCGAATAGGTCACGCCCCATTCATAGCTGCCCAGACGGAATGCACCGCGTTTAAGGGCGGCGTCGCTCGAGAGGTTCGTATAATCGGTAATGGTCTCCCCCGTCTCCTTGTCGATAACCTCGTACGGGGTGTTCTCGTCGAGGAACCCGTAGATACGGTCGAGGGCCGCTTTGACGCCCTGCACGTCCACCGGACCGTACGGGAAGCCGTACTGCGGGGTGAGCAGGTGGAGCGGGGTATTGAAATCGTTGACGGTTTCGGCGGCGGCTGCCTGGCGCCTTTGCCCGTCGGAAGGCATGGCGAAAGCCAGCAGCAGCAGGATTAGTGTAAAGGTTCGTAGTTTCATCGTTTCAACAATACAATTAGGTTTTGTAATGCAAAGAAAATCTTTCACCGTGTGATTTTTATGGAAAATAATCCAAAAAGATAGAAATTCTGCATTTACACCCCCTTCCACGGCGCCTGGAGCAACCCGCCCGACCTTCCGCCAACATGGTCCGGCACGTGGTTACCGCCCTGCCCGACGTATGGCTGTAACGGCCTTGTAATTATCCGCAGCGGCATGTAAAATTGTCCGGGCGTCCTAAAATAATTGTCGCGCCCGGACGATTAATCGTTTAAAATCGATACATTTGTAGTCGACTGCCTGATAACTCAAAACTTATATTCAGCATGCGTTGGAGCGTTACTTTATTGTTACTGGCGTTACTCCCTGTAAAATCGTACCCGGCTACCCCAGATAACCTTTATTTCAAACAGATAAGCACCACGGACGGCCTTACCCATAACACGGTCCGGTCGATACTGGTGGACAGCAAAGGATTCGTATGGGCCGGCACGGTGGACGGCCTGAACCGTTACGACGGGTACAGCATAGTGCGCCACAAGCCACGTCAGGGAGACCCCAATTCCCTGCACGACCACCGGATAAGGCAACTCTACGAAGACCGGGACGGTTTCCTCTGGATAAAGTCGTACGCGTGGGAATTCAGTTGTTACGATCCGGTCCACGAGACCTATATAGATTACATGCCCGGCTCCGGGAACAAGCCCCCGTACACCTCGATTTACGAATCCCCTAACGGCGATATATGGCTCTGGGGCAACTCCGGCACCGACGCCGAAGGATGCCTGCGCATCCGTAAGGGGGCGGAGGGATTCTCTTCGCGGACCTATCTCGGCGACGGAGGCGGAATGAACTGCCGGTTTCTCTACGAGGATCCTAACGGCCTGGTATGGACCGGCGGCAGCTCGGGCCTCTACCGAATCAGGCCCTCCGGCGAGCCTGACGTCTATTTTCCCGGCGCCTACTCTTTTATGGACGTGGCGGAGCTTGACGGGCGGCTTTTCTTCACCACCGAGCAGTCGGTAATAATCGAGTACAATATAAAGCGGGACTCGTTCCGCGAAATAGAAGGCGACCGCGACGAGTACGGGCGGTTCCTCCAGGCGGTGAACATGACCGACAACGAGCTGCTGCTCTCTACAGACCACGGCATGGTGGCCTACAACGTGGACAACAGCCGTTTCGAAAGGCCCGAGTGGGCCGCCGACCCGCAGTTTATGGGCCGTACCGAGCTGTCGGTGGACGGTCTGGGCGGTATCTGGGTCTCCAACCAGTCCGGCCGGGTATGGTATTACAACAAGCAGAAACGACGCGCGAGGTCCTTCCAGCTCATCCCGCCCGAGACGATGGCGGTTATCGACTTCGAGCGGTTCGAGTTTTTCACCGACTCCACCGGCGAGATATGGATAACCACTTACGGCGGCGGCCTCTACAACTACTCGCCCGAGACGGGCAGGCTGTCGAACTACACATACAGCAGCGAATATAACAGCCCCGCTTCTGACTACCTCCTGTCGATAAACGAGGACGGTTACGGCAATATCTGGGTGGGCAGCGAGTACGCCGGCATTATAAAGGTGGCCCGGTCGCCATACGATGTGACGATGGTGCGCCCCGAGCCGGCAGGTTCGGTGGGTAAGAACAACAACGTCCGCAGCATCCATTCCGACCCGTACGGTAATGTATGGGTCGGTACTAAAAACGGCAACCTCTACGTTTACGACAGCGAGCTGAAACGCAAACGGATGGTAATGGCCGACATAAACCCCTACTCTTTCGAGGTGGACGACCGCAACCGCCTCTGGGTCGGCACCAAGGGCAACGGGATTTACCTGCTCGACCTGGACAGCCACCGCGTCGTCAGCCACTACTCGGACATAGGTGCCGACGAGGAGCAGACCATGCTCGGCAACACCATCTTCGACCTGCTACGCGACAGCGAGGGCCGGATGTGGGCCTGCACGTTCGGCGGGGGTCTTGCCCTTGCCGAAGAGGACGGCGAGGGTGGTATGACACTGCGCAGGTTCTTCCAGGGCCATGCGAGCCGCAGCTATGTCCGCTATATTTACGAAACAAGCGACGGCATGCTTTGGGCGGGCACAAGTAACGGGGTGCTGAAGTTCGACCCCGCGAAGCTCATCGGGGACGAGACCGCCTACACCTCTTACAGCCTCGACCTTACCGATCCGGGAAGCCTCTCCTGCAACGATATCAAGGCCATTTACGAGGACAGCCGCGGCACAATATGGATAGGAACGGCAGGTGGCGGCATCAACCGCTACGTTCCGGCCGAGGGTAACGCAGGGGAGTACTTCGTCTCCTACACCGTCGAGCACGGGCTTGCGGGCGATTATATCTCCTCCATCCTCGAAGACCGCCGCGGCTACCTGTGGATAAGCACCGAAAGCGGTATCAGCCGCTACGATGTCGATAACGAGGACTTCACCTCCTACAACTTCTCCGAGAACACGGCCGGCAACCTCTTCAACGAGAACGCATGCCTCTACACCCGCAACGGCAACATGCTCTGGGGCAGCCTCGACGGCATGCTGGTATTCAACCCCGAGGCATTCGCGCCCGATATGACATCGCCCAGCGTAACCTTTACCGCCCTGTCTTTATCGGACCGGAAGATAGCGGCCGGGCGCGAAGGCTCGCCGCTCGAGAGATCGATAACCTATTCCGACGGCATAAAGCTCCGTCACAACGAGAACACCTTCACCCTCGAATTTTCCACCCTTTCGATGGGCGACGCCTCCAAAATAAAATACTCATATATGCTGGAGGGGTACGACCGCGACTGGAGTTTCGCCACTTCGGTCAACTCCGCTGCGTACAAGAATATCCCGTCCGGCAGGTACATCTTCAAAGTGCGCGGCACCAACCGCGAAGGTGAATGGAGCGACGAGATTACCTCTTTGGCGGTCACCATTTCGCCACCGTGGTGGGCCTCCAACGCGGCCTACCTGGGTTACACATTGCTGCTGGGAGCCATACTCTATTTCTCCTACCGCCTGATTACCAAGATTAACGCGCTCAACAACAACGTCAAACTCGAGAAGGAACTTACCAACCACAAGCTCCGCTTCTTCACAAACATTTCGCACGAGTTCCGTACGCCGCTCACCCTTATCAAAGTGGCCGTGGAGAACATGAACGCCGAGCCGAACGTACCCGAAAATATCGCCAAGCAGGTAGGCGTCCTCAGCCGCAATTCCCAGGCCCTGACGCGTATGATAGACCAGCTCCTGGAGTTCCGCAAATTGCAGAACAACGTTCTTCGGCTCGACCTGGAAGCTACCGACATAGTTCAGTTCGGTAGGGATATATACGAGAGCTTCAGCGAATTGGCGTTAAAGAAAAGCATCACCTACAACTTCCTTAGCAACACCGACAGCAACCATATCTATATCGACCGCCGCAAGGTGGATAAGATAATTTACAACCTGCTGAACAACGCCTTCAAATTCACTCCCAACGGAGGGAAAATAGTCATAAACATCACTAACGACGCCGAAAAGCAGGTTTGCATGATACGGGTAAGCGATACGGGAATAGGTATCGACCGCGAGAAACAGCACCTGCTGTTCAGCCGCTTCATGCAGATAAACTTCTCGTCGTCAGGGACGGGGGTCGGGCTGTCGCTGGTTAAAGAGTTCGTGGAGGTTCACAAGGGGCGCATCTGGTACGAGCAGAACGGCAGGCAGGGTTCGGTTTTCAACGTGGAGCTGCCCACAAATCCCGAAGTCTACAAAAACGACAACATTGTGGAGAACAGCGAGGCCGACTCCCGGCCGGTGGATGAAAATTCGAGCATCGTCTACCCCAACGACCCGACTGTGGAGGTCAAGCTGCCCGACATCCCGGACGCGACGCTCTCCAATTTCAAGATACTGGTTATCGACGACAACGACAGCATTCGCGACATGCTCACCGAGCAGTTCAGTAACTACTTTGTGGTAAACACGGCCGAGGACGGCAAGAAAGGTCTTCAGAAAGCCATAGAACTGAATCCGGACCTTATAATCTGCGACGTGATGATGCCCGAAATGGATGGCTTCGAAGTTACGCGCCGGCTCAAGGGCGAGTTCCAGACCTGCCACATCCCGATAATCCTGCTCACAGCCCACACTTCGCTGGAACACCAAATGGAAGGGATACAGAGCGGTGCGGACGCCTATATAATGAAACCGTTCAGTATGAAGTACCTTATTTCGCGGGTGTTCAAACTGATAGAACAGCGCGAAAGGCTGAAGAAACGGTTCTCGAGTAACCATGTGCTGGACGGAAACCTGCTGTCGAACACCGACAAGGACCGTTCGTTTTACACCCTGATAGACGGAATACTGGAGAAGCACATGTCCGAACCCGACTTCTCGGTCGACAAGTTCGCAGAGCAGGCAAAGATGCGCCGCACCATTTTCTACAAAAAGGTCAAAGGCGTCACGGGCTTTTCTCCAAACGAGTTGATAAAGGTGAAGCGTCTTCAACGCGCCGCCGAACTGTTGATACAGGGTGAACTGACCGTTTCCGAGGTGTCGTACAAAGTCGGTTACGACGACCCGTTCTATTTCAGCAAATGCTTCAAGGAGCAGTTCGGCTGCCCACCGTCCAAATACGGCAAGGACAACGAACCTGAGAAAGCGGCTTCCTGACCGGCATGCCTCCTGTCGCCTTACCGGCGAAGCGCACCCGGGTGCCCGGTTGCGCGGCATGTAACGAACTGTTACAGGCTTTTAACGGCACCCCATGCGGGCGGGGTCCGGGTTAAATCAATCGGTAAGTTATAACTTCGGTAAGTTATAAATAAGGACTTAACGTCCTGCATTGCATTTTGCGATTTACGGTTGGCGATCCGGCAACCATATTCTGCGCCGGCCTCGAACCGTTTACGGCCGCACCCATTCTTACCGGAGTCCTCGGTATTGGCATTATGGGTAAACAGCGACGACCACGCCCTCCGTTTCCACCCGGCTACCTTCCACACCCTCTGTGCCGGTTGCGGCCGCCACAGGATTCCGTGTAACATAATAAAAAACACTCTTATTCACCCGTAAAACAATAGGGGAGCGCTCCGACGGGCGCTCCCCTATCCTTTCAAACTAATAATTAAGATAAAGCTGGTAATTAAGGTGGTAGTGATGTCATTTACTGTTTCCAGACCGAAATCCCGGCCACGGGAATTTCCGCCCCGCCGATTATAAACTCCTTACCATCCACGGGCAGACGGTGCGTCCGGTCGCCGTAATTAACAGCAATCCCGAAGCCGTCGCGGTACTCGATATTCACACCCGCGGGAAGGTCAAGCAGTTCGATTCCGAGGCGACCGTAAAGCTGCTGCAAAACGGCCTTTTCCAACTGGCCGCCGTGCGAATCGGCCCCGATAAAGGTCACCGTCCCCTTGCCCCTGCGGGTATGGGTCACGGCCGGCCGGCCGTCGTAGAAATCGCCCTGGTAAGTAGCCCATACTTCGGTAGCGCCGCGGGGCGTAAGGATTTCGCCCCAACTGGTCCACGGGTAACGCCGTCCTTCGAACTCCACTTCCCCGGGGTCGCCCGGCATCGGCAGGTCATAAAAATCGATGTCGGCCCCGATAAGGTCCCACACCGGGTAGCCGTAAGGTGCTTCGAACAACTGCCCGTTACGGGTTTTGTGTCCCGTACGGCAACTAAGCACCAGGTTTCCGCCCTGCTCCACGTAAGCGGTCCACCGGTCTATCAACTCCCGGTCGACCATTTCGTACGCCGGCGCTACGACCACGTTATAGGCGGAGAACTCGTCCCCCTCGTCGATAAAATCGACAGGCGCCCCGTAGCTTTTCAAAGCGCCGTAATACTTGTCGATATGCTCCTCGGTGTTCCACTCGGTAGTCTGGCGGTTTCGCTGCATCTCCCACTCGTTCTCGTGGTTATATAGTATCGCCGTTCGTCGCGACTCGAACTCGGCCGGAGCGGCGGCTCCCGGGTCGGCGTTCCGGCGCAATAACGCTATTTCCTCGATAAAGGTCTTGAATTCGAGACCTCCCGGGGTCGGCGTCACACCGTCCGGACCTACGATACCGTAGTGGTACAACTCGGTGCCGTATATCGGCTGGCGGTAACGGTAGGTGCAGGTAAAACTGCTACCGCCGGCGAATACATGCCACAGCCAAAGCCTTACGGCTCCTGGTAGCGGCTGCGGGTTTATCCGGCCCCAGTTCACCTGCCCGGGCTGGAGTTCCATAACGCCGTACACACCGTCGATTGTACGGAAAAAGTCATTAGCCTTTGCGATTCGCTCCACCGGGCCGAGCCGGTAACCTTTTCGCCCTACCCCGTAATTTTCGCCGAATACCATATAACGGGTGTAACTATGGAAGTCCAACTCGCGTATCTGCCTCAGGTGGCCGTTGTTGTAGTCGGGTATCAGGTTGGTTGTAACCCACTGGTCGCCGGTGATATGGCGGCGGATTACCCGGGTCTGCTCGTCGAGGAACGAAACCGTCTCCTCCGTGTTGAACCGGCCATAGTCCAATATCTGGTGGGTATTCATAAACTGCTGGCTGAGCATCGGGATATTGATCTGCGAAAAATCGGAATAGACCTGGCTCCAGAATGCCGTACCCCACGCTTTGTTCAGCGCTTCTATTGAACCGTAACGTCGCTGGAGCCACTCGCGGAACCGCTTCTGCGCGTCCGGGCCATAGTCCACGAACGGCCGCGGTTCGTTATCGAGCTGCCAGCCCATGATGCGGCTGTCGCTTCCGTAATGCTCCGCCAGCCGGGTTATCATCTTCATGGAGTACTCGCGGTAAAATTCATTGGATACCGAGGGATGCTGCCGCGAACCGTGGTCCACGATAACCCCGTCTTCACGGGTGAGCAGGATGTCCGGGTGTTTGCGCACCAGCCACACCGGCGGGGTTGCGGTCGAGGTGCACATAATTACCTTAAGCCCGTGTTTGTCGGCCAGCTCCACGGCCCGGTCGAGCCATTCGAAATCGTAAACCCCCTCCTCGGGTTCCAGTTGCGCCCATGCGAATTCGGCATAGTGCACGAACTCGAAACCCATGTCGCTAATCTGTTTCAGGTCCCTCTCCCACTGTGAAGGGTCCCAGTGCTCCGGGTAGTAATAAACCCCTACCGTTGTAAGGGCGGCCGGGTCGAAAAACTTTTCCGCCCCGGCGGCCGCTATCTGTCCGCAGGCAAGCACGATGGCCGCCGCGCATACTATCAGTTTCCTCATAGCTCGAGTGCCGGATATTCGCTTATCAGTACCGGACCCAGCAGGCCCGATTCCACCACCGCCCTGTCACTATACGGCGTCTGGCGGTAATTGAGGTCCACGATATTCGTATCGTGGAAGATACGCCACACCACCCCGCGGCGGTCGTAATCCGCTATACGGTTGGCGGCAAGGTTCGTCACTTCTATTTCGAGCGAGTTATCGCCGTCGTTCAGGTAGTCCGTTATATCGGTTTCGAACGGAGGGCTGATAAGTACGCCGGCCTCCCGGCCGTTGACTTTCACCCTCGCGCTCTCACGCACATGGCCGAGCGATATTACGTACCGCAGCCCGTCCTTCTTTTCCACCGGCACGGTCACGCTGTACCGGCCGCGGCCCCTGTTTATGCCGAGGCGCTCGTCGTCCAGATCAGTCCAGCTTCCGAGCGTACCTATTCCGAACGTTTCGCCGATTTCAGGGTCGCTCTCCGGGAAGTCGAGAGTCCAGCCCGTTTCGACGGGTACTTCGGCAGTGGCACTGGCAAGGTAAGTCCAGTCCGCGATGCCTTTGATATCCTTGTCGAAAGTCTTCACGATAACCGATTGGCCGGGTTTCAATTGCAGGTAAACCTGCGTGCGGCCGTCAGCCTTGCGCACCTTGGCGCGGCCCGAGCTACCGTCCAGCGGATTGTATATCATGGCTGCGGCGGCATCCACGCCGAGCGTCACCCACCCGTCCACCGGGCGGTTGCGGAGCATGGTCATAAAGTAGTGGTGGCCGCTGCCGTTACTGCGGCGAATGAGTTGGCCGCCGTGCTCGGTCGAGAACGATTCTGGAGTGATTCCGGTCGCGGGCAGAAGGCCTGCGTAGCCCTTACCCGTAATTACCGAACCCTGCCCCACTTTGCTTACCTGTACCGTGGCGAAATCCACTTCCGGCAGCCCCCGGAGCGACTGCTCCAACTGGCCGCGGCGCTCCTCGAAACCGTACAGTCCCGGCACTTCCGAAGGATAGTGGTCGCTGAATATAACGGTCGCCCCGCGTTCGATAAGCTCCCTTACCTTGGCCATGGTCGTCTCCGGGATAATCGTTACCGACGGGAGTATGAGAGCTTTGTAGCTTACGCCGCCCTCGGTCACAATCTTGCCACCGTCCACGCCGGTGGAGGCTATGTAGCGGTCCGAAATGTAGTCGACGTCGTAACCCGCCTGCATTATATTGTCGACCGCGTCGCAGAAGTCCGGAAGCCTTTCCCGCAGGCCGTGAATGGAGAAGGCCTTGTAGAAACTGCCTCCCGGCTCGGCCCACATGTCGTAAATCGGCAGGTAGAGCAGGTAGTCGTTGTCCGGCTGTCCGTATTGCAGGAACGACTGCACTCGGGTTATATAGCTGGTGAGCGCGGGTGCGTCGTTCCAGAAGGCATTGGTCGGCGAGAAGTCGATCGTGGCGTAGAATTTCCATCCGGGCCACGGAGCGTCTTCGGGCGTATATGTATAGCCGTGGAAAAAGATATGGTTGACCCCTGCCGTAAACATCTGGTCCAGCTCGACTTTAGCCTGGGAGAGAGATGTGCGGAAGTGGTCAGTAAGCCATGTCAGCGACTCGGCCGAAGTATATTTTTTACCGGTGATATGGGCGGCCGACGAAGCGTATTTCAGGATGGTCGGATCGCCGTCGTTCTCCTTGCGTATTTCGTCGTGCCGCAGGTACGGTATGTCGAAATCCGAGATGCCGAAAGTCTCGCACTCGGGAATGTCCACGGCAGCATAGATATCTATGAGGTTGGCCGGCGAGCCGTGGGCCTGGTTACGGGTGATGGCCCCGTGCGAGTGGGCCCACTCGGTCCACGGACGGGTGAAGTTTTCCAAGAGCAGTTCGCCCATGGTCTCACGGTAATTGGTTATAACCCTTACCGAAGCGTCGGTGCGGCCCTGCCCCAACAGTTCCGGCAGGTAAAGTTCCAGCTTGTAGCCGCGCCTGCGCTCGAACTCAGCCAGCAGCGACGGGGTCCAGTCCGCGCCGAACACCTCGTACGAGTCGTTGAAGAACGTGCTGGGGTAAGGGGTGCCGGTGGAGTTGAACGCCTGGTCGTATTTGCCGAGGTATTTCTTCACCACATCGCCGTCGAGATGGTCCATCACAAGGCCCGCCCCGCCCGGAGCGGCCCTCTTTACGGCCTGCAGGGTGCGGCCCACGAACAGCGAGGTCACTTCCCAGTCGTCGCCTTCCGGGGCGTTCCACTCCAGGGTGCCGTCGTCCGCAACCTCACCGGTGATGTCGAGCCTGTGCTGCCCGTCGCCCGAATTGGCCACCACCCTTTCGAGGTAGGCCACACTACGCTGGCGGGCGAAATACTCGGGAACTTCTATCTTCTCGGTCAGCTTCTGGCCGCCGCGCACGTTATGTACTACCGTGATGGCGGTCGCCGCGCCGTCCTGCGGGTCGATTTCAGGCCCCCCGAACGGCCAGCCCGTACCGGTGTTCATATCCACCTTCATGCCGAGCCGTTCGGCCTCGGTAATGGTAAACCCTACCATATCCATCCAGCGCTGCGACAGGTAGTCGATATAATGGTCCTCGCGACCCTTAACGCCGTATATCGGTGTAATCTCCACCGTTCCGAGGCCCACACGGGCCATCTCGCCGAGGTTGTAACTCAGCCCGGCGGAATCCACGTCGCTGCCCATCCACCACCAGCGGGTACCGGGTTTTGCCTCCACGGTCACGTCCGGCCAGCCGGTTTCCGTTTTGCCGCCCTCGGGCGAGCACGACGCGAAGAGGGCCGCGGCCGCTACGGCCGGCAATAAAATTCTCTGTAAAGTATATTTCACCATCGAAGTTTGAGTTAAATGGTCCTACATTAAGTTAGATACCGCTAATTTATCAAAGCGTCCCAACCTATAAATGGATTATTGTCCTTTTTTATGTAATTTCCGTTTTGCACTGTTTCTCCATGACCGACACCGTGACCCGATTATACAACCGCCGCTCCCCCTGCCGTGAAGCCCGCCCCATGAGTACCCGGGTCGAAAGTTTGCCCGGAGCGCCTAAACGCCCGGCGACAATGTTTTTCGCCAACCGGCTGGTCGGCTTTCCATGCCGGAGCCTTACTGTTTCAGCCATAAAAAGAGCGGTTCAAGCGGGCATTTCCCCTTTTGCTTTTCCTGCCGGTAATATTCCCGGCCGCCGCATCGCTCCGGCGGCACCCCGGCTACGGGAACTTTTCTCTTTCGACCTTATCACGGCCGCCAATGCCGCAGGGGTGTCGAGTTTGTGGTTCTATACAATCCGCCGTATGTGCGAATATGTTTTAACTTACCCCTGTCGCGTATCCGTGTCGTTATCGTTAAAATTGCCCTGAATAAATTTACAGCGGGGCCTTTGCGACTCACCCTGGGAAAAACTCCTGAATTTTCTCCAAATGGTATGGGTCGGTTACACCCGGCAGCGGACCGTCCGGGGGAAAGGCTCGCGCCCTCCCCCGGTGCCGGACCCGTTACCTTACGAAGGTGAGATTGAACCAGTCCTCGAACTGCATCCCCCGGTATGTGGCGCGGAGCCTGATCCGGGTAGGCGTGTTGGAGGGTATTTCGTCCCACTGTATGGTCTCGGTGCGTTTCTGCCCGCCGGTCGACCACTGCATGGTATCGTACTCCATACCGGCATCGGCCGTGTAGGTGTTTTCAGTCACCACGATATCCTTATCGGGGAACATCCGGCCAAGCTCGGCGCCGAAGTAGAATCCCGGCTGGGTAGGCTGGTTGTAGGCTATGTTCTGGGTGGCTATACTGATACGGTAAACCGGGTCCTCGAGGAAGGTGTGGAAGCGGTAATCCGTCTCGTAGTCGGTCATGTAAATACGCAGGTTGCGGTTGTCGGCAGTGCGGAGGATAATCTCTTCGCGCCAGTCCCCGAAGATGTCGCCCTGGAGGCAGGGGTTCGATTTGGTGCCGTTGTTCCACGCGCATCCTTCCGCGTTGAGCAGTACCCGGGAACCTCCCGTGGTCCAGTCGTATTTGGTAACCTGTATTCCGTTCTGGAGCTCGCGAAGCAGGTCGCCGTCCCACCAGCAGGCCATATTTATTGACACCCCGTCGGTCGACCCGTTAATCACGGTCCCGTCCATGGCGCGGATACCGCCCGATGTTTTGGACCACATCTCCAGGCCCGGATTCGTGGGATCGATATCGGCGGCCATGCAGCGGCCGTCGTCGTCGTTGCTGAGCACGGAGAAAATCACCTCGCCCGTCTCCGCGTCACGGAACGATGCGCCGTATTTCCCCGGTTCGTGGCAGTCCCACACCATCAGTTTCCCTGACGAAGCATCGAATACTGTCAGGTGGAGCGCATCACCGTGGAGCATGCCGGTAGAGTAAAGTCCCGTTCCGTCGTTGTTAATTGTACACGAGCCGTAGATTATCTCGTCGCATCCGTCGCCGTCCACGTCGCCCACCCGCAGGTTGTGGTTACCCTGACCGGCATAGGCCTCGTTGCCCGGCTGGTCGGAGTCGAACACCCAGCGGTTTGTCAACTTCCCGTCCCTCCAGTCGAACGCCGCGAGGACGGTGCGGGTATAGTAACCCCGGCACATCACGATGCTCGGGTACTCCCCGTCGAGGTAAGCCACACAGGCCAGGAACCGGTCCACCCGGTTGCCCTTTTCGTCGCCCCATCCGGCCCCGTTGCCGCCGCGCGGCGGGATGTAATCGACCGTGGCCATGGCTTCGCCCGTAAGGCCGTTGAATACGGTAAGGTACTCGGGTCCGTCGAGTATAAAGCCGTCCCGGTTGCGGTAATCGGCCGACGGGTCGCCTATTACGTTACCCAGTCCGTCCACGGTGCCGTCGGCGGTCTTCATCACCACCTCGGCGCGGCCGTCCCCGTCGAAATCGTAAACCAGAAACTGCGTATAGTGTGCCCCGGCACGGATGTTCCGTCCCAGGTCAATGCGCCACAGACGGGTCCCGTCGAGCTTATAGCAGTCGAGGATCGTCGAGCCCGTATAGCCGCGGTGGGAGTTGTCGTGGGCGTTGGATGGGTCCTATTTCAGGATTATCTCGAACTCCCCGTCGCCGTCCACATCGCCGATACTCGCATCGTTGGCGTTGTAGGTATATTCCACCCCGTCGGGGGAAACGCCTCCTTCCGGAATGTCGAGCGGAATATTAAGGTACCCGATGGGTGAGTCCGCCGCAAGGGCGTACGAAGCCTCCGCCTCCGATTCGCGGCCGTTCACCACGGGCCTGATTTCGTAAACGTGTGCCGCACTCCCTGCCTTGCGGTCCACGAAATAGGTGGTGGTCATGAGCGGTTCACTGTTAAGCAGCCGCCCGTCCCGGTAGACGTTGAAACCGATGTTTACAGGATCGGACGAAAGATAACGCCAGCTTACGGCACAGGCTTTTTTGCTCGTGCGCATAGCGACGAGTCCGCGCCCGAGGTTCTCCCGTTTCAGCTTGGAATAGTCGTAATTGGGTTGGGCCGCGGAGGGTGCTGTCAGCACCACGGCCAGCGACAGGGACAATAATGCCCGTAAAAACAGTCTCATCATTTCAAGTTACATTAAAGGTTAGGTTTGTTATGGGCTATCCGTTCCTATTATGGTTACGGAGAGCCGCGTTGTGCAGTTTCTCGGTTGCCGGCTGGTTCCGGAGGTTTCATCGAGCAGGCGTGCAGTCCCGCCGGTATCTGCCTTCCGTTTATCCGGCAGGCGGAAGGCCAATCCTCCCTACTCTGCTCATTTGTATGGTTCCGTGCGGCCGGTCGTTCTCCCGGTGCGAAAAAATTTCCACCTGCCGGGCCGGTTAAGTTATCGGGGCACGAAACATACATTCTTTCCCCCGCCCGGTTCATTTACGACTGCCGGGTCTGTTAAGTTTTTAGGGCATTAAACATATATTCCTTACCTCGTCCGGTTCATTTACGCCTGTCCGTGACGGCCGTGCGCACCGCCGGGGACCGGAGCCGCATAAATATTCAGCGTAAACCCCATTATGTAATGCGTTACATTACAAGCGCTCCGACATTCGTATGAGCCCACCGTCCGGCCGGATAACTTAATGCCCTCCTCACGGCATTTTCCGGATGCCGGCGGGCGGGCCTTATCCAACCGCCTCTACTCACGGAATGTTCACGGGCCAGAACTCCGACTCGGTATGTGCGTCTGTAATCCAGCCCAGCAGTTTGAACACGATATCCGGATGCCCGGCCGCCACGTCGTTGGTCTCGTCCCGGTCGGTGCGAAGGTTGTAAAGCTCCGGCGCCCGGTCGAGGTTCTGGCGAATCAGCTTCCAGTCGCCCCACCTTACGGCCTGCGATATCCCGCGTGAGGGATACTGCTCCCAGTAGAGGTAACGCGCCCCGGCATCCATTGTGCCCGGCGAGTCCACCTCGGGCAGGATGCTGATACCGTCGGTATCCACCGTGGTATACGAACCGGTCATATCGGCCAGCGTGGGGAAAATATCGGGGAAGTAGCACGGGAAATCCGAAACCTGTCCGGCGCTGCGCCCGTCGGGCATCCGCACTATCATCGGCACCCTCAGGCCGCCTTCGTACAGGTCGCCCTTCCAACCGCGCAGCCCGCCGTTCACATCCAGCAGCGAGGTCCCGGCGGCCTTCGCTCCGCCGTTGTCGGAAGCAAAAACCACTATGGTGTTCTTATCCAGCCCCAAACGCTCCATCTCACCGAAAATAGTACCGAGGCACTCGTCCATATGGGTGATAAGGGCGGCGTAGTTCTTGTCGTTGTCCGACATTCCGGGATAGTCGGCGTAGATTCCGAGGTCCTTGCTGTCGAGCGGCACGTGGGGAACGTTATAAGCCAGGTAGAGGAAGAACGGGTTGTCGGTATTGCGGCGCAGGAACTCTATCGCCTCACGTGTGCTCCGGTCCGTGTTGTGGTCGGCCCGGCGACCGTCGAGATTCTCCTCGATAACGTACTCGTTACGGTTGTCCCACCTGATGGAAGGGTAATAATTGTGGCTCTTGTACTCCCGTATCAACCACCCGTAGAACTCGTCGAAACCACGGTCGAGCGGCGTGGCTGTCGGGTCGAACCCGTCCAGGTGCCACTTGTTCACAAGGGCGGTCCGGTAGCCGTTGTTCGACAGCACGTTGGCGATGGTGGTATCCTGCGGCTGGATACTGGTCCTTGTAACCGACACACCCGCCACTCCGGCGTCCTCCTTGATACCCTCGATTCCACCGGTACGTGTCATGTTGCCCCGGATGGTGGTATGACCGGTGTGCATACCCGTCATAAGGCAGCAGCGCGACGGCGAGGAGACGCTCGCTCCGGCATAGCAGTTGGTAAACGTCACACCCTCGGACGCGAGGCGGTCGATATTATCGGTTTTTATATACCGGTTGCCTAAGCATCCCAGGTCGCCGTAACCGAGGTCGTCGGCGAGGATAAAGAGCACGTTGGGCTTTTCGGCCTGCTGTGCCTGCAACAAACAGGGAACGGCCGAACCCACAAGGGCGGCCGTCAGTCCTGCAGCATTACTGATCTTCAAATTCATAATCTGCTTTTTTCAACATAACCTGGACAGGTCCCCCAACGGGGTCCCTATCCAGGTTACGTCGTCCTATTATTAACTAACCGTCAGAGCATTAGTAGCCCGTGTATCCTTGATTTTGCTTGTAAATATCAAAACCTTGAATTTGAGACTGCGGGATTGGGAACAAATACCTTCCGGGACGGATATTCGATTCATATAATCCCTCGGGCCACTCACCGGAAGCATCTGCATACCGATCAAACTTCGCCTTTGTGGTTTCTTCCCATTCTCCATACCTGACTTGATCAAACCATCTTACACCTTCGAAAGCAAGTTCCAGACGTCTTTCACGTTTGATATACTCCAATGCTTCGACCGGATCCGATGTAGATACGGGATCGACTTCCGCACGTGCCCTGATATTATTTACATATTGAAGGGCATCTGAGACCTGTCCTTTTTTCACCAAAATTTCAGCATACATCAACTGAATATCTTCGAGCCTTAAAACCGGATGGTTTATCGGCCAGTCATTATAGTCCACCATAGAACCTTCAATATCACTGAGGCCCAATTCCGCTCTTTTAGGTTTAGTGCTGAAGAATTTATAGGGGAAACTACGGGTAAAGATTTCGATCGTCCCCTCTCCGTAATCTACTATTTCAGTCTGGTTCGGGTATTCGTCATAGTCATCTTCTTCTTCATATCCATTACATACAGACCAGTCAAAGCCACGGCGATCCACATGTGTACCAAATTCTCGGGTATACTCATACTGCAAAGTCTTTTCTACATAAGTATCGTTCCCGAATATACGTATCGACGTGTAACTGGCCGGCATTGACCGTTGGAAATTAAATATTGCTTTGTTACCATACCCACCGGTTCGATACTGAATTGCAAAGATATAATAGTCTTCAGCAGGATTTCCTGTGGAGAATTGTCTTCTCCACTGATTATAGTTAGGAGCCCAATATGATCCGGCACTTGAAGCATAATCGATTACCTCTTTTAATTTTACTTCAGCAAGTGCTTCGGCAGAAGCATCCTCCACAGGAAATCCAGCCATTGTCATATAGACCCTTCCTAACATAGCTTTAGCAGCAATCTTATCAGCGCGTCCACGTGTATCCAATGCATTATCGTAATCCCTTATTTCACCGGGTAGCGGTAGATATTCTTCTGCAAGAAGAAGGTCAGGAACTATTATTTCATTGTATACAGTAGCCGCATCAGATTGCGGAATATCCCTGATTTCATTTAGAGGGAGTATTCCATCTATTATGGGAACATTCCCATATAAGCGTGCCAACTCGAAATAGGACCAACCACGTAGGAAATGCAATTCTCCCAAATATTGAGTTTTGAGGTTAGCCTTGCCATCGGTTTCAAAGTCAGCAGCATCTATACCATCCAATACAAAGTTAGCCGCATAAATAATTTTATAAAGCATATCCCAGGTATTGGCAAAGTATGCATTATCATAATCAGCACGGAAAGTTCCTATCTCTGAATAATCCCTCAAACCATTTGTAAGAGGCGACACATAAATATTATCAGAGCGGAATTCTGACATATGAAGATAAAGATTGTCGGACATATCCCTCAATCGGCTATACGTTCCTATTACCCCTTGCTCTACATCTCTTGGAGTTTGGTAAGTATAGGTGGGTATTTTATCCCTCGGTGGTTCGTCCAGGCTGCATGAACCCAACACCATTACCGCCGCTCCGGCAATAAATAATGACTTAAATTTATATATATTTTTAAGTTCCATGGTTTATTTTTTTAGAAAGAAATGTTAACTCCGAAAGAATAAATACGGGCCAAAGGATAACCGAAATAATCCAATCCCAAAGCATTGCTTCCACCCGGAGCACCAGACACACCGGAGTTTGCGGCTTCCGGGTTGTAACCACCGTAATAATTGTTAAAGTTTGCCAGGTTCTCTATCATGAAAAACACCCTTGCATTAGATATCACATCCGTTTTAAAAGGTATTGTATAACCGATAGTAAGGTTCTTGATAGCTATATAATTGGATGAATACAGCCAACGGGAATCCAATGTAGTTCCGGTCGTAGTACTAAGAAGGTATGGAGTTTTACCGTCTCCAGGCTCGTCTTCTGACCACCAAGCATTCCTCCAACGACCAAGAGCATTGGTTGAAGTCCCCATACTGGGACGGTCTACGGCACGACCAAGAGCGCCGTAAATTTTACCGCCCGTCTGAGCAGTAATCAGGAAGCTAAGATCGAAACCTTTATACTGGAAAGTATTAGTCATACCAAAAGTATTCCGCGGTATAGGACTTCCGAGAAAATGCCTGTCACCTTCGTCTGTATAGATGCCGTCTCCGTCGACATCCCGATAGCGGATATCACCAGGTTTGATGGTAGTGCCGTTAAAAGTAACCTGACTGGGTTGTAAGCCATGAGAAGTGGCCCAATCATCAATTTCTTTCTGATTCTTCCACACACCGATTGCCTCGAACATATGGAATGAGTTGATAGCTTTACCCACCTGAAGGATATTGGTGTATCCTCCTACGCCAGTAATACCGGCCTGAATAGGGGTATTATCAATTCCAAGAGAAAGAACTTTGTTTTTGTTGAAAGAATAGTTGAAAGAGGTTGTCCACTTAAATTGAGAGTTATTGAAATTTACGCTTTCAAACTCTACTTCGAAACCGCGGTTCTTTACATCTCCGAGGTTATCCCAGTATGTTCCGAATCCCGATGCAAGCGGAATAGGGACTTCGTATAGAAGGTCAGTAGTCTTTTTAGTATACCAGTCAAGTGAAAGGTGAATCCTGTTTTTCAGGAAAGTTAAGTCCATCCCGACATCCGTACTTTTTGTTTTCTCCCAACCCAAGTCCGAATTTCCTAAGGAAGCGGGACGATACCCGGCATATCCGGCATATACAGATTTTTCAAGTAAAGAATAAGCTGCATCACGACCGATTTCCTTATTACCTGTTACACCGTAACTCGCACGTAATTTTATTTGGCTCACAATGTGATCTACGTTCAGATTCTTCCAGAATTTTTCTTCTGATAACCTCCAAGCGCCAGAAAAAGCAGGAAAAACACCCCAGCGGTTATTTGCCCCGAATACCGACCCGCCATCATAACGCAGACTCACCGAAAGAAGATAACGGCTGTCGAAATCGTACATAATACGGCCGAAGTAAGATATAAGCCTATCAGGCTGTAATTGAGTAACAATGTTACTGTTAGGTGTTACGATACTACCATCAAAAGAACCTGTTACCTCATCATCCGGAAATGGCGCACTATATGACTGTTCTGTTTGCCAACCCCAGTGGTTTTCTTCATTGGATGCTCCGGCCATAACATTAAGGTTATGCCTTCCAAACTTGTTACTGTAATTAGCAACAACCTGCATAAGAGTATTGTCAAAGCGGCGTTCGGTTACATGTGACCCGGAGGAATTTGCACCGTCTCCGTTTGCCCAGTTATTTGTACTCCACGTAGGATTGTAGGTTGTACCGTCATTATCGTAGAAGTTAGTTGCAAGCAGACCTTCTATATTAAGACCTTCAACAGGATTTATACGCATATACCCCTGGGCATTCATCCTTATCGTATAATCAGTACGGGTATAACCCTCCATCATCACAATGGGACTGGCTGCACTACCAGCCCAAGGATATCGTTCATTACCGTCAGAAGCAGTCCGGTACCCTACGCCTTCTTCACTTACGGGAGAACTTGCAATTACTTGATGCATCTGGGAATCTTTCCCGTTTGCCCTGCCTGCACCATCCGATACAGAATATGTCGGTGCGAGTTTTACACCTACGGTCATCCACCTCGTTATATTGGCATCTATATTGGCCCTTGCAGATATGCGCCTGTAACTTGTGCCTGTAGCGATACCTTTCTGATCGAAATAACCCACGGAGAAAAGATAACGTACGTCATCAGTTCCACCGGCAACAGTAACATTGTAGTCATGCACGGGAGCAATCCTGAAAAATTCTTTCTGCCAATCAAGCATATTCAGTTTCTCATCCGTCTGCGCCCAAGTGTGCGCATTTCTCACATCATCACTTACATAGTATTGCCACCGGTCATCCAAATTATATGATACATCCCGGCCCGTGAGGTTAAGATTGGATATCCTTGTAGCGTTATCGTCCTTAATGGAAGCATTCGTTACACCAAGATTTGCGGCCTGTTGTAGGTAACGGATATCATTTGCCCGAATATAATTATCTATCCATTCTTCTCCCGAAAGAACATCCATATATTTAGATACCTGCTGAACACCAAAAGTCATATTGAAAGAAACCTGAGCTTTGCCTGTTTTACCCCTCTTGGTAGTAACGAGAACCACACCGTTCGAACCGCGCGAACCGTAGATAGCGGCAGATGCGGCGTCCTTCAATACCTCCATAGATTCGATATCCGACGGGTTAAGGCCCTGGAGCGTCGAGCTGGGCACACCGTCTATCACGTACAACGGGTCTGAGCTGGCGTTCACAGAGGCGGCACCGCGGACGCGGATCTGAATATCAGCACCAGGTTCACCGGTTGTATTCCTTACCTGCACACCCGGGAGAGTACCCTGAAGGGCCTGCTCCGCACGGGCGAGGGGACGGTCGCCGATGGCTTCCGAACTGATTTTCGACACCGAACCGGTAAGGTCGCTCTTACGTACGGTACCGTAACCGATTACCACCACGTCGTCAATGGTACGGCTGTCGCTCACAAGGACAACGTTAATTTCGGTGCGGGCGCCTACCTGCACTTCCTGCGGTTCGTAGCCGATAAATGAGAAAAGTAAAGAAGCCCCGGAAGGAACGTTGCGGAGCTCGTAAGTACCGCCGGCGCCGGTAGTGGTACCGATTGTAGTACCCGGAACAGTTACGGTCGCTCCGATAAGGGCTTCCCCGCTATCGTCTTTTACCGTACCCGTAACCGTGCTTTGGGCCTGGGCGTAAATCCCGGTGCACAACATCAGGCAGATGATGGCAACAGGAATTTTCAATAACAATAGAAAATTGTCGCTTTTTTTTCATGGTTAGATCATTTAGGTTTTAAAAAGCTGTTTTACTAAACTGAATTGCTTCAGGTCTCGGTGTAAAAAGGCAATTTTTCACTGGCGAAGGTATTCAAGCGCGCCCTGCCGGGGAATGGAAATTCGTTCAATTGCCTTGAAATTCTGTCAAAACCGCCGCCTGGGGCACTGTGGAGGGTCTCTTAACATATTTCTGCATATATAAAATCGTAGACTTCTCCATATTCCCGCCGTGCCGGAGAGCATACACGGCCTTGCGGAAACTCCTGCCGACGGCTGTTGGCAGCGAGCATATGGTTCGAGATTTCGGGTCATGTTCGAGGTTGAAAAAAGAACGTACAAATATTGTACCCCAAAAGCGGCGATGTTAAAATAAGTCCTAAAATTGACCTTAATTTACCGCTCCCCGTATTTCATCCCCCGGAGGCCCTGCACCTGAAAAAGCGAAAGGCCGCCCCTGCCGGGCGGCCCTCCATCCATATCGCGTTACCTTATATTATAAGGTAACGCCCGTCTTGAAAATAGCTATCTCCTTAAATCCCGCCTTTTCATGCCGGAGTTTCTCACCGGCGCAAACATCGAGCACGAACCCGACGAAGCGGTCTAAAACCTGCTCCATCGTGTCGCCTTCGAGAAGCGTCCCGGCGTTGAAGTCTATCCAGTTGCTTTTGAACTGGGCCAGGCGCGAGTTGGTCGATATCTTCATGGTCGGCACGAACGATCCGAACGGCGTACCGCGGCCCGTGGTGAACAACACCAGCTGGCAACCGGATATTGCCAACGCCGATGCCGCCACAAGGTCGTTGCCCGGGGCGTTGAGCAGGTTCAGGCCGGGCTTAACGGCCTGCTCGGTATATTGCAGCACATCCACTACGGGCGCATCCCCACCCTTCTGGGTGCAGCCGAGCGATTTCTCCTCCAGCGTGGTTATCCCCCCGGCCTTGTTACCCGGTGACGGATTTTCGTAGACCGGCTGCTCGTATTTGCGGAAGTAGTCCTTGAAGTCGTTTATCAGGTCGACCGTCTTATCGAACACGTTCCGGTCGGTGGCCCGGTTCATCAGGATGGTTTCGGCGCCGAACATCTCGGGCACCTCCGTGAGAATGGTCGTGCCGCCGCGGGCAATGAGCCAGTCCGAAAAGCGGCCAAGAAGCGGGTTTGCCGTGATTCCGGAGAATCCGTCGCTGCCACCACACTTCAGACCCACTTTCAGTTTCGACAGCGGATGCTGCTCGCGCCTGTCCGCGCGCATCCTTTCCACCAGCTCCGAGACCAGTGAGAACCCGGTCTCCACCTCGTCCTCCACGTCCTGTGCGATAAGGAACCTCACGCGCTCCCCGTCCCACTCGCCCATCTCTTTTTGAAAGGCGTCCATCTGGTTGTTCTCACAGCCGAGGCTCAGCACCAGCACGCCACCGGCATTCGGGTGCTTGGCCAGCGCGGCCAGAAAGCGGCGGGTATTCACATGGTCGTCGCCCAACTGCGAACAGCCGTAATTGTGCGCGTACACACGCACATCGTCCACATGCGTTATGTCAAGTTCGGCCTTCACCCTGTCGGCGATTGCCTGAGCCTGCCCGTTCACGCAGCCCACCGTCGGCACTATCCACAACTCGTTGCGGATACCCATACGGCCGTCGTAGCGCCCGAAGCCGCTCACGGTAACCGAATCGTCCACATGGTTGAACCCGGCCTCCACGGGGCTGAACCCGTATTCGAGGTTGTCGTGCAGGTTGGTCTTTATATTATGCGTATGTACATGGGCGCCGGCGGGTATGTCAGCCGTAGCGTGGCCTATCGGATAACCGTACTTAACCACGTTCTCGCCCCCGGGTATGTCGCGGACGGCGAACTTATGGCCCGTGGGAATATCCTCCCGCAACACGACCGTTCCGGCCGTTTCGCCGGCCTTCATCGCGGCCACGGCCACGGCCACGTTGTCCGAAGGGTGAATTATCAGGAATTTTTCCATTTGCAGTTCGTTATATTATTACTCAGCCCGTTACGCCTTCAGGTTGGCCAGCGCTTTCTCCATACCGTTTTCGAGTATGTCGGCGGCGTAGCGCGATACGGCTTCCGCGAAGAACGGCACCTGCCCGAGGTCGTCGTTCCACATCGTGGGGTGTTTTACGATACCGTCTATCCATCCGGCCACATTCCCGCAGTCGAAGGTCGACCGTATGAACACCACGAACTCCGCCGTGTCGTTGGGTGTGAAACCTTCCACACGGCCGCTGTAAAGTACCATCAGGGCCGCGAAGGAGAAGAGGCACAGGTCGGCCTCCTTACCCAGTTTGGTATAGTTATCCTTCACGGTCGGCCAGTCCCGGGCTTCCCATTTTGAAAGCGAGTTGAGCGAGATATCTTTCAGGTAGTGGCGCAGGTACGGGTTGTAGAAGCGTTCGAGTATTTTGGCGGCGAACTCGTCCAGCTCGGCGCGGTCGCCTTCTATAACCGGCAGCACTTCCCGGTCGACCATACTGTTTATATATTTCTCCACGGCCGGGTTGGCGAACGCATCCCGAACGGTTTCGCAGCCCAGTTGCAGCGCGACGGGAACCATCGCCGTGTGCGCGCCGTTAAGGATACGTACCTTCTTGTCCCTGAAACTGCGGATACAGTCCATAAACAGAACGTTGTAACCGGCCTTGTCCAGCGGGAACTTATCCCTGATAGCCTGGTCGCCGCCGATTGCCCATACGTGGAAATACTCGCCTTTGACCACCAGGTTGTCGTCATAACCGATTTCCTCCTTAATCGCGTCGATATCGTCTTTCGGGAAGCCGGTCACTATACGGTCCACCAGGGTGTCGTAGAAACGGCAGGCGTCCTTCACCCACTGGATGAAGCCCTCCTCCATTCCGTTATGCGCGGCATGTTTCAGCACGTATTCCCGCAGTGTGGAACCGTTGTCCTCGATAAGCTCGCAGCAGATTATCGACAGCCCTTTGGCCTCGTCTCCGCCGTATTTCTTCCACCTCTCGTGCAGCAGGGCGGTCATCTTGGCCGGGAACGACTTCGGAGGCAGCGCCCACAGGTCGTCGCCTTCCTCGTAGCGGATACCCGCCTCGGTGGTGTTGGAAATAATCAGTTCCAGTTCTTCAGATAGGAACAGCTCCTTGTAGCGCTCGTACTCGCGGTACGGGTTCACGATTTCGGTGATACTGTCCACGAGCGTTATTTCCCTGATAGGTTCCTTGTCCCTGATACCTTCGAGAATTACATGGTAGAGGCAGTTCTGTTTCCTGAAAATCTCCTCTATCACCTCCCCGCCCGGTATAGGCTGCACCACGGCCACCCCGTGGTTCATCACCCCTTTTTTGTCGGCTCCGGCAATCATCCAGTCCACGAATGCGCGCAGGAAATTCCCCTCGCCGAACTGAAGTATCTTAACCGGGTATGTGTTCCTTTCGGCAGTGCCGTTATTAAGCTCTTTCATAATCAGAAATTAAAGTAGTTCTTAGCGTTGTAATAAGAGATATTCTCGACCATCTTCCCGATAGTCTCCATTTCCGACTCCGGCAGAAGGCCCTGTTCCACGTCGGTACCGAGCAGGTTGCAGAGAATCCTGCGGAAATACTCGTGGCGCGGATACGACAGGAAACTGCGCGAGTCGGTGAGCATCCCCACGAAACGGCTCAGCAAGCCGAGGTTCGACAGCGAATTCATCTGGGCTTCCATGCCCGTCTTCTGGTCGAGGAACCACCATCCGGAGCCGAACTGTATCTTGCCGGCCGTGCGGCCGTCCTGGAAGTTGCCCAGCATGGTGGCTATCATATCGTTGTCTTTCGGATTCAGGTTGTAGAGAATGGTCTTGGCCAGCTTGTCCTCCGTGTCGAGCCTGTCCAGGAACCGCGACATGGCCCGGGCGGTGTTGAAGTCGCCTATCGAGTCGTAACCCGTGTCGGGACCCAACTGACGGAACATCCGGGTGTTGTTGTTGCGCATAGCCCCGTAATGGAACTGCTGCGTCCACCCCTTTTCCCAGTCCATAATTGCGCCTTCGACGAGCATGGCCGACTTGAATTTAAGTATCTCCTCGCCCGTAAGCTGCTGACCGCCGTACACCTTGTTGAATATGGCGTCGATTTCGGCCTGGGTATAGTCCTCGGCGTATATCTCCTCGATACCGTGGTCGGAGAGTTTGCACCCCGTCTCGGCAAAAAAGTCGTGCCGTTTGCGAAGCGCGGCGATAAGGTCGGCAAAGTTACTGATCGACACTCCCGACACGTCGGAGAGCTTCTCCACGTAGGCCCTGTATGCCGCCGGGTCCTCCACCGCCATCGCCTTGTCCGGGCGCCAGGTGGGGAGCACCTTGATTTTGAAACCCTCGTTTTTGAGCGAAATATGGTGTTCGAGGCTGTCCACCGGGTCGTCCGTGGTGCAGACCGCCTCCACCTTGTAATGCTTCATCAGCCCGCGCGCAGAGAATTCCGGGGTGCGCAGTTTGGCCGTACACTCGTCGAATATCTCGCGGGCCGTTTCGGGTTTCAGGATTTTCTTAACGCCGAAGGCGGTCCACAGTTCGAG
Organism: Alistipes sp.; assembly: GCA_021202985.1. Classification (GTDB taxonomy): domain Bacteria; phylum Bacteroidota; class Bacteroidia; order Bacteroidales; family Rikenellaceae; genus WRDF01. The sequence goes on from JAJQCA010000037.1 coordinate 30,445, forward strand.
GTGGGTCCAGTGGTAAAGCGGATTTCGCATCGTATAGGGAACCGTCTCGGCCCACTTCTCGAACTTTTCCCAGTCGCTGGTCTCTTTGCCCGTTATGTACCTTTCGTCGATACCGTTGGTGCGCATCGCGCGCCATTTGTAGTGGTCGCCCGCGAGCCATATCTCCCCGAGGTTGTCGAAGCGGTAATCCTCGGCTATCAGCTTCGGGTCGAGGTGGCAATGGTAATCGATGATGGGCAGGCCCTTGGCGTGCTTGTGGTAAAGGTCGGCCGCAGTGTCGTTCTGCAGTACGAAATTCTTATCAATAAATCGGCTCATATCTTTTAGTTGTTATAATTTCAGGTCCTTGTGGTACGGGCATGGCAACCCGTCTACAAATTTAATAACGCTCCCCGCAAACCGGATGTAAAAACCGTCGCAAAACATGTAATTTCGTCCGCCGGGGCGCCCGCATATATACAGGAACGGAAGCCGGGACATATCCGCGCGGCTTCCGTATCCTGTAAGGTCGTTTACGTTTTCCGCCGGAGGTTACTCGACGGTGATGATTTCGTACTTAGGAACCAGCGACTTCATAATAATCCAGCCGATAAGGTAAGCCACGGCACAGATGGAGAAGATTATCATGTAGCCCGACTCGATTCCCTGGAATCCGAACAGTTTCATATCGGTCCTCTCGGCGAAGTCGAACAGCCTGCCCGAGCCGAAATTGATAAGCATCGACCCGATACCCCCGGCCATACCGCCGATACCCGTAATGGTTGCGATGGCCGATTTGGGGAACATGTCGCCCACCGTGGAGAAGATGTTGGCCGACCATGCCTGGTGAGCCGCACCTGCAATACCCACGATGATTACCGGTATCCAGTATGTGTAGTAACCCAACGGCTGTGCGAACAACGCCAGCAACGGGAAGAACGCGAAGATAAGCATAGCCCTCATACGGCCCGCGTACGGGTTCATACCCTTCTTCTCTACAAAATAGGAAGGCAGCCAGCCGCCGATAATCGAGAGCAGCGTAATGGCGTACAGCACGAATATCGCAATCTGCGCCTTGGGGTCGGACGACGGCATGCCGTAAACCTGGCTCAGGTAAGCCGGCATCCAGAAAAGGAAGAACCACCACACCCCGTCGGTCATGAATTTACCTACGGCGAAGGCCCACGTCTGGCGGAATTTGAAGCACTGCTTGAAAGTGAGTTTCTTCTCCTCTTTCGCCTCGGCCGGAACATCTTCATGCTCCACGGCCTTGTCTTTCTCCACATCCTGGAGGATGTAATCAAGCTCGGCTTTGTTCACGCGCGGGTGTACTTCCGGTTTCTTATAGACGAACACCCAGAAGCCCATCCACACGAAACCGAGGGCACCTATGATAAGGAATGACATTTCCCATCCGAAATGCTTGGCAATAACCGGGATGGTTATCGGGGCCACCAGGGCGCCCACCGTTGCACCGGCATTAAATATACTGGTGGCGTAGGCACGGTCTTTCTTGGGAAAGTATTCGGCCGTCGCCTTGATGGCGGCCGGGAAGTTACCCGCCTCCCCGAGCGCGAGGATAAGTCGGGCGAAAATGAACATGGTGACGCTGACGTTGATAATGGTAGCGACGGTTTTAACGTCGCTCACCGCGGCGAGCGCGGCCGCGCTGTCCACACCTACCCACCATTCCGTGGCGATACCGCAGATCGCGTGCAAACACGCACCCACCGACCAAACGCCGATAGCCCAGAGGAAACCCTTCTTGGTGTCGAGTTTGTCGACGAAACGTCCTGCGAACAGCATACTCACCGCGTAGAACAGCGAGAAAAGCGAAGTGATAAGCCCGTAATGGGTGTTTGTCCAGTGGAACTCGGGGGCAATGAAGTCAACCCACGTCAACGACAGCACCTGGCGGTCCATGTAGTTGATGGTCGTGGCGAAGAACAGCATCATGCAAATTACCCACCGGTAATTGGTCATCTTGGTTGTCGTTGCCTGATTCATTTAAGTTGTATTGGTTAAGGTTTAGTTCCTGAGTTTAGCGATGGTCGAGAGCACCTCGGAGCAAAGACGTGTGATTTCGCCCCAGTCGCCGGCCGCCACCGTCTCCTTCGGGAAGAGGTTGCTGCCCATGCCTACGCAAGAGACGCCCGCCTTGAACCAGCCGGTAAGGTTCTCCGTCGTGGGTTCCACCCCGCCGGTAACCATAATGTTCGACCAGGGCATAGGGGCCTTGATGTTCTTCACGAACGACGGGCCGCCCACGTTGCCTGCCGGGAATATCTTCACCACCACCGAACCGAGTTCCTGCGCCTGCCCCACTTCCGAAGGCGTCGCGCATCCCGGTACGTAGGGTACCAGCCTGCGGTTGCAGACCTTTGCAATGTCCGGGTTAAGGAGCGGGCCTACCACGAAGTTGGCCCCGTTCTGGAGGTAGAGCGACGCCGTACCGGCATCCACCACCGAGCCGATACCGAGTATCATTTCGGGACATTCACGGGCGGCAAACTTTACCAGCTCGTTGAATACTTCCTGCGCAAAGTCACCCCTGTTGGTGAATTCGAAAACGCGCACCCCGCCTTCATAGCAGGCCCTCAGCACGTTCTTGGCGATTTCCGCGTCGGCATGGTAGAATACCGGCACCATACCGGTCCTCTCCATAGCGGCAATCACTTCTATACCTTTAAATTTTGCCATTTCTTTACTCTTTCTTAAAAATGCCCTGCCGGGGAGAGTTCCCTGTTCAACCTCCCCGGCACGGCGGGCGGATATGTTAATAATAACTGTCTTGCCTTCCGGGCCTTACGGCCGGAAGCGGGCATCCCGTTTGACCGGGATGCTTTCTTTATAACCGGCCAACGGACCACGACCTGCCGTGTGAACGGCCTTTCAATGACGTTGGTCCGTGCCCGTCGATATTACCGTACTACCTTCTTCCGCGGCGGACCGTATGCCCCCGTCATCGGCGGCGTAACGCTTTGACTTACATCCACCGCCGGCGGTGTGCAATATACAAGATTTTGGCCGTAAACAAAAATCGTCCTGCGGTTTACCGTACCTCCGCCCGGTAATGGCCGGGCCGGCGTCCGGAAATTGTCCTGTACATCCCGCGCGGTCGCCGGGAATCGCCAAGGCTTCTTACGGCTGCTTGCCGATATAGGCAAGGATACCGCCGTCCACGTAGAGCACGTGGCCGTTCACGAAGTCCGAAGCCGCCGATGCAAGGAATACCGCAGGACCTTCCAGGTCTTCCGTGGTACCCCAACGGGCCGCGGGGGTCTTCGCGATGATAAAGGAGTTGAACGGGTGACCCGGCTCGCGGAGCGGCGCGGTCTGCGGCGTGGCTATATATCCCGGGCCGATACCGTTACACTGGATATTGTACTCGCCGTATTCCGATGCGATGTTGCGTGTGAGCATCTTCAGGCCGCCTTTCGCCGCGGCGTAAGCCGACACGGTTTCGCGCCCCAGTTCGCTCATCATCGAGCAGATATTGATTATCTTGCCCCCGCCCTTCTTAATCATGGAAGGAATGACGGCCTTTGCTACGATAAACGGGGCATTGAGGTCCACGTCGATAACCTGGCGGAACTCCGCCGCGGTCATCTCTATCATAGGGATGCGCTTGATAATGCCGGCGTTATTCACCAGTATGTCAATCACGCCCACCTCCTGCTCGATGGCGGCCACCATGCCGTTCACCTGCTCTTCGTTGGTAACGTCGCAAACATAGCCTTTAGCCTCGATACCGGCTTCCCGGTATGCGGCCACGCCTTTCTCTACCAGTTCGGGGTTGATGTCGTTGAAGGTGATTTTCGCACCCGCCTTCGCAAGCGCCGAGGCGATTGCCAAACCTATCCCGTACGACGCGCCGGTTACCAGCGCCACCTTACCGTTAAGGCAAAATTTGTTTTCCATATTATTGTCTGTTTATTATTTACATTTAATTTGATGGCAGCCTGCCGCCATACCCTCACATACTGTCATCCTGAGCGTCTGCGAAGGATCTTCCCATTAATTATGCTCAGTAAAATCTCCGGCGGTAGGTTCTTCACTCCGCTCCGGTCAGAATGACATTTGTCAATTCTTCACCCCGCTCCGCTCGGTATGGCATCGGCCGCAAAGCACGCCCCTACCGGCTCACCCTGCCCGAGCCGTCGCCTTTCATAAGGTTTTCGACCTCGGGAACCGTAACCAGGTTGAAGTCGCCGTATATGGTGTGTTTCAGGCACGATGCGGCCACGGCGAATTCCAGAGCCTTCTGGTCGTCGTCCGTGTAGGTGAGAAGGCCGTAGATAAGCCCGCCCATGAACGAGTCGCCGCCGCCCACGCGGTCCACGATGTGGGTGATGTCGTAACGCTTCGACTGGTAGAGCTTACCGTCCGCGTAGAGGCATCCGCCCCATGTGTTGTGGTTGGCGTTTATCGAGCCGCGAAGGGTGATTATCACTTTCTTTGCCCTCGGGAAGCGCTCCATAAGCTGTTTGCAGACGCTTTCGAACTCGGCCGCGTTCACCTCTCCGTGCGTTTCAGTCACGTCGAATCCTTCCGGTTTGATACCGAACACCTTCTCGGCGTCCTCTTCGTTACCGAGTATCACGTCACAACCTTCCACCAGCGCCGGCATAACCTCTGCGGCGGTTTTGCCGTATTTCCAGAGGTTTTTGCGGTAGTTAAGGTCGCACGATACGGTAACTCCCAGTTCGTTGGCCACCTTTATCGCTTCGAGGCAAGCGTCCGCGGCGCCCTGCGAAAGGGCCGGGGTGATGCCGGTCCAGTGGAACCAGCCGGCGTCCTTCAACACTTCGTGCCAGTTTATCGTTCCCGGCTCTATTTCGGCAATCGAAGAGCCGGCACGGTCGTACACAACTTTCGAAGCGCGCGCAACGGCACCCGTTTCGAGGAAATAGATGCCGAGGCGATCGCCGCCGCGGACCATATTCCCGACGCCGACGTTATATTTACGAAGCTCCGAGATACACCATTCGGCGATATCGTTCTTCGGCAGGCGGCTCACGAACTCCACCGGAATGCCGTAGTTGGCCAGCGACACGGCCACGTTGGCCTCGCCCCCACCGAAGGTGGAGTTAAGCTGGGTACATTGTATAAACCTCTTGTAATCGGGGGCCGCAAGGCGAAGCATAATCTCCCCGAAGGTTACTACTTTCTTCATTTCTTATCGATTAAGGCATGTTTATTCAACGGTTACTTTAAGCGGATTGGCAAGGGCGGCCGAGGTGTTTTCCAGATAGGTCCGGAACGATTCCACGGTGGGGAAACCCCATTTTTCCCAGCCGAAACCGGCATAATAGGTCACGGGTGTGCCGGGTGTATATTCCTTAACGGCCAGCAGGTGGTGGTAGTCGCCCGGCTGTTTCTCACCGGCCGGAACCGTATACGTGTTGATGGCCGACTCCTTCATACCGGGCATCACCACGCCCAGCCATACGTTACGCGACTGGCGGGTTGGCGGTTCGAGATAGAGGATATAGTCGTCGCCCGTGATGTACTCGTCCGAGAGGTCCCTCACCGGGAAGCCTGCCACGATGTCGGTGGGTTCGGTGAAACCGTAATCCACCGTTATGCGGTTCATCTGCGAGCCGGCGTCGATTGAAACGGTCCTTTTTTCGGAAACGGCGGCGCCGTTCACGTCCAAATCGTCATAAACCAGCGTAAAAGTCGTGCGGAGAGGACCGTTTTCAAGCACTTCGTAATCCACGAAATTCTTGTTCTTCACCATTTCACCGTCCACGTACACTGCCGGGAAGCCGGCGCCGAGGGTCGGGCCTACCGTATAGTCGTCCATGCCTTCGCCGTGGTCGTCATGGTACTTCTTAACGCCCGCGAATTCGTCGGCGTACCACTCGTCCACGACCAGTTTCGATGTCCTCTTATACCATGCGTCCACGCCGGTGCTGGGACCGTCCTTCGCAATCAGTGCCGGGCCGTAGGCGCGGAAAGCCACACGGTCGTTCTCCCACACGAAGTCGTCCAGGCGTTCGGGTACGAAACGGCCGTAGGTACGGGCCTCGTATTCGCAGGGTTCGCCAGCCGTAACGGTGTACTGCGCCGAAGCGTTGGCGTCCACTCCCGACTGGAACACGAGTTTACCGTCGTAAGTGAGCTGCGAGGGTACCACGTTCCCCGCGGCGTCGGTCACGATATAGGCCTGCCCGGCGGCGAGGGCCACTTTCGAGAGCTGCGACTGCGGCACCTCCACCAGTTCGGCCGAGCGGTCGAAATCCGACGGGTTCTCGACCTTTACCGTAACGGACTTGTCACCCGACGTGCAGCCGAAAGCCATGAAGGCCGCCGCGGCTGCGGCAAAAAATATTTTGTTTTTCATAATCTTATGGTTTAGGTGGTTACCTTAATTTGTCTGCCGTGAATGTATCCATGTCGTCATAGTCGAGGTTCTCGCCGCACATAGCCCAGATAAAGGTATAGTTGCTCGTGCCGGCGGCCGAGTGGATCGACCATGAAGGTGAAATTACCGCCTGCTCGTTGCCCATGAAAATGTGGCGCGTCTCCTGCGGCTGGCCCATAAAGTGGCAAACGGCCTGCTGTTCGGGTATCTTAAAATAGAAATACGCTTCCATCCTGCGGGAGTGGGTGTGCGGGGGCATGGTGTTCCACACGCTGCCCACCCGGAGTTCGGTAAGGCCCATCTGCAACTGGCAGCAGGGCACGATCTCGCTGAGGATTATCTGGTTCAGCAGGCGTTCGTTGCTGGTGGCCGGGGAACCGAGGTCCCTAGTGCGGCGCATTTCGGGTGTTATCTGCGCGGTCGGGTACGCCTTGTGGGCGGGAGTGGAGGCGAAGTAGAACTTGGCCGGTGCCGAAGCGTCGTCGCTCGCAAACACCACGTCCCGAGCACCGCGGCCTACATAAACCGCGTCCTTATAGCCGAGCCGGTACACCGTGCCGTCCACCGTCACGGTACCCGAGTTTTCGATACATATAACCCCCAGCTCCCTGCGTTCGCAGAAATATTCCGAGCGGATAAGGTCCACGGTTTCGAGCTTCAGCGCCTCGTTTACCGGCAGTGCTCCGCCTATTATAAGGCGGTCGTTGTGGGTGTAAGTCATCAGCACGCTGTCCGCTTCGAACAGCTTCTCCACGAGGAATTCCTTGCGAAGCTGTACCGTGTCGTAATGCTTAACGTCGTCCGGGTGAGTACCCCAGCGTTCTTCGATAATCGTTTTCATTTCTGTATGTTTTTATCGGTTTTATTTTTTTCAATTATAACCGGCACGCGGTGACCATTGATGCTTAGTGCCAGTAGAGCCACTATGTTATCCGGCAATGTACGGCACACTGCCGGAACAACTTAGAAACTAAGGTAGTACGGGGCGTTCTCCTTAATGAGTATATCCAGCGGCATCAGGTTCTCCTTGTCCGGCTCCCGGCTGTAGAGCAGATACTCCCCCATCGCCTTGAGCGCGTAGTAGCCCTGCAATTCGGGCCTTTGCGATACGAGGCTCGCCACCTTGCCCTCCATCAGTGCCTTCACGTTCGCCGGTATGGCTTCGAACCCGACCAGCTTCACATGGGCCTTCACGTCGTCCGCGATACGGTCCATAATCTCTATAAGCTGGTAAACGCGCGAGTTGAGAACTATCCCGCCCGTTTTCCCGCCCCGCAGCCGCAGGTAGTTGTGCATTTTTTTCGTACTGGGCAAGGGCTTGTCCGGGTCCAGTTCCAGATGGTCTATTTCGCCCTTGTACCCCGCCTTGCGCAGGCTCTCCGCGAAACCGTCGTACCGGGTCTGCATCTGGAGCGAAATGTCCTTACGGGCGAATTTTATATGGGCAACGAAAACCCTGTCGGGCAGCCCGGTGCCGTTTACAAGCAGTTTGGCGGCCATACTGCCGCTCACCAGCGAGTCCCCGCCGAAATAGGCCAGGTTACCGCAGCCCTCGATTCCCGAATCGATATAGACGTACGGAACACCGGCCGAGTCCAGCTCGCCCGAAAGCTCCACCACCCTGGGCAGGAAGTGCGTAGCCATCAGCACCCCCGACGTTCCCTCGCCGCGGGCGGCCACAGCCGCCGCGTCGAACGATGCGGGGTCGTACTGGTCGAAGCGCGAGAAGACGACCTTAACGCCGTAGCTCTTCAGCTCGGCCGCCGCCCTCTCCATGCCTTTATATACCAACTCCCAGTAACTCCCCTCGGGATAGGTCGGCGCTATGACTGCGATAGTGAAATCTTTTCTGGATGCCAGCGAACGCGCTGCCATATTGGGCTCGTAACCGAATTGTTCGAGGACGGCTTCCACCTTCTTCTTCTTGTCCTCCGATACACGACCCCTTTCGTGGATAACCCTGTCGACAGTCCCTGCCGACACGCCTGCAAGGCGCGCTATGTCGACTATCCTAATCTTATCCCCTCCTTCGTTGTTCATTCAAAGGTTGCGGTTTTCAGGTTATTAATTCCGGGTTAAGACCGTTTGCGCACCCGGAGCCCGGCACAAAAATCGACTGCGGCAGGAAAAAGTGTGTGCGCACACACGGTCTGTGCAAAGTTAAAATATTTTATTTAACATGCAATGTGTGCGCACACATTTTATTTCCACATTCCATAAAAAAATTCCCGGATATTCTTCCGGCGCTCTTCGGAACGCGAATTCTCCTTTATGAATCGGGTTGAGCCGGCCTTATTTTTTCCACCCTTTTGCAGCCGGATATACCAGCCAATTTCAGCAGGTAAAATGAGCGGCGGGCCGACAAGAATATAAATCAAACCTACCGCCGCAATGTATGTCCCGTAACCAACCACCAGACACTTGACACCAGCAGCAGGAAGGGGACAATACCCTGCAATGCGTACACCGGGTGCGGGAAGCCGTACGCAAACCAGATGGGAACGAGCAGCGCCACTAAATTTATAAACACGGCGAAGATTCCGAGGGCCTTGCAACCCAACCTGCTGTTGGCGAAATTGAGGAGAAACAGTATAAAATCGCAGGCGCTGAAAAAAATAAAAATGTGGATACCCACGAAAGTGAGCCGCCCCCATATCAGGGCCAAAGCGAAATTTACCGCCGCGGCAATGAGGGCCGTAATATTTACATAACTGTAAATCTTCCTCATATTGCAAATATAACCATTCGGCGATAACAATATGGGTTTACAAACATTCCGGGAATTGAGGGGAGCTATTTAATCGAGGGGCCCGGACCGACGGATGGCCGTGGGCGGGCAGTACCGGTTAAACCGGAGTCTGTAGTCCGAGCGTTGCCGGGTGGCATGGGGTGGCGGAACCATGGGGAAACAGACCTGGGGACCGGATTTTACCCGGAACGTATAGTACCGCTTATTTATGTGTACGGTCCCATACGGGGAGGGGTATGTCCTGTTGTTCACGGCATTAGAATATATGTGATGCAATACCAACCGGGAAGCCATTTTAATATGGGCGCAAATACGGCCGGGTGTTAATTGGTTTACCCCTGAAATGGGTTTGGGAAACCCTCCCGGCGGCGGTCTTTTTCAGATATCGCTGATACGGAAAACCAGCAGGCTGGTTTCCTTGTCGATACGGTTGTAAAGCCGTTCCTCCTCGCGGCGCACTTCGGCCGGGTATTCCGGACCGCCGCCCTCCCCTGCGTCCCGGAGAAGGGCGGTATGGCGGGCAAGCAGCGACCGGATACTCTCTATCTCGTCGGTAAACGTCGTGTCCAGGTCGAGGTATTCGATAAGCGTCACAATGGTGGAAAACCTGTTGGATGCGACATCGAGCGAGTTGAGCAGGATAAGGCAGTCCTTCTCCGTGGCGCCGCCCTGCTGGACGGAGAGGTTTATGGTGCGGTAAAGCTGCTGGAGGTCCTCGATTCGGTGCTCGAGCAGTTCCTTTTTATCCTGCCGAACCTCCATCTGCCGGTCGAACACCCCGGGGATATAGACGGCCAGGAAGATGGTCACGATAAGGGTTGCCAGGTCGATAATGTTTATCGACTCTATCATCGGAATATTATAATAGTGACGGATTGCGATACCCGCCGCAATCCCGAGCAGCAGGATTGTAAGGTAGAGGAGGTATTTCAGGAACCGGTCCTTTCTCTGGGTGGGGGTAAGTTTAGCCATCGCCGGAAAATGTAATGTTACAACCCGGCAGAGATGCAAATAAGATGCCTTGTAATACTGCGGGTACCTAAACGAAAGAAGGCCGCAGATTGCGGCCTTCTTTCGTTTAGGTACCATGTCTAACTATTGTTACAGATAGGTGTCCCAGCCCCAAATAATATTGGAAGGAGTGGTAGTGGTCAACTTTACCTCCTCGGTATTCTCGTCGATGACTTTGGTGATGTCATATATACGGTTCCACCCTTTTTTCAGGTCGAGGTCAAAGGTATAGGAAGCCGACCAGTCCTCGTCTTTCTCCGTTTGGGTTCCGGAAACCTTGCAATCATCGTCGGTATAAACCAACATACCCCAAACCATATCCGTGCCGTTCCATACCCGGCCGAAGGCTATATCGGAGAGATAGTTGTCTTCTTTGTCGTAAACTTCCGGGTCCACATGCGCGATATTTACATTTTTACTCACTGTAACAGCCTCATCCAACATAAAATAATATTTTATCGGGGAGATATTAGCCGAGGAAACGGTCTCCGGCAACTCTATGACAAAACCGTTATCCCATCCGGAGGTTACCAGTTCCAATCCGCTTTGGACATCCGAGTATAAAACCGCTCTAACTTCGGCTATTTCAATGCCCGCCGGTATACCCTTGATATCGGATGCTTTTACCTCTATTTTACGTGCCGAGTCGGTTCCGTTTTGTTTTTGGTCATCATCGTCGTCATCGTCGCTGCATGCCGTGAGCGAAACGGCGCAGAGCACCATGGCTGTCATCGAGAGGACTTTGAGGGCTTTGTTAGCGAATGTCGTTGCGGTGTTGTTCGTTGAAATCTTCATCTGTTTTTAATTAATGTGAATATCGTGTTGAAACGGTCGCAGGCCCCACCCGACCGGGCGGACGCTTACGGCATGCAAATATACCATAAAAAGCCGCTGTTGAACTATTCCCGACGCGGTTATTCATAATAAAGGATTCCGGAGCGGACCGAGACTTTCAATCCGGAGGCAACTTAAAATGAAGCCAGGGCCGTTTTGAGCGGCCCTGGCTTCGTTCCGAGACGGAAAGCGCTATCACCTCTTTCCTCTACAATTTACAGTTTTACAATTCTCCCACGCCTGCCAAACACTTGATATTCCGCCCCGTACGCCCATCCTTTTTCATATTTGCGGTTACGGGCCGGGCAGCATGGGTCAGGGCGTAGGCGGATTCTTTTCGTTCCTGCGGAAGCGGTAAGCCAGCGGCGATTGCCCGGTGTAGCGTTTGAAGAAACGGCCGAAATAGGACTGGTCGGGAAAGCGCATCCGCTCGGCGATTTTCTGCACCGGGTCGTTGGTGGTCTCCAGCATTATCTTGATTTCGAGGACCGTTTGCATGTCTATCAGCTTCTTGGCCGACAGCCGTTTAGCGTTGTGCGTGCATACGTACGAGAGGTAACGCGGGCTTATGAACAGCTTCCGGGCATAAAATTCCACGTCGCGCTGCCGGCGGCAATGGGTCTTTACCAGCGACATGAATTCGTGGAATATCTCGTCCTGCCGCCCGGTCTTCTCCGTCTGCCTGCCGAAGAACCGTTTCATCTTGTCGTGGCTTTTCCAGAAAAGGCATTGCAGCAGGTTACCCACCATCCGGGAGTTGAAAGCGTTGTCGGCTTCGGCAACCACGCACGAAACGAGGGCGGCCCATTTGTCGACGAAATCGAGACTGTCGAGATCGAGCCTTACCACGGGATGCTCCTTGATAAAACGGAAAAAGTCGGCTTCGAGTTTGAAGGTGGCTTCCTGAAATACTGAATCCGCAAGGTAGACGTAGCGGGCGCGGAAACCCTCCGTCACACTTTCCGTCGAAATTATGGAACCGGGCAGCAGTAAAAGCCCGTAGCCCGGCAGCAGGGTATATTTAAGAATATCCACGCAAACCACCGCCTCCCCGCTGTCGCAGACCATCAGCAAACCCCCGGGTATTCTCGAGGGCCTGTTGCCGAGGAATTCCGCGCCGGCCTCCCCTATCGAGAACGGTTCCGCGACCACTCCGGACAATTCTTTCCGTATTACCATCTTTTATGACTTTTCCGATTTATACCCCAAAATTACGGTAAGATGCAGATTTTCCAACCGCCATAGCCGAAAATGAACAATTAAAGCACGTTTCTGAAAATGAACAAAAGCGCGACATCGGGTAATTTTGCCGCATCGAAATTAAATAAGTGAGGTAACATTATGAGATTGGAAAGAAGCGTAACGACCGTATTATTGATTTACACCGCCCTTCTCGCCGGGTGCGCCGACGCACCGGCACCCGGGCGTACGGGCAACTACCCGGTACTGGAGGTGGGACTGTCGGACATCGAACTGGAAACGGCCTACCCGGCCAATATAGCCGGGCGGCAGGATATCGACATCTACCCCAAAATAAACGGATTTATCGAGCGGGTCTGCGTCCGGGAAGGCGAAGCGGTCCGCAAGGGACAGATCCTGTTCATAATAGAGCAGGTGCAGCATAAAGCCGCTCTGCAAACAGCCGAAGCCAACGTGGGTGCGGCGAAGGCCGCCGTGGCGACGGCCAGGCTGGTCTACGACAGCAAGAAAGAACTGTTCGCCAACGACGTGGTATCCCGGTTCGATCTCTCCACCGCCGAGAACCAGCTTCTTACGGCCGAGGCGCAGCTGGCGCAGGCCGAAGCCCAGGAGGTGGACGCGAGGAACAACCTTTCGTATACGCTGGTCACCAGCCCGGCCAACGGCATAGTGGGCACCATCCCCTACCGGGAAGGGACGCTGGTCAGCGCTTCGATGCCGCGGCCGCTTACCACCGTGTCGGACAATTCGCAGGTATACGTCTACTTTTCCATGCCCGAAAGCCAGTTGCTCGGCCTGCTGCGCAGGTGGGGCAGTACGGCCGCGGCCCTGCAGGATATGCCCGACATAACCCTTTCGCTGAACGACGGTTC
>JAJQCA010000045.1:0-5649 GCA_021202985.1 Alistipes sp.
CCTCACGGACCTCGCGGCCGACCGGCTGGTGAAAGGCATTGCGGAGGACCGCGGGGGACGGCTCTGGATCGCCGCCCGATACGGCGGTATGCTCTGTTACGACCCGGCCCTCCGGGCTGCCGTACCCTACCGGGGCGGCCGATTCGTTGCTGCCGGCTCGCCGCTTCTCCGGGATGTGCGTGCGGTGTTCTGCGACAGTTCCGACAGGTTGTGGTGCGGCTATCCGTGGGGATACGCGGTGTTCGACATCGAGCGGGAGGGGCTGGTGCTCCGTATGACCGAGACGCGGCAAAGCGAGGTGGTCTGCTTCGAGGAAGACGTGCTGGGCCGGATATGGATAGGTACCGACCGGGACGGGGTGAGCATCCTGTCGCGGGACCTCGAAAAAGTGCGTGACTACTCCCCGCGAGACCTGGTGCGGAGCAATGTCACCCGCATCCTGCGCCTTTCGACCGGCATGATGCTCGTGGCCTCGTTCGCCGACAATGTGTTCATCGTCGACCCGGTATCGATGCGCGAGACGAGGCTGGCCGCCGACGGCGAATTGTCCGACCGCCTGCGTACGGCCGTGACGCTTTTCGAGGACTCGCGCGGCGATATCTGGATAGGCACCTACAATAACGGGCTGCTGAGGTTCGGTACCGCCGACAAGTCCCTGCGGGCGTTCAGCATGGGCAGCGGACTGCCGGGCAACGACGTTGTATCGATAGAGGAGGATTCCGACGGCAGGCTCTGGATGGGGACCTCAAACGGTCTCTCGCTGTTCGACCCCGTGGGCGACCGCTTCGTCAACTTCTATGTGAACGACGGCACCGGAGGCGACCAGTATTACGAGAAGGCGGTCTACAAATCACGCGACGGCAGGCTCTACTTCGGGGCCATCCACGGGCTGACCCACTTCGTACCCTCCGAGATTCAGCACGACCACGTCCCCCTTACCGTGGTGCTCGACAAGCTGAGTATCTTCAAACGCTCGCAGGAGCCGGGCCAGCGGCGCACCCGCCCGCTTACCCCGGACGGGGAGGTACGCCTGCCCTCGTCCGACAATATGTTCAGTATCGAGTTCTCCGCGCTGGAATACAATTCGCCCGAGAAGATAGACTACGCCTACATGCTGGAGGGCTTCGACTCGGAATGGAACTACGTGGGCAAACAGCGCCGTGCAACCTATTCCCGTGTCCCGCCCGGCGACTACACGTTCCGCGTCCGGGCCAGCAACGGCAACAATATCTGGGGCGACGCCTCCACCAGCCTCGCGCTCTCGATCATCCCCTCTTTCTGGCAGACCGGGCTGGCCAGGCTGCTCTACGTTTTGCTCACCGCCGGGGTGGTTTACCTCGTCAGCCGCTTCTATATCAGGCTCAAACTCTCCAAGGAGAAAATGGTACTCGCCGAGAGGGAATACGAGAAGGAAAAGACGCTGAGCGACATGCGGATAAAGTTCTTTACCAATATTTCGCATGAGTTGAAAACCCCGCTCACGCTCATTTACAGCCCGATAAACGAGCTTCTCCACGACGGCGGAGTTACCGAGCCGCGCAAGACGCTCTACTACCTTTCGCTGGTGCAGAATAATGTCAGCAGGCTTATACGCCTGATTGACCAGCTCCTGGATTTCGAAAGGCTCGACAACGACACCCTGTCGCTGAAGGTTGCCCAATGCGATATAGTGCCGAGGCTTAAAACCATCACCGAGGGGTTCTGTTATTACGCCGATGAAAAGAACATCCGTATGCATATCGACTGCCCGTACGACTCTCTCAGCCTGCCGGTGGATGCCGACAAGGTGGAAAAGATACTTATAAACCTGATTTCCAACGCCCTTAAATACACTCCCGACAGCGGGAATATATGGATAGAGGCCCGCGCCACCCGTTATCCCGACCCGAGTTTCCGCGTGGAAGATACCAATATACAGTACCTCCAGATTAACGTTATCGACGACGGGGTAGGTATCCCCGAGGAGGACCTGCCGATGCTGTTCGACCGCTACCGCCGGTTCGAGAACAGGAAGTCCGGAGGCCTTAGCGGCACGGGAATCGGGCTGTACTACGTCAAGCGGCTCGTGGAGGTCCACGGCGGGCAGATCTACGCGCGCAACCGTCCGCAGGGCGGAATGGTGTTCTGCTTTATAATCCCGCTCGATGCGGCCAACTGCGATATCGTCCTCAACCAGTCGCGCGGGAATATTGAAATCGCCCCCGGCATTATCCCCCTCAAAGAGTACGACGGGGAGCCGCTTCCCGTCGAAGGGGAGGATGGCGGTGCCGGTCCGGAAAGCACCGTTCTGGTCGTCGACGACAATACGGAGCTGAGGTTGTTCCTCAAATCTGCCATGCAGGACCGATACGAGGTGGCGGTGGCCGCCGACGGAATCGAGGGGTACAGGAAGGCCGGGGAGCTGGTGCCGGATATTATTATCTCTGACGTAATGATGCCCGGCAGGGACGGGCTGGACCTGTGTAACTGTCTTAAAAATAACGTCAATACTTCCCATATACCGGTGATCCTGCTCACGGCCAAATCCGAAATCAATGACCAGATAAAGGGTTACGCGCAGGGCGCAGATATGTATATACCCAAACCTTTCGAGGTGAAACTGCTGTTCTCGATAATCGATAACCTGCTGCTGAAGCACAAGCGCCAGAAGGACCAGATATTGCAGACGACCCCGGTACAGACCCTGGCAGGGGTGGAAAACCTGAGCCCGCTGGACCGGAAGTTCCTCGAAAAGTTCTACGCCTTTATCGAGGAGAACCTCTCGGACGAAAACCTGAACGTGAACGTCCTCAGCCGCAATCTCGGCCTGAGCCGCACCAGCCTTTACCGTAAGATTAAAGCGCTCACCGGCAAGAGTCCCAACGATTTCCTTCGCATCTACCGGCTGAACCGTTCGGCCGAGCTTATCCGCGAAGGCGAGCTGATGCTAAACGAGATAGCCGAGCGCACCGGCTTCGGCACCCACTCCCATTTTTCGACCTGCTTCAAAAAACAGTTCGGCGTCAGCCCCCGCGATTTCGTTTAGAGTCGTTCCTGAAGGTTATAATTAATAAATACGTAGAAGTTATCATACTCGTTCAGAAAGAAATTTTTTAATGCACTCCTGCGGAGTGCACCCGGCGCCTTTTCGAGCGCCTTGACTTTTTTGTGATACTTTTTGTGTCAAGACAAAAAGTATCGTTTTTCTGCGTTTTCATGCTCCTGGCAGGGCATAGCCTACAAGCAGCCTATGCACCTACTGCGAGCATCGGAGGTGTCAAGACAAAAAGTATCGTTTAACCGTTTTCCTCCTCCTGGCAGGGCATAGCCTGCAAGCAGCCTCTGCTCCCGCTACGAGCGTCGGAGGTGTCAAGACAAAAAGCATTGTTATTAAAGACAGATTCTTCGCTGCGCTCAGAATGACATGATAGGTTGCGCTCAGAATGACAAATGTTGTATACTTTACTATATGTCATTCTGAGCGCGGTACTCCGACGCAAGACCTCATGAGTGTAGTGAACACACTCATGTCATCCTGAGTGAAGCACCCAAAACATGTCATCCTGAGCGAAGCACCCAACATGTCATCCTGAGCGTAGCGAAGGATCTAAAACTTTAGAATAAAGATATGCTTTTATTTCGGCCCATGACCATCTCCGCAGCCGTCCGTCCGGACGGCCCTCCCTTTAGGCATTCCCATAGAAAAAGGGCCTGTAAACACGTCGCAGGCCCCTGACCGAAGAGTTGTTTACGGCCGGCTACGCGCCGACGTCGTAGTTGTTCATCCACTCGTCCGTAACGTCCGAGCTGGTTATCGAGACGCTTTTCAGGCGGAACAGGTATCCCGCGAAACCGAAGTTCATCTTCAGGTAATCGCCTTCCTTGCCCCATTGGCGCCCCGACCATACGGCCTCCTGCATTCCGGTTGTAATCTCGTACGATTTGGTGCCGTACACTTCGTTGTCTATCCTTGCAGGCTCGTCGCCCTCGGCGCCGTTGTAAACCCACCAGCATCCCACGGGCCATATCAGCGCGTCGGCGAGCGAGGAGTCGCTCGGGCGCATAGGGGTAAATGCCGCACCTTCCACAGTGGGGCTGTAAAGCGAGAAGGCGATAAATCCGGCCCTCTCGTGGCCCGTGTATTCCAGTGTGAGGTAGTAGTTGCCGCCTTCGGGCAGGTCGCCGGGAAGGTCGAAACAGAGTTCGCCGGCCCGCTGCTTCATATTGTCGCTGCTGCCCCGGAGGACTATCATTCTCCAGATGTCGTCGCCCAGGTCGTCGATGGACATGAACGAGCTTTGGTCCACCCGGCCCCAGTTGATTTGGAGCGGCATCCGCAGGTTCACTTTGGCCGCGATTTCGAGCTGCTGCCCGTCGTCGTCGCTCAGGGTCACCACGGCTTCGCCGAGGTCGCCCGGCTCGAAACGGATATAATAACGCGCGTCGGAGAGCGGACCGTCCTCACCGTCGCGGAAAATCGAGGCTGTGACCACGGCCTCGTCCGACGACTCGACCGTGTACCCACGCTTGCCGTTTACGATTTCTATAACCTCGCCGTTACCGTTCTCCATCACCACCAGTCCGGCCGATGTGGAGAGCGGATATTGCCGGTCCTTTACCGTCACCTCGATAGTGCACTGCTGCCCTTCGCTGTCGGTCACCTCCACGGTGGTTTCACCCACCGAATGGCCGTACAGGATAACGGTATCGTCGTCGAGGGCCGCCTCCACTATGCCAATATTGCCGCTGGTGAGGCTGTAACCGCCGTTGCCGCTGATAATCCGCACCCGGTCGCGGGCGTAGATATCCACACCGCTACCGTACCTCTCCAGTTTAATCCTGACCGGTTCGGGCACCCGGGCCGAGACGGTCACCGCGAGGCTCGCCGTTTTATTCTTCGCATCGGTAACGGTTACGGTCGCCGTGCCTTCCGAAATGCCGCGCAGGCTCAGCACAGACCCCGACACCGTCACCACGCAGACCTTCTCGTCCGACGATTCCACGACATATTTACCGTTGCCCTCGGTTATCTCCACGTCGCTGGCGACGCCTCCGACCTTTACGGTGGCCGAGGTGGCCGAGAGCGCCAGTTCACTGACGGGTCCCTCTTCGTCGTCGCTGCACGAGGTAAGCGGCAGGGCCGTGAGCAGGACCAACCCCAGGGGTAAAAGCAGGTAAGTTCGTAAGTTTTTGTCCATATCTTTAGAGTTTGGTTAGTTCCGGGTAATCCGTGTACCGGCGTTCCGGCCGGCAGTATAAAAGTACGGTTTACCCCTGCGGACCGCTTCGTAGTTCGGTCCAATTATTTTCACGGATGTCTTACCCCTCCCGTGTTCATGGCAAAACGGTTACACTACTTTTAAAAATGTTTCAAACGGTATTTTCCGGCCCTGACGGGAACTAACCCGCAGCCATCAGGCGAGCCGGATATGACATTAAAGATGATATCATCCCGGGCACCGTGTATGCGGGATTTTAATAGAGCAGTCATACTGAGGAACCCGTAGGACGACGAAGGATCTGCCTGTTATTTTACCTACTTATTTCCGGTATGATTTGATATTTTACAGATTCTTCACTTCGTTCAGAATGACATAATATTTTATGCTCTACTATTCTTCGGTTCGCGAAGCTCATAATGAAATAAGGATTGTCATCCTGAACGAAGTG
>JAJQCA010000045.1:5749-43408 GCA_021202985.1 Alistipes sp.
CTAACGGGCGTTTTTCATTCGTCGGTTCAGCTTGGTTCAGCATGAAAGCATAGGAATGTCATTCTGAACGCGGGGAACCGACGAAGGACTGACAACCCATACACCTCCGGAAGAGGTCCTCGCAACCGCATTCTAAAGAAGTCGTGGTTGAGTAGCGGCCTTCCCGTCCGGGATATCCGCTATAGCCCGCAGCGATATCATGTACGTCCCGGAGGGAATCCGGTGGTATGTCCGGCCCTTCCCGGACCTTTCGGCCGGGTAGGGAACGCCTGTCAACGGGCGGCCGTCCATCTCGGCCACGAACCCGTCGGGGATGGCAACCAGTCCGCTCGTATTGGCGGGCAGGGCGACCGTCCACCGGATTACCCCGCCCTCCTTTATCCAATCGCTCGTTATGTTGCCGTAACGGCTCCTGACGGTCGCCCGGGCCCACTCGGGACCGCCGCGGAACATCGGGTCGAGGATAACGGTGGCGAACCCGGGGTCCGACTCGTCCGGTCTTATTCCCGCGATATCCTCGTAGCACCAGAGGTCGTATCCTCCCTGCATCGGATGGCTCCGGGAGTTCATTCCCGCCCGCGGGGCCCGCTCGGCATAGACCGGCAGTTCTTCCCAAAGCGTGGTGGCGCCCATATCGTCGAGCATATAGCCGAAACTGTAGTCGCCCTTCTTGGTAAACGCATCCCACGCCGCTTCGGGCAGGCCGTTGCGCGACAGGGAGCTGCCTATGCGGCAGAGACCGAAAATGCCTGTGTTGAAGAACCCGTGGTACCGTTCCACGTGCCGGGCGAGCGACCGCGCCACCTCGCCGGCTTCATCCGCCGGGGCCAGACCCAGATGCAGGGCCATCGCGTCGGCGGTCTGGGTTCCGAAAGTTTTCATCACCGGATGGTAGAACTTACGGCGGATAGCCGCCGCGGTCTCCTCACCGGCGAGCGCGAAACACTCTGCGTCCGCTTCGTGGCCCAGAAGGCGTGCCGTGCGTTCCATAACCCGCAGGTCCAGGTAGTGGAACGCCGTGGATGTAAACTCTATCGGGGTGTCCCTTGCGCGGGTGTTGCCCGGCGGACACCAGTCGCCCAGACCCTGATATACGATACCGTCTATGGCCGTGGACGAAATGTGGTCGGTCCACGTTTTCATAAGGTCGTAATACTCCCCGAGGATATCGCGGTCGCCGTAATAGACGTAGAGGTACCACGGCAACTGCACGAGCGCCGTCCCCCAATCGGGCGACGCCACGCCGCACTGCCGGCGGCCCGGCGCGATCATATAGGGTATCCCGGCCGGTTTGTCGGCCCAGTAAAATTCGTCGTTATTGCGTTGGTGGAAAAGGGTGTTGGGCGCCGGATCGGCACCGTTGGTGCGTATATCGCCCAGGTATTTGGTCCAGAACCCCTGCATGGCGAAATTGAGGTTGGCAGCCTGCGCATAGGCGTGCGTGTCGCCCAGCCAGCCGCATTTCTCCCTCTGGGGGCAGTCGACCGGCACCCCGAGGAAGTTGTTCAGCATGGTGTGGACTGCTATCCGGTGAAGGCGGTTCACCTGCTCGTCGGAACATTCGAACGTGCCGGTAATCTCGAGGTCCGTACGCACCGGCACGGCCGAGAGCCACGATGCGTCGGGCCGGCCGGCGGCTCCCTCCACGGTCAGTTCGGCGTATTGGAAGCCGTGGTAGGTGAACCGCGGCGTCCATGTCTCGGCTCCCCCGCCGCGGCAAATGTAAACGTCCTCCTGATAGCCGACGTGCTCGATACCTGTCGACCAAAAATCGACGGTTCCGTCGGGGTTAAGCGCCTCTCCGGTGCGCACCGTGAGCCGTGTTCCGGCCGGAAGGGTTACCGAGAACCGGATATTTGCAGTCATATTTACCCCGAAATCGTACACCGTGCGGCCGTCGCCGGTTGGCCACACATTTACGGGACGGACGGCTTCCTGCTCCCGGATGGGCGGTATTTCCTGCGGTTGCAGCGCCTGCGGAACGGGTCCGGACGGTGCCGCCGGAGCCTGCCATCCCGAATCGTCGAATCCGGGCAGGCACCACCCGTCTATCTCCCGCCGGGCGTCGTAGGTCATGCCCTGATAGACGTTGCTCCGCAGGACGGGACCCGGCGCCCAACGCCACCGCTGGTCACTGCCGAGAACGGCAGTGCTCCCGTCCGGGTACCACAGGTTTACCTGGCACAGCAGCATCGGCGGTCCATAGCTGAACGAGGGGTGCCAGACGGTGTCCTGCGTGTACCAGCCGTTGCCGGCCATCACTCCTACGCAGTTCACCCCGCCGGGCGAAAGAAGGCCGGTAACGTCGAACGCGGAGTAGAGCGCCCGTTTCTCGTAATCGGTCTGCGCCGGGTCGAGTACTCGCCCGGGGTCGACCTCCCGGCCGTTGATATAGAGCTGTCCGCACCCCAGCGCGCACAGGTAGACCATGGCCCGCGAGGGCTGCATACCGTTCCGTGTGTAATCGTCCTCGGCGCGGAAATATGGCAGGGGTGTGTGTGGTGAGTAGGGGGCCGAAATCCACCGCCCCTCCCACGCTCCGGCGGAAAGGCCGGTCGAAAAGTAGGCCGGTTCGCTCCAGGGTGTCGCATCCCGGTCGCCGTCCCATATCCGCACGCGCCACCAACAGGCCGTGCCGTCGGCGGGCCGGGATGTCTCCGGCAAACGGATGTCGAACTGCCTGCGCGATTCCACGCGGCCCGACCGCCAGACGTCCGCCTCGCCGGCTTCCAACCCTTCGGGCGAGGTGGCGACCTCTATCTCGTAGGCGGACTGTACCGTCCCCCGGTGCGGTGAAGTTACGGTCCACCCCAGTTTCACCTCTTCCACCGCCTGTGGCGATACAAGGCCGTTGCAGGTCAGCTCCGTGACCCTGATGTCGTTTTTAGCCGCGGCTATGCCGCCGCATAGCGCCATGGCGGCCGTGGCAACCACTAATTTTTTCATGTCCCCGGTCTCTTTTTTCGGATTTTTGAAAACAAATGTAGACATTATTACCAGATTGCTTTTGCGCGATTGTACTATCTTGTACGGTGCGTCAGATTTCATCATTTGCGAAAGTTTTTGGACAAAATTAGGTAGTCGGACGCCCTGATTTTTTCTACACTTGCAAACATATTCCGAAATTACGTTATGGGTAGATATATTTTAGCGCTTCTGGTTTGCCTCTCTTTGGGCATTCCGGTGCAGGCAGGGCTGTGGATGCCGCGGGTGTTCGGCGACGATATGGTACTGCAACGGGGCGGGGAGGTGAAGGTATGGGGCCGGGCCGAACCCGGCGAAAGGGTTACGGTTTTGTTCGCCGGCCACGAGGTGCTCACCCGCACGGACCGTGGCGGAAGGTGGGAAGCCTGCCTTCCGCCCATGGAGGCGGGCGGACCTTATGAAATGACGGTCACGGCCGGCAGCGGGCGGATACGCTTTGTCAACGTGCTTGTGGGCGAAGTGTGGGTGTGCAGCGGCCAGTCGAACATGGAGTGGTGGGTGGCGGTGTCGGCCGACGCCGACCGGGAGGTAGCCGCGGCCGATTACCCGCAGATACGCTCGCTGAGGGTTCCCAAACGGATAAGCCTTGCGGAAGAGACTGATATAGAGGGGCAATGGGTTGTTTGTTCGCCCTCCACGGCGGGGGATTTTACCGCCGTGGGTTACTTTTTCGCCCGCGAGATACACCGCGCGCTGGGCGTCCCGGTAGGGATTATAGACGCTTCATGGGGAGGGACGATTATCGAGTCGTGGACCCGCAGGGAATCTTACGAAGCGCTGCCCGAAGGGGTGCGCCGCTCGTGGGACCCGGCTGTGGTCGAGGCCCTGGGCGCTTATCCCCGGGAGTATCCCGAAGGGGGCGGCCCGGACTATTTCGACTATATAGCCCGCGATCCGGGAATGGAAGAGCGGTGGTACCTGCCCGGGGCCGGGACCCGCGGCTGGGACGAAATTGCGGTTCCCGCACTATGGGGCGATACGCCGCTGGGCGACACCGACGGTGCGGTCTGGTATAAATGTACCGTGGAGTTGCCCGACGGATGGGCGGGCAGGGAGGCCCGGTTGTCCTTGGGCCGGGTGTTCGACCGGGACGATACCTGGGTGAACGGCACGCCGGTGGGAAGTACGGCAGATCCGTCCCGCGGGCGGGTTTACACTGTCCCGGAAGGGGTTCTCCGCGCGGGCGGGAACGAAATAACGGTGCGGGTTATCAAATCCAGCGGCCGGGGCGGCTTCCCCGACGAGGCGGACCGGTTGTTCATCGCCACCGACGAGGGCGCGGTTCCCCTGCCCGGCAGGTGGAATTACCGGCCCACGGTGGTCGGCGACTCATTCCGCCGGGCGGACCCCGGCCCCAATTCGGCCTATGCGGTACTTTACAACGGAATGATAAGTACGCTCACGGACCTTCGTATCCGGGGCGTGCTGTGGTACCAGGGCGAGAGCAACTCGGACAACGCCTACGACTACAGGGTGCTTTTCCCCAATCTTATATCGGACTGGCGTGCGCAGTGGGGTTACACATTTCCTTTTTACTGGGTGCAGTTGGCTAACTACACGGCCCCCGACGCGCGTCCCTCCGACAGCCCGTGGGCCGAGGTTCGCGAATCGCAGGACATGGCCCTTTCGCTGCCCGCGACCGGGCAGGCAATTGCCATAGACATCGGCGAGGCCGGGGATATCCACCCGCGCAACAAGCAGGAGGTCGGCCGCCGGCTAGCACTGATAGCGCTAAACCGCACATACGGTTTCGGGGACGTACACTGCGAAGGACCACGGTACCGGACAATGACCGTGGAGGGAGACCGGGTGAGGCTCTCCTTCGACCTCCACGGCTCGCGGTGGGCGACAGCCAACAAATACGGCTATATCGAAGGTTTTGCCGTGGCGGGCGCCGACGGCCGGTTCGAATGGGCCGCGGCGGGGTTCGACGGGGAGGATGTGGTGGTGCGGTCGGACCGTGTTCCGAATCCGGTGGCTGTCCGGTATGCCTGGGGCACAAATCCCGAGGCCGGGCTGTTCGACTCCGAGGGTCTGCCGCTGGCCCCGTTCCGCACGGACGACTGGAAACTCAGTACCCAGCGGTAGCCGGTATGCCGCCGATTGCTGTGTGCGGGGCCGCATGGGGAGTTTATGAACCCGTTGGGCGCATTAAGGGATATTTAGGGAACATCCGCCCGCCACCCCGCCCCCGGCGGGCCGCATACCTGTTTCACACAGGCATTAAATGAGCAGATATAATACCCATAATTTATGGGATTCAACGGTGGATATTAGTTACCGGCCTGTTTATTAATGCTCTGTTATATATCAGGTTTTTTAAACGTAGTAAATGCTTGTTACGGTTAGTCGGCCTTCCGTAAATCCGGGCCGTGACATCGGTCCGGATTTGGGCCGCAGCACGGCTTATGGCCGGACGAACTATCCGGCGTGTGGATTATCGGGGCTTACCCTGCTTCTTCCGGGATGAATGAACTTAAATAAATGAATATGAGAAAACTACTGCCATTGTTGGCTGTGCTCGCGTTTGCGGGCGGATGTGAGGGAAGTAAACAGGCCGGGCCTTCGCTCGACCAGATGCGCCGGGCGTTCCGCGAGGTGCCGGAAGATACCCGGCTTGCCGTCTACTGGTACTGGATATCGGACAACATTTCCCGGGAGGGTGTGGTGGCCGACCTCGAGGCCATGAAAGAGGCCGGTATCAACCGGGCCTTTATAGGCAACATCGGCGTCGGCGATATTCCCTACGGTCCGCACAAAGTGCTTTCGGAGGAGTGGTGGGAAATCACGCACACAGCCCTCAGGAAGGCCGCGGAGCTGGATATCGAAATAGGGATTTTCAACTGCCCGGGCTGGAGCCAGTCGGGAGGCCCGTGGGTGAAGCCCGGCGAGAGTATGCGCTATCTCGCCTCGGCGGCGATGGACGTGCAGGGTCCGGCCGCGTTCAGCGGCACGCTTCCCACGCCGGGTGACAAAGCACAGGATGTAAAGGTTATAGCCTATCCCCTGCCGGAGACGGACCACGCCACCGTAAGCTACCGGGTAGTGAAAAGCCACGGGAACGAACTGGTCGTGGACCTCACGCCCCCGGCCGGGACCACGGTCCGCACAATCTCGATTCAGGCCGACTCACCGATCAATACCTCGGCCAACCTCTACGAACGTAACGGCAGCGGCTACCGGCTGGTAAAGCATATCCCGGTGGAGCGGTATAACTACGAACTGAACGTAGGCTTCGTCCGTAATCCGCCCGTGGTAGTGGCCGTTCCGGAGAGCGAAACGGAGGGCTACCGGCTGGTGTTCGCCGCGGACGGCGGGGCCGGCCTGGAAATAACCCTCTCGTCCGAACCGCTGGTGGAACGCTACTACGAAAAAACGCTTGCCAAGATGTTCCAGGCCCCGCTTCCGATGTGGCACGACTATATGTGGGATACCCAGCCGGAGGCCGGCCCTTCGCTTGCGGTCGACCCGGCGACGGTCGTTGACCTTACGGAGCGGTTCGCCGACGGCCGCCTGGAGTGGGACGTTCCCGAGGGGCGGTGGAGGATACTTCGCACCGCCATGCTTCCCACGGGAGTAACCAACGCCCCCGCCAGCCCCGACGCTACGGGTCTGGAAGTGGATAAAATGAGTAAAGAGCACATCGCGTCGCATTTCGACGCGTTTATCGGCGAGATATTGCGACGCATCCCGGCCGAAGACCGCCGCACGTTCCGCGTGGTGGTGGAGGACAGCTATGAAACGGGCGGGCAGAACTGGACGGACGATATGGCCGAGCGGTTCGCCGAGGTGTACGGGTACGACCCCATGCCGTTTATCCCGGTGCTCTCCGGCACCGTGGTGGGCAGCCGGGACATTTCGGACCGCTTCCTGTGGGACCTTCGCCGCCTTGTCGCCGACCGCGTGGCTTACGACTACGTAGGCGGCCTGCGCGAAGTGAGTAACCGCCACGGCCTTACAACATGGCTGGAGAATTACGGCCATTGGGGTTTTCCCGGGGAATTCCTCCAATACGGCGGCCAGTCGGACGAGATTGCCGGCGAGTATTGGAGCGAGGGCACCCTGGGTGATATCGAGAACCGGGCGGCTTCGTCAGCCGGGCATATCTACGGCAAGCAGAAGATATGGGCCGAATGCTTTACCGCCGCCGGCAACGAATTCGGCCGTTACCCATACCTGATGAAACAGCGCGGCGACCGTTTCTTTACGGAAGGTATCAACAGCGTACTCCTGCACCTCTATATCCACCAACCGTACGAAGACCGTTTCCCGGGAATGAACGCCTGGTTCGGTAACGAATTCAACCGGAAGAATACCTGGTTCGGGCACATGAACCTGTTTACGGATTACCTCAAACGTACCACCTATATACTCCAACAGGGGCGTTATATTGCCGACGCGGCCTATTTTATCGGGGAGGACGCCCCGAAGATGACGGGCGTCTGCGATCCGGCACTGCCCCGCGGTTATTCGTTCGACTATATCAACGCCGAGGTACTTATGAACCACGCCCGGGTGAAGGACGGTAAACTGGTGCTGGACAGCGGTATGGAGTACCGTGTGCTGGTGCTGCCGCGGCAAGCCACCATGCGGCCGGAACTGCTCGAACGGCTGGACCGCATGGTCCGCGAAGGGCTGGCCGTGCTGGGTCCCGCCCCGCAAACCTCGCCGAGCCTTGCCGGATACCCGGCCGCGGACGGCCGTGTGGCGGAAATGGCAGCCGGCCTGTGGGACGGCGTGGGGACGTCATCGTACGGCCGGGCAGGCAAAGGTTACGTGTTCGGGCCGGAAGCCGGTTTGGAGCAGGTGTTCGAAGTGTTGGACGTACGGCCCGATTTCACCGTCCCGACCCGGGACAACATACTGTTTATCCACCGGGCGGTGAACGGGGGCGATATTTATTTCGTATCCAACCAGGAGGAGAGGCCCGTTGCGTTCGACGCGTCGTTCCGCACCGCTTGCGGCAGCCCCGAACTGTGGGACGCGGTGACCGGCGAGACACGACTCCTTCCCGAGTACACGCAAGGTGACGGAACGGTTACGGTGCCGTTGCGCCTGGATGCTTACGGCAGTTGTTTCGTGGTGTTCGGCGGCCCGCGCGGCGGTAATGGCCTGGCAGGAGAGGGTGCGGAGAACTTCCCGGCACCCCGTACCCTGGCAACGGTCGAAGGGCCGTGGACGGTGGATTTCGACGGTCTGGCGGCCCCGAGAGGTCCCGTGGTGTTCGAAAGCCTTACCGACTGGACCGCCTCGCAGGATGAGTCGGTAAAATATTTCTCGGGCACGGCCACTTACGAGGCGGTCTTCGAGATGGAAGACCCTGCCGGGGAGCTGTACCTCGACCTGGGGCATGTGATGGTGATGGGTAAGGTATGGGTGAACGGCCGCTATGCCGGCGGTGTATGGACACGGCCCTACCGCGTGAATGTTACCGGACTGGTGGAGGAGGGCCGCAATGAGGTTCGCGTGGAAGTGGCCAACAACTGGAAGAACCGCCTTATCGGCGATCAAAACCTCCCTGAGAGCGAGCGGAGCACATGGGCGCCTGTCAACACGTGGAGGGCTACGTCCGAACTCCAACCGTCCGGGCTTCTCGGACCGGTAAGGGTGGTGGCTTACGATTACGACACATTCGATTAGTGCACAGATAGGTTTAGGTCAGTGGACGGGGTGCCGGCGGGTGGTTGCGCGGCGCCCCGTTTTAGTTTCTGGGACGGTGGTCGGTATTCCCGATTTCAGTATTTAGATAAAGTCAATGTCTTATGCCGGTTCCTATCCGGCAAAAGGGTAGGTATTCCTGACGGACGGCTGCGGAGATGGTCAGGTGTAATAATAATACATAAGCCAATAAACGATACTTTTTGTCTTGATACATCCGACGCTCGCAGCAGGAGCAGAGGCTGCTTGCAAGAATATGCTCGACAAAAAAGACGATACTTTTTTTTCTTGATAAAAAAAGTATCACAAAAAAATCAAGGCGCTCGAAAAGGCGCCGGGTGCACTCCGGAAGAGTGCATAAAGTTTTCATTCCGGTGAACCGCAGGTGAAGAGGTCCATGATACAAACGTCGGGCGAATCAGATCCTTCGCTTCGCTCAGGATGACAGGCGTTGGGTGCTTCGCTCAGGATGACATGAATGGTTGCACTGCACTCAGGAGGTCATGTGTGGAAAACCGCGCTCTGGATGACAAATATTTTATACTTTATTATATGTCATTCTGAGCGCAGCGAAGAATCTGTCTTTAATAACTATGCTTTTTGTCTTGATACATCCGACGCTCGCTCATTTGCGGAGGTTGTTTGGAAAATTTCCCTGTAAAAAAGACGATACTTTTTGTCTTGACACATCCGACGCTCGCAGCAGGTGCAGAGGCTGCTTGCATACTATGCCCTGCCAGGAGGAGGAAAACGAGTTAAAACGATACTTTTTGTCTTGATACAAAAAGTATCACAATAAGGAATTTATGTACAATTGCTAACCAGTTAATATTTTCTTACTTTTGTCTTGAGGTTTAACCCTCATCACATATTGTAGCCGAGCGTCGCTAAACTGCCACTTTACAATGCCACGGCTAAAATCTTGTTCATTGCGCTATATCTCATAGACGTAGCATCATGCTTTGAACAAGTGGGCTGTGGCAGGCCCAGCGACGCGGGCAAGGGCTACGTCTTTTTCGTGCTATTGCTTTTTGAAGTGACATTTTGTTTAACCTTTAAAATAGTTGTAGTATGAAGAAATTATTATGCCTCGTTGCTTTCTTTCTGTTGTCTTTCTCAGTTTTCCCTCAAGCCCATGTGAGGCCTACCTATGAGGGTGATTTATCAATTTCCTACTCTACCGGAACTGGCGCCAATCAGTTGAATAGGGTGAAGTATGAAACCACCCACGGTGTACTACTTGAGAATCTTATATTCATCGGAGTTGGTACTGGCATACATCGGTATGAACTATTGGGTGACACAAAGTTCAATGCAATTCCGGTATTTGGAACACTCAAATTATATATTGCACAACACTGTAAGATAAGGCCATTTGTTACATGCAATATAGGTTATGCCCTCGGTACTGGATATGCGTCAGGATTAAACGGCGTATACTTGTCGCCGCAATTTGGTATCGCAAAGTCAATCATCAATAATACATCCATCTTTCTGACAGCAGGTTATGACTTACAGCAATGTGGGTATTATGATTACTATGAATCGTTAACCATGAATTTGAGCGCATTTACGTTGCGTATAGGGCTTACGTTTTGATTGGCAAGACATCGCTGGTTCAGGACCTCGCCGTTGTGAAACGCCGAGGTTTTTTATGGGAAAGGGGGAGTGACTTGAGGGAGTACCAGAAAATAGCTTATCTTTGCCGATTACATAAGAGAGCAATGAGGACCGACCCTCATGCTAAACACCTCATGTCAATTATAATGAATAATGTAACAATTTCCCATGAAGAAGCATGGGATCGTTTGCCATGTCATTATGGCGAGTACTCTCCATTTAAAATTAGTGATGATGGAGTAAAAATCCACAAAGACCACTACGAAAACTCTATTAGTGGCTATGGCTGAACTACTGATGTTTGTCAATGTGACCCAAATGTTACTCTTGTTCTAAGTATTCACAGTACCGAAAACAAAAAGTAATTTCCAAAACAGTCATACCTTCACAGGTGTGGCTGTTTGTCTTTGCAAAGATATGAAAGATATTTGTCTTTACAAATAGATGCACACCTATTTGTAACCAATATTCGCCATCAATCACTCCCCCTTAACTATTTCAAAGAACTCACTGTTTTTACTCGTCTCCGAGTAGTATTTCAATCATTTCTTCAAAGTCCAGCCCATCCGGATTGGCTTCGATTACTTCTTCAAAATCCCTTTCTTTTTGCTCACAACCGTTACCTTCGTTGCGGATAGGGTATGCAGTATTGGTGTCTTTCTCCATACGTTAAGTCTTTATATTTAACAGTGTAATTTATATCTTCAAAAAAGGCATCGAACCTCTCCACAAAACTTTTCTGTCTCAGATTTACCCTGAACATCCACTCGTTCAGGTACAAGCCCAGATGTTTATAACTTACTGAATAATACGTATATAGCATTCGCTTCAATAGTGCATTTAGGCTTTCGGCCGTGTTGCTGTGTATCGGCCCGTCTGCATACTGCTTTCTGCCGTGGTTAACAATATAGTGCTCCCTGTATTTATGGACATCCACGTATCCGGTCCACTCGTCGGTCATTAAGGTTGCATCACTTGTCGTAAAGTTAAGAACTAATGGCAAAAGTGCTTTAGAGGAAGTTGAATCTATTTTCCTCGCTACCGCCTTGCCTCCCCTTTCAACTGCAATCCATGCAGCAGATTTCCCAACTAAAGAACGACCCTTATTTCCCAAGTGCTTTTTATGATGCCTGCGGTTCTTCCATTCTTCATGAATATAAGTTTCATCGCATTCCACTGTGTTAGAGAGTGTTGCATTATTTTGAGTAATCATTGCATTTCTAATCCTATGCAGAAGAAACCAAGCCGTTTTTTGAGTCACGCCTATGTGCTGTGCCAGCTCGATTGAACTAATGCCTCTTTTGCAATTAGCAATCCGCCATATGGCCGAGAACCAAATTTGCAATCTTAGGTTGCTCCGAGCAAAGCAAGTATTAGACCTTACACTGAATAGCTTCCCACATCCACATTTGTAGCGGTGATTAGCGCAAACCCATATCTTCTCTCCGCTTTTACAATAAGGACATTTTACACCATTGGGCCATCGTTTAGCTTCTAAATATTGGTAGCACTTGCTCTCATCGCTGAACATTCTTACCAAATCATCATGCGTCTTGATATTTAAAATCTCTTTCACGACCTTTGGGTTAATAGTTTCATGTATTGACATAGCATCCGCATTAAATTGATGCTTCTGCTATGTGAGCGCATTTTGAGAAAGCGGTTTGTAATGCTACAAAACAAAACTCTCAAATAAAAAGAAGTGTCGAAAATCTGGGTAAGAACCTAATTGACAGTATAAATAGTTTAGCTTGGCGAAGCGGTTGTTAGTTCAAAGGGTATAAAGCCCGGCTCTTTGAAAGTTTTGTTATATTTGCAATGTTAACCCTCAGGGATAACATTTTTTACTCCAGGTACTGTTCTGTACATAGGTAATTCTAAAACTGAATTATTATGACGTATCTGGAAAAACTGCTTGAAAAACTTTCTCTTAAAAGTCTCATTAATATTAATGTTATCACCATCACTAATAACATTAATAGAGACAAAAAAGATTAGTTTTAGGTTATGAGGAAAGGGTGGTGGCTTTCCTCTTTTTTTTCAAAGAACCGGGCTGGTTCATAGGGTATATAGTTCCCCACAATAAAAATCAAGGCGCTCGAAAAGGCGCCGTGTGCACTCCGCAGGAGTGCATAAAATTTTCATCCCGATGAAGCGCAGGTGAAGAGGAAAATGTCATTCTGAGCGCAGCGAAGAATCTGTCTTTAATAACTATGCTTTTTGTCTTGATACATCTGACGCTCGCAGCAGGTGCAGAGGCTGCTTGCAGACTATGCCCTGCCAGGAGGAGGAAAACGAAGTTAAAAAGTATCACAAAAAAATCAAGGCGCTCGAAAAGGCGCCGGGTGCCCTCCTGCGGAGTGCATAAAGTTTTCATCCCGGTGAACCGCAGGTGAATAGGAAAATGTCATTCTGAGCGGAGCGAAGAATCTGCTTTATACCCCATAATATCCGGTTCCTATACATACAGAGTGACAATCTGTTTATAATAAATGCGAACAGTCTTATGGCTGGGTAGCCGGCTCGGCTGGTCGTACCCGTTCGGAAAAATTTACGGTTTTGATTAACTTGCCGCTTGATTTGCAGTAAGCGGCATTCAGCCATAAACCGGACGCCCATGAAATTGAAACTACACTGGCAGATTCTTATCGCGCTCGTTCTCGGGGCCACGGCGGGGATACTCATGCCCGGCATCGCTCCCTATGTGGACTGGATAGGGGATATTTTCCTGAACGCCCTGAGCATGATGGTGGTGCCGATTATATTCTTCTCCATTTCCACCAGCCTGATAGGTATACAGCAGTCGGGCACGGGTCTCAAGTCGCTCGGACTTAAAACAATCGGCTACTACTTTGCGACCATGCTGATAGCCGTAGGTACCGGGTTTGTACTGGTAAACATCATCCAGCCCGGCACGGGTATTATCGCGGACGGGTACGAGCCGGGCGCGGTGGCGGTGGGCCAGACCACGGTGAAACAAATTATCGTCGACTTTATCCCCAAAAACATGTTCCAGGCCTTTACGCTCAACAACACGCTTCCGGTGATAGTGCTGGCGTTTATCGCCGGGCTTACCATACCGCGCATATCGGAGAAGGGGCGGCGGACGCTCGGCGATCTGTTCGACGCGGCGCTGGAACTGACTATGAAAATAGTGGGTTATATACTCAAACTCGCACCGTACGGTATCTTCGCGATACTGGTGAAGCAGTTCGCCGCCGCGGGCGATTTCGCGGCCCTGTTGCAGAATATGGCGATGTATGTAGTGACGGTGGTATTGGCCCTCTCGATACATAGCTTCGTGTGGCTTCCGCTCATACTCAGGCTCGGGTTCCGGGTGAACCCGTGGAAGCATTTCCGCAATATGGCAACCCCGTTGGTAACGGCCTTTTCGACCGCCTCGTCGGGCGCGACCCTGCCCATGACCCTTGAGGCGGTGGAACGTAACGACGGTGTGAGCGCCAAGGTCTCGAAATTCACCCTCCCGCTGGGCGCTACCGTAAATATGGACGGGACGGCATTGCTGGAATGCGTGGCCGTTATTTTCATCGCGCAGGCTTACGGGGTGGAACTTACGCTCGTACAACAGGTTATCGTGGCGCTGACGTCGCTTCTGTGCGCTGTCGGCGCCGCGGGAATCCCGATGGCGGCCCTTGTGACCATGGCCATTATACTCAATGTGGTCGGCCTGCCGCTGGAAGGTATCGGGCTGGTGGTCGGGGTCGACCGGATACTTGATATGATGCGCACCGCGGTGAATGTATACGGCGATACCTGCGTGGCGGTGATGGTCGCGAAATCCGAAGGCGAGCAGCTTAATATCGACATCGGCCCGAGAGGGTAGGCAGTGGCAGGGAGTGACGCGAATTACCGGCATATCGAGGCGATAGTCGCCGTCACCCCACGGGCCGCCCGCTACCGGGAAAAAGGGGATTGGTGATGTAAAGGGAATGTTTTATCTTTAATCCGAAATTGCCCAATTATGTTTCAGACAACCCCATTGTACCAGCAATCCGAAAACGAATTTACGCCTTACCGGAGTGTTACCGAAAACGTAAGTTTGCCATGAATTGGGACGGTTTTATTTGGTTTGCCTTTCCGGCCATGCTGCTTTGGGCCTCCGCCGGGGTGCTGGTCTATACCCGTGCGTGGAGTAAGGCGGCCGACGCGCTGATGCTTGGGGGTATCGGGGTGTTGGCAGTATTTATCGTATACCTATGGGCGGGACTCGGTCGGCCGCCGTTGCGCACTATGGGCGAGACGCGCCTCTGGTACTCGCTGTTCCTGTCCGCGGTGGGATTCGTAACGTATAAAAGGTGGGGATATAAGTGGCTGCTCTCGTTCAGCGGGTTGATGGCCATCGTGTTCGTAATGGTGAACCTGCTAAGGCCGGAAATCCATTCGAAGAACCTGATGCCGGCCCTTAGGAGCGCCTGGTTCGTTCCGCATGTAACGGTCTATATGCTGTCGTACGCCATGCTGGGCGCGGCAACCGTCGCTTCGGTCCTGCAACTGCGCAGGATTGGACGCGGCACGCCCGACGGCAAACTTTACGCCCTTACGGACAACCTCGTTTATGCCGGGTTCGGCTTCCTGATGCTCGGGATGCTGATGGGATGCCTGTGGGCCAAAACTGCGTGGGGGCATTTCTGGTCGTGGGACCCGAAGGAGATCTGGGCTTTCGTCACCGCCGCGGCCTACCTCGCCTATATACATCTACGCCTGCGAGGCGATCATCCGAAATTTACGGCATGGGTCCTCCCTGTGGCATTTATACTATTGATGATAACGTGGATAGGCGTGAATTACCTCCCCTCCGCCCGGGGGAGCGTGCATGTATATTAAGGTGCGTTCCGGCTGGTTACTTTTTATTCTGTATTACACCTCCTATCTATCATCCAACCATAATCCCCAGCCCGCCGCTACCTCCGTAGGACACCATTTCTTCTGCTGTTTCCTCTTCCGCGGAAAAGGCGGCATTTCACCGGACCTGCGGCAACCATATGCGGTCGGTATCCCTGAATGTCTTGTTTCATTAAAATCTATCAATGCCGAACCGCCCGGGCCATCATTAGAATTCGGCCTCGGGAGTAGCGCCCAAAACAAGAGGGACGGCCGCCTTATCGACTACCGTCCCATACCCGGGCTAAACCCGGTATGTGACTTATCTAGTGCCGGTCGCCATACCCGTCAGGGAAACGCCGGAAAGCATTACCGTTATGTCCGGTCGAAACCGTCCAGTATGGCGCCTACCTGCCCCGGTTCGATACGGCCGAACACCTTCTCGCCGACAAGCATCACCGGCGCCAGGCCGCAGGCGCCCACGCACCGCAGGCAGTCGAGCGAGTACCGGCCGTCCGGCGTAACCCCGCCTACGCTAATGTTGAGCCGCTCCTTTATTTCATCCACCAGCTTCTCCGCTCCGCGTACGTAACAGGCCGTACCCATGCAAACCGATATCGGATGCCGCCCCTTGGGGGTCATCGAGAAGAACGAGTAGAACGAAACCACTCCGTATACCCGTGAGACGGGTATGCGAAGGTTCCGGCCCACTTCCCGCTGCACCTCTTCGGGAAGGTAACCCATCTCGTCCTGTATCTTGTGCAGTATGCTGATTAGTTCGCCCGGCCGGTTGCCGAACGCGGTGCAAATCTCGCGTATCTTGTCCCGCTGGCAATCCTTCAATGTGATTGTGCTCATGGCTTAACTGAATTTTTCCTTTGTGAAATAATGGGTGTGCAACAGCCGGTGGGCCTTCTCGTTTAGCGGTTCGCCGAGGAACTCCTCGTAGAGCCTCAGCACGTCCGGGTTTTCGTGCGATTTACGTATCGCCTTGTGCGTATCCTCGCGGTAGAGGGCTTCCATCCGGGCCTTGATGCGGTCCGTATCGCAGTGGTGGAATGGCTGTCCCGCCCCGCCTATACAACCGCCGGGGCAGGCCATAATCTCTATCGCGTGGAAATTGTACATCCCCGAACGCATCCCGTCCAGCAGTTTGCGTGCATTTCCCAACTGGTGGGCGATACCGATGTTTATGGGCGTGCCGTTGAAATCGACCGTGGCCGTGCGGATGCCCTCGAAGCCGCGCAGTTCGCGGAATTCCACGTCGGCGAGTTTTTGGCCGGTGTATACCTCGTATGCCGTCCGTACGGCTGCCTCGATTACCCCGCCCGTGGCGCCGAATATCACCCCGGCGCCCGACGACTCGCCCAGCGGGGTGTCGAAGTCCTCGTCGGGCAAGGCGCCGAAATTGACGTCGTAGGCCTCAACCAGCGCGGCCAGCTCGCGGGTGGAGATGGCGAAATCTACGTCCGGGTTGCCGTCCACGAAAAACTCCTCGCGCTGGCACTCGTATTTCTTTGCCAGGCACGGCATTACGGAAACCACCACCAGGTCGCGC
This sequence comes from Alistipes sp., assembly GCA_021202985.1. Taxonomy (GTDB): domain Bacteria; phylum Bacteroidota; class Bacteroidia; order Bacteroidales; family Rikenellaceae; genus WRDF01. The sequence continues at coordinate 22,413 of JAJQCA010000045.1, forward strand.
CGGTCGATACCCAGCTTTTCGGCGTAGTAGGTCTTGGCGATGGAGCCGAACATCTGCTGGGGAGACCGCGCCGTGGACGGCACGTCGAGCATAGTGGGATAGTAGACCTCGAAGAAGTTTATCCATGCTGGGCAGCAGGAGGTAAGTATCGGCAGGCGTACCGTCGGGTCGCCGGCGAGGTGGCGGGTTATGCGGTCGAGCAACTCGGCCCCTTCCTCCATTATGGTAAGGTCGGCGGCGAAGTCGGTGTCGAAAACCTTATCGAATCCCAGCCGCCGGAGGGCGGCCACCATCTTGCCGGTGACGAGCGTGCCCGGCTCCATGCCGAACTCTTCGCCCAGCGCGGCCCTCACGGCCGGGGCGGTCTGCACGACGACCGTCTTCGAGGGGTCGGCAAGGGCGCGGAGTATTTTGGGCGTGTGGTCGACCGCCGTGAGGGCGCCCGTGGGGCAGACCGCCACGCACTGGCCGCAGAACACGCACGGCGAGTCTATAAGGTCCTGCTGGAACGCGGGAGCGACCACCGACATAAACCCGCGGTTTATGGCGCACAGGGCGCCCACAGTCTGTACCTTGTTGCAAATCGTCTCGCATCGGCGGCACATCACGCATTTGTCCATGTCGCGGTTCAGCGCCGGCGAGGAGTCTTTGCGGTAGATCGACATTTCGGCGTTCTCCATGGCATGTATCTCGCGGATACCCAGCCTAATGGAGAGGTCCTGAAGGTCGCAGTCGCCCGATTTGGCGCAGACCAGGCAGTCTTTCGGGTGGTCCGAAAGGAGCAGTTCCAGTACGGTGCTGCGGGCGTTCATCACCCTGCCCGAATGGGTGTTTATCACCATCCCCTCCGCGCATGGAGTGGAGCAGGAGGGGGCCAGGTTACGCCGGCCTTCGATTTCCACCACGCAAATCCGGCATCCGCCGGGGCAGTTCTCTATATTGAGGTGTTCGAGGTTCATGTAGCAGAGGGCCGGAATGTTGATGCCGATGCTCTTTGCGGCATGGTAGACCGTCGTACCCTTTTCGACCTCTATCCTCGTATTATCTATGGTAACGCTTACTTTGTTCATGGCTAACGGACGTTGATAGCTAAGAATTTACACTTGGAGTAACAGGCGCCGCATTTGATGCAGAGGTTGTTGTCGATGCGGTGCGGCTGCCTCTTCTCGCCGACTATCGCTCCCACCGGGCATGTTCGTACGCAGGCCGTACAGCCGGTGCATTTGTCGCCCAGGATGCTGTAATGTTTGAGGGCCTTACATTTACCGGCCGGGCACACCCGTTCGCGCACATGGGCGAGATATTCGGGATAGAAGTGCTCGATGGTCGACAACACGGGGTTGGGCGAGGTCTGGCCCAGCCCGCAGAGGGAGGTGTCTTTGATTACGTGGCCGAGGTTCTTCAGGTATTCGATATCGTCCTCGGTGCCGCGTCCGCCGCATATCTTCTCCAGTATCTCGTGGAGGCGCTTGTTGCCGATGCGGCACGGGGCGCACTTGCCGCACGACTCTTCCACGGTGAAATCGAGGTAGAACGAGGCCACCGACACCATACAGTCGTCCTCGTCCATCACAATCATACCACCCGAACCCATCATCGACCCGGCGGCCAACAGGTTGTCAAAGTCGATAGGGGTGTCGAGGTGCTTCTCCGTAAGGCAGCCGCCCGACGGGCCGCCGGTCTGCACGGCCTTGAAGCGTTTGCCGTCCTTGATGCCGCCGCCTATTTCGAAAATCACTTCCCGCAGGGTGGTGCCCATTGGCACCTCTATGAGGCCCACGTTGTTTATCTTCCCGGCGAGGGCGAACACCTTTGTGCCCTTAGACCGTTCGGTGCCGATGGACGAAAACCATTCGGGGCCGCGAAGCAGTATCACCGGGATATTGGCGAGCGTCTCCACATTGTTCACGTTGGTGGGCTTGCCGAGGTAGCCCTTCTCTGCCGGGAAGGGCGGCTTTACGGTCGGCTCGCCGCGGTTACCCTCCATCGAGTGGATAAGCGCGGTCTCCTCCCCGCAGACGAACGCCCCTGCCCCGTATCGCAGCTCGATATCGAAATCGAACCCCGAATCCATAATGTTCCGGCCCAGCAGCCCGTAGCCGCGCGCCTGCTCTATGGCCATTCGCAACCGCCTGATTGCAAGCGGGTATTCGGCTCGTATGTAAACAAGTCCTTTAGTGGCTCCTATGCAGTAGCCGCAGATGGCCATAGCCTCTATTATCGAACCGGGGTCGCCTTCGAGTATAGAACGGTCCATAAACGCCCCGGGGTCGCCCTCGTCGGCATTGCAGACCACGTATTTCTGGTCGGCCTGCTGACGGGCGGCCACCTCCCACTTTATGCCGGTAGGGAATCCGCCCCCGCCGCGGCCCCCTCAGCCCCGACCGTTTGATAACCTCCACGGCCGCGGACGCATCGCGGCTTTCGAGGACCTGCGCCAGCGCGCGGTAACCGTCGCGGGCTATATATTCTTCGATATTTTCCGGGTCGATTAGCCCGCAGTTTCGCAGGGCTATGCGCACCTGCTTGCGGTAGAACCCCATGTGCACCGAGTCCTCGATGCTCCGGCCGTTCTCCGGGTCGACGTACAACAGCCGTTCGACGCGCTGGCCGCGGCCCACATGCGATTCGACTATCTCCGCGCAGTCGTCCGGAGTCACCTGAGTATAGAAAGTGTTGTCGGGGAATACTTTTACGATGGGTCCCTTTTCGCAGAAGCCGAAACAGCCAGTCATGTATACCCCGGCCCTGTCCGACAGGCCGCGGTATTCGATTTCCGTCCGCAGGTTTTGTATAATTCGATCGCTCTCCGAGGCGCGGCATCCCGTGCCCCCGCACACCAGCAGGTGGTATTTCGGGGAGGCGCTTCCGCCCGGCAGGGGTGTGCCGGGGTCCTGTTCGCCGCCGGGACCTTCCGCGGATTCGCGGAGGGTAATGTCGCGGGCGAACTTCTCCCTGAGGAACTCCAGTTCCTTATAAGATGAAATTTTAAGCATAATAGGTTAGCCAGCAGTAGATTTAGTTTGTCGTGGAGTAAAGAAAATCATTTTTTACCCGCCATACAAATCCGCGGGGCGATATTTTCGCCCGGAGGAAAAATAATTACGTCGGATACCATGAAGGTTTGCAGCTTTATGGATATTTATAACCGGCTGGTTATAAGCCTTAACGTGGCTTTATTTAACTTAACGGTTCGCCTGTGCCGCCTGTTCCGCACGGTGGCGGGCGGGTCGGTGGTGCGACGCGCTCTATAGGAAGCATTCCGGTTAAAATGTGTAAATTTGGGGAAACTTCGACCTTAACAGATGCAAAACCGTATTTACAAAACAGTTACCACCCCCGGGGAATTGCTGATGGCGTTCTGCGTCCGCAGCATCGTGTTCGTGGACGAGCAGGCGTGCCCTTACCGGGAGGAGTTCGACGGGCTGGACCTCGGGGCCACCCACTTCCTCGCCCTCGACGGCGAAGAGCCGTACGGCACCGCAAGGGTTAGGATCATACCCGGAGCGGTTAAATTCGAACGGCTCGCCGTTAGGAAGCAGTACCGTGGAGGCGGTGCCGGCCGTGACTTCTTCGGACATGTGCTTGAATATATGGAGAGCCTCGGACCGGCTAAGATAATCCTGCACGCGCAGGCACACCTGACCGGGTTCTACGAAGGGTTCGGCTTCGTCCGGAAGGGAGAACTGTTTACCGAGGCCGGCATCCCGCACGTTTACATGGAGAAAATCCTTTAGCGGATTGACGGCCGCCCGGAATCGGCTTGCGCGGGTCGTCCGCGAGATTGGCAGCCTGACACGGTGGCGGCGGCAATGCACATTAAATACCTCGCCAGTCCGAGACATGCCTGCGGCCTGCAGGGGGCGGCGCGCCGAATACATTAGGAGAAAATAATAGTTACTTTATAACATTCATTAACGGCCCTGTCGATATACGGTACGGATAGCGCGGGCCGGAACAGTTCCCGGGATAATGATAGAATTACGCAAAAATTATAAATACGCCCTGCTGGTACCGACCAGTATGGGGGTAAGGCTGACCCCGGCAGATGGCCAGCCGGTGCATTGCACCGCCGACTACCGGATGACCGTGACCAGCGCCGAGACCAACGTGGCCAGCGTGGCCGCCTTTCTGGGGCTTCCGGTGAAGGTGCTCACGGCATTTGTCGAAGACTGCCCGGTTTCCGAATTGATTCGTCGCGACCTGCGCGGCCGCGGCATGGAGTACGAAGGCCCGGTTATCCCGCAGGGCGGCCCGTGGGGTCCGAGGCACCAATTCAACATAGCCGACAGCGGTTACGGCGCGCGCGGGCCGCGGGTGCACAACGACCGGGCCGGCGAAGTCGGCCGCCTGCTGGGTCCGGGCCATTTCGACCTCGAACGGATTTTCGGCCGCGAGGCGGTTGGGATAGTCCATATGTCGGGCCTGATTGCCGCCTTGTCACCCTCGACCGGGGAGCTGTGTCTCGAAATCGCCCGTACCGCACGGAAACACGGTACACTTGTTTCGTTCGACCTGAACCACCGTGCTTCGTTCTGGAAGGGCCGCGAGCGGGAACTGGGCAGGCTGTTCCACGAGCTGGCCTCGGCGGCCGATATATTGATTGGCAACGAGGAGGATTTCCAGCTCTGCCTGGGGGTGGAAGGTCCGGCGGCCGGCGGCAGCGCTGTAGCCTCGCAGTTGGAGCGGTTCCGGGAAATGACCGAAGCTATCCGGCAAAGTTATCCGGGAGCGCAGGTCTACGCCACTACCCTGCGCGAGGTGGTGGACGCTAACCGCCACCTGTGGGGCGCCCTGGTCGGGGCCGGCGACGAACTTCATACCGTGGAGCTCCGTGAAATTACGGTGCTGGACCGCATCGGCGGCGGCGATGGCTTCGTGGGCGGCCTTTTGTACGCTATACTGCGGGGGTGGGAGCCGTCCCGGTGGGCCGGGTTCGCCTGGGCGTGCGGGGCGTTGGCAGTCACTTTCCTTACTGACTACGCGCAGCCCCCCGACGAGGAGGCGGTGTGGGATGTCTGGCATGGAAACGCCCGTGTAAGGCGGTGATTGAAGCGCTTGTTTTGCCGTGCCGCAGGTGTAAAGCTAATTATAGACCTACCGCGCACAACATGTTTTTGACGGCGTTCTTGGGTGCAAGGTCAAATATGTGCATCTTTAGATGTCGGGCCGGGTTGCTTGCCGATGCTGCGATGGCGGTTTTGTCGGGGCCGGCCGACCGTGCAAGTAGTCGGGCCGGGTGCCTTTCGTAAATAAATCGGCAGGTATATTGAGGCAGGCATATTAGGCAATACAGACCAGCCGGGAATATGTGAAAGGCTTACGGGTGGAGCGGTAAACGGCCGCCGGATTGCCGGAAGGGTCCGGTTCCAGTAATTTTGGAAATACCCCACACCCTCCGGAATGGCATTTATACGGTTATTTGTAAGTATTTCAATCAGTTTCGGGTAAAATGAATACCCTTTAAATAACGTCGATATGGAAAAATCCGATATAGGAATGATAGGTCTGGCCGTGATGGGGGCTAACCTCGCGCGCAATATGGAGCGTAACGGGTACCGGGTGGCCGTCTGGGACCATGACCCGCAGGCCGTGGAACGGTTCACCTCGGAGTGGGGCGGGGGTAATTTCGCCCCTTCCTGCTCGCTCGAAGAGTTCGCAGGCTCGCTGTCCCGTCCGCGTAAAGTGATGATGATGATACGGGCCGGAAGCCCGGTTGACGAGGTGCTGTCGCGCCTTGTACCCCTTCTGGAGCCGGGCGACATCGTTATCGACGGAGGTAATTCGCAGTTTGAGGACACCACTCGCCGCTGTGACGAACTACGGGCTGCGGGTATTCTTTTCATAGGCTCGGGGGTGTCGGGCGGCGAGGCGGGGGCGCTTTACGGTCCTTCGCTGATGCCCGGCGGCGAGGAGTCGGCATGGAGCGAGGTACGCCCACTGTTCGAAGCTATTGCGGCCCGCGACCCGGACGGGGCGCCGTGCTGCCGCTGGATTGGGCCGGGAGGGTCGGGCCACTTCGTGAAGATGGTCCACAACGGCATAGAGTACGGCGATATGCAGCTTATCTGCGAGGCCTACGACCTGCTTCGTAAAGCGGGCGGTTATTCCAACGACCGGCTCCACGAACTGTTCACTAAGTGGAACCGCGGGGACCTTGCGGGATACCTGATGGAGATAACGGCAGCAATTTTCGCGGTGAAGGAAGAGGACGGCACCGCGGTGGTGGACCGGATACTGGACAAGGCCGGACAAAAAAACACCGGTATGTGGGCCGTCCGGGCGGCGCTCGATGTGGGTAATCCGCTCTCGCTTATAGGTGAATCGGTATTCGCCCGCATGATATCGGCCCGCCGGGGCGAGCGTGTGGCGGCCGCGGCCCTGCTCTCCGGCCCTGTTCCGTCCGCGGTCGACAACGACCGGCTGGCAGATTATGTCCACGACGCGCTGCTTGCCGCGAGGGTGGTCTCCTACGCGCAGGGTTTCTCCCTTATCGCCGACGCCTCCCGCGCATACGGATGGGACATCGACAAAGCCGGCCTCGCCCTTATATGGCGTGGCGGATGCATAATCCGGTCGGAGTTGCTCGGCGGCATCGCCCGGGCATACCGGGAAGACAGTCGGCTACCGAACCTGCTGATGGACCCCCGGTTCGCCGCACGGGTTGGCTCCGCCCTGGTCGGATGGCGCCGCACGGTGACCGTGGCGGTAGCCGGGGGAATCCCGGTGCCGGCATTCTCGTCCGCGCTTGCCTACTATGACTCTTACCGCTGCGACCGGCTTCCGGCAAACCTGCTGCAAGCCCAGCGCGACTATTTCGGTGCCCATACCTACGAGCGTACCGACCGACCGGAGGGGGAGTTCTTCCACACCCGGTGGAAAGAGTGAAGATGCTCCACATTGGGGTGGAGAAAGTACAAGAACCTCCACATTCGGGTGGACAGACCCGTACCCGCAGAGCATGGTGCTTTCCTTTGAGGATTAGATTCCATGCCACCTGCCGGGCTGTTGTTCCGGCCGTGCGGGGCGCATGGTGACCTTTCGAATAGGTCCTGTTGAAGCAGTTTGAGCATTCCGGATAAAGGCCGGTATTCACGGCATGGAGTGCTCGTATAATGATATTTAACCCAAGAATAACGGTAATTATTATCGTCGGGAAGGGGAATAGCGCTACCTGTTAATATGGTACTGTGCCATGTCAATAATTCCATAATCAGTTAAATATGATTACGTTACGGGCGCATGAGCGGGAACTGGCAGACAGGTATGCACGTAATAACAGGATTTAATACCATTAAAGTGGGGCGGTTTGTAACCCGGGCGGTGTAGATGCGTCGGACACGGAAACGACTCTTAAGACCCGCACGTTCAAATTACAGTCCCGCGCCCATAACCGTGCCAGCCGATAAAAACCCCCGCGAATCAATATCCGCGGGGTCCCCCCTGATTATTATGAGAAAAAAGTCCGGGAGGTTACCCGGCAAGGCTTTTTTCGATATAGGCCCTCATCTGCGGGGTCTTCCGTTCTATGCTTTGCAGCAGCTTGAGCTGTGCCCGTGTACGCACGAGGTTGTGTTCCGGATACCCTGTTTTGTAGTAGGTGTCGCCGTTCAGGTAATCCCATAGGAACCTGACCGTCTGCATATACGGGAACAGGGCCGCGGCGTAAGGCAGGTGTTCCGTCTCCACAGGGGTGAGGAATCCGCCGGCCGATTCGAGGTATCCAGAGGTGAAAGCCTCGAATATTTCCATGTTGAAATCCACATTCCCCGTGTCTCGGTCGTCCTCGTCGCCGGTGTTGGCCGCCGTGCGCAGGAAATCGCCGTAGTCGGAGAATATGTAGCTCGGCATCACCGTGTCGAGGTCTATCACGCAGAGGATTCCGCCGCCCTGGTCGAACAGGATGTTGTTGACCTTCGTGTCGCAGTGGCACACGCGCTTGGGAAGTTTACCTTCGCGGTGCATCCGCTCGGCGAGGCACATATCCCAAGCCCGCGATTCGAGCTGCTCCACTATGTCCCGTACCCCTTCCAGCCTTCCGGCCCTGTCCTGTTCGACGGCCTGTCGGAGCTGCCGCAGGCGGTACTCCATATCGTGGAAACCGGGGATGGTCTCGCCCAGTTCGCAGTCGATATCCGAAAGCATCTGCTGGAACTCCCCGAAGGCAAGCCCCGCATAGCGGGCGTAGCGCGGGTCGATGGTCTCGTACGACACCGACCGCGGTATATGTACCATCAGACGCCAGTAGTTCTCCCCGTCGAAGTGGTAAGGCTTTCCGTCCGCGGCTTCGATAAACCGCAGTACCCTGCGCTCGATATCAGGCTCGCCCCTTTCTTCCAGTTTACGGCGGATATGACCCGTGACGGCGAGGATGTTGGACTGAAGCAGGTCCACGTCGGTAAAAATATGGTGGTTGATGCGCTGGAGTACGTAGTCGGGCACTCCCGGGCCGGTGTTGCGGATAAGGTACGAGTCGTTTATCAGCCCGTTGCCGAACGGCTCGGCCACCCCGGGCGTTCCATCTATACGGAAACGCCCGGCGATATCCAATATGTCTTGTCGCTGTGCCATGGATGGGAATCAGTTGGCGTAGGCGTGGCGGTAACCCTGAATCTTTTGCCAGCCGCCGCGGGTGAAGTCGGGCACGGGAACCGGTTTCCCACCGCCGAGTACCGACTCCTCTGTGAGCGGAACAAGGCACGACCATTCAGCGGCGTCATACACGTCCTGGTCGAGCGGCAGTCCGTTCTGCAGGCAATAAACCAGCCGGTAGTCCATTATGAAATCCATCCCGCCGTGGCCTCCCACCGAGCGGGCAAGTTCCTTGATGTCGGTCACGAACGGGAACTCGTACTCGGCCAGCATGGCATCCATTTCGTCCCTGCCCAGCGGATAGTGGGCGTTGGGTTCGATGGCAATCTGCGTGGCGGGATATTTCTGTGCGAAGCCTTTGGTGCCGCTAACCACGTGGAGGCGCGAGTAGGGGCGCGGGCTTGTCACGTCGTGCTGAATCATTATTGTCTTTCCTTTGGCCGTGCGGATAAGCGTGGTGTTCATATCGCCCATCCGGTACTCCTGCCGGTATTCGGGCGAGTCGGCGCCGAAGCGTTCCCGGGCATACTCGGTCATACCGAACTGGTCGGTGGATACCGACACGAGGTATTCCATCCGGTCCCCGCGGTGGATGTCGAGAATCTGGCAGACGGGGCCCAGGCCGTGGGTCGGATAGGCGTTGCCGCTATGTTCCTCGTTGTAGCGCTTGCGCCAGTAGTCGTAATAACCAGACAGGCCGGGGAGCTTCTGAACTTCACCCTGTCCGGGCTGGTATGAAGAATTGGCCGACAGGCGGTCGTTGAAATTGAGTTCGCGAAGGTCGTGTATATAGGCGCCCTCGACATGTACCACCTCGCCGAAAACTCCCTGCTGCGCCATGTTGAGCGTAGCCAGCTCGAAGAAATCGTAACAGCAGTTCTCGAGCATCATGCAGTGGCGGCGCGTCCGTTCCGATGTATTCACCAGTTGCCAGCACTCCTCGATCGTAGTAGCCGCCGGAACTTCCACCGCCACATGTTTGCCCTGCTCCATGGAGTAGACGGCCATGGGGGTGTGGGTCACCCAGTCGGTACAGATATAGATAAGGTCGAGGTCGTCGCGGCGGCAAAGCTCCTTCCACGATTCGCTGTCGCCGATATACTCGGTGGCCGGTTCGCGGCCACGGTCGGCGAGGACCTTCTGCGCGCGGTCGAGGTTGTACTGCTCCATATCGCAGATAGCCTTGATTTCCACCCCGTCGATATAGGTAAAGCGCTGTACGGCACCGATGCCGCGCATTCCCACGCCGATAAATCCCACACGTAACACGGGAATAGGGTCGGCCGCGTAGCCGAGCATATCCGCCTGTCCATCGGGGCGCGCCGGTTCACGGTAGGTCTCGGTCTGCGTGCCGCGGCATCCGAGCAAAACCACCGCTGCAAATAATAAAAATGTAAAGTTCTTCATATCGTGAGTTTTAAGGTTAGCTGTATTACGTTTTGATTTCAGGTTTATGATGTTTCTTTCTTTGGCTCGGTTTCGTCTTAATTAAGTAACAAACCTTCCGGAAAAACCGGGGCTTTCGTTATGGTCCGATTACAAAGGCATTATGCCTTCCGGACCCCGGTGTTTCGCCGCTCAGGCTCTGTTTCTTTCATTGCCGGCCGACCGTCTGCGGCCGGTCGGGTGCTGATGTTAACAGGCAATGCCTCGCCCTCGCTTAAGGAAGGCGATTACGTTGGCGGACTGTGTTTCCATTGGCGGTTACCATCCCGCCACGCAACATTACTCATGCAACCTTCCCGCATCCGGCCCCGCAGGGCGAAATGCTAATTAAAAGGTAGTGAAATTTTACCGAAATTCCAATAGTTGCACCTTGTTTTCCCGCTGGTTACCGTTGCAGTTGGGATTTATGCAGTAACCTGAGTACGTTACATACCCCGTTCCGGCCTTTAAACTCCCGCCCCTGCGTTTACACGTTTTACTCCCGCGTTAATATACTAACTACGGCCGTGCCGCTCCCGGTCTTTCGGTGGCGGACGGGGGAACTTCCCCGCTCGACTTACCCGGATGCGGCAGTCTCCGTACTTCGCAGCGTGGCTTATCCGCACGCCGCGGCTGTTTTATCCGGCCCTTCGTGGCCGGGCGTAAATGCCCGACCACGAATGCCGAAAAGGCCCTCTCAATCGTCTGCCTGCGTACCGTTGTGTTTAGAAAACACCAGCACTTACCCTAACCCCTTCATTTCCGCGGGCAGACTCCCTGCAATCAACCAATCCCAACGGGCCTCTGTATCGTTTACGCCGTTTCACGGCTTATATCACTAATCGCTTTTCCGGACTACTTCGGCGACGCGGCTTAAGCGATTTCCATCCCCTTCATTGTCCGCGTAGCGTGCGGCGTTCCCGATCTGGCGGTTCCGATATCCGTTGCGCCGCCCGTCGTTCCGGAAAATTCCGCTACCGGTCCGTGTCGAAATACGCCCCTGCCGATAGCCGCCTTGTCGCTGAATCCGGTGCAAAAATATATCCCGGCTCCGGACGGGCCTAATTCCGGCTTTGCTGTTATCGTCCCGAATTTTGCTCCGCCGGGGAAATCGCTTGTATACAGGATTTTATCCCGCAATGCGCTCCGGACCCGGGTCGGTATAGCGGCCTGGGCTACTGACGAAAGTGTCCCTTCTAACGCTTCTTCGAACGGTTGTGCTGCCGCGCGAAAGCGGCCGGGGTCTGGCCGAACTCTTTTTTGAAGGTGTTGGTAAAATAGGACTGGCTCCGTATCCCGATGCGCTCCATTACCTCCTTCATGGAGAGGTCCTGCTCTATCATCAGTTTGGCGGCTTTGCGGAGTCGGTAGTTGAGCGTAAATTCCACTATCGAACGGCCCGTGAGCGATTTGAGTTTGGAGTAAAGTTTGGTCCGGCTCATCGACATTTCGGACGCTATCAGGTGCACGTCTATTACCGGCTGGGCAAGGTTGGCATCTATAATGTCCACCAGCTTCTTCAGGAAGGCGTTGTCCTTTTCGTTTGCGGCAAGTTCCGCGCTGTCGACGTAGTAGTTGCGGGCGTAGTGTTCGCGGAGTTTGTCCTGCCGGTCGAAGAGGTTGCGGATGGTCACAAGGAGCAGTTTAAGGTCCACCGGCTTCTCGAAGTAGTAGTCGGCTCCCGACTCGGCCCCTTCGAGCCTGAACTCCGCACCGGTGCGGGCCGTGAGCATTATAAACGGTGTATGGCAGGTGTCGACGTTGCTCTTAAGTTCGCGGCAGAGCGTGATGCCGTCTTTGACGGGCATCATAATGTCGCTCACTATGAGGTTCACCTCGTTGTCTTCGAGGTAGCGCGAGGCCACCCAGCCGTTTGGGGCCTGCTCCACATCGTACCACGGGGCGAGGAAGTCGGCGATCAGTCGCCGCAGGTCGTCGTTGTCTTCGGCGAGGAGTATCCTCCTGCGTTCGCGCAGCAGCACGTCGTGGGCCTCCCCGCGGCGGATATCCTCCACCAGCCGGTTTCCGGCAAGGGCCGCGACGTCCGCCGCCACGGTCTCGCCGGCGGCCGGCTCGGCCGCGAACTGGTCTGGGGTGTAGACCGTGGCCTCGTGCGGCAGTACGACGAGCATATCGGTGCCCTGGCCGCGTGTGCTGTAAATGGTAATACGACCCTTGTGGAGTTCGACGAGGCTTTTGGCCAAAGCCAGCCCGATACCCGTGCCGAGGTGAGATGAGAGGTTCTCGGATTTTACGCTGTAATAACGCTCGAAGACGGTTCCGATGGAGGCGGAAGAGATGCCTACCCCGGTGTCGCGCACCGCAATTGCCACCCCGCGCAGCCCGGAGCTTCCGACGGTAAATTCAGCTTGGTGCCGCCGACCGAAGCGGGCCGAGTCGCCGTAGGTCTCTATCCTTATCTCTCCGCCCTCAGGAGTGTGTTTGAACGAGTTGTTCAGCAGGTTCATAATTATCTTCTCCACCACCTCCCGGTCGGCATAAACCGAGTGGGGCATTGCGGGGTCGGCCGTCCGGACGAAGCGGATGCGCCTGCGCCGGGCCAGCTCGTCGAAGTCGGCCGAGACGCTTCCCATCAGTTGGTTAAGGTCGGTGGGCCGTACCTGCAACCGCATCTTGCCGTGTTGCAGGGTGCGGAAGTCGAGCAGTTCGTTCACAAGGTTTAGCAGCCGCCGGGTGTTGTTGTGCAGGATGCGGTAATAGTCCTTCACCGCTTCGTTGCCCCTAAGGTTGTCCACCACGCCCTGTATCAACGAGAGTGGTGTGCGGAAGTCGTGCGAGATGTTGGTGAAGAACCGGAGCTGGGCCTGGTGGAGCTCCTCTTTCTGCTGCTTCTCCAGTTTGTCGCGGTACAGTTCCATTCGCAGTTCCTTGCGCTGGCGGTGGAACCGGATGACGGTATAAGCCGCCGCGCCGGCGATAATGGCGTACAAAAGGTATGCGTAACCGGTCGCCCAGGGAGCGGCCCGGCGGCGGACCGACACGGTGGTGACCGGGCCCCACACCCCGTCGTTGTTCGCCGCCTGCACCTCGAACCGGTAACTCCCCGCGGGCATCTTGGTAAATAGAACGTTGCGTCCCGAGGAGTCTACCGTCACCCAGCGGTTGTCGTAACCCGCCAACCGGTAACGGTAAGTGTTCTTTTCCGGTATCATATAGTTGTCGGCCGAAATCCGGAAGCCGAAGTTGGTCTGGGTATAGGGCAGAACGATTTCGCCCGTGCCGTAACCGCCGCCACGCCGCGAGGGTGGTATGCCGGGGGCGTTATCCAGAAGGAATTCGGAGATAATAACCCGCGGGGGTGGGGATTGCGTCGGATTGCCTCGGGTTGCACGGCGGTGAACCCGCCGGTGCCGCCGAAAAATATCACGCCGTCCGAGGCCTTCATACACGCAAGCGGGTAATATACCTGCCCCTGAAGGCCGTCGGTGGAGTCGAAGCGTAAAAAGGTTCCCGCACCGGTGTCATACTTCACCAACCCGTTGTCGGTCCCCATCCAGACATCGCCGCGGTCGTCGGCTATAATGCTGTACACGGCCGATATGTTAAGGTCGCCGATGCCTTCGATTACCTCCATAGTGTCGTCGGACGGGGAGTATCGCACCAGTCCGTGCCCGACAGTGCCTATCCACACGTCCCCGCGCCCGTCCAGGCACATCGACCGGCCGTTAAGGTAGGGGATGCGGTCGGAGAGGACGCTGCGGGCCTGCCCCGTAGCTGTATCGAACAGGTATAGATTTTTGGACGAGAGTATCCACAGGTCGTCTCCGCCGCCACGCACCATGTCGAGCAGGTACCAGCCGTTGTCCTTCTTGTCGAAATAGTGGTGCGTGAAAGTCCGGTCGCTGAACGAGTAGTGGCTCACCACCGATACGTTGGTCTGGTAAATTATCCACAGGCCGCGGTCGCCGTCCCTGACCAGTTTGCGGATGTTGTTGTCCAGCAGGCTGTTGTCGCGGCCGGCCCGGTGGTTGGTGAAGCGGCCTGTGGCCGGGTCGTAGATGTCAAGCCCGCCGAGGAACGTTCCTATATAAAGCTCGCCCGAGGGGCCGGTCACTATGCTTTTTATATGGTTGGAGGCGGGTCCGTGGCCGTCACGGGACGAGAGGATTTGGGTAATTGCCCTCCCGTTACGTTCGAACCGGTTCAGGCCTCCGCCCTCGGTACCGGTCCAGACCGTGCTTCCGTCCTCGGCAAAGGCGCTCACCGTGCCGTGCGACAAGGCGGTCGTGGCCGGGGTGTAGGTGCGGAACATCTCGGTATCGTCGAGGTCGGCCATGCAGAGGCCGCCCGAGAAGGTACCCACCCACACGTTGCGGCGGTGGTCTTCGAACAGGCACCAGACGGAGTTGTTCGGGATGGAAAACATATCGCTTGCCGAGTGGACCAGAAGGGTGTCCGCCCCGGTGGCCGGGTCGAATACCATGATGCCGGACTGCGTGGCTATCCACAGGCGGCCGTACTTGTCGGCCAGCAGGTCGCGGGGCGGTGCCTGCGGCCCGCCGCCCGGTGCGGGCAGCTCGTAGTGCCGGACGACGGTGCCGGTACCCTCGTCGAAAGCGTAAAGCCCCGTATCGGAGGTCACGGCCCACAGCAGTCCGCCCATGGCGGCAATTCCCTGCACCGTCTGGTCGTCGGGGAATTTATGGAACAGCTCGAAACGGCCCGTGGCGTAACCGTAACGGTACAGCCGCCCCTGTGTGGAGCCCATGTAAACAGACTCATCGGTGGAATGAGAACTCCAGATGTTACCCACTGGCCTGCCCTCGCAGGCGAGCGTGTCGGGAACGAGTGTCTGGGGGTCGATGCGGTATGTGCGCCCGGCCATATCCACCCATAGGTTGCCGGCGCGGTCGCTGTTTATACTGTAGGCGCTGCCTTCGATGAGCTTTTCGAACGTGTCGGCGGTGCGGTTATAAGTAAAAAGGCCGTTGTTAGTGGTGACGTAGAGCCTGCCGGCAGGGTCGGTGGCCATCGCGGCGAAATGCCACTCGGTGCCGGGCATAAGATCCCGGAAGCGGGGGTAATAGCGTTTGTACTGGTAACCGTCGAACCGCTGCAATTCGTTGTCCATCAGCACCCATATAAACCCGTCCGCATCCTGCCCGACCGATTTCACCCCGTCGTAGTAGAAACCCCCCTCTGGCGACAGCGTACGGAACTTGTACTGCTGTTCCGCGCGGCAACTGTCCGCTGCCGCAAGCAGCAACGCAGCGGCTAAAATAATTATCCTTCCGACCCCCATATATAAATTTACAAAAATCCGGTACAAATCTCGGCAGTTTAGGCGGGAAAACCGCCCTCAGGTTATACAGAACGTCAAAAGATGCCGGGAAGTATACCGGCCGCCACGATAATCGTTACCCCGGGTGCACGGGAGTTTCGTTTTGCGGTAACCGGCCGGCGGGAGAGGGGGAGAATGTGTCTCTACGACACGGCAGGGATGGTTGCACCCTCTACCTCTGTAAAATCTTTTTTATTCCTGGGGAGCCGGATAATTGCCCGTGTGGTATATTCCCATTATGAAGTCTCACCATATCCCGTCGTTACCATATATAATAACCTTCCCGTGGTCGGGTTCAAATCCGGAACCGGAGCCTTTAGCAGGTGCAGGCGAGCGTTAGGAGAGGTTTTTGCAGCGTTAGGTCAGGCGCCATGTGAATTATTTGCCGGGCTTAGCCATTTATTTATATAATTAACTATAAAATATTGATATATAATATTATGAAGCATATTATAGCTGTGTGGGTGTTTTGTTCCTTCGCGCTTCTTTCGGGCTGTCGTTCCGAGCCGGACGTAGTGGCAGCCACGCAGGACGGAAATACCAGGACACTCGACATAACGGTAAAAGCCGCGGGCCTGGGAGATTACTCTCCCGAGCTGTTGGCCGGCGAGGCGAAGATATCAGAACTCGACATTTTGGCATTCAACGCCGCCACTGGCGACGAGACGTTCCTCTTCCGGGTGACGCCGCTTTCGCAAACCGAAATAGACGAGACCACGGTCCGTATCACGGCCGAAGTCCCGTGCGTTACAACCACCTACGATTTCGTTTTTATCGCCAATGCAGGGGACCAGCTCGACGCGCTGGGCGATATCCCCGCCGGTACGGCCAAAGAGGATATCACGTCCGCACTGCTCCACTCCGGCGGCGGCTGGACGGGAGACTTTACCCTCCCGATGTGGGGTGAGAGCCGGGTCTACATCCCAAAAGGCACTTTCTCTGCTTATTTTACCGTCAATATGATTCGTATGGTCTCCCGTGTGGACGTGCTGTTGAGCGACGAAATAGACGGCAGCCTCTTCGAACTGGCCGCCGTGGAGCTCCATAACGCCTACGGCTCGGGCCATATCGCCCCCGCCGCGGAAAATTGGGACGAAGAGAACCTTTGCGTCACCGCCCCCACCGCACCGCAGGGCGCGACTGTCGCCGGCTCACCCGAGGCCTACACCCCCGACGAGGAAAAGAGCGTGAAAGGTATATACGCTTACGAACGCCCGGCCGGGGAGGTCTACGACGAGACCGGTTTCCTGTTGCTGGGCGGTTATTACGACGGCTCGGATGTGCTTACATGGTACCGCATAGACTTCCTGGACGACCCGGACGAACCGTTCTCATACCGGCCCCTCCTGCGTAACCACCTTAACCTTATAAATATCACGGACGTTACCGGTGCCGGTTTCGAAGAGAGGGAGGACGCTATAAAGAGCGTCCCGGTCAATATGTCGGCTTCGGTTACCGAGTGGAACATAAGCGACGGGGATCTCGTGATTTACGGGTCGCACCTGCTGTCGGTGAGCAGGAACAACATCGTCACGGGAAACGACGCCACCGCGTCGATACCCGTCACGGTCCTTACGGACTATCCCGGAGGCTGGACGGCCCGGGTAGACTCTTCCGGGGGCGGCTGGCTCTCCATCACCGAACCTTCCCCGCCCTCCGGTGCGGCCGGACAGGAGGTCGTGCTCGTTATGGCGACCGAAGAAAACGGAACTGGTGCCGACCGCACCGGCACAGTGCTGATAGAGGTGGGAAGGATAACCTACGAGTTGTATATAACCCAGTCCGGTGACGCCGATATGGAACTTTACGTTACCGACGCGGGAGGGAACCCGGTAACCGAACTGATTTTTATCTCCGACAGCAACGACCTCGAAGTGGAAGCGCAGACCGTGAATGTCCTCTGGAAGCCTACTGCGGAGTACTGCGCCCTCTCGCAGACCGGCGGCCCGGAGCCGTTCGTCCACCACGCCTCGTCCGACGCTCCGGGGGTGAGTGTAACCTCGCTCAGCGGCGGGACCGCCACCCTCAGCATCCGCCCGCAGGCGTTCACGCCGGCCGAACTCGCGGCAAACCCCGACATTGAACGTACGGCCACGGTTGATTTCATCGTGGCCAACAGCTCGGGCTACACAATGCACACCGTCGCCCTGCACCACGCCAATTATGACCTGCGCGTGGAACCGGTGCGCCTGAACTATAAGACCGGGCGCGACTACGTGGCCAGCGTAATCACAAACGGCACATGGTCGCTCGCCTCGGTCGAGGACCCCGAAGGGATTCTGGAAACCTACACGGCGGATACTGCAGCCGACACCTTTACCTTCCGGATAAAAGAGGGTATGGAGTATTTCGACAAGCTGGCCGTGGCCAATTTCGTATCGATAGAGCGGCCGTCGCTCACTGCGCAACTGCCCATCCGCGCCACCGAATCATTTCCGAACAGTTATATGGTAAAGCATAACGAACAGGTAACCATACCCACCCACAACATCGCCCCGGTATGGCGCGACCTGCTCGGCGAAACCCTCTCGGGTAATTACGAAATAGCCGTGCTGGCCCGCGACCGGCAGGAGATAAACCTATCGAACATCTCCCTCGCGGACGGGTACATAACCGCCACGGCGGGAAGCGGCAATATCAACCAGGACGGTAATATAATCCTGGCCGCCTACGAGTCGGGCCGCATTGTATGGAGCTGGCATTTATGGGTCACTTCCTACGACCCCGACAACGGCGGCGAGGTATACTCTTACAGCCCGGGCGGCGGCGTTACCAACGTGTTCATGGACCGGAACTTAGGGGCATGGAATACCGATATGAACGTGGTGAACTCCATCGGCTACTACTACCAGTGGGGCCGCAAGGACGCCCTTCCGCCCCCGAGGGAAAAGGCCAACCCGTGGGATTACTCCGTGGTTATCGACTATTGGGTGAACAACAGTTGGGTTTCGGCGATACCCAAAATCGCGGTTACTTCCGACCGGACGGCTAACCTTAAGAATTCGATTACCAACCCGTTCGGTTTTATAACCGCCGATCCGGACGGCCTCGGAGACTGGTATACCACCGTCCCGGGTGACCGGAACGATTACCTCTGGTCGGACGAAGACGGGGACAAGGGCGTCTTCGACCCGTGCCCCGAGGGATGGAGGGTGCCGCGAACGGTGGCCGGCTATTCCCCGTGGCAGGGGGTTCCGGCGCCGACGGTCTACGCAAATTCGTATTTCCACTGGAGTACACTCGGTAGTTATCCCACCTCGGGTTACAAATCGGCCGAAGACGGAAACCATACCGCCCTCGGAGGGGCTTACCTCTGGACCGCGGACCCATCGGGTACGGCAGCGGCCGGGCTGTACGTTAACGACAACGGCGCGGTAAACCATTCTTACGGCGGGAATGTCCGCGCGGCGGCTCAACCGGTCAGGTGTGTAAGAGAGTGATTCGAAATGAGCTGATTGCGGCAAGGCCGCATTGAGGGGCGGCTATAGGTTCATTTAAATGGGCACCGGTCGGGTAGCGGCATTTGCCAGGGATCATTCAGGCAGGGGACCGGAAAGGGTGGGGCGTTCGCTTGGCGCCTGAGGCTGTTCCGGGGCCACAAACAAAAGACGTTCATCCGAAAGGAGGACTGCCCCCGCACCCCGTAAGGTGCACCATTAATATGACGGTGGTCACGGTGCGGCGGCCTTTGTCACGGCAGGAGGGAAAAACCGGTCCGGCGAGGGTGGATGGCGTTAACTAATAAGGAGATAATTGCCGCTATATAAAGTATTAATGAGAAATAAAGATATGAGGTATATAATATGTTTTTGTTTGGCGGCATTAGCCGCGCTGGGATGCTCACGAGACGGGGAACCGTCCGCGGAATCCGGCGGCGAGGCGATTGCGGATGTGGTTTTTACCGCAGGGTACCCGGCCCACGCGCTGGCGACCCGGGCAGGCGGCGGAGCGATAACGGAGCTGGACCTGCTCGTCTTCCGGGTGGAGGGCACCGGGGAGGTGTTCGAACAGAGGACCACGGTTAATTCCTTTACCGTGGACGACGGGGAGGTGAAATTCCGCGTCAAGCTCGTCATGGGTGACCACCCACGGCGGTTCGTACTGCTTGCCAACAGTTCCGCGGCGTTCGACGCTTTGGGCACCCTTAGCGGTACGGAAACTAAAGACGAACTGCTCGGCCGCCTGACCGACGGGAGGGACGGAGTGTGGGACCCTGCAAGCCCGATTCCCATGTGGGGCGAGACGGTAAACACTTACGTCATTTCGCAGGCTCAGGCCCGGGTGTCCGAACCTATCAGCCTGCTGAGAATGGCGGCCCGCATCGACCTGGAGGTTTCCGGAGCGGTGGGCGCCGAGGTGTTCGACCTTACGGCCGTCTTCCTCTATAATGCCAACACCCGGGGCGCGATAGTCCCCCTGCCTGCGAACCGTGACGGCACCCTGCCGCTGGTTACCGCCCCCACGATACCACCGGGTACGACGACGGCCGCCTCACCCCACGAATACTCCGTACCTGCCGGCGATAACTCTTGCACAGAAATCTACGCCTATGAAAAGCAATACTCAGCCGACCCGTCCGGGGCGCTGTTCCTCGTGCTGGAGGGTTATTATAAAGGAAGCGACCGGAAGTCCTATTACCGGGTCGACGTTCTTCGGGAAGTGGACGGCAAGGCGCCGGCGGGCCTGCTGCGCAACCACCTGTACCGGCTCATGGTGACGGAGATCAATGCCCCCGGGGCCGCGACGGCGGCCGAGGCGTTGATTTCCGATGACGCGCAGGTGACGGTGCGGTACGAAGTGTGGGACGAGTGCGATCTCGCGCTCTATTTCGACGGGCAAAATATGCTGGTTATAAGCCAGCCCGGATGGACCGTTCCCCGCACGGCGGGAAGCGGAGCCGTATCGGTGTATACCGACTGCGAGGGGGGATGGACCGCCGGGGTCACCGCCGGTGGGGGTTGGCTTTCGATTGACGGACCTGCGGCCGGAGCTGCCGGCACACGTTCCAATTTGTTTTTCACAGTTACCGCCAACGACAGCGGAGCCTCACGCACCGGTACTGTCACCGTCACCGCCGGCAAGTTCACGGGCGAGGTGACCGTGACGCAGACCGCCGGAGAGGCGCTCTCCGTAGCCGTGGTGGATGCCGCGGGCGACCCGGTCGACGAACTGTTGTTCGCGGCGTGGCCGGGCAGCCTATCGTCGGCCCCGCAGCAATTCACGGTAGAGTGGAGTCCCGCCTCGGCGCTGTGCATAATTCAGCCCGGGGCCGGGGAGTTCGCTTACGGCGACGATTCGGACACGCCCGGCGACGGTGAACCGGCCTACGGCGGGAGCCGGACCTATACCGTCCGCCCGGTCCCGTTCACGGCGACAGACGTTGCCGGGCATTCTTATCTCGAACGGGTATTGCCCCTGCGGTTCTATGTCGTCCACGAAGGCGAAACCGTCACCTGTTCGCTCGTCCTGAGGCAGGTTTATTCCCATTAGGGTTTCCCGGTCGGTGGTGAACCGGCCTACGGCGGTAGCCGGACCTATACCGTCTGCCCGGTCCCGTTCACGGCGACAGACGTTGCCGGGCATTCTTATCTCGAACGGGTATTGCCCCTGCGGTTCTATGTCGTCCACGAAGGCGAAACCGTCACCTGTTCGCTCGTCCTGAGGCAGGTTTATTCCC
>JAJQCA010000047.1 GCA_021202985.1 Alistipes sp.
GGTGTGGACATCCTGTATATCAGCGGTTCGGTATCCCTCGTGCCGACGGTAGGAATCGAAGGCGCTGCGACCGCAAATTGCCAGTCGCCCGCGTTATAATTGAAATTCACGGCATTTTCATCAGGTATAACCTGGGCGTCCGTTTGCCAGTTATAGAACCTGACGCTGTATAGATCGTAATTAGCCGCCACACTCTGATTACCTCCTTCGCTGCTCAGCACTATATCTATCCGGGCCACCATACGGATAAGCGGAACGAGGTTCGGACCGGTCAGGTCCGCTCCGTCCGAATCGACCGTAACGTTTTCACGCTCTCCCCACATGGGCATATAACGGAAATCGGGGTCGTCCGGGTCCACAATCCATTTGCCGTCGTCGAACCAGTTGTAGGCATGTGTGGTGAGCATCATTCTGAAGTCTTCCAGGGTAAGGCCGTCTTTAGGGTCCGCCTCGTCGAGCCCCGAATCCCGGAGGGTCTCTTCGCAATTGGCCAGTAGCACCATATGGTACGAACCCTTCGCCGCGCTGACCATGTATATCGGATTGGTTCCGTCGGTGTTCAGCCCGTATTGTACGGCTTTGTCTATCCTGAGAAAATCCTTTTGATTGTCGTTGCTGAAGAAGAGGACATATAGGTCCTTTATCTTGTCTTCATGCTCGAGAACGACATAGCCGTCGTCTTCGAGCGGCTCGTCGGAACGGGTCATTTTCAGTTCGAAAATAACGTCGCCCGAATCGGCGGAAACCGTGTCCCCTCCCTCCTTTATACAGGAAGGCAGGCACAGTGCAAACAGCGCCAGAGCGAGCCCTAAGTAATATATATGTATCTTATTATATCGCATTACCCATATTTTAAAAGCTCGATTCCTAAAGTTCGGGCTTCACCTCTATAACCCTGAAAGGCGGTAACTGAACCTTAACCAGATGGTCGCCCTCCCAGGTAATCTCTACGTCCAGGATAATATCGTCGCCATCGTAGACGCTTTCGATATCGTTGATCTCCAGTATCTCCTGCATCGAGACCGTATAGCTGTAAGTATATTGTCCCTGTCCGGTAATGACAAGGTTCACATCGTTGTCATTATCGAAGTGGGGTATGTAGAATTTAGCGTAACAGTAGGTCACCTCGTCGATATCCACCAGGTAGGAGGTCTGGACGAAGTAGGCGCTCTCCGGACCCCGGCCGAGAGTAAAATCGTAATACTCGGCAAGGTGCTCGATGGTTACGAGCGGGAAAACGGGTTCGGGATCGTTCATCCCGGGGAAATTTCTCAAATAGACGTTCAACGTCCTGTGGGCGCTCATGAAAGCGATGGTATCCTCCGTGGTCCCGCTCAGGGCCACGCTCAGCATCCATGTACCTTCGTCGGTAAGGGAACCGCCGCGCGTACGCGATTTATTTACGGTCGTCTCCCTTCTGTCCGGTGCGTAGTGCAACGGGTCGGCGGTCTCGGAATTGGAGTGGTGTATCATCGATTGCCCGAGAGATGTGGAGTTGCCGTCGTCGGGTATCTCGTTGCGCGACGAACTAACGTTGGCCCAGCATATTACATGGTAATCGCCCGGTTCGGCCTCCAGCTGCACGCCCTGAAACTCGTCAAGGCTGGCTTTGTTTACGAATATCCAGTCGTAGAAATTGAAATTGCGGTCGAACATTACAACGTCGACCATATCTATTCGTTCGGCAAAAATATCGTTCTCCTCCTCGTCGAAGTATTCGAAATGGAGCACAAGGTTACGGTCCGGAACATCCGGGCAGTCGTCCCTGTTGTCCTTCACACAGCCGGTAAGGGCGATAAACGACAGAATGAGCAGTAAACCCGTTCCTATTGCCTTCATTATATATTATTTAATAGTAATCGAGCCTTACACCCCGAAAGGTTTAAGGAATAAAAAGATACCCGGGCCGGGCCGTAGGGCCGAATGCGGCCCGGGTATCGAGAGTTTATTACGGGTAGTTATCAGTCGAACTCGGGAGTGACGTAGTTCACGATCCACGGGGTAACCTTAACCTCGACGTAAATCTGTTCCATATCTTCCTTCGGATAGGGGGTATCGCCCAGGTCGTCTTCGTCGAAGCCTACGGCCCTGATTTTGTAAACGTTACCGCCTTTGATATTTACCTTGTCACTGTTGGTATCGTCCGTGCGGTAACCGGTAATAGTCAGGTAAGCTTCACCGTCTCCGGCCGAACCGATGGCCGTATTGGGGCGAAGTGTACCCGGCGCCGTGGTTCCGATCATAACGTCAGTCAGGTGGATAACGATGTGCGGCTCGGCTCCGGCATTAGCGAATACGTTATAAGCCCATGTATCCTTAACCGGCTGTGCGAGCTTGGTCGTATTACTGACAGCGGCGGGAGTGTCGAACAGGAATTCATCCCAATCCGAGTCGTAATCGCCGGCAGGCTCTTCCTGATATTTTGTCCAATCCTGAAGCGAACCGCTTACCCTCCACGGAGCGTCGTCCGGGCTGGGAAGAAGGGCTGCCGTCGGGGCTACCTTTTCGTAGAAGTTGTGGACATATATACCGGCGATAGTGTAAGACTGTACATCGCCGGTACCGAGGAACTGGTCAATCTCCAGGCGTGCGATGATGGGCACGATATCGAAGATAGCCTGTTTAACCACGTTCGGGTAGATGGCTTTGATGGCTGCACTCGCAGGCTCCAGTTCCTTACGTCCGTAAAGGTTCGCCTTGTTTACACCGAAGGTGGCCGGGTCGGTCTGGTCGAGTATCTCCACCTCTTCCTCTTCTACTTCGGAGATGTTCGAATAGCTCGATTTTGCAAAATTGTGGTTACCGAAAACGTGTACGAAGGTCGCCGATTTGCTGATGTCCTCGAAAAGTTTACCGTTCTTGAGCTGCTCGGGGGTTACGGCTCCCGGGGTGGCGTTATTAGAGATATCCACCATCCTGTAAATCACACCGTCGCCGTCGGTGAAAAAGAGTTTACCGTCGTTCAGCGTGGTAACGGTAACGCCGTCCTGTATCAGGTTGTCGACGTCTGCACGGCTTTCCACACCGAGATCGAACTGGATAAGGATATCGAAGCTTTCCGGCTCGTCCCCACCGTTGTTGTCCTTACTACAACTTGCCATACCCGCGATAAGCGCCACGGAAGCCAATAATAAATGTTTGATCTTCATGATAATAAAAATTAGTTAATTGGGATAGATTTGTTTTTATTTGGTTGTTTTGGTTGTTGATACGGGGTTATGTTCATACGGGTAAAGTCACGGGAACAGGTCGCCGTACATTATCCGGGTGGTACTAATACTTCTAACATTCGGTCGGGTGCAGGTTATCGCAATCGGATACCTTTCGGAATCTAAATCAGGCCGTTTAAAAAGGGACCGGGTGGGCAGGCCTGGCGAGCCGGCGCGGTAACCTCTGTCTAAATCCTTAGCCATGGGGTAGTTATACATTAAAAATGTTGTATACTTAATTATCGTATATATTTAATATCTACGGCCTGCCGGGAATCTTCCCTCCGGGGCGGCCTGCTATATATTCCGGGTGTCGTTCGCGACTATTTCCGGATGTTCTCGCCGGGTTTCTTACGGATTCCGCCAACTGCTTTCGGCGGGGGTATAACCTGCGTAATTACTCCGCGGCGGTACATGGCAAAAGTATCCGTAATCGGGACAAATGTTTTGCCCGGTTTCACCATTCTTTTGACGATATAGACTTTTACTGATTGGCCTTTCGGCTCCTGCCCGCTTTGCGCAGGCTGCCGGGCGACTGCCCGAGGTGTTTCTTACAGAAACGCGTGAAGACGTAGATGGAATTGAACCCGTATTTTTCGCTTACCTCCTTCAGGGGCATGTCGGTAAAAATAAGGGTACTGCGTATCATTTCGGCCTTATGGGACGTAATCATAGCCGAGGGAGATTTTCCCATTATGCGCATAAATTTATTGCGGAAACCGGTAGCGCTCATATTGGCCATACCGGCAAGCTCGTTGACGGAACTGACCTTGGAGAGGGTGGAGAAAACGAAGTTCTTAAATGCGATTTCCGGCCCTATGATAGGCGAGAAGAACGACGCCAGATCGGTCTTGTTATAGGATTCCGACAGGATATAAAGCATTTCGCGCACCTTCAAATCATGGAAATTACGGGCGGCGAATCCTTTACGCAGGAAAGGGACGAAGCCTTCGAGGAATATTCCCATCTCCTCGTTCACGGGCAGGTGATATTTACGCCCTTTGCTCTCGTCAAGGAAAAAGGCCAGCCCTGACAACCCCACCCCATCGTAGATTTGCTCCTCGGTCTTCAGGCGGCATATGATAGCGGCAGATTCCTGCACGGCGGTCATCGAGAGGAAATCGCCGGGAAGGGCAAGTGCGAAATTCCCCATCCCCAGTTCCAGCTCCCCGCCTCCCAGCCACATGAAACGCATCCTGCCGCCCAGAACAAAAATCAGCTCCGGATAGATATGCCTGCGGTCGTAGACCGACCCGGCGGCCATCCGGGCAAGCTCCGCGACAGGCTCCTGGTCGGTTTTCCGTTGGGACGTATTCTCCCCGGATTCGTTGTATACGCTTTTAAAAGGCATCTGGTACTCTGAGGTGGGCCGTAAAATGTGGTTAGCCGGCCGCCGGTTGCAACGGCCGGACATGCCCGCCCGCAAAGTTATGAAATAATCCCCGGTTACGGACCCGGTCCCGCTTTCCGGTAATTGCACAAGGGAGTATTGCGGTTTACGCAAATCCTTCACGGGAGGGGTAAAGGCCGAATATATGTTTTTTCCTTTATTAATTGAAATATCTCGGGTTACCGATAGTCCGCTTGAGCGGGACCACAGACAAAACACCCCGGTACCGTGGGTGGTACCGGGGTGCAACCGAACTAAACTGATTGTCAAAACAATCTCAAGGACCTGTTCCTATTCCTGGTATCTTTCCCCCTGGTCGATGGCATTGTCTTCGGCCGGGTCGTCGGTGCCCATCGCGTTGAGGGCTGCTAAGTCTATCGCCGGCCTATTGTTTTTCGCCGGTTTGGTGAACATAAGGTTTGTTTCCGGCTGGTTATCGGTAAAGTAACCGCCCATCCTCAGGTAAACCGACCCTGCGTAGAGACCGTCCTCCATAACCGCCCCGTCGTAGTCGACACGGTGGCCGCCCGAGCCGGTGGAGTCGTAGGTAAAACGGTACTCGGTGGGTTCGTGGAACGTACCGTTGCTGCCCACAAACCACTGGTTGTCCCATGTACCGTAACGCTCCTGGTTACCGGTATTGACGCTGAAGTTCTCGAGGAAGTGGTAAGCGCCGGTGTACCAGTTAGGCGTGGGTTCCCGACCGTTATTATCTTCCGGGTCCAGTTCCACCCTTCGCCATTCGGCAATGAATATCCACTCCTCGCCGTTGTGGAACCAGCATTTGTAGAGCGACGAGTTGGGGAATTTGTCCGGCTGCGGATGGGGTCTTACCCGGGTCAGCATCTTATAGGTCTTCCCCGCCTCCCAGTTAAGGCGAAGATAGCTTTGACCGCCGGAACCTTCGTTCCCGAACGTGCCGTACTGGAAATTATCCCGGTATTTCGGCTGGTTGTTTACCCGTACGAGCTTGGGCGCGTATTTGCCCATTAATGCCGGGTTGTCCGTTTCGTAAGGCGACCATACCGAGAACAGTACCCTTCTCTCCGTGGCGCTGTTAACCTGTATTCCGGCGTAACCCTGGCCGAAACCGTTACACATGAAGTAAGAACCGATTACGTCGCTGCCCTCCGGAACGGTGACTTCGCTGTAAAAGTATTCCATATCCCCGTCCGGTTTGGTGGGGGTAAAGTGCACCGAAGGTCCGCGGCGACCGAAGTGGTCGTTATCGGAGGGGACGTAGTTTAGGCCTCCGTTCTGGTAACCGCCCGTCCCGCGGGTAGCCCATCCGGAAACCCATAGTTCCGGGAACCGGAAGTAATAACTTCCTTTCCTATCGCCGACAGCCTGTATATCGAGTCGCACGCTGTTTCCGGCATGCCCGTCGAGCACTTCGGGCAGTTCCACCCGGTGTAGGGTGATGGTGTCGTTGCCGCCGGTACGGTCGTAAACGTACGTATGGTCGTAATCCGTCCCGTCGCAGTGGGCCAACTCGCCGTTGACATATACTTTCACATTGAACGAGTTCCCGTCGGTGCTTCCCGACGTCCCCTTCAGGGCAAACTGGAGCTTACCTTTGTATCGGGCGGTAAAATAGATGCTGTATACCCCGTCGGTTGTGGTGCAATTAAGCCCGTACCGGGAACTTGTGGTTACGCTTCCGGTGGTGTAGGAGTTGGCGTAGAGCGGTATGGCGTGTATGGAATAGTCGCCCGTCTCTTCGAGCGGCTCCCTCGGGTCGGGCCCCCAGCCTGGTTCCGGCTTATCGGGAATCTCCATGAAGACCCTCCATTCTCGCTTTTCGCCGTTTTCCGCTTTCACGGTATATACAACACCGTTTTCGTCGGCGAAGTCCCTAACGCTCCCCGAGATAGGCGATACCGTTGCCCCGTCCGATATGGTTATTTCCGGTGTGAGGACCGTACTGGAATACCAGGGAGTTACCACTTTGATGGTACTGTTCTCGTTGTCTATCGTGGCAACGGACGCGTCACCTGCCGTATAATCCGGGTATTTGTCGTACCCGGTAAACTCGAACGACAATATTTCGTTGGCCCCGGACCAGTTCGGGTCAGGCCCGTCCAGTACCGGATTGTCCGCCTTGCACCCGGCAAGGAGAGCGAACAGCCCGGCGAACAGCAGTGCGTGCATAAACTTGCTTTTATATTTATTGGACATGGTTGAAGTTCTTTAAATTGAACATTGTTTCCTTGATAAGGTCTTAGCCCACAATCTGGATAAACCGGACGTACTGAAGGCTTGCGAACCCGCCGTATGAAGTCTTACCGTCGATATGGAATTTGACTTTCCGGGGGTTGAGAATGCCGGCCGGCAGCAGGATTGAACGCGGGTCGCCTTCCTGTGCGAAGTCCACTTTCATCATCAGGGTATAACCGTCGGCGTCCTTCTCGCCGATGGTTCCGCCCCAATCCATCGGATCGCTTGCCGAGGGGTCGATTTCACCGTCGACGCTACCCATTACCCATATGCCTACCTGTCCCCATCTGCCGTTATTGCCGTAATCGCGGGGTGTGATTTCGATAATATTCAACTCCTCCGAACCTTCCCGCAAGTCGAAAACGGCATAATAATTATCGAGTTTTTCTCCCCAGGAGCTGTGCCATATATCGGAATTTTCGATCAACGCATTGGTGATTTCCTCACTGGGTTGTTCGCTGTTGGCCTCGGCCCCGCTTACCTGTAACACCCTCGTCGGGCGGCCTGTCTGGGTAACGGTAACGGTCCGGGTCGTGGTAGGTTTACCGACGAGGCTGAACGAAGCGGTACGGGAAGTAAGGCCCTCGTTCCTCTCGACTTTTATTATTATGAACTCTTTATCCATCGTAACCTCTATCCAGTCGGCCTCGGGTTTTACCAGTTCGAATTCCGGTATATAGGTGTAGTACCGGTTGTAATAGGTTTCGCCTTCCGCGACCAGCGTGAGGTTCGTCTCCTCGATATACATGGAGTACGGCACCGGGGTTTCGTCCTCTTTACACGAAGACAAAACCAAAACGGGAATTATAAGAAATAACAACTTTTTCATACTTTTTCCTATTTTTACGGGTTCTGTACGAGTTCTATCGGGTAGACGTTTATCTCGGCCTGCGGGATATATTCGATTACCCTAACGTCGTCGGGAGCCAGTTCTGTCATCGGGTTGGACGCACTAAGGTGCTGGCCCGGGTACTGGCGGTCGAGTGTCTGCCGGTTCCGGAACACGTCGTATTTACGGTGGGCTTCCCACGCCAGTTCGAGTCGGCGTTCGTCGAGTACCCACTGGAGTATCCGGTCGTTGTTAATGGCGTCGGCAACCGCCCTTTCCGGGATGCCGGCCCGACGTCGTATCACGTTCACGTCTTCGATAGCACCCTGAAGGTCACCCTGGTGGTAACGGGCTTCGGCACGGTTGAGGTACATCTCGGCCAGGCGGAACAGGACGGGCGAGTATAACTGCCCCTGATGCTCCTGGTATGAACATTTCAGGATATAGCGTGCCGGAAGAGCCTTGGTGAACGAGAGGGCGTTTTCGACCCATACGTCATACCTTACGTTCCCTATCTCCACATAGTACCGGGTCACTCCGTCGACCTCTTCCTTCTGCACCGTACTGTTGTCGTACAGACCGGGGTCTTCGACTATTATATAGTCGGTACCGCTCTGCCGGACGGTTTTGGTTACATAGTTGTCCCCGTCCACATAGACCATCCACATCCGCGGGTCCTCCGCGTCGTACTGCTCCTCGATAAAACCGAAGCGCAGGTCCTGCGGATATTCCCTAATCAGGTCGAGGTACGACTGTGACGGGAACATCTCGCCCCATCCGTGCCCGTCGCGTATGGAATACATACTGCCTACCGAGTAGTAATCCATGTAATAATCCTTATAATCCTTATCCTTTACCATACGGATGCACCAGATCGTCTCCTTGTTGCTCTCGGGTACATGCTGCGGATAATTTTTATAGGAGTCTCCGGTTAGCAGTTCATAGGACCCGGAGTTTATAACCGAATCGGCATAAGCCTCCGCATCTTTCCAGTTGCCCATGTAGAGATGGATCCGGGAAAGGAACGCCCAGGCCACTTCCTGGCTTATCATCGTATTGTCGCGTTCCGGACTGTTATCGTCCCGTTTGAGGTATGCCGCTCCGAGGGTGGCGTCGGCAAGTATCTGGTCATATACCTCTTTGACCGTGGCACGGGGAGGGTAATAATCCACGTCGGATACCGTCTTTATGGGTATGCCGAGGTTGTTTTCCGGCCCGTTGGCATCCATATACTGACGCCCGAATATATTGCAGCAGTTAAAGTAGAGGTAGGCTCTCAGTAACAGGTTCTCCCCGTGGAGGTGCTGTACCAGCGCAGCATCCTTCATATCGTCAGTCCCGAACCCCTCAAGTTCCTCTATCATCTTGTTAACGTTGGCAACCATCTGGTAGGTAAACCTCCATACCCGGCCGGTATAGTAGTTATCGGTCTGGCGTTCGTATCGGTATATATACTGGAGGGCGTCCGAAGTGGGTCCGCTCAGGGCCACGTTATCGCCCCCGTATTCACCCACCTGATGGAGGGTCTTGTAGTGGTACTCTTCCTTCAGCTTGGCGTAGGTGCCGAGTGTTATGGATTGCAGGTTACCTATATCTATATGGTCGACGGTCGACATATCGGACGGGTACCTGTCCAAATCGCAGCCGGTGGTGAACAGCCCGGCCAGAACCACGAACAGAGTCGCGCTGAATATTCTTATTTTCATAATTTTACCCGTTTAAAAACTGAAATTAACGCCGAAAGAGAATCGCCTTACGGACGGATAAAGGTCCGCTGCCGCGCTACCCCTGTCCTTTCCCACGGCCACTTCCACGTCAGCTCCCGAAAATTTGGTGATTGTAAAGAGGTTCTCCGCCGAAACATAGACCTGCACATTCCTCATCCTTATTTTGTCGGTAAGCCTTGCAGGCAGGTCGTAAGCGAGTGTAAGGTTGTTGAGCCGGAAGTAGCTGCCGTCCTCGATATAACGCGCGGAGTTATTGTTGGATTTATTGTTTCCGCCCCATATTGCCTGGGGATGGGTGGCCACATCACCCGGTTTTTCCCATCGGGTCCAATTTCCTTTGGGCGCCGATTTAAGGCTCATTGCGTTATAGGTCGGATATGCCCCGTCGTTGTCGTAGAACTGGCGCGCGGCGTGGAACACCTTGTTGCCGTACATGAAGTTACCGAGCGCGGAGAGGGTAAACCCTTTGTAGGAGATGCTCGTACCGATACCTCCGTAGAATTTCGGCGACGCCGAACCGCTGATAACCTGGTCCGCCTTTTCGATATCGCCGGTAAGGAGCCGTTCGCCGGTATCCTTATCGGTCATGTACCATAAGGGTACGCCTGAGTAGGGGTCCACACCGGCCCATTCGGGGAGGAAGTAGGTATACATATCCTCGCCCTTGCGCCATATCCAGATACCGCTGTCTACCGGGAACTGGTCGGCATTGTCGTTCGCGAGTTCCGTGATACGGTTCTTGTTGGCCCCGATATTCAGGCTGGCCGTCCAGACGAAATCTTTTTTAACGATTATGTCGGGTGTCAGGGTTACTTCGAACCCGGTGTTTTTCATCGAGCCAATATTGCGGTACTGCCCGGCGAACCCGGTCAGCGAACTCATCGCCGCGTAGTAAATAAGGTCGGAGGTGTTCTTGATGTAGAAATCGAAAGTAATCCCGAGCCTGTTGAAGATGCGGCCGTCAAGGCCGATATTGGTCTCGAAGCATTTTTCCCATGTCAGGTCGCGGTTGCCGTAGGTGTGCGGGAATGCGGCCGGAATGCCGTTATAGTTGGTTTTCAGCGTATAGAGGCTCATCCATGAATAATTGTCCAGGGTATTGATATTACCGATGGACCCGTAGCTGAACCGTAATTTGAGATGGTCTACCCATTTCACAGGCTCCATAAACCGCTCGTTACTGACAGACCAGGCTCCGCCCACGGTCCAGAACCAGCCGTAGCGCACGGTGGGACTCAACTTCGACGAGCCGTCGACCCTGGTGGAGAACTGGGCGTTGTAGCGGTCGTCATAGGTGTAGTTGGCGTTGAAGTAGGCAGACTGGAGGGCATTCTCCTGTTTGCCTCCGGCCACCGCGTACGGGTTACCTGCTATATCGAGCACCTCGGCGCCGATAGGTATCGAAGAGCCGGTAGCGTCCGATGTCTGGTACCGGTAGTCGCTGTATTCGTAACCCAGAAACGCGTTTACTATATGCCGCTGTTCGAACGTACGGTTGAAGCGGAAGAGCTGGTTGGCGTATTTGGTAGTCGTGTAGTAGTTGATATTCTGCAACCGCCCGTTATCGCTCTCGGCATTGGTATGCCGGGGGTCGTAATAGATCTCGCGGAGCTGGCTGCGGTAACCGATATTGTTATTGGATTCGAACACCAGCCAGTCGGTTATGCGGTACTCGAGCTTAAAGGCACCGTTGACACCGAATTGTTTGTTAGTCATCCTGTAGTAGGGCAGGTCGTACACATAGTTCTTCTCATCCCTTCCGTACCAGTCCGACTCCTTGCCGGTCCGCGCGGTTCCGTCCGGGTTGTACGGGTAGTCCCACGGCAGGTAGGTCATGGCCGAGTAGAGGCTGTGCTGTTTATCCTTGTCCTCGAAATAACTCGCGGCTACCCTTGTCTGGAGCGAGAGTCGGTCGTTTACCTTTATATCGGTATTGTTGCGGATACTGTAACGGTCGTAGCGGTATCCCTTCACCGTACCCTGTTCGTTGTAAAAATCCCCGGAGAGGAAGTTACGCACCTTGTCGGTACCCATCGTATGGGATACGGTGTAATTCTGCGAGAATCCGAGCTTAGTGGCGAAATCGAACCAGTCGGTATTGTGGGACAGTAACTTTTCTTTGTCCGCAAGGAACAGGTGCTCCTGTTTGGTAATATCTATACCGGCCATACTCATCGTATAGTCGTAAAGTTCCTGACCGTCCATCAGTTTGAAGTTCGCAAGGTGCTGCTGCGAGATACCCAGTTTCACATTAACGTCGAAACGGTTTTCGCCCGTGCGGCCGCTCTTGGTGGTTACGAGGATAACCCCGTTCGTGGCACGCGAACCGTAGAGGGCTGTGGCTCCGGCATCCTTCAATATGGACATGGATTCGATTTCGGAGGGGTTCAATTGCGCGCCCGTTCCCGAAACCACGCCGTCGATAACCCAGAGGGGCCCCATCTTACCGTTGTCCGAAGTGAGCGAACTCTGGCCCCGGATAAGGATATTCGCGGCCTCGCCGGGTTTACCCGATACGTTGGACACCTGGACGCCTGCCACCTTTCCCTGGAGCATACTGTTCACGTTGGGTGAGGTGTTGGTCTTCAGGTCGCTCGACTTGAGGGTCGAAATGGAGCCGGTAACGGAACTTTTCCTTTGAGTCCCGTAGGCCACTACCACGATTTCGTCCATTTCGGTGGTGCTCTCTTCCAGGACCACATTGATGTTATCACGGCCGCCGACCGTAATCTCCTGTGTGGTGTAACCTATAAAGCTGAAGAGGAGGACCGACCCCGGCCCTGATACGGTTATGGCATAAGAACCGTCGATTCCGGTTATCATACCGTTGGTGGTGTTCTGTTCCACTACGGCAACGCCGGGAAGCGGGGTACCGTCCACTCCGCTAACCGTTCCCGTTACCGTGATTCCCTGCGGCTGGGCGGTCACCCCGGCCGATGAGTCGTCGTTTGCCGCGGCGGTTACCGTGAAGGCGCCCATGCAGGCGGCCGACAGCAATACGACGGCGATCTTTTTCAGACCGATTAAATTTCTGTTGAAATGTTCCATAGATATATAATCATTTCAGGTTAGTAATAGTTGTAATCTTTCCTGCTGATACAGGGTAGTTAATCGGAAGTTTTACCATAGGCATTTTAGTTTAGGTTAGAAAAAAGTATATTTGTTTAAGGTCAGTCGTGTTGCATCATACCGCACCGGCACCGGTACGACCGGATGCATCGATAACTGGCGGATAGCATGCAAGGTGGTTGGAAGCCAAACAGGTGGACGGGGCGCTACGACAGGGAACTATTCCGGGATAGTAACATTCCGGACCGGCCGGAAGAAAGGATGGAAGATGTCGTCTTCAACAGGATAAAACCTTCTGATTCAATTCTCACAATCATTCTCTACACAGGTTTCAGATTGTCACACAAACAATCTATATTATTACACATTCCAAGACATTCCAAATGTATCTATTCGGATTACAATTTCACAACCCATTTTCAGAAGACAAGCCGGCTACGATTTGCGAATGTTACCGATATTGCCGCGTTTTTAAAAAAATTCCCGGAATTCGAAATCCGCTGACGAAAACGTAATACGGAGCGAAACAGAAAGCGGGTGATATTTTCGGAAAATGTTGACATGTTCACGGGGATGTAAAGCATCTGCCGGGCGGCGACGGAGGGTGCATAATCACGGCGGTTATACGGACATAACCGTATAAGGAGAGAAGGTATTTACCGTCTTGCGTAAGGGAGATGGATAAAGCTTTTGCCGAATAATTAAAATATATTATATTTGCAGTCCGAAACAAGTCGCGGGGTGTAGCTCAGCCCGGTTAGAGTATCGGTCTGGGGGACCGAGGGTCGCAAGTTCGAATCTTGTCACCCCGACAAAGGATTTTCGGGAAGCCATCGTAAGATGGCTTTTTTATAATAATAAGGACCCGGATGCTTGCATCAACGGGTCCTTATTATTATAAAAAAAGGATACTTTGTATCTTCCCGAAAATCCTTTGAATCAGCCCCGCGCAGCGGCACAAGATCACGTAGTAATCTTGTGTAAGCCCGAACCCGACGACCAGTCGTAAGCAAAAAAAACACCTCGGCATCTTCCCGAAAATCCTTTGTTTCAGCCCCGCGCAGGCGGCACAAGATCACGTAGTAATCTTGTCTCTCACCCACAGCCCCATTCCTTAGTAAAAAGAAACACTCCGGTTTGTCTTCCCGAAAATCCTTTGAATCTGCCCCGCGCAGCGGCACAAGATCACGTAGTAATCTTGTGTAAGCCCACGTTCCAAACATTTGCCACCCAAATCCGCGCGGCGGTACAAGATGTCCGCAGGTAAAAACACTTTGTGATCCGGCTGCGGAACCTCTTTCAATAGGAGCGACCCGGGACCGCCGTAACCGTGAATAACTGACTGCTTTCATAATCCGTATGTTTACCATTATAAAAGCAATAAAATACGCCTTAGCGGTAATGCCGGCATCAATACAAAGGCGTTCGGGTACTGCCCGGCCGCCAGGGGAAGAACTGTTAAGCTACGGCTGTCGGTAACAGGTAGATCCGTTTTAGTATTTGTTCCGGGCGCTTATCTCCGCCGTGGATTTCCGGGATTTGGGACGCGTGGGCGCGGCCGGATATCCTACCGTTATCATCAGGGGAATGCGGGTTCGCTTACCGATCCCTAGCAGGCGGCGCAGCCTCTCCTCTTTAAACCATCCCACCATACAGGTACCCAGCCCGAGGTCCGCTGCCTGAAGGCATAAATGGGCGGCCAGTATACCGATATCCATCAACGGGTACTCTTTGTCCTGCAACACGCTTCCCATCCGCGACAGGAGGTTCGGTTTTTCCATCGTAACCACGATGACAACCGGAGCCTGGTGGACAAATTTGTTAAGCCCGAGGGTGGACGCACACCCGGCCACCTTCTCTTTCAATTCCGGGTCGTCTACCACGACCAGTTTCCATGGCTGGGAATTGTTGGACGATGGGGCGAGGCGGCCTGCCTCGATAATCTGTTCGAGTTTGAAGGGCTCCACCGGACGGCCGGTGTAAGAACGGTCGCTCTGGCGTATTTTAACGAGTTCGGAAAATTCCATATCACCTGTATTAGAATAAGGCCCAAAGATAAACAAATCGGGAAGCCGGTGCCGGTTTTTGCCGGGAGTTAGTAAATTTACCCACTGAAACCAAGAGTACGGATTATGAAAAAAACGATTTTAACACTTGCAGCCGCCATGGCCGTATCCACCGGGGCACAGGCGCAGAACGAAAATATTTTTATTTACCCGGTAGGCGATTATAAGGTGTACCTCCTTTCGGAAGGCCAGTCGGACGGGAACCCGTCCATCCTTATCGGTGCGGGACAGGATATCCTCGCCGAATATGTGCCCACCGGCACCTTTCCGAGCGCGGTCAACACGTTCCTTGTGGTTATGCCTGACAAGAACGTCCTCATCGACGCCGGGTTCGGCCGTAACCTGTTCGACAACCTCTCCGCGGCTGGCGTCTCGGCCGGCGGGGTGGACGAAGTCCTGCTAACCCATATGCACGGCGACCATATCGGAGGGATGTTCCGGGACGGAGAGCCATCGTTCCCCGGAGCAAAAGTAACGGTCTCCCGGGCCGAGAAGGACTACTGGTCGAGCGACGCTGAGATGGGGAAAGTGGCGGAAAATAGCCGGGGTTCGTTCCTGAACGCCCGCCGGGTATTCGACTCCTATGCCGGCTCGCTGGAGACGGTGGAGCCGCTCGAAATAACAGAGGTACCGGCTGCCGACGGCATTTACCCCGTTAAAGCCTACGGCCACACCCCGGGCCATGTCGGGTATATGGTGGTATCGGGCGGGGAACGTCTGTTGGTATGGGGTGACCTCACGCACGTCACCCCGGTGCAGATGCCGCACCCGGAGATTGCCGTAACTTACGATGTAGACCCGGCCGCCGCCGTAGCCAGCCGCCTGCCGTTAATGAGGTACGTCGCGGAGCATGGAATCCCCGTCGCCGGTATGCATATAGCCTACCCCGGTATCGGAACCCTTACACCTGACGGTAATTCGGGTTACGTGTTTACCCCGGCTGAATAGTTCCGGATTCACGGATAAAAGAAGAGCTACGGCCTGGGGCCGTAGCTCTTCTTTTTTAGCAGCGTCACGAATCCTTCCGGCAGGGCAGGAAGCCGCCACCACCGGACTGCGGCGAAGGGCTTAATTGAAAATCACACTACCTTCACTGCGCGGGGATATTACACTATTTGCGGGAGTGGCCACCCCGGGATTTACCACGATACCACTGTTCCTGCTGCCGGTAACTTCGAGGACCGTCTCCACACCCTCCACCGTTTGCAGCCCGTAGATCACCAGCCCGGCGGCGTTATTCACCATCAGGGCGGGGCCTGTGCGCGGAGCGATTGTAACGTTGTTGAGCACAACGGAGGTCGATTCGTTTACCTGCGCCCCTATTTCGGACTCGATATAACTGTTCTCTACCACGACGTTGCTCACGTTCTTCTCGGGTAATCCGTTAAAGAGCATGGCCCGCCGCGCTCCGCGGCATACGACGTTGGAGATGTATATATTGCGGAACTCCGGGGTCGTCTCGTCCACCGGCATTGCGGGCATATCGGTGACCGGGCCTTCGTCCCCGTCCTCGAGCGCCTCGCTGGCCGACTTGCCGCCGTAGAACAGGTCGAAGAGCAGGGCCTCGGTCGCAATGTCGTTCATCACGATATTGTCGATGTAGATATTCTCCACCACACCTCCGCGGCCGCGTGTACTTTTAAACCGCAGCCCCACGTCCGTGCCCGAAAAACGGCAGTTGGTAACGGCCACGTTCTTAACCCCGCCGCTCATTTCGCTGCCGACCACGAAACCTCCGTGGCCGTGGAACACCGTGCAGTTGTCGACCAGTATGTTGGACGAAGGCACTCCGCGGTGGCGGCCTTCCTCGTCCTTACCACTTTTGATACAGATTGCGTCGTCGCCCACGTCGAGCGTGCAGTTTCGCACGATAACCCTGTCGCACGACTCGATATCCATACCGTCGCCGTTTTGCGCGTACCACGGGCAGCGCACCAGCACGTCGTCTATAATAATACCGCGGCTTAGTACGAGGTGGACGTTCCAGCAGGGCGAGTTCTGGAAAATCACCCCTTCGAGTTTGACGTTTTCACAATCCTCCATATATATCATCACCGGACGCAGGTAGTCGCGGATGGATTGAAAATCCTCCATCGTGGTGGCCCAGCGGGTGATATTGAGGTCGGAGTCGGCCGCGCCGAGTTTGAACGACTCGGAAGGGTACCACGTCTCGCCGTCCTCACGAAGCACGCCGCCCCCGGCAACGATACGGTCCCATTCCCACGGGCTGACTTTGCCCCTCTTAACTGCGCGCCACGGTTCGCCGTTGCCGTCTATTATACCTTTGCCCGTAATGGAGATATTCGAACGGCCGCGGGCCGAAACGGGCGACTGGCAACGGTAAGTCTGCTTACCCTCGAACCAGACCGGCACTATCGGGTAGAGGTCCTTATCGGCGCTGAACACTATAATAGAGTTTTCGGTCAGGTGCAGGTCTATATTATCTTCCAGCACTATCGGCCCGGTAAGCCAGACACCCTCGGGAACGAGCAGCCTGCCCCCTCCCTGTGTGGACAAGGCTTCGATACCCCGGCGAAAAGCGTCCGTATTAAGCGTTATGGCATCTCCGGCACCCCCGAAATCGGCCACCGATACTGTCCGGTCAGGTATCAAGGGGTCGGCGACCTCGACCGTAAAAGGTATCCCGGCGGGTTGGGCCGCCGCACCGGGGTGGAATAAAAGCGTAACTGCGGCCGTAAGGACGACCGTGTGAATCTTGCCGATAAGGTTCATATATTAAAGGTTTGGTTTGTAAAGTTTCCAGCGCCGCAAGATAACCAATTTGGCCGGAAAGGCCCAAAGGCTAACGGGGTTTTGCCGGAGCGGGATATAAACGTATGGAATTTTACTATATTTAAAACCACATTCAACCCCGATACCTATTATATAGCGGAAGGACCCATACGATAAATAATGTTGAAACACCTGATCACCCTGAGCATCCTTATGATCTGCGTGCCGCCTTCCGGCGCCCAGCCGGATTACGGGACCGGTATTGTCGCGGAAGTCAACGGCGCACATTTGTGGTGCAGGCAGCTCGTCATGGTGGACGGCAGGACGGCAGTCTACCATGACGGGGAGGGACGCCTGCGGAAATTTACCGTAACCACGGAGTATCCCGACAGCCGTTCCTTCCATACCGGGTACTTGGATGCGGAAGGGCGGCTGGCCCATATCCTTTTCTGCGACTACGTGCCCGAGGGATTATCCCACGCGGGGACGGCCACACTGAAGGACCCCGGTACAGAGGATGTGGCGGTGGATATAATTTCGATGGATATAAGTTCCTCCGTACACGCCCCGAACCGCTCAAGGGGTATCACCTACGGGTTTCCGCAGGAATGTGGACCCCAAGGTCACGACCATTTTCCGCAAGCCGGAACCATAGCCGGACAATTGGGGAATGCCGTATTCGGCGAACCACTTTCGGGACCGGTCATTTTCGGGGAACCCTCTCCAGGCGATACCGTATATGTAAACACTAATAACGTCCCCCTCCGTCAGCACTCTTCCGACGATGCGCAGACGGTGGCACTCCTCCGCGCCGGGGACAAACTGGTTGTAACGGCTGTTAACCCGGAAGATACCACCGCGGGGCCTGCCCGGTGGCTCGGCGTACGGTCGTACAACCGTACGGGATATGTCCGCGGAGAGTTTACCGAGCCGGTGGCTGTACCGGCCGGGCTGCCACAACCGTCACAGTATTAACCCGGGAGAATAGGATGTCCGGATTTGTAGAAACTTTATACCCGTGTGTCGTATTATCTTCGGGAAAAATTTAATTCTTACAAAAATGAAAAAGATAATTATCTCCTTATCGCTTCTGTTACCGGTATACGGATTTTCCGGCGGCACGGGGCCTCACGTAATGTGGTACGAATCCCCCGCCGCGGATTTCGAGCAGGCACTCCCCCTGGGCAACGGCAGGCTCGGTGTTATGGTGTACGGCGGCATCGAAAAAGAGACGTTTAACATCAACGAGGAGACCTTGTGGGGCGGCGGTCCGGCCGACAACAATCCCAACCCGGACGCACCCGGATTCCTGCCGGCCGTACGGGAAGAACTTTTCGCAGGCAACTGGCAGGAAGCCTCACGGGTACTGACCAACATGCAGGGGCCGAACGTCAACTCTTACGTCCCGCTCGCCGACCTGCA
The DNA here is from genome assembly GCA_021202985.1 of Alistipes sp. Lineage (GTDB taxonomy): Bacteria > Bacteroidota > Bacteroidia > Bacteroidales > Rikenellaceae > WRDF01. Next base: position 18,663 of record JAJQCA010000047.1, read on the forward strand.
CCTTTACCAGCCGACCCGGGGCGAGGTGACCGGTTATATCCGTACGCTCGATTTAGGCAGTGCGGTCGCCACGACCTGTTTCACCGCCGGAGGCGTTGATTACACGAGGGAAATATTCGTGTCCGCTCCCGCGCAGGTTATCGTGGTGCGCCTTACCGCTTCCCAGGCCGGTAAGCTGGAGTTTTCGCTATCGGCCGATACGCAGTTCGAAGGCGGCGGGACGGTGCGGCTCTCCGACACCGAGTTCGTCCTCAACGGCAGGCTACCCTACAATATAGACACGAACCGCCGTATTCCGCTGCGGTATGAATCCGAGGAAGGCCAGCGGGGCATGAGTTACCAGTTGAGGGTACGCGTGGGAGAAACGGACGGGGTCCTGTCGGATGACCCGGCGGACGGGGTCGCCGTTTCCGGCGCAACCGAGGCCGTTCTATATATAACCGCGGCCACCAGTTACAACGGATTCCGGAACCGGCCGGATACCGAAGGAAAGGACGAGAACCGCTCCACCCTCGAACTGCTCGGCGCGGCCGCACAGGTCGGATACGGTAAACTTAAAGAGGACCATATAGCCGATTACCGTAACTATTTCGACCGGGTGCGGTTCGATCTTGGCTCCGACCCGGAAGCGCAAGCCAAACCTACCGACCGGAGGCTGGAAGAGTATGCGCAGGGAGCGCAAGACCCGGGCCTGGAGGCGCTCTATTTCCAGTTCGGACGCTACCTGCTTATCTCCTCGTCGCGGCCCGGCGGCGTCCCGGCCAACCTCCAGGGGATTTGGAATCACAACCCCAGACCGTCGTGGGGCAGCAACTACACCACCAACATCAACGTGCAGATGAACTACTGGCCGGCGGCGATGCTCAACATGACGGAAATGGAGCTGCCCCTTATCGACCAGATTGAGCGGTGGGCGGAGAACGGCAGGGAGGCCGCCCGCAATTTCTACGGCGCACGGGGATGGACCATCCACCACAATTCCGACATCTGGGCCTCGGCGACACCCGTACAGGGCGACCCTAAATACGCAAACTGGTCGCTCGGTGCGCCGTGGCTGTGCCAGCACCTCTGGTGGCACTACCAGTACACCGCGGACCGCGACTACCTGCAAAGCCGGGCCTACCCGCTGATGAAGGAGGCCGCGCTGTTCTGCGACGACTGGCTGGTGGAGAAGGACGGCTACTGGGTTACGGCACCGTCCACCTCGCCCGAGAACGTCTTCATCGACGACGACGGTAACCGCGGAGTGGTGACGATCGCCTCGACCATGGATATGCAGATAATCTGGGACCTCTATAACAACCTTATCGAAGCCGCGGAGATACTCGGCACTGACGAAGAGCTGAGGGCGCATTGGACCGACAGGCGGGACAGGCTGTTCCCCATGCGCATCGGGCGCGAAGGCAACCTGATGGAATGGTACGGCGACTGGGAGGACGAAGACCCGGAACACAGGCATGTATCGCACCTGTTCGGCCTCCATCCCGGGCGGCAGATATCGCCGCTGACCACTCCCGAACTCGCCCGTGCGGCCGCCCGTACGCTGGATATCCGCGGCGACGGCGGAACCGGCTGGAGCAAGGCCTGGAAAGTGAATTTCCGGGCACGCCTGCTCGACGGGGAGCACGCATACAAAATGTACCGGGAACTACTATCTACCTCCACCCTGCCGAATCTGTTCGACACCCATCCTCCGTTCCAGATAGACGGCAACTTCGGTGGTATATCGGGAGTCGGCGAAATGCTGCTCCAAACCCACCTGGGCGAGTTGCACCTGCTGCCGGCACTGCCTGTATCATGGGAAGAAGGCCGGGTGAGCGGCCTCAGGGGCAGGGGCGGCTATACGGTAGATATGGAATGGAGCGGCGGCAGGTTGTCGGGCGCCCGGGTGACGGCTATTGTTTCGGGTAATTGCACGGTCCGCACGAACGTTCCGGTGGAAGTGGACGGGGTAATTTCCGCTGTCGAAGAACGGGACGGATATTTTATCACCAGGTTCGAGACCTCGGCGGGCCGGACATACGAGATAAATCCGGTGTTATAGGAAATTATTTCACATAATAATATTCGACAGGTGTGCCGGATAAAATTGCCGCTCAGGCGATAGCCGCTGGTGTAATCCCGAATGGGACACCCTCACCCAAAGCTGTCGTAGCGGGTGTACACCGAAATAGGATTAACCTTTCAGGCAGTAGCGGCAGCAGACGTTAGACGGAAAATACCACACCCAATACAGGGCGGCAGATGTGCACCGGAATGGGAATAACTTTCAGGCGGCGCGGCAGAAAATATCGGACAGATGAAATACGAACACCCAAAACTGTGGTAGCAGGAGTGCCGCGGGGTGGGAATAATCCATTTAAGCGGTGGTGGCAGGTGTAGGCCGGATAGGATGCAAAAGGCGCGTTGTGCGGTATGCGCCAAAAAGAATATATGTCCTTATTCTATTGGAAGCGCTACCCGCTTTCATAACCTGTCAATATTTCGGTAAATCGGGATGTTGAGTATTATGAAAGTGACTGATTCCCCCGACCCTGTGCGACTCCTTCCAACCGGATGAGGCTATCGCTACAATATGCCGGCTACTCCGGCCTTATGCGGAACACGAAACCGGACGAAGTTTCGGCCGCTCCTCCCTGCGTGGTGCAGAACAGATAGGCCGGCCGGCCCTCTTTCATCAATAACTGGGGGCGCTCGAACCGTCCGTAACGGGTAAGGTGCGTAGGTGCGGGCGGCTGCTGGAAATAGTGCTCCGTACCGAACCATCCCACCTGCGGCTCGCCCCAGTTAAGCCCGTCTTCCGATTCGAAATAGAGGCCCACCGTATGGTCGAAGAACCCCATGTCGCGCATCAGCATCCGGAACTTCCCGTCTTCATACCAGATATATGCGTCCTCCACCTGCCGGTTACCGCCGTAGACCGAGAAATCGACCACCGGATTGCCCTCGTAGCGGCGGTAGGGGCCCGTTATTTCGTCGGCGAATGCGACGCCGTAACGCCGGTTACCGGAAATCCCCTCTTGGTTGCGGTGAAGATATTCGTACTCGTTGCAGGATTTATAGTAGAGCCAGTTACCTCCGCCGGGATGGCGCAGGTAGGCCGGGTTGGTGGTTATGTAATCGTCCCAGGCCCCTTGCGGGCCCGGCCCGAGCAATGGTTCCTCGCAGCGGGTCCACGGACCCCACGGCGAATCCGCCACCGCGTAACCGATTCGTTTGGTGCCGAACTTTCCGTCAGAACTGCCCATATAGAACAACCAGTACCGGCCGTCCACCTCGTAGACCGTAGGGTTGTGGCAGGTGCGGGCGTCGAAATATCCCGGGCGCGGTGCGAGCACCACGTCGACGTGCCTGTACGGCCCTTCCGGGCTGTCGGCCACCGCGTGCGCCACTTCGCACCTACCCAGCCAGCCGCCCATACCGTATTCTTTCAGCCACCGCGAATAATAGACATGAACTTTCCCCTCGCTGTCGAAAATAGGGGCGCAACACCAGACATAATAGTCCTCTTCTTCGAGAATGCGGCCTACCGGCTCCAGCCGTTTGGAAAATTCCGATACGGCTTCCGGCGGAATAACGGTCCCGCCGCCGTCACCGGCCGTCGCCGTTGATGTAATAAGCGCCATCAACCCTGCCGCCACGAATATCCTGAAGTTTGTTACCATTTTGCGTTTTTTCTAAAAAGTCACGGGAATATACCGGTATAAATATGGCTAATTTATCCCTTTTTTGCAATTGCCCGACGCCCGGAACATCATCGGCTCGCCTCGACAAATGCGCTGCCGGCCGGAAACGAAAGCACGGTTACATGTTTATTAGTTATAAAGACAGACTCCTATCATCAAAAGGGATGCTTACTCTTCCGGAGGACATATGATAACTAATTCGGATTGTACGTTAAAAAATTCCATATAAAATGTATCCGGTAAATAATAGGATTCTATTTTTTTGTTGATTATATTTTATAGCCACACCTAACCCGAACATAATTGAGCGAAGCCCGTCGACAGATAGAACAATTACTGGAGGATCTCACATCCGGCGATAGCGAGAAAGCCCTGGAGTCCCTTTCGAAAGTTTACTACGGAAGGCTTATGCGATACCTGTACCTATGGGTGAAAGAAGAGGAGGCGGCACGCGAGCTTCTGTCGGACGTTTTTCTGGCTGTCTGGGATAACAGGCATAACGGACTGTATGCCGCTTATTTCAATACATACATCTACCGCATCGCCAAATACAAAGCCATAAATTACCTGAAAAAGCAAAAGGTGGAAACGGTCGTAATCGACAACCTCCCGGTAGACCTTTTCAAGGGATTCTGTACGGTAACGCCGGAAGATATCTATATATCGAAGGAAAAGGTACGCGAAATCAACGAGGCTATCGAAAAACTTCCTGCAAAATGCAAGATGGCTTTCAAACTGGTTCGGGAAGACAGGCTTTCGTACGGCGAGGCGGCTGAAATAATGGATATATCGGTCGGGACACTTAACGCGCATTTATATAAAGCCGTTAAAACCATAAAGGAAAAACTATCCGAATAATTTCTTCACATGGAAACCATTGATAATATAGACCGGATTATCGCAAATTATTTATCCGGCGAAATATCGTCCGGGGAGATGAAAGTCCTGGAGTCGTGGCTGGAGTCGGACCCCGCTAACGAAAAACTCCTCACGGAACTTAAAGCCTATTGGAATTGCGGCCTGGAAACCCCATACAACCCGGATTACCATCCCTTCCTTACCGTACTGCACGGCAAAAGCAAAAGGCGCACATTCGGAAAAATAGTAAAAAAACTTACGGTTCCTGCCGCCGCCGCAGTTGCCGTGGGTACTTTAATCGTGGCCGGTTTTCTTTTTACCGATAACGGTAAGGTAAAGCCGCCCGGCGGGGAGCCGCTAAACGTTTACAATCTCGACAGCTCCTATCTGGTACTTTTCGACGGTACTAAGTACGTACTCGACAGGCCCGACGTGCCACGCGAGTTTTACATCGACAAGGCCACATACGCCAACCTGCACCGGAAGAAAGAAGCAAACAAATTAATAGTCGCACGCAGAAACGTGAATTCCATCATCCTGCCCGACGGCAGCCATGTCACGGTTAATTCCGCGTCATGGCTCACTTTCCCTCAGGAATTCGATACGGAAGAGAGGAGGGTGAAATTATCGGGCGAGGCATATTTCGACGTTGTCGAAGAGGAGTTCCGTCCGTTTATAATCGAGTTGCAGAAAAGCGAGATCATGGTTCTGGGAACGCGGTTCAATATTAAATCCTACGACGACGACGTTTCGCAGGTTACACTTTTAAGCGGCAGTGTCCGTATCCACAGCAGTGACAGTGCCGAAGGTATAACGTTGATTCCGGGGGAGCGGGCTACGATTTGCGATACGCTAATCAGCAAGACCACAGTGGATACCGAAGCGGCGACCGGCTGGATAGACGGTAAGTTCTATTTCGACAATACGCCGCTCGGCGAAATAGCGGCGGACCTGTCCCGGTGGTACGGTATCGAATTGGGAGTGGACGCCGGCTGCACCGATATACGGATATCCGGGACCCTCGACCGAAGCGAACCAGTAGGAAATGTATTCGATATAATAGAGACCCTCCATCCGGTGCTTTTCAAACCCACGGCCGAGGGAAAATTTTTCGCGACACGGAGGTATAACCGATGAATCGAAGTGGGAAAAGGTTATTGGCCGCGGTAATAATTTCGATTTTCTCCTTTTCAGGTTCGTCGTGTCTTGCCGAAGGGATGGAGGGGACGATTACGTTTAATGCCCACAGGGCATCAATCCGGCAGGTATTGAACCGGATTACGGACCGCTGCGGTACCAATTTTATTTACGACAGTAACCTTTTCGACGACACGGAGAAGATAACCGTTTCATTCCGGGATAACACGGTTACCGAATGCCTGTCCGCAATATTCGGGGGCAGGGTGGCATGCTACGAGGTGATGGGCAGTACGGTGATTATAAAATCGATAACCGAGACCGTTCCCGATGAGTTACCGGTAAAGTATTCGGGAGGCTACTTTGCGGACCCGATTCGCATCCCGGAGGTCGTCGTAAACGGCATTGCCGAGACCGATAAAAGGTTGTTTACCGGGGCAGCCGACCGTTTCCCGGCCGGAGATGTGTTGATTTCCGGCATTACGGAGGTCGGCCGCTCGCTGGAAGGTCGTTCCGCGGGAGTGGTATTGTCGAACGTTTCAGGCACTTTCGGAGCGTCGCCGAAAATAAGGATTCGCGGAGCCACCTCCATATACGGCAATTCGCAACCCCTCTTGGTGGTGGACGGTGTAATTATAGAAGACGCACGGCAAATCAACTCGGACGACCTCGCATCGGGAAACCCCGAGACGGTTCTGAGCTCCGCCGTGTCCGGACTGAACCCGGACGATATTGAAAGTTTCCAAATCCTGAAGGACGGAGCCGCCACATCGATTTATGGAGGACGGGCAATGGCGGGTGTAATAGTCATTACCACCAAGCGGGGACGGGCGGGCGAGAGGACGGTAAACTACACCGGCGAATTTTCAATCCGGTCCAAGCCCGTTTACGGGAACCGTTCGGTTCTGGACTCACGGGAACAGGCCGCGGTATTCCGTGAAATGGCCGCCGGGGGATGGTTCTCACAAAGCCAGATGTCCGACGAAGACTCCTACGGAGTATACGGTAAGATGTACGAACTGTACGGCGGGGAGAACAGCGCCTATTTAGATATGGCCGCCGGGCGCAATACCGACTGGTTCGGGGTACTGTTCCGCAACTCATTGGTACAAACCCATTCGGTAAGTTTTTCCGGCGGCAACGATAAATCCACGCAGTATGCCTCGATAGGAATTATGGACGATCCGGGATGGAGCCTGCAAAGCCGGGTCGGGCGAATTACCTCACACCTTAATTACATCCATAATATACGGCAGAACGTCACGGCCCACCTTATTACCTCCTCTTCATACCGCACCCAGAACGCACCGGGAACAGTCGGACCTGAGAGCGATTACCGGAACGGGTCGAACCACCGGGAGATGGAAATCAACCCATACGCTTATGGCATGGGTACGAGCCGGATGCTCGACCCCGGAGAAAACTACCGGTACGGGGGTGGGGATTTCAATATCCTTGAAGAGCTGTCCGGCAACTACCTCCGATACCGGGTGACCGACCTGAAGTTCCAGGGCCAGTTGAAATGGAAGCCGTTCGGGTCTTTGGAGTTGTCCGCCCTCGGAGCCTACCGGGTGCAGGAGGCTAAAACGACCCATTACCTCTCGCCGGCCTCCGCTATCGTACGCCTGCTCGAAGACGAAATACCGGAAGATTACGACAGCGTATACGACCGGGGCGACGCGGAAGTTACCAGCCGTGACTTCCGGGCTACAGCCAGGTGGAACCGGACATACCGCAAACGGCACGGAATGGACATTCTGGGCGGCTGGGAACTGCGCGCCGTCGACAGGAAGAACACGGGCATAACGGCCGACGGCACCTCGTTGACCGCACCGTCCACCCTGCCCTACAGTGAATTGCCTGCGGAAACCCATTACCGTAACGTCGCATTTTTCGCTTCCGGGACGTACTCCTACCGCAGCAGGTATGTTATCAATACGACCGCACGACATGAAGGGACCAACCGCTTCGGCGGTTCGGTAAATGCGCGCTGGCTTACCACGTGGAATGTATCTGGACGGTGGAACGTACACGAGGAAAGGTTTTTCCGGCATCTAAACGCTGTTATTTCCGAGCTATCCCTTCGCACATCTTACAGCAAGACGGCCGACCAGGGCCCGGAAGCCGCGCGGTTGTCGGCCCTCTACCTTACGGATAACACCACCCTGAGGCCCTTTCCGGAACTTCAGGAGGACGGTCTGTGGATTTCGGACCTCGGAGCGCGGGATGTCGGTTACGAGAAAAAAAGGGAAACTAATATCGGCTTGAATGTCGGTCTGCTCCACAACCGGCTAAACATTACCATGGACTATTACCGCCGCCGTAATTATGACCTGATAGGATTGACCACCGGACAGGGCGCAGGGGGGCAATTCGCCAAATGGGGAAATGTGGCCGATATGCGCTCTTACGGGTACGAACTGTCGGTCTCCTCGGTCAATATTACGGGTCCGACGTTCAGGTGGGTTACGGACCTGGTGTTCTGGACGGGGAGAACCAAAATAACCCGGCTCGTAAACGAAGGGAACGTATTCCAGCTTGTTTCCGGTAACGGCTACCCCAAAAAAGGGTATCCCGTGCGGGCCTTATTCTCGATATCCTACATCGGCCTGGACGAATCGGGGGTGCCTGTGCTGGAGGGACCCGACGGGCCGGAACAGTATGTCCTGTTCAACTCCCTCGAAACCGGTCACCTCGTTTACGAGGGACCCACGGACCCGACCCTGAGCGGAAGTTTCGGGAATAATTTCCGCTACCGCAGGTTTTCGCTTAATGTTTACATGACCTACTCTTTCGGCAATAAGGTGCGTTTAAATCCCGTGTTTTCCAATAAATATACGGATTACGGGTCGATGCCGGTGGAGATTCTGAACCGGTGGAAAGAAGCCGGAGACGAGACGCGGACCGATGTGCCGGCCATCCTTCCCCGTGCTGTCCATGCGAACGGAGACTTACCGTATGCCTTTACCGCCTATAATTATACGGGGTCGAGGGTTGCCGACGGAGGTTTCATCCGCCTCAAGGAAATTTCGCTGGCTTACGACCTGCCGAAAAAACTTACCGACAGCCTCCGGCTCAAAAACCTTTCGCTGAAGTTTCAGGCCACGAACCTCTGCCTGATCCATTCCGATAAAAAATTACACGGACAAGACCCCGAATACCATAACAGCGGCGGGGTGTCCCTGCCGGTACCGCGGCAGTTCACCTTCACACTTAAACTCGGCCTATGAGACCCGGACCAATCGCATACCTGCTTTCGGCCGCTCTGCTTTCTTCCTGCGGCGGCTTCCTGGACAAAGAGCCATTCGGTAAACCCGAAGCCGATACGGAAGAGAAGGTCGCCGGGCTGCTTGTGAACGCGTACCCGACGAATTACTGGGCATATATCGCGGAGCTGTCGAGCGATGAGGCGGACTGGGCGGAAGATGCTACAAATGAAGGGGATCTTATACACCGCCGCTTTTACAACTGGCAGGATGTGGATTCACAGGACAGGGACAGTCCGCACGCCATCTGGGAGGGTTGTTACCACGCCGTCGCGCAGGCAAATATGGCATTGGAAACTATCCGGGAGGCGGGGCAGCCGGAGAGCCTATTAGCCTATAAGGGAGAGGCGTTGATTTGCAGGGCTTATTCCCATTTTATACTCGTAAACCTGTTCTGCAAACATTACGACCCGGAAACCTGCCATTCGGATTTGGGTATTCCCTATATGGTCGAAGTAGAAAAAACCATAGGGGCACGCTACGAAAGGGGTACAGTCGAAAATGTGTACGCCCTTATCGAAAAAGATTTGACCGAAGGATTGGAATCGATAGACGATTCACGGTATTCGGTTCCGAAATATCATTTCAACAGGAAGGCAGCCCTTGCGTTCGCATGCAGGTTCTATCTCTATAAAGGAGATTTCGAACGGGTTGTGGAAATAGCGTCTGAAATATTGGGAAACCACCCGGAGTCCGTATTGCGGGACTGGGAAGCCTTTGCCGAAGAGCAGAAAATCCAGACCCGTTTCGAAATGTTTATCGATGCCGGGGCGGATTGCAACCTTATGTTGGGCAGTTTCAGGACTTCCTGGTACAGCGCCTCGCCGGCTTTATTTTTATACAAGGCCCGCAACAGTTATTTAACCCAGAAAACGGAAGGAATACTTGCCCCGGGATTGTGGGGGGATGCCGATAATATTTATATCAAACCGGGTACGAGGGAATACGACGGCTATATGGTAAACAAAACGGCCCCTAACAGCCATTACTCGGTGGTAGTGCCGTTATTTACCACAGACGAGGTATTGCTCAACCGTGCCGAGGCGTACGTACGGCTGAGCAGGGAAAAAGGTGCTCACTACCTCGACCCGGCGCTGGAAGATATTAGCTGCGTCGTGGGGTCTTTCTCTACCCGGCAATCCCTGACCAGGGAAACGGTAAACGAACTGTACGGCCCTTCCATGGATTATTATACTTGGGACAGGCCCACGCCGAAAAAACCCCTCGACCCGGCGCTCGGAATCGACGGGGAAGCGGAGGGTTTTATCCACGCCCTGCTGCATTTACGGCGGGCGGTCTTTATCCACGAGGGTTACCGTTGGTTCGATATAAAAAGGTACGGTATCGAAATATACCGCAGACGCATCGAAGGTGAAACCATAGTCGGGTATACCGATTTTATGCCCGCAAGCGACGGTAGGCGGGCGTTTCAGGTTCCGCAAACATCCCTCGCGGCGGGGCTCGAGCCTAATCCGCGATAACGAATGTTACCGATATGACTTACGAGAAAATATTAGAGAGGCTTAACAAATCCATTACTGCCCGGTATCCGCAGTCGTTCGGGTTTGCCCGGCGGTTCGCGCCGCTGCTGAACGTATCGCAAAGTACGGTATACAATAAACTCAGCGGAAGGACGAGGTTTACCGTGGAAGAGTTGTTCTTCATCCTCCACGACCTGAAGATCCCCGTCAGCGAGTTGATGGAAGAGTATCCCAACACCGAAAGCTACCCTATGGAACTGTTCGTACATCGGGACTCGGAGCCGGAGAAATTTGCCGGTATGCTCGACTGGTATCACGGAATATTATCGATGGCTGCCGACTCGGAAAGTTCCCGGTTGATGGTACTGTCCAATACCATCCCGGATTTTACATTTCTCGACCTGGATTGGTTATCGGCCTTCTCGTTTCAGAAATGGTTGTTCTACAATAAAGGATTCGAATCCGTCATACCCCTTTCCCGTATCCACGACGACCGCACGCACAAAGATAAAACCATGCGGTGCCTGGAGGCCATACGGAACCTTAAATCGACCGAATACATTCTGAGTATAAATATAATGCGGAACTATATTCAGGATTTGATAATGTTTTACGAATACCGCATAATCACCAAGGAGGAAGCCCACGCCGTTTTCCTTGAACTAAACAGCCTGTTGGAGGCTTTCGATAAGGTTTGCAGCTTCGGTAAACTTCCCGGCACGGGGAAGAAAATGGAGATTTACTACTATACCACGCACCTGTTCGGCAATATGCACCTTGTAGAGAGCGATAACATAGAAATCGGTTTCATCTTCTCTCATTTTTTAAATCCCGTCGTATCGAAACACCGCGACACTTTCGTCCAAATCCGGTCGTGGTATAACACCTGGAAACGTTCATCGGTTCCCATCAGCATGGCAGGGATTAAAAACCGTATGGACTTTCTGAACGAACAGCGAAAGGCACTCGATTATTTAGAACGGTTTCTCGGTTTTTAGTTTCACAAAACGAAAAATACCACCTGTTGCCGAGGTCGTAACTTTAATTTTCTTTTAAAGTATCAGGACACTGTTTAAAATTCTTTTTCTTTTGTTACGGCATCCAAAAGTTTCCGGAGCCGCGGCACAACTCCTGTCCGAAAAATCTTAACAAAACCGAACAGTCCGGAAAAGGTCTCCAAATTTTCCTAAACTCTTTCCTCCCTCGTGGAGAGCTCCCTATTAAGTAGCTTATAATTTGCGTTTTGAGGTTACGCAATTAGCCTATTTGAGGCTGTCGCATTTCTTTTTTGAGCCATCGAAAGGGGGGCTGCTATTTGTAATTTCAGGTAAGGAAAAAAACCGGCCCGTTCCGTAAACTTTTCCGGGGACGGTCGAACCATAAAACTGAAGTTATGAATAAATCGGGACAAATTATACTGCTCTTACTGCTCCTTATTCCTTTTACGGTTGCGGGGCAGACGATTGCCGTCAAAACGAACCTGCTTTACTGGGCGACGACGACCCCGAACATCTCCGTGGAATGGGCGCCTTCATATAAGGTATCGCTCGAACTGCAGGGAAGCTACAACGGCTGGAAACATCTGGGCAACCCGGATGCAAACCGCAAATTAAGGCACTGGTTAATTCAGCCGCAGGTGCGATTCTGGATATACGAAGCCTTCGACGGCCATTTCCTCGGTATACATCCCTTTTACGGGGAATATAATTTCAGCAATCTGAAACTTCCTCTCAGCATATTTAAGGAATTGGACGATAACAGGTATCAGGGATACGGAACCGGACTCGGGTTCAGCTATGGTTACCAGTGGTATATGGGGCGCCACTGGAACCTGGAACTCGAGTTCGGTTTTGGTTACGCATACCTCAACTATGACCGGTACCACTCCGCTGAATGCTCCCCCTGCCTCGGGCATCACCATAAACATTATTTCGGGCCTACCAAACTGGGGCTTTCCATCGTCTATCTATTCCGCAATAAAAAGAGGTAACCATGAAAAGAGTTATGAAAAAGATTATACAGCTTGCCGCTTTCGTGGCCATGTTGGCAATACTGCTGTTTCTCATTATCGCGGGGGCAAAGGCGCAGGGTTCGGTGCCCGGCAGGATGGAGAGAACAGGCATCGAGAGTTACGGGCCGGTGGGTGTGGACGGATCGGTAGTAATAAAGGATTTGGTTTTACAGGAAATCGGGGATTCACTCCTGCTGGCCTTTAACGTCGAAGTGAACCGCCGGGCGATTAATAACCGTCAAAGTTGGCGTATCGTTCCCCGGCTGAACGGCGATTTCGATGAAACTGTACAGGAATTTCCCACACTGCTCGTCACGGGCCGCCAGAAAGAGCGCCATTTTAAACGGAAAGAACGTTTCGGGAACGAATGGCTGTCGGCCAACTACCCCGAATACAAGGCGACCATTCCCAAGGGCACCGACACCATACTGAATTACCGGGTCACCCTACCCTATGAATATTGGATGGACAATTCACGTCTTTCGCTGGATCAGTATCTCGCATCACCGAGAGAAAAGCGGCAGTTATTCTCTTCGGACGGTTACCGAAGGGTGGCGCTCGAACCATACGAGCCTTATGCGGTACGGCCGCTCGTAAATTATATCTCTCCCGAGAGGGAGGTAAAAAGGCGTTCGGAAGTGTATCAGGCGCTGGTCGACTTCCCGGTCAACGTATCGAGGATTATTCCCGGTTATCGCCGCAATACGGAGGAACTTGCCCAAATCGACAAGAAGGTAAAAAATATAAAGGACAATCCATATATGGAGATCGAATCCGTCTACATGGAAGGGTACGCCTCGCCCGAGGGTGGCGTCGAACTGAATCGACGGCTCGCCACCGAAAGGGTACTGGCGCTGAAGGATTATTTTGTCCGCATCCACGGTATACCCCCCGGGGTGATTCGAACAGATGCCGTAACCGAAGACTGGGACGGGCTGCGGGCGATTGTCGAAAATTGGGAAGACGGTCCGGACAAGGAAAGGATTATGGCGGTCATAGACGGTCCGGAACCGCCCGAGGCAAAAGAAACAAGGCTGCGCGCTCTGCCGCATCAATGGGTCAGGTTGGTTAGTGAGGCGTTCCCGCTCCTGAGAAGGACCGAGTACACCATCCATTTCAGAGTTAGTGATTTTTCTTTGGAGCAGTCGCGCAGCCTTATCTCTACCTATCCGGAACTTTTCTCCCATTCCGAACTCTATACGCTGGCTATGTCGAATAGAGAAGGTACGGATGAACGTCTGCATATACTGGAAACAATACTTCGCTTCTACCCGGACGACGATACGGCACTGAACAACTATGCCGCGGCGCTTGTAGCGGCCGGGGAAACTACCACAGCCAGGCGCTACCTGGAAAGGATTTCCGATACAAAAGTTGCGGCAAACAACCTCGGACTGGTCTGTCTCCTGGAAGGCAGGTATGAAGAGGCCGGGAAATACTTCGAACTGTCCGACACCGATGAATCGGTGCATAACCAACTGGAATTGGAGCGCAAAATCGAAGCCGACGCAAAAATGAAAAGGTATGGCAGCAGGTAGGCCGCATTTGGAATAAACGGTTACGGGTTAAGCCAACTACATCAGGATTCCACATATTCGACTTCCGTGATTAACGGAAGGCCCTACAAATCCGCCCTATGAAACCACAACCTGACATACGGGAGCAACATCCTCAGGCAACATGTTGTCCTGCCCGTCTTAACGGTGGAATGGGAATGGGAAACTATCGGCAAAAAAAGGCGGACATTGGTGAAAGGATGCCTCCGCCCGTCAAAACCTATCGCACCGTATACGCAATTGCAACCCGTTGGCGCCTCAGCTTTTCCTTATGGCGCAATGGGAATTTCGAACCATACAAAAAACCGACGACGACATGAGAAACACGGGACAAAATAAACCACGGCCGCCTTAAAGGCAAGAAGACCAAGACCCCATAAACGAATCATCCACTGTTTAAATTCACGTTTATGAAAAAGAATCTATTATGGTCGGTAATTTTACTGATGACAGGCGCGATAGTTTGGTCGTGCAACAACGACAAAGACGGACCCGGAATACCGGAAGGAAGCGGGAACGTACAACTTCTGATTAAGGATTACCAGATGAATAAGATGACCCGGGCGGCCAGCGGTACCGAAGCGCCCGTGACGGGCGAATCGGAGCTTGCCGATCATCTGGACATACTGGTACTTAACAACACCGGACAGGTGGAATTCAACGGACGGGTTCCGGTGAACCCGGCCACGGGACTGACTTCCGCTTTCACGGTGATGAACGGCGACAAAACGTTCTTCGTCTACTCCAACAGGCTCACCGACGGCATTACATGGCCTACGGTCGGTGTATCCACCATGTCCACAGTGGATGGACTTGTGGCCAATGTAAGCTTCAATAACAACGTACCCGATATTGCAAAATCGGGCGAGTTCACCATCCACCACCTGTGGGACGGAGACGCCGTCCTCATCGACGGCTCCGGTACGCTTACCAATCCACAGCATGTCGACGTGAAACTGGGGCGTGCGGCGGCTAAGATTAACCTCCGCTCGGTTACCCACGAAAGACAGGGGGTCAACACCCTCCCCGGCAGCTTCACACCGGCGGAGTACCAATACACACTGAAAAGCGTACCCACGAAGTATTATTACAAAGGACGCTACACACCGCCCACAGGAACGCCGGGCGCACTTCCTCCCTATGCCGGTATGACGTACGAGAGTGCCGTACATAACGACCCTCAGTCGATGACGGCAAGCTATACCAACTACACCATGGGTAACCCTGTGGGCACTCCGTTTTATGCCGTCGAAAATACTACCGCCCCCGTGGGCGGTGAAATATTCCACGGCAACACGACCTACATTTCACTCAGGACGAAATATACTCCCGACGCGACGGAAATATACACTTCCGCAAATCCGGACACCCCCGGCGGAACGCTCGATCCCTCGGGTACATTCTGGCTCGCTATTCATGGAACCACGAAGAAGCTGTTTGGCGATAACCCAAGCGCAGTCCCGGGCATCGATCCTCTGACTATAGAGGAGTGTACGAACGGTATTATGTACTATTACATCCCGGTGAAAGACCCGTCGGAAGAGGGACTCCCCGCACAGTGCTGTGTAATACGGAACCACAAGTACGACGTGAGCGTTCTCTCGATCAGCGGCTACGGCAGCGGTAAGGAGACCGAGGATATAGACGTACCGATAAAAGAGCTCGAGAAAGAAAGCTGGATAGAGGTGCAAGTCGAAGTACTCGACTGGTACCATGTAGAAGACGGTGTGGATTTGTAACCTTCAATGCCCTGTGGCCGGGAAGTGTCTTCCCGGCCGCGGCGGCATAACCGGCATGCTTTGCGTTTAAAAATTAACCACGGAGGACGGTCGATGAAAATTTTTTTACACCCGATACTGATCGCCATTTCGGCAATTACAGCGGTCTCTTGCAGCATCAAGGAGGATATTGAAAGCTGTTTCCCTCCTCCGAAACCGGCTCCGGATTCAATTTATGTATATCTGGCTTTCGAATGTATCGAGATTTACGATACCGACCGGGAAATTGTTTTCGACAAAATCGTCGATGAACTCGAACTGCTGTTTTATAACAGGGACGGTAAACTTGCCTACGACCTGCGCTACACGGCCGCACAGTTAGAAGACTACGACTGGAAGGTACGTTTGCACGACAACCTGGTAAAACCCGGAGATTACACCCTTCTGGCACTTGTGAATTACAGGAACGACCATTATACGATGACGGGAAAAGAGAGCCTCGTATCGCTGCTGGCCGGTCTGGAATACGACAAATCCGTAACCGGTAACAACGGCTCCCCCGAAATAGATTTTCCCCTGACAGATACCTATTACGGTCGATACAACCTCGAATTGCATTATACTTCATTGTTTAACGAGCACAAGGTAATGCTGTCCAAAAATACGAACCTGTTTAACGTGACGGTATTTTTCCGGGAGGAATCCGATTATAACTCGGTTTTGTCACTCGTTTCCCGGGTCACCGGAAACAACACACTATACGACTGGGAAAATCATGCTGTCGACGCCCCGGAAGCAAACTACCTTCCATACTCGGGCGAAAGAAAGGAACCGGAATTCAGTTTCACCGACAGCCTTAAAACCATGCGGGTATGGCATCGTTCAAACCTTGAACTGGAAATCGATATAACCACCGACCAGGAGGTCATTAATCTCACAGAGTCTGTTCCCGACTGGCTGGCCGGGATTGAAAAATACGATACGGACGAAAAACTCGAACACTACGACGAATTCGACATTACGATTACACTCGGGGAAAACTATGTAATTGTTGGCGTGGAGGTCAACGGATGGTACGTGGTAAAGGACGAGGGAGGATTGTGAAAAGTTTCCACCCGACCCGCACCGGATTGTCAATTAGAAGGGAATTAATGGTGATCATTATACCTTTATCGGCATAATCGCGGACATACTTAATAACTATATATGCTCAGACTAAGGCAAGTTACGGCACTTAACACCGTCCCGCACCGGGAACAGAATAGAGACAACAGGGATAGTGGGTGTAATTAAATTTATAACTTACAGCCGGTTTCCAGGGTAAGAGTTTAACTTTAGTTGAGTTTCCGAGTCCACGAAGAAGAGTAAAACACATTGTGTTTCATTTTATATAGATAAATATGCAAAATATCTTATTGATTATAAATTTATTATTATGCGCCACATTTTGCCCTGCTCAGACCTATACCCAGGAAAGTCTATGCCACTCTGTTCGTAAAGCAATAAAAGAAGATATTTATTCCGATAATGATTATACCGATTCCGGTGCTTGTCTTCCCTCTTATGGTCAGCATTTGAAGTATGACCTCGGATATTTTGCCAAGGTAATGCTTGTAGTTGATGACAGGATAGACAGCATCGTAATAGACGGTTCCTTAGTGACCATTTGGGCTGACTACCGTAAAGGTTTTGCCAGGGAAGGGGGTCGCGAAAATATCTATAATCAGTTTCATGATATATATTCTTCGCTATTTAGCTTTGATGAGGTTCAGACCATATCGGTGTTCGACTGTTGGGACGATTGCCGTAATATTACATACCTGCCCATGAAAACGGACGAACCGCTGATAGTTATGGAGGGAGCAAAATTTTATCGCCGTTGGTACATTCCTGATGTTGATTATTTTGATATAGTCGGGGAAGAAAGTTTCTCGAATAAAGAATATTACAATGAAAATAATGAACTGCTCGGTGAAATATTGGAAATAAAGGTGCAATCCCATATCACAGACCCTGAAAGGGAGAAAAAGGATTTGGATTTACCGTTATGCCAAGACTAACAACCTTACTTGCAATACACTATGCGAACATATTTTCCCCCGAACCACTCGGTTTTGGACCGTTTCATCCCTAAAATACGCAACGACCCAAAATCAACAATCTTGCACACCGAACCGAACAGGATTATAAGTGGTAAACAAAAAAGAAAAGTTCTCTCCATGAGAGGACTTTCAGGAGGGCGGAAAACGGGACTCGAAATACAAGAGTAATTCCATTTTTCCATAGAGCGTTGATCGATGTTTACCCTCCAGCTGGCATCTAAACGCAGTAAGGATTAAAAATGTATGAATGAGATTTGTCCGGGCCGATAACTTCTGATTCCTTTAGTTCCCTTTTCCTTTTCGCTTGTCGAATCCGAATTATTACGGCTGTCCGAAACCTAAAAAGAAATAGACAGGTATGAGCATAAACCCTAACATGATTATATGGGAGTAAATGACCGATATTTTCTTCAGCCGGGGAATCCATTTACCATTGGACGCACCCATAGACTGAAACATACTCCAGAAGCCATGCGATATGTGGAAATACAGAGCCAAAATCCAGACAATATACATTAACACATACCATCCGTTTGAGAACAACGTTTTCACAAGGTCATAGGGGTTTGCTCCCTCACCGCCCATCCAATGCTCCAACTGCATCTTTGCCCAGAAGTGGAAAAGATGGATCACCAGCAATCCCAGCACGATAACCCCTAATGCGAACATATTTTTTGATGCCCACGAAACTCTCGGAACCTTAGCCTTTACCTTATATTCCTGCGGTCGGGCTTTCCGGTTTTGTATGGTCAAAATTATTCCCATAACGATATGCACCATAAAACCGAGCGCCAGAACCGGAACCATTATCTGGATAAGCGGGTGCTCATTCATAAACCCGCAGGCCGTTTCGTAGGCTTCCCGTGAAATCAATGATGTAAGGTTGACAGCCAGATGCAGAGTCAGAAACAGTATCAGAAACATACCGCTGATACTCATTACTAATTTACGTCCAATCGAGGAAGTCTTCATGCCCTAAAGAGTAATATGGTTATCGGGCCGGGATTTTCGTTGACTCATGAAAATCATTAAACCCAGACCCGATACTTTCAATGTAATGGCACCGTAGAAAAGAATCTTCTGAATCACCGGTGCCGGAAATACGCCTTTAAACAGCATCGAAATCAAAATCATCGCCACCCCCGCCAGGATCATATAAAATCCCGGGCTCGGTTTGAATTCCTTTTCCCGGAAGGTCAGCACCAAAAACAGGACTTTAAATGTTATGGCCGTACCGAGTAAAATCCCGAACCATAGGAACGGACCATTGGCCCATCTCACTACAAAAGCGACAAATAAAATACTAAGGCCGATAAACAGGAAAATCTTTCGATTAACCGATACCGTTTTTCTTACAAGGGCGGAAGATCTCATAACATTATTCGATAATTTCCTTGACAAATTTCTTCAACGCGTCCAGATCATCCTGGTTCGGTCTACCCCGGTGTAAAACTTTAAATTGCCCACGGCAGTGAAACTCCCTGTCATCCACGGTTATGTTGCGCTTTTCCAGCAACTTTCTCACCTGTGGGTAGGAGGATGTCAAAATGGCCGACGAACTGAAACATACCACGTTTTTCACCTTATGGCTATCCAGTGAAGCAATGTACGACTTCACCTTATCGTCAATACCTGCCATATACACCGCCGTGCCGAAAAAAAGAATATCCGTATCTTCTGTTACGGGTACATCGATCGTTTCGGCTTTAACACCGGTTACTTCGGAAACCACAGCGGCCATTTTCTCCATGTGGCCGGTTCTTGAAAAATATCTGATAGCTATTTTCATTGTTCGATTATTTAATCTGATTCAGGAGCATTCTTACCTTGTCCTCATAATCGAATAAGGTGCATCCTCCGGTGTGCTCACCGCCCACCAGTCCCGATTCCCGGAGCTTGGCGAAGAAGGGCGACCGCAGGGTTTCTTTTAACCTTTTTTGCGCTACATTGCTGTCTGAATAGGGGGAGAATGGACAGGCTTCGGCGCTGCCGTCCGGCCCGATATGGAAAAATCCGCGTCCGGCGGCCAGGCAACCACCCATCTCTTTTTCGTCACCCGGAAAGGACAGGAACATAATATCGGAGAACTGATTCCGCAGTTTTTCCATATTGGTTGCCATCCGTGCGATCCCGGTCTCATCCAAAGCCAAATGTTCTGTCCCTGTTTCCGAGGGAACGTATTCGATGAAAAATATTATTTTACATCCGAGGCCTTTTAGCAGGGTAATGTAGGAAACGGAGGTTGCCGCTTCGATATTCCCGGTAGATACTGTAATGGATGCGCCATAGAAAAGTCCCTTGCTTTGCAGTTTTTCCATCGAACGGATCACGTTGTTGTAGACTCCCGCGCCGCGCCGATTGTCGGTACTCTCCCGGCCTCCTTCGAGACTTATCACCGGAATGATATTCAGGTTTTCAGAGAATAGATCGAGTAAGGAGTCAGTCATTATAGTGCCGTTGGTGAAAACCGGGAATATCATATCTTTACCTTCCGATGCGGCTTTCAATACGTCTTTTCTCAAAAGAGGTTCGCCGCCCGCCAGAAGATTAAAGTTAATTCCCATCTCAGCCGCATCTATAAATATCTGTTTCCATTGTTCTGCGGTCAGTTCGTCCTTTTGTTCATTAGCCGCCGTTCCGCAAATGTTGTTAGCGTGGGCGTAGCAACCCTTACAGGAGAGGTTACAATCGGCAGCGATACTCGATATGAGAAATGTCGGAATATGGAGGTTCTCCTGCTCTTTGTAGGCTTTGCGCTTTTTCTCGGACTTTCCGAAAACCTTTTGCATTTTATATACGAACATGGCCTCTTTGGGATTACTAAGAACCGATTTATAAGCATTGGCCATAATGTTTCTTATCCCGTTATTCAGGTAAGATTCCAATGGTATCGGGTCGTTTGATTCATTTTTCATATCGTGTACGGCAAATAATATTATCAAAGCAAAGATATGATCCCGAACGGCCGGGATGCTTAAGAAAGACTTAGGATAATCTTAAGATTCGCTTAAGATTTCAGAGCGTTACTACTTTATCGGCTACGGATTCAAAGGCTTTCAGGTGGGTGGCCATCAGGATTGTTATACCGGGGTATCGATGTTTTATTTTCGTGAATATGGCAATCGCATTTTCGGCACTGATACCGGCTGTGGGTTCGTCTACGACTAATAACTGCGGCTGTTTTAGAAGCGCTTGCGCCAGTAGCAGTTTTTTCCGCTGGCCGCCGCTCAGGATTTCTCCGTTTTCACCCAGCCATGTTGCAAGTCCATCGGGAAGCGATGAAAACCAGCCTCCCAGATCGACCGTTTCCAATACCCGCTCAATAGCATCGTCCGGATAATCCTCGAAGTTCTCGCGTAGTGTTCCGGTCAGCAGATATGCTTTTTGGGTGACGTATATACATTCGGGAACGGGCAGGGATGGTAGTTCCTGACGACCGTTCCATTGTATCGAACCGCCGTCCCGGTATTCAGGGTAAAATAGGCTGTTCAGCAATGTAGTTTTTCCCTTTCCGGTTTCCCCGTACAGAGTGATCAATTCTCCTTTCTCTATTTTCAACGAAATCTCCGGAATTTGTACGGAGGTTTCCGGTATCTTCGCACCTACGTTTTTTAGATACAGACTCTGCAACGGTGTATCCGGATGCACCGTTTCGACAGATAATTCCCCTTGCCGGATAATTCCGTTGAGTTCATTAATCTGATGTGCCACCGAACTTTTCTCCGACTTTCCCGAGAAAAGTATTTCCGAGAGTTCGGCCTGTGCTATTATGCCGAAGAAAATACCGATAGCCATTGGGACATCTATTTCATAAGTACCCGATTGCCAGAATAACCATACGGCCAGATAGCTGAACCCGAGTCCGGCGATAAGTTGAAGGAGGAATGAGTTGTTTTGCAATTTGTTATCCAACCGTTCGATATATAATAATCGTTGTTCGTGCTGCCGGACAACTTTCTCTTCCAGACCGTATTTCGATATTTCTATCCGTCCCCGGAAACTTTGGATAAGTTCCTGATTGTTTTCTTCACGGCAGAGGCTAAGTTTATGGTAGAGTTTTCTGTTCCTGAGGTAAAAGAATTGTGGAATACCGAACAGTAGAATTGCCGATGAGATTAAAAACTCTACGGCAATTCTCTGCGAGAATATATTTAAAAAGAAAAAATATATTCCCAACGCTATGGTTAGTGTGGTTAAGGGTAGTATCCACAGAAGCACATGGTTTAATATCATGTCGATGCCATGCGTACTGTTCTCAAGCAGAGCGGAGTTGTTACCGGCCTGTTTTTTGAAGTAGGGGAAACGGGCGACCGACCGGAATATTTTTAACTGGATGTTTCGCTGGACTTCGAGGGTGGTTTTGTGGTTTTCTACCCGCTCGAAATATCGGGTGGCAGTCCGCACCAGCGCCAGCAACCGGATAAGGGCAGCCGGGATTATATAGGCGAAAAGGGTGTTGGCAGTGACGAATGCTACGCTGCACATGGCCAGGAACCATCCCGCAACGGCAGGCAAAGCGATAAAAGCTACCGTCCAGAGTAGCAGTAAAGATATGCCCTTTGTCCATCTGCCTGCAAAGGGTTTTAATATATAGGTTATGATAAATTTATTCATTGCTTTTCCTGTTCCCCCCAATTTAAGTTTAGGATCGTTTCGGCGACAGATTCGAAAGCTTCCTCGTGAGAGGCGACTATAACCAACCGGTCTTCGGCCAACCTGATTATTTGCGGGAGAATAATCTCCACGGTATCTGCATCCAGACTTGCCGTCGGCTCGTCCATAATGGCTACCGGCTTCGGATGCAGGAGCATCCTTGCAAGGGTGACGAGCTGTTTCTCACCGCCTGAGAGTTGTTTACCGTTATGGCTCAATTCCGTTTGCCACCCGTCTTCCTTTTTATTGAGTATGTTGTCCAGAAATTCAGGATAGTAGTTGTTATCGTCACCCTCTTTGTCGAGAAAAACATTGTACCGGAGCGTTCCGTCGAATATAAAGGGGAATTGGTTCAGATACGAAGTATTGGCATCGAGCCACCTACGGGAACTATCCCTGTCTTTTCCGTTTACAGTTACGGTCCCATTCTCTACGGGGAGGCTACCCGCACATATTTTGAGTAAGGTGGATTTGCCTGAACCCGAAATACCTTTTACCAATACCAAACCTTTAGCCGGTAATTTCAAACGGATATTGTTTAGGACTTTCACCGGTGAATCCGGATAGGCAAAACTCAAATTATCTATCTCGAAAGAACGGAGCGGTTCGTTCGTGTCGGTGGTAGGGGTATCGCTGTCTTCATTCAATAGCGGCATCAATAATTTTGCTGCTGCCAAAGCGCGGTTCCGGTCATGGTAGGCACTTACGAATTTCCGCAGATAAAAGAAAAAATAGGGTGCAAGCGTAAGCAGGAACAGGGCGGTCTGGAAATCGTATCCTTTCCCGTAATCGGGCCCTACCATAATACCGAGAAGGCTCAACCCAAGATATATGGCTACCATCGCAATACTGAGCGTAACAAAAAGTTCAAGGGATGCCGTCGTAAGGATGGCAACCCGCATCACTTTGATAGTCGCTTTATTGAGTGCGTCGCTTTTATCCGACAGGAACCGGTATTGCAGTTTGAAATTATCAAGATTGACGATTTCGGCGATGGCTTGCAGACGGTTATAAAAAACAGCCGAATATTTCATGAACAGGTCGATATGTTTTTTGTGAATCCCTTCGGCTCCCATTCCGATGATACTCATCAAGAAAGGTATAACTAAAAAAGAAACCAACAGGATTATCCCCACCCACTTCTCCACCCAGAAACACACAACCAGCAACAGGACGCTAACCAATACCGATGCCATCGCATATGGAATGAAAAAAGCAAAATAGGGCTTCAGATCGTCGTTTACACGGGTAACCATCAAGGTACCCGATATCGAATCTATTTTGTTGTTATTAAGTAAGGCCGGATATAGTACTTTCTTTACCTTAGAGGCAATGATCTGTCCGGCTTTATGATTATAGCGCGTAGCGATGTATGCTAAAATATACCTGCCCGTCAGAAATAGGGAAGCATACAACAAGTTATCCGGTGCTATCTGCCCTTTATCGAGCCACAAAGCAGCGAACACCGACAGGAACCAGCAAAAGACGACGAAGCATCCCGCACTAAGAACGGTAAATATCCACCCCGAAATATAAATGCCTTTGATTACGGCTATATTTTTATTCAGCCATCGGGACGTGCTTTGCGGATTTGAACTCATGGATTATAGTCTTATTGTATGTGGGAATAATCAATTTTGCGATTGTATATTGGTTTAATTCGCTTTCTATGAGAATTTTTATATCCAATAAATCACAGAATCGTTTTACTATCGAAAGCCCTAATCCGAATCCTTTTATCTCTGTTTTGCCGGGAGTATATGAGCGATAGAATTTATCAAAAATATGATCCAGTTCTTCGGAGGGAATACCCCCGCCGGTGTTGTATACCTCTATCGTATAGGCAGCGTCTTTCTGATAACCTTTAATTTCAAAGAGTCCTCCCTCATTTGCATACTTGACGGCATTTGAGATAAGGTTATTCAATACAGTTGAAAACAGATATTCATCAGTGCACAGGGAGATTTTTTCCGGTTGTATGGAGATTTTACATTCCATTCTCTTTACAAGCATATCATCACAGTAGGGGCCGACACAATTATTGACGAGCGATTCGACCGGCAAGGTTTTATAATGGAGGGATTGCCTGTTGTCTTCGTACCTCGTTAGTATCAAGAGCTGTTCTACCATGTTGTTTAGCTCATCGACTTCCTCAATGCAGGTTCCGATACGTTCCTTATATTCGGTTTCACTCCGTGGTTTCCGGATAAGGACTTCCATCGTTCCTTTTAATACGGAGAGTGGGGTACGAAACTCATGTGAGGCATAGGACGTGAAATTCCGCTCTCTTTCCACAGCATATTCAATCCTGTCCAGCAGGTTATTAATCGTTTCTGAAAGCTCGTACAATTCGTCTTTATGATTTGGCAGCGGAATCCTTGCACGTAAGTTATTGTGGGTTATAGCCTCGGCGGTATTTATGATTTCACGGATGGGTTTAATACTATTCTGGGCTATACGCCGCGAAATGCCGAATAGTAACATCAAAACCACAAAGCAACCGACGGCACATACCCGAAGCAGTATAGTAAACAGGTTTTCCACATCGGACAGGGTTATTATCGCCCCTGTGCCTATTTTCCCCGTATGGTACTTGAAAACCAAAAGGATAATACCGCACAAGACTATCGTCAGCGCGAGAGAGCAGACGATAATATTGAAAGCTATCCGGTCTTGTAACGATAGTTTTCTCATCTTTGGTCGTTGGCGATATATCCGACTCCCCGAACGGTTTTAATATTACCGTTATCCTTATCCATATGCAATTTCCGGCGGAGCGAGTTTATGAAAACATCTATAACCCCGGTATCGTACTCGAAATTAATATTCCATACCTTATGTATTATTTCATCCCGCGTGCAGATTTTTCCTTTATTGCGTATCATAAATTCCAGCAATGCGAACTCCCGTTGTGTAAGCGATATTTTCTCGTTTTTATATAATACCTGATAAGAGGATTTATTTATGATTATATCTCCGAGGGTCAGCATCTCATCCTCCAGCCGGTTCCTGAAATGGATTTTAATACGCTCCAGTAATTCCTCGAAAGAGAACGGCTTTTTGATGTAATCATTGGCTCCGGCCCTCAAACCGTCAATGGTTTCCCGGACGGTATCTTTTGCCGTGAGGAACAGGATGGGTATTGTTCTGTCAATTTTGCGTATTTCTTTGCAGACATCTATTCCGTGCATCCCCGGAAGCATCCAGTCCAAAAGTATTAAATCCGGTGATGAACTTTTATATTTCTCGATACCGCTTATCCCGTCGGATGCAATGGTAACGCTGTATCCCTCCTCCTGCAATCCTTCATTAAGGAAGTTGTAAATGCCCGGTTCGTCTTCTATTATCAGAATTTTCATTAAATATCGCGGAATAGTAATACCCTAAATTACTTTTTAATTCCAAACCAAGTCAAAGATAACGAGTGTTCTAAACATTTCTCTTAAGATTCTCTTAAGATAGCGTTGTCGGGATATTTCTAATTGCTCTCTCACCCATTCCCCGTTGACCTCAAATTCAGTGGAAGGTGAGAGGAATCGGAAAACTTGTTTTCAAAGATTCCCGAACCGCACCTTGTATTCTTTAAATTTAATGTTGTAAAAGATTAAATCCGCAAGTCGTGGCCGGCTGACGCCGGTACCTTCGGCAACTTGTGGATTATCTTTTCCAACGTTGGCTGGTCGCTACAAACTGTGAACGGGGCGGTGTGGAAACTTTTCGGCCATTAGTCCCACTTGCCCTTAGTAACATTGTAATAGAGTTATCCCATAGAGATACCAAGCAGGAGAAGGCAAAGGCACTGTTGCCAAATTGTTACCTGGAAGTTTTGAAATTCTGAAAAGGCCTCTGTAATTTATTGACAGACAAAAGAAAAGAGGCCTGATTTTTCAGACCTCCAGTTTCTGAGCGGAAAACGAAAACCGAACCTTCGGTTTCAATCCGTTATATATCAATAATTTTGAAGACTATTCTGATTTAGAGGTCACTTATAAGGATTGGGTTCCTCGCATCAGTTTGCATTTCCATTCTACACTGCAAAGATACAAATACTATCGACCATAGGCAATAATTTTCTTTACTCTGCCCTATCTGATCTTGCTGGCCTAAACCGTTTTATTTTATTATGGCGCCCCTATTGAGTATTTTTGGTGCTATTTTATAGCTTCCCGATACTTTTTAGGAATAAAACAGGTTAGTCCCCTAATGAAAATGCGGCTTATTCTTGACTAATATTACAAATTCTCTCTTATTATTAAGTTCTCGCTTTGGAAATAGAAAAAACAGAGATAATAACGCTTCTTGAAGACCTGAATAGGAATGGGAGTGAAGATGCTATGGAGAGACTATACGCGCTCTACTACCCCAGACTTCACCGATATATTTCCATTTTCGTCAAGGACAAAGACCCGGTCGAGGAGTTGGTGTCCGACGTTTTCCTTGCTGTATGGAATAATCGAAAAAAAATCCTTTACCCCAGTGCATTCACCACATATATATATACCGAATAGCAAAATATAAAGCGATCAACTATCTGAAAGCAAAAAAAAGGGGACGTGGTAAGCCTCGATCATATCTCTTTCCAGCTATTCGAAGAATCCGTATCTGTCAGTCCCGAATATATACTGATCTCCCGGCAAAATGTGGATAAGATCAATAGTCTGATAGACAGCCTACCGGCGAAATGCAAAATGGCTTTTAAGCTTGTAAAGGAAGACAAATTGACGTACAAGGAGGCTGCGGAAATTATGGAAGTATCGGTAAATACCATCGACGCACATATATTCAAGGCCGTCAAAATAATCAAGGAAGAACTCGAAAAACCAACCCCTGTAAAAAACACAAAATGAAAAACATCGATAATATAGAGGGTATGTTGGGCCGGCTGCTGACCGGGGAAATAACGGAACATGAGCTGATAATACTCAACCACTGGATTTCAGCCGATAAAAGAAATGCAGAATTGGTCGGGCAAATTAAGGAATACTGGTCGGAAAACACTATTGATAAAATGAATTTAGACCACCGGTATTCCTATACGATCTTTACTGACAAACGCAGCAAACAAAACATTCGGCGAAGAATGATTCTTAGGACTCTCACCGCAGCGTCTGCAATGATAATCTTGACGGTTACCATATCGCTTTTTCATTATAATAAGGTCATCGTACCGGAAATCGCAGACGGCCTTTCGGCAGAGATTATTCTCGATCCTGATCGGTCCTATATACTGATTAGCGACGGTTCCGTCCATACGCTTAGCACCGATTACGTTACCGAAGGTTTTTATTTACCGACCACGTCAGGACAAACTGATAGCGACTTAATAAATGAATTGGTAGAAGGAAGAAGGCAAATAAAATCTTTAATATTACCCGATAAAAGTCTGGTAACCGTTAACGCCGGCACACGATTAAGTTTTCCTTCCGCTTTTTCAAACGACGAAACAAGGGTCAGATTGAATGGGGAAGCATATTTCGATATCATTTCCGACAATTACCACCCTTTTATTATCGAAACAAAAGATTGCGAAGTGATTGTAAAAGGAACGACACTCAACGTCCGATCTTACGATGATGAATCCTCCGAGATAACGCTTTTGACCGGTCAGGTAAATGTTATTTCCAGTTCACACCCGATTTCGACAGAATTATTGCCGGGCGAACAGTTGGAAATCTCCGATCCTTCCCCCTCCAAAAAGTGTATCGATCCCACCTCCTTACCGGCATGGTCGGACGGTATATTTTACTTCGACAACATTGAAATGAGCAAGGTTGCCAGGCAGTTATCCCGCTGGTATGGCGTCGATATAGTATGTGCTGAAGACGATAAAAAACTCGCTAAAATGTCGGGTATTTTCAGCCGCAATATTTCGCTGAATGACCTGATAACAGCTATCGAGAAAAGTATGCCCATATCTTTTACAAAAACGGATAAGGGTTACCTCATCGAGTAATTACACTAAACTTAAAAATGAGAAATTCCGGGCGGGAATCAAGACAACCTAAAAATGATTGCATAATATTTATCCGCCGTTTTATATTTATAATTGCGGGAATATGGATGTGTATGTATCCTTTGAGTCTTATCGGCCAAACAGTATCAATAAACCTTTCGGTAAAAAACAGTCCGGTGAAGACTGTATTGCGGAAGATCACCCGGCAAACCGATATCTCCTTCATTTATGACTATGGAATGATCGATGACTCGGACAGGATAAGCGTGTCTTTCAAAAATGCCACAATAGATCAATGCCTGCCATATATTTTTCCTGGCAAGAAGGTCGTATTTGAAGTTGCAGGAAATACTGTTATCCTCAAATCGATATATGACGATACACCCGGCGATCCGGAAACCGTCCTAAATTTCTTTGAAAACACGATAAATATTCAGGAGGTCGTTGTCAATGGAATTACAGAAACAGATAAAAGATTATTCACAGGAGCTGCAGACCGGTTCCCGTCCGGAAATGTCCTGATTTCCGGGGTAACAGAAGTCAGCCGTTCTCTGGAAGGGCGGTCGGCGGGTGTGGTATTATCCAATGTTTCGGGCACATTCGGTGTTTCTCCCAAGATAAGGATACGCGGAGCTACCTCGATCTACGGAAACTCCCAACCGCTTTGGGTAGTGGATGGAATTATAATAGAGGATGCTTTAGAGATCAATGCCGACGACCTCGCGTCGGGAAATGCCGAAACAGTGCTTAGTTCCGCCGTTTCCGGACTTAATCCGGACGATATCGAAAGTTTCCAGATATTGAAAGACGGTGCGGCGACCTCGATTTACGGCGGCCGGGCCATGGCGGGCGTTATCGTTATAACCACCAAGAAAGGACATCCGGGTGAAAGTACGATAAATTATACGGGAGAGTTCTCGATCCGCTCAAAACCGGTGTACGGCAACCGTTCCATACTCAATTCACGGGAGCAAATGAATGTGTTCGATGAGATGGTCGGCAACGGGTGGTTTTCAGGTCAGCAGATGTGGAACGAAAGTTCGTACGGGATTTACGGCAGGATGTACGAAATATACGGGGAAAAAACGCCGACTATTTATTAAAGGCCGTTGATCGGAACACCGACTGGTTCGATCTATTGTTCCGTAATTCACTGGTTCAAACCCACTCGGTAAGTTTTTCGGGAGGAAGTGAAAAATCTACACAATACGCATCCATAGGGATAATGGACGATCCCGGTTGGAGCCTGCAAAGCAAAGTACGCCGTATGACGGCAAACCTGAATTATACCCACAAGATACAGCATAACCTCTCCGCAAATCTCATTACTACTGCATCCTACCGCACCCAGAATGCACCGGGTACTTTGGAGCAGACGGCCGATTATCAAAACGGTACGATTTCGCGGACTCAGGATATAAACCCGTACAAGTACGCCATGAATACAAGCCGCATACTTGATCCGAACGAATATTATCGTTTCGATGGGGAGGATTTTAACATACGGCACGAACTGATTAATAATTATATGCAGTATAAAGTGACGGACTTTAAATTTCAGGGCCAGTTGAAATGGAAGCCCATCGAGTCCGTCGAATTATCGGTTTTAGGCGTGTGGCGGTTGCAGGATGCAAAGACCTGCCATTACATCTCGGAAGCTTCCAATGTGTTCTATTTACTGGAGGATGAATATGTAACAGGTTATAAGGGCGTATATAATAGGGACAACATAGAGGTGACGAGCCGGGATTTCCGGACAACAATCCGGTGGAACCGGATATACTCCCTCAGGCATACGTTCGATATACTCGGCGGTGCGGAAGTGCGCGCCGTCGACCGGAAACACCACGCCAATATTACCGACAGCACCGACGATGTGGTTGAACCATTAATGTCACAAGTAGGATCACGTCCCGAAACGTATTACCGGAACGTAGCTTATTTTGCTTCCGGCACATATTCTTACTGTAATAAATATGTTTTCAATGTAACCGCCCGGTATGAAGGTACGAACCGTTTCGGCGGAGCAGAAAACTCTCGCTGGCTTCCCACATGGAATATTTCGGGACGGTGGAACTTACATGAAGAAAGGTTGTTCCAATCAGCCAGTCCGATTATTTCAAATCTATCCCTTAGAACTTCATACAGCGTGACTGCAGACCGCGGACCGGAAGCCGCCCGGTTATCGGCGACGTACCTGACGGACTATCCATCCCTTAGACCTTACCCTGAACATCAGGAAGACGGGATATGGTTATCGGACATCGAAGCGCGGGATGTATCTTACGAAAAGAAACGGGAATTTAATATAGGTTTAAATATTGGGCTGCTAAATGACCGAATAAGCATTACGACGGATTACTACCGCCGCCGCAACTATGACTTGATAGGACTAACGACCGGGCAAGGGGTTGGGGGACAGTTTGTCAGATGGGGGAATGTCGCGGATATGCGTTCCCACGGATATGAACTGTCGGTATCCTCCGCGAATATCGTAAAGCCTTCATTTACCTGGATCACCGACTTTATATTCTGGACGGGGCGGACAAAAATCACCCGGTTTCAAAACGACGGCAATGTTTTTCAACTGGTTTCCGGCAGCGGTTACCCGAAAAAAGGATATCCCGTTCGGGGGCTATTCTCTATCAGGTTTCTCGGCTTGGACGATGTGGGCATACCTATACTGCAAGGTCCCGACGAACCGGAAAGATATATCTCGTTCGACACAAAAGAAACCGACCACTGTAATAGTCACGACTTGATCTGACAGTTGCTTTAGATAGGATGTTGAAAATTGTCAGATTGGGAATTTAAAGTTAGTAATTTAGGGTTAGCAATCAAATCATCCCGCCCTACGCCGACATTTTTTGAGGTGTCCGCTTGGTCGGGATGATTTGTTTCAGGCAGATTTTCGATGTAGTGTTCTTTTGCTATCTTGATTGATTCGATGAAAGTTTGCATGGGTGTTCTGCCGAAGCAAAACTTACCCGTGTGCGTTCTTTTGGTATTGTAATCAAGCATCCACTGATCGAGGTCTTGTTGGAGTTGTTCAATCGAAGAATAAATCTTTTTACGGAATGCGATTTCGTAAAACTCGTTTTTAACGGTTCTGTTGAATCGTTCGCATATACCATTTGTCTGAGGACTTTTGGCCTTTATTTTTGTATGGTCTATATCCTCGATGGCCAGATATAGCTGGTATTCATGATGCTCACGTGAACCGCAGTACTCGGTTCCACGATCGGTCAGTACACGGAGCAGTCTCAGTTCGTGCTGTTCGTAGAAAGGCAACACCCTGTCGTTTAGGATGTCGGCAGCCACAAGAGCGTTCTTTCGGTCATACAGTTTAGCGAAGCCTATTTTGGCGTAAGTGTCGATAAATGTCTGTTGGTAGATATGTCCCACACCTTTGATGTGCCCGACATAATAGGTGTCTTGAGCTCCGAGGTAGCCAGGATGATAGGTCTCGATCTCGCCGTGAGCAACCTTATCTTCTTTGGCCTGTTCAAGCGCGGCAACCTGCTTGTCGGAGAGGATAATGCCGTCCTCCTCGGCTTTGGCCGAAAGGGCTTTAAGACGCTGGCGGAACGTTGCCAGTTCGTGGCGGAGCCATATACTGCGAACACCACCCTGTGAGATAATAATGCCCCTCTTGCGCAGTTCGTTGGATGCCCGAAGCTGACCAAGGGCGGGGTTCTCGATAGCTATCTCGACTACGGCCTGCTCAACGGGAGCCTCCACACGGTTCTTGAGGATCGGCTTACGACGGGATATCTCCTGCAAGGCCTGCTCGCCACCTTGGTCGTATAGCTCCTTAAATCGGTAAAAAATATCGCGGCTGTAGCCCATCACTTTGCAGGCTTGTGATACGTTACCAAGCATCTGGGCAAGTTCCAATAAGCCCGATTTGTTCTTGATGATCTTCTGTTGTGTCGTCATGTTCTTGATCTTTACAGTTAGTGAATCTATTAATTTTTATTCCTAACTGTCAGATTAAGTCGTGACTAATTCACTTTTATCGTATCGGCCAGTATTTCGACTGCCCGGTTACGGATTTTATTCCCTCTTACGATACCTACCCTTCGTTATTGGAAAAGCCGAATCGTTGATATTATATCTTCCTACCTTTTTTTTGATTGGTTAACGGGATATTCTCCCGTATTTTCCTCTCGGAACTCTTTCATTTCTCTATCGTGGACTTCTTTCGGTATTCGGGGATCTGCAAAGTCGTATTTAACTTCGTTTGTTTTCGGGTCTTTCCAAACGAACGGATATTGGTAATCAATACCGCCCCACCATTTCATTTTAGCTTTTACTATGTAACCTTTTTCCACTTGGATTTTATCCCGTAACCTTATCGTAATGTCCCCGTATTTAACCAGAGAATCGGGATTATCTTCACTCCAAAATACTTTTTCCCCGCTATCATCAAGAAAAACATAGGTAGAGATTTTACCGCTGCCGCCCTTCTTTTCCATATTTTCAAGGTAAATATGACCGCCTTCTCGTAATATCTTTACTTGATTATCGGTTACTTCAACACCTCCTATTGAGGGGTTTCGATTGATCGGAGGTGCCGGTTTAGATTCTTGCCGGACTGCTTCGGTTAATCGTTCAACTGGTTTTGGTGATGTAACTTCCGTACTCAGTTGCGGCGCGGCCGACTGTTTTCGCGCCGGGTTGTCAGTTAATCCCATAGCGACCCTCCAGGACATATGATCGCTGGCAGTCGGCTCCGGTTGTTTTTTAACCTCCGTCGCAGGCATTCGGGATTGGTGCCTAGCATTCGGCTTCGGGGTGAGCGGAATGGGTTCCGGCTGCTTGACACCCTCCGGCATTATCATGTCTTTTATTTTTTCCCATGCCTCATTCAGCTTAGCAGAGAGAGTCTTTTTGAGGTTTCCGTAGCTGAATTTCTTGTCGATTTCGGAACCTTTGAACGAGCAACCACCTTTCTCAAAAGACACGCCCTGTATATTTTCTTCACTCTCTACGGCACCGCTACGGTATTTATATTTGATAGAAATTCCGCCCTGCTTGAGTCTCTTTTCCAGATCGTCGAATGTCCGGCATTTCGGCAAGATGGCTTTGAGGGTATCATGTATTTCATATTTCAATTTATCCGGGCCGTGAAGTTTAGGGCGGTTTACTTTTTCTTTTCCCGTCTTCCCATAAGTCAATCCATAGCGGTCTTTTAGCTTCTTGCAGGCTTTGATATTGCGCTTATAGTCGTTATTGACCGAGATAACTTTTAGGTCATTGTCTATACGGTTATAGACTATGTGCATATGCGGATGAGCGGTATCGTTATGCCGTACGACGATATACTGGGTATTGCATATACCCATTTCCTGCATATATTCCTTAGCCAACTGAACCATAAAATCGTTCGTCAGCCGCGGAGAATCTTCCGCAGAAAATGAAATAGGAATATGCCCGACTGGTTGTTTTATCTCCGGCCTGCCGGAGCGCTGGATCGCAAAGTCGCGGATAATACTGGCTTCATCGCAGGCCATAACACCTTCGGCTTCGAGGATTTCGCAATCCTCGTTCAGAACATAACGGACACAACCACCGAACGATTTTCCTTTTTTATTTTTAGCGATCATCCAGCAGATATTTTATATAACTCAATAAATATTCTGCCTCACTGGCGGCTTTCTCGTATCCTTCCGTATTCGCTTTCCGGGCTATTTGATTCAGGTTGTTTGCCATACCCGCAATTTTGCGCCGCAGGTCTAATTCCTCTTTCGTGTAGCGGGCTTTAATACGTCCTTTAAGAGTCATTTCACGAGCGTACTGCGTAACTTTCATCCCGATACTCTCGGCCATTTCCTTTAAAGATTTGTAATCCTCTTCGGTAAGTTTGAGGTTAATTGAACAGGAAAGTTTCTCTTTTTCTTTCACCGGCCGACCGCGGCGGAGAGCCTCCGCTCCCAATATTTTTTCCTCTTCCATACCGCTAATTGTCAAGATTGATTATGGAATTGGCGAAGGCAACCTGAGAGCGAGGCGACCATCGGGAGACGAGCGGAAAGGTTGCCCACCGGATGCCAGTCATCCGGGCAAGCCGCAGGGAAGAGCGACTAACAGGAGCTGTCCGCAGGCTTGCTATCCCGGCCTGCCTGAGCGGTGACCATTGGGAGCGTGAAGGCTCGGCAAGGCAAGTTCAGATGCCCCTGAACTTGGATGCCAGGCCGGAGCTCCCTGCAAGGGCAAGGTTTGTCCGAAGGGAATCCGAAAGTCGCTTTAGCGATTTTCGGGTTACCCGGACGATTACCTTGCTCCTTATTTTTTCGCAAAGCCGGGATGCGGTGGACGCATAACGGTTTTGCGCGGGAGCGTCGCTCCCGAAGGCCGGGAATGGGGCTGGAGTTGTGATGTGGTTGGGAACTGATTGACGGACGTAAGCGCGGCCTTTACCGTGCTTTGTTCATTGCTGCTGATTCGCGGCAACTATGCGAGATGAGAATTTTGTTGCCATAATGGATTTGTTACGAATTAGTGGTACGGCGCGAAGATAATGAACGGATGGCAGTTTGATTCGTTCCAAAACTTTATTGCAAGGTTTTGCGTTACATTTCGGCAAAGCAGAAAGAGTGCTCTCGGAAACCGTCAACAATTAACTATCAATACTACCTCTATAACTAAATATCTTATATTTGTAGTATGAGTATCGAAATGGAGATAAAATACATAGACGGCAATGTTCCGGAACCTTACCGGTATGCACAGGCATTGCTCGACCGTTTCGTAGCGGTGTGTTACGATGCTACGTATCATGCTCTGCACTTTCATTCTTATCTGAATAATACTGACTTTCTCTGCGGGGAGATAATACCGATTCTCCGTGATAATCCCCCGTTTACAACTCTACCCAAATACCTGCGCGACGGTCGTCCGAATTACCTTTGGTACAGCGATTTTTATGATTATGCTGGCAAAGATGTATTCAGACGATATAGGGAATTTCACTATGAACTTAAAAATATTACTCCGGCAAATTATACCGAAGAACTCCGAAAGATAGATTTACCTTACTTCACCGAACTGGTAAAACTGATAAGCCTCGAAAAGTTGTATTTAGAGGTCGTGCAAAGAATCCCGGCCACTAAAGAGAAAACTTCCGATGAATCGGCTAATGTTTCAGTGGGCAATACTGATGTACCGGTAGATACAGCAGTTAAGAAACAGATAAATAAGCGTTCTTATGAGCCTAAACTGGATAAGGAACAATATACCATATTGGTTGAACTGATTGAGAATATAAAATTGTTCCGCAGCCCCGTTACGGAGGCAAAACTCACACGGCTTTTTAAAGGTAAGTCGGAAGAACCGTTACAGGTCGCCAATCAAAATTCGCTTACCTACCTGTTCGACCAACTTGCGCGGCTCAAACTAATCAGGGAAAAATGGATGACCGTTGCAGCTAATAATAATGACTTCATATCATTCCGCCGGGGCAAGAATAAAGAGCGTTATGGCGATAAGCCACATTATATAACCTTACAACAATTTACAAACTGTCGTTATAATAATGAAAAGATAGGTTCGAAAGACCTTATTACCATTGATGCAGCCATAGAGAGGTTAGAGGATTGGTTGGTGTAAGTATTACATTTTTTATTATCTGCGGATATATAACTGCATTTTATATTATCTCTATTAATCAGCATATTATAATCTAAGGTGCTGGTGTAAATCTTTACATTCTCTCTGCTTATATTTTTAGGAAGTGTTGCTAATCAAGGGGATACTTTATATATAGTTATGTAAACTGTTATGTTAACAGGGCGCGGATACGGGATTTTGTATCATTGCACCCGTTACCGGAACAGCCGTATGCCCGTTGCCTGCGGCTTATCCTCCGGTCACCGGATGCAATGTATAAGTCGAACCGGATTAGGGATACATGAAACAGTGCCCCTATTCCAATCAAAAACATTTATAAACTGTAAAAATTAATAATATGAATAACGAACAGGAAAAAGATAATATGGATATTCCCGGGATGCTCCCTGAAGCGGAGCAGACCACCCGTCAACCTAAAAACATGTCGGGTTGAACCCACGACGGCAGTAATCTGCCGGAGGAACTCAGTGAGCGAAGCCCGCAGTCGGCGGAGCCGGTGCGGAAAAAGCGAAGCGAACTAAAGCAAACTGAAGAAGAGTATACAGCCCGGTTCCTGCAACCGCGCAAGGTCAAGGACTATTCTCCGGTCTATATAGACATACGGCTGAAAGATAAGCTGAACTCGCTTGTCAACTCATTGCAATACCTTTCGCCGGAGGTGACGACGACTGTGTTACTCTCGAACCTGTTGGCCGACCATATAGCTGCCAACAAGGAACTGATAAAACGGGCGGCCAGCGAAGGGCTGAAACGCTCGCTCGAAAATACATTCAATGAAAAAGATTAGTATATGGAAATCGTCTGTATAGAAAAACGGGCTTGGGAATCACTGCAACAGCATATCAGCCTGCTGACGACCGAAGTCGAATCTATGAGAGAGCAATACTGTCCGAAGCCCCGTGAGCCGTGACTCGATTCTGCGGACGTGTGCCAGGTACTTAAACTCACAAAACGTACATTACAGGCATACCGCGCTAAGGGAATTATCCCTTTCTCGACGTTGGGCGGTAAGGTTTATTTTCGGCAGTCGGATATTGTCGACATTCTCAAAAACGGAAATAAAACAAAAGAGTAATGGAAGGCCTTATTACGAAAGAGTCCGAAGAGTTCCGGGAACTTGTAGGACAACTTAAAACAGCACACCAGAGCGTCGTTAAAGTTCGTGAGAAACACCGTCCAACGCTTGCCGACGAACGCTACCTGACAGGGGAAGAAGTAATGCTATTTCTACATATCTCGCCCCGTACCCTACAAACCCTCCGGGATAACCGACTGATCGGTTTCACAACAATTGGCGGCAAAATCCTATACCCGGAAACAGAACTGCAAAAAGTCCTGCTGGATAATTACCAACCAACCGAGCTGCCGTTTTAGTAACATTTCTGCGGTTTTTTGAAATAATTTAGAAAGCAATACAGCCTGCCCGTATAGGGCAGGCTGTATTTGTTATAGAGCGGCAAATTATCTCAATTGAGATCCTAATTTAAGCATTTCCCTGCTGATATTATTCTCCGAAAATTTCGCATAATGCCGTGTCATATTCGCATTGGTATGGCCTAAAATTTTGGCGAGTATATCTATCGGCATCCCGTACTCTACGGCAAGGCAAGCAAATGTGTGACGGGCAACATGGGTAGTAAGATTCTTATCAATATTACAGATAACGGCAATTTCTTTCAAATATGCGTTCATCTTCTGGTTACTTGGCACTGGGAGCAATCGACCCGTTTTCTGCAACTCTTTATCTTCCCCGTATTTATCCAACAACCTTAATGGTTGGGGCAATAAGGGTATTCGACTGATAACGGCTGTCTTCTCCCTCGGTTTTCGGATCCATACCATTCCGTCTTCGTCTTTAGTTATATGCTCCCTTCGCAAATGGTCGGCATCCGTAAAGGCCAATCCGGTAAGGCTGCAAAACACAAACACGTCCCGTATGCGCTCAAGGCGGGAGTTAGGCATCGCTTTATCGAGCAGGACATCTAACTCTGCTTTTGTCAGATGATCTTTGGCCTTATTGTGGTCCTCTTTGAGTTTATAGTATTTGAAAGGATTTTTCTCGATCCATTCGTTCCGCAGGCAGTAAAGAATAAAATTCTTCATACAACATAGCAGGTTTACCGCGCCGTTATTCTTACAGTTTTTGGCCGTTTGCAGGAACGAGTTAAATCCGTCGATATATTCATAAGAAACCTGATCCAACATTATATCCTCCTTGTAATACTCCGCAAGTGTGTATTCTTTCAGATACCGTAACATTCTATGATATTTGTTTGCGGTCAGTTGATATCGTTTACCTGAACCGATACCTTATCACGGAAAATGGAGCGCTCGGCTTTCTGGTTCCACTTTTCCGGCTCGATCTGGCATTGTGTGTAAATCTCGGTCGATTGACCGCGGGTAGTGATGCGTACGTAAATAGGGGCCTTCCCCTTCTTGGTTACTTTGGTTTTCTTGCAGAAGAAAACGACGCTAAAACTTCGCCGAGCCGAGTGTTGAGCCGAACTTGTGGGAAGTCGGCCGAGGCGAGAATGAAGTTCAACTTTGTTGAATGTTTTTCTTTCCATGAAGCTACATTTTTAGTTTTTACAAATTAACGGATGTAGCATGGAAATGTTGCGATGCAAAAGCCTGCTAAACAAAGCATTAGCTTCAATTCGTGACCTATTGCGAGTTCGGGCTCTTGAGGTCACTAACAAGGTTATACAAATCTGCTATGCTATGCTTTTTCTTGCATAACCCTAAAAAGCAAAATCCTCATATATCTCTGATATACAAGGATTTTTCTTTTCTTTGCTTTCTCCTTCCGGAGAACTGTGAGCGGAAAACGAGACTCGGACCCGCGACCCCACACCTGATGGTGTAGGAATTTTATTTTTTTATTTGGGGCAAGTTGTACTCTACCAACTGAGCTATTCCCGAAAATAAAAAAGACAGCCGTTTGGCTGTCTTTCAGAGCGGAAAACGGGACTCGGACCCGCGACCCCAACCTTGGCAAGGTTGTGCTCTACCAACTGAGCTATTTCCGCGTTATCGATGCTAAAACCGTATTGAGTTTAGCGACAACAAAAGTATAAGAAAATTTTAAAACTGCAAAACCGGGGCTAAATTTTCAGCAATTTTAAAATAAAGGAATATGCTCCCCGATAAATATATCCCTGTACAAACGTCCGCCCGGGCCAAATAATCCGCCTACACCCATTTTACCCATTACGGGTAAAGAGCCTTGATGTTGCTGACAAACGGCATGCTAACCATTTCACTCAGGTACCGCGCATCGGTGGGGCTGAAATCGTCGAGGTGAGAACTATCGATATCCAGCACCGCCACGACCTCTTCCCCGTCCATAAGCGGGACTACTATCTCCGAGCGCGATAACGGGTTGCAGGCGATATGCCCGGGAAATTCCTCGACGTCGGGGACTATGACGGTTTCTTTTCTCTCCCGCGCGGCGCCGCACACCCCTCGTCCCTTCCCTATGTTCATACACGCCACGGGGCCCTGGAAAGGTCCGAGCACCAGCTCATCCCCGTCGACAATGTAAAACCCGACCCAAAAGAAACCGAAGTTTTCTTTAATTATCGCGCAGATATTGGCCATACACGGCAGCGGCCGGCTCTCGCCTTCGAGCAAGGCTTTCAGCTGCGGTAGAAGTTCTTTATATACGGCTTCCCTGTTATCAGCGGTCATAACAAATTATTTAGGAATGCGAATATACAAAAATATTACCCGAACACTCTCTCAAAGATTCCCTGCAAATACAACGACAGCCCACAGGGCGGCAACGACCGCAATAAAAATCAGCACTGTGCGCAGCCATACTCTCAACCTGATAATCCGGAACCGGCGCCGGATATCTTCCTTCACCGCGGCCACGACCACATCCGGAACGGTATCCATGTAAAACATGTAACTGCGCTCCTCGAGACCCTTAAGGTAAAGATGCCTCATACGGCGCCGCTTTGCCTGCATCCTATTGATAGGTTGACGGTTGCCTTCGAACCGGCGTCCCATGTCCAAATCTATCCCATCGGTTAAAAGTTTGACGTAATATACTAAAAATTAGCCGGATATTGGAATCGACAGCCTTTCTTTATTATATTTGCCAATTAACCCTGTGAAAATAAATGGACAATAACGACGAACTGGTCGACTACGCGGTACAAACCCGGACCCTCAAACTGACGGTCTGGGAGAAGATCTCCTACTTTTTTCCGCCGTTCGTTATAGCTGCCACGGCAGCAGCTATTTTCGGCCTGCGGCTTGCGGACAGGTTGAACGGCGTATCCGATAAAGTTCTCTCGACAGGCGACATGGCTCTTATTATCGGTCTGCTGTTCGGCGCCGGGATTATTTATTCGCTTATCTCGGACAGGCTCAGGTTTACCGTAGTCGACACAATACTGGATATTTCACAGTTTCATATCTTTATAAAGGACATTACGGATCATTACGGATTCCGGATTGAGTCGTGGCAAAAAGAATCGGTACTTTTCGACACGGCGACCGGCCCGCTGACGACTAAAACACAGGTGACGGTAATTTACCGGGATAATAAGGTTTACATAAACAGTATCTGCCCGCCGTACGAGAGGCAACTGTTTTCCTCCAACAATGAAAAAAACATCCAACGGATAATCGAAGAGCTGCGGGACGAGGAGGTCAAATACACACAGCGCACGTGATTCGGGTATGGCTAAGGACATCACCTTTCCCGCTATAAACCGAGAGCGCACCCGTAACAGGTGCGCTCTCGCTATGTATGGTGGAGGCGGAGGGAATCGAACCCTCGTCCAAACAGGGAGCCCGAGGGCTTTCTACACGCTTAGCCGGCCGTTTTATCCTTCTGTCCGTACACGGTAGGCGGCAACCTGGTACGGACCCCAGCCCTTTGATTTCACTCCGCGGTCAGGGCTATCCGCAAAGTTATCCCCAGATTGATGATACCCTGGAACCACGGCATAAGGGGAGGATGCCGATGGAAGGGTACTCGTCGGCAGGCCGCCTTGGGCCTGCGGATTAAGCCAATTTACTTGGTAAATTAGGCAGCGAGTGCGTAGCTATTATTGCCATTTGTAATTTGAACGTTCATATTTACGAGCCTCCGTACAACGCTCGGCGTGCTTACCGTCAAACCCTGCCTGCTGTCAAAACCGGTCGCCCCCGGTTCTCACCGCAATGCGGTTTTCGGTGCAAAGAATATACAAAGATAAGCAAAAGATGCGGTTTTATTTATCGATGGCGGGAAATATCCCTCCGTGCGAAGCGCCATCCGGGAACTGCGATTGTAAAAATAATATTCGCTTCGCCCTGCCTGACTTTGCATTATAAAACGTTTTTAGCGGCTATTTATTTCCAACCTTACACATTATTGATATTTTTGCAGGCAGACCGGCCGTCGGAAAAGCGGGCCGGTCGATTATAATCCCGGCCGACCCATGGACCCCGCACAAGAAAATAGAGCCTGCAACGATACCTCCCCTCCCGAGGCCGCCCCACGGGGATGGTGGCCGCGGCTGGGGCGGCCGAAACGTCGGGAGTCCACACATTGGGACTATACCGGCCATAACATCTGCAAGAACTGCGGGAGTAAGACCGACGGGAAATTCTGCAGCGAGTGCGGGCAGAGGACGGATATTATCCGACTTAGGTTTTCCACGAGCATCCGGAGCTTCTTCACATCCTTCTTCCAGGTCGAAAAAGGCCTGTTGACCACCGTAGGTATGCTGTTCACCCGCCCGGGTTACCTCTCGCGTGAATATATCGACGGCAAACGCACCGCCAGGACCAACCCGTTCACCGTACTGTTCATCTTCGCCACCGTCTACGGTCTGCTGTACGCCACCCGGGCGGTTATCTCCTCCGGAACCACCGGCCTCGACACTTTGGATGAGGGCTTCACAAGCATGTTCGGCGACTCGCTTTTCGGCACCATCATGCAGTTTATAATCCGGAGATTCCAGAACTCGGTAGTACTGAGGTCTCTGGCCCTGCTGCCGGTATACACCCTGTCCATCAAACTGCTGCTCAGGCGGGCCAACGCGGGCCGGTATAACTATACCGAGCTGATGTTTATGGGCGGTTACCTCGCGGCGCAGCGGATGATAATAGACATCTTCGCCCTCGGGGCGGAATGGGCGGGAAAGTGGGACACCGACACTGCCGTCTATATCATCTACGTACTGCTTATGGCCTACACCCTGCGGCAGTTCTTCGCCCTGAGGTGGCTCAAGGCCATATGGAAATCGCTTATGGTATTCATGCTGTCGTTCATTTTCCTGGGTGTGGCCATCGCGATACTGGCCCTTATAGTGTTCGGGTTGTATTACCTCGTTACCGGGCAAAGCGAACCGTTTTTCAAGGGATCGGGCAGCGGTAAAGGAGCGCCGTTGACCGACAGCGTGCGTAACGTGGTTCTCGAACAGGCCTACGGGGAATATTTCCGTGACAGCCTTCCCGAAGACGGCATGTCCGATAAAGCCATCCGCCGCCTGGCAGGCCGGCTCTCGATAAACCTCGATTCCTTAGGGAATATCACACCGCCCGATTCCGTATTCGAAATAAAAATTCCCGACATCCCGAGGTAGACATGTAGACGGCGGCAATAACCGGCAACCGCCCGGAATCTATAACCCTGTTATTTTCTTTATTTCGCTGAGTTTATTAAGGGCTTCGAGAGGTGTGAGCGAATTGATATCCAAGCCTTTCACTTCGTCGCGTATCTGGCAGAGCACCGGGTCGTCCAGTTGGAAGATACTGAGCTGGTAATCCTTGGCCCCGGAGGCAGGAGATACTGCCGCTCCCGAAAACCCTTTCATTTTATCCAGCACGGCATCGGAACGGGAAGAGCGTTTGCGCCCTTTCGTTTTAGGCAGGGTGTCCTCCTCTTCTGAACGCGCGTTACGGGCACCCTCCATCGAGGCCAGCAGTTGCGCGGCACGGTCCACCACTCCTTTGGGCATACCCGCCATCCGAGCCACGTGGATACCGAACGAGTGCTCGGTACCGCCCGGGACCAGCTTGCGGATAAAAATTATCTGGTTATCCACCTCGCTCACGCTTACGTTGAAATTCTTTACCCGCGGGCAGAACTCCTCTATTTCGTTCAGCTCGTGGTAGTGGGTGGCGAAGAGTGTCTTGGGTTTTGCCCTGTGCCCGTGGATATACTCCACCATCGCCCATGCTATCGATATACCGTCGTACGTGCTGGTTCCGCGGCCGATTTCATCCAGCAGGAGCAGGCTGCGGTCCGACAGGTTGTTGAGGATACTCGCCGATTCGAGCATCTCCACCATAAAGGTACTCTCTCCCTGCGATATATTGTCGGAGGCCCCCACGCGCGTGAAAATCTTGTCCACAAGGCCGATACGGGCCGACTCGGCCGGTACGAAACTGCCTATCTGGGCCATCAGCACTATAAGGGCCGTCTGCCGCAGCAGTGCCGATTTACCGGCCATGTTCGGGCCGGTTATCATAATTATCTGCTGGGTCTCGTCGTCCAGGTAGATGTCGTTGGGCACATACTGTTCGCCCACCGGCATCAGCGTCTCTATAACCGGGTGCCTGCCCTGTTTGATGTCCAGTATCCTCTCCTGGTCGAGCACCGGGCGGCAGTAATTACGCTCCCGCGCCACTACAGCGAACGACAGCAGGCAGTCCAGCCGCGCTACCGTCGCCGAGTTGCGCTGCATCCGGCGCAGGTATTTCATCAGGTACTGCACCAGCTCGTCGAACAGGCGTTGCTCTATTTCGGCGATCTTCTCCTCGGCACCGAGTATTTTCTCCTCGTATTCTTTCAGCTCCTCGGTTATGTACCGTTCGGCGGCGGTAAGGGTCTGCTTGCGCACCCAAGTGGAGGGGACCTTGTCCTTATGGGTGTTGCGTACCTCGATGTAGTAACCGAACACGTTGTTGAAACTTATCTTCAGGGAAGGTATACCGGTCGCCTCGCTTTCGCGGGCCTGAATTTCGGCCAGTACGTCTTTTCCGCGCAGGGCTATGTTCCGGAGCTGGTCCAGCTCCATGTCCACTCCGTCGGCTATGAATCCGCCCTTCTGCAACTGGTTCGACGGGTCGGGGTAAAGCTCCGCGGCAATCTTTGCCGAGACTTCTTCCATAAGGTCTATATCCCCGGCCACCTCGCCCAGCACGCTGTCGCCGCACCCGAGAAGGCTTTCCCTTACGAGCGCCAGCGCGTCCAGCGAGTTTTTGAGCTGGACCACCTCCCGCGGCAAGACCCTCTGGGCGGCGATACGGGAAGCGATGCGCTCCAGGTCGCCCACCAGCGTCATACTGTCGGTCAACTCCTCGCAGATATCCTGGTTACCGACCATATAGGCCACGATGTCCTGCCGGCGCTCCAGCTCCCCGAGGTCCTTGCTGGGAAGGGCCACCCATTTTTTGAGCATCCGCGAACCCATTGGCGTCCGTGTGCGGTCGATTACGTCCGCGAACGCGGTCCGGCGGATATCGCCCTGCGAAAAGAGTTCGAGGTTGCGAATGGTGAACTTGTCAATCCAGACATACTTATCCTCGTCAATGCGCGAAATGGACGAAACATGGCTGAGCTGACGGTGCTCTGTGAATTCGAGGTAATAAAGTATTGCCCCGGCCGCGGCTATGGCACTGTTCATCGAGTCGATACCGAACCCCTTAAGAGATTTGGTTTTGAACTGCCGGCAAAGTTTCTCGCGGTTGGTCTGCTCCGAGAAGGCCCACTCGTCCAGCTTGTAGGTGCAGTATTTGGAGCCGAACGCTCCGGTGAACCGATCGTGCGCGATGCGCTGGTATAGAATTTCCTTCGGGGCGAGGTTCGAGAGCAGTTTGTCGACGTAGGCGTCCGTGCCCTGCGCGGCGTAGAACTCGCCGGTCGACAG
This sequence comes from Alistipes sp., assembly GCA_021202985.1. Classification (GTDB taxonomy): domain Bacteria; phylum Bacteroidota; class Bacteroidia; order Bacteroidales; family Rikenellaceae; genus WRDF01. Next base: position 63,592 of record JAJQCA010000047.1, read on the forward strand.
GTCCATAAAAGCCACCCCGGTAGATTTGGCACCGAAAAACACCGAAGCGAGGAACGTGTTTTCCCGCCCCACGAGGATATTGTCGCTCAGCGTCACCCCGGGAGTAACCAGCTCTACGATACCCCTCTTTACCAGCTTCTTGGTCTTCTTCGGGTCTTCGAGCTGCTCGCAGATGGCGACCCTCTCTCCGGCGCGGACCAGCTTGTGCAGGTAGGTGTCGAGCGCGTGGTGGGGGAACCCGGCCAGCTCGACTGACGAGGCGGCCCCGTTTGCCCTTCGGGTTAGCGTTATGCCGAGGATACTGCTTGTCTTTATGGTGTCGTCACCGAAGGTCTCGTAAAAATCCCCCATCCGAAAGAGCAGGATTGCGTCCGGCTGTTGTGATTTAAGCTCATAATATTGGATCATCAGCGGGGTTTCCGCATGTTTTTTAGCTTGGGCCACGGCGTAGTTTCTTTAAATTGTTTTACTGTAAACAGTTCGGGAATTATCCAGCCCGTAAAGTTACTGAAACTTTCGCAGATTACCCACCGAACCTTATCGTGGAAATGTCAACGGGACAGAAGAATATCCGCTCCCGACAGGGAAACTGTTCCCGGAAAAGAGACGGCCGCAGGCGGGGAAACCCTTTATTATGAAAAATGCGTACATTCAACCCTTACCCCCGCTCCGCGACCGCCGTATCCCCCGCCGCCCTTTCGGCCTCGTTAGGGCGGGCGGGCAAAAAAAGGACTGCTCCGGCAAGCCGGAGCAGTCCCTATGGCGATAACCCGAAGGTATCGGAAGAAGGCTTGACACCGGCCTGGAACCAAAACATTTTTGCGCACTACCACTCGATGCAGGACAGGCCGGGTACCAAGCCGTTATGACTTTCTGGTACCCGTTTGAAATGGATATTACCTGTCCTTCCTGCTGCGAATCGTCGGTAGTGCGGCGGGGTGAAACCCCGTGTTTTGGTTCGTCGCAGGTAAATTTCTGGCCCCGTTCCCCGAGGGGAAACTGTGCCGGACAGGCAAATTTAACAATAAAAGGCGATTTTCCATGACTTTTATTCCCATACCGGTACAAAGATTTTGCCGCGGGCCGCGCCCGGACGGAATAAATAAGTATGGATACAGCGGGACCCGGATTGTACCTGGGGATACGGTAGCGGTATAGCAGGATGGTGTCGCAAAGTGTATTATCACCACGGGCACTGCCGTCGAGAACATGTATGCCCGCACCACGGCCGGGCACGGACAGCCTGAATTCCTGGCTCTTACCGCCCTACCGGCCCGATTGCAGGATTGGAGGATACCGGAAGGTAGGCATCAAGCTTCATTCCGGTAATACGCCACAATGGCGTACACCTTGCGACTTTACCGCAGGAACAATATTTCGGAGATGCACGTATCGTCGTAAAGCGAACCGGGGAAGACCTCTTCCACCGTGAGCCTTATCTTTCCGAGAGGAGCTTCCACATCATGGAAATCGTAGTAAAAAGCGTGGTGAAAAAGATTCTCCAGATAAACAGGCCTGTACGGAGCGTCCTCCAGCGTCAGGTATTCGCCCCACCACTCGACCGGATTCCCGTCGGGGTCCCACAGTTCCATCCTCAGTTTCCTGACCCGGTTGTTGCTTATATACGTCCCGGCGGATTTATGGTATCCGTTCAAGATGCAGAAACCCGCCAGCGGGACCGTACCGTCGAAGGTGAATTCAATCCAGTCGCCCGTTCCTTTTCCGACCCATGCCGTTTCGAGGTCCAGGTCTCCGAGATTCGAGGCCGGATATGATTCCGTCCCGCCTGACGAGCGGACCGAGTACACACCGGCAGGAACCAGAAAGTTACGTAAAAAGTCATAACTGTTCAGCCCTAACGAGGAGTAGTTTATTACCAGCGGAGGTGCTTCCCGAAGGTCAAAGTTGCGCATACGGTATACCAAACGGGTTCCTTCATGTGTGAAATCGAGACCCGACACCCTTAACAGGTCGTCGCCGGTGGCCGCATCGAAACGGTCCCCGGCAAGCAGCAGGTCGCGACCGTCGATTTCCGCATAGAAATCGCGGATTATTCCGTCCCCCCACGAGACAGCGGGCGAAAAGTCGTAAACCAACCGCCTGCCGGTACAGAAACCGAACTCGTGAATAAGGGGAGAATCGCCGTCACACAGGCTCTGGTTCATGAGCCGATAGTTTACCTCCAGTTCAACCACGGCTTGCCGGCCCACGCTGAACCGGGTGTAATACCACCTGCGGTACAGTTCGCTCTCTATGTAGTACGAATCGATGTATTCCCGCAGGGCCGGTTCATCGCCCGTATCCTCCTCGTCCGGATAGTAAAACAGCTCCCCGTCCCACATACCCAACGGTATTCCCGTTTTGGGTATCGCAGAATCCTCCGAATGGGCGAACTCCAGCTCCCGGCCGTCGCATTTGAACGCTATTCCCGTAATCGCCGGATTGGTGCCACCCCAAACCCTCGGTCCGTCCATATAATCGATGGGAAACGCATAGTCGATATCGGTATAGTCCGTATCGGACCGGTTCCAAAGCAGATATTTGACCTTCACTTCACTGGCACCCGAAGTGAGGTTTATATAGAGTTTCTCGCTGAGCAGTACTATATCGCTGATTTTCCTGCAGACGGGGTCGCTCGAACGCACGGTGGAAAAGGTGGCGTAAGTGCCCATGCCGTTCCCCAAGGCTGTGGAGCAGGCGCATAAAAATAATAATGAGGGGAGGTAATTTAACGGCTTCATATAGCAGTTTAAATAAACATGTCTTATGGTATAAGCGACGACCGTAAACCCGGCCTACCCGGGTATCCGTCACGTACCTTAACGGCGACTATTTGAGTATTACGGTACGTATAACCTTCCCGCCGGCCGCTTTGTTGAGCGCGTCCCGGAGGGCGTCCCTCTGCATAAAAAGCGCGCTGCGCGCTACCGACGAATCGAGCCGCGCGGTAAGTATCCCGTTCTGCACGGAAACCGAAACGGTGCGTGCGGCCACCTCCGGGCCTACCACGGCAGGCCACAGCCCGGCCATCCTCGCCTCGGCCAACCCCCGTGATACGGTCGGGGTGCTCTCCACGAAATCTCCCCACAGTTCGCCTATCCTCATTGGTACCGTCTTCCTCATACGCGGGCAACCACACCGTCCTTTACGGTGAAAAGTGAATGGCTCTCGTCAAGGCGGGCCAGAATCTCCTCGATGCGGGAACGGCTGCAATCCGAAATGAATATCTGCCCGAACCGCTCGCCCGATACCAGGGCCAGCAGGTTTCCAACCCGGTCGGGGTCGAGCTTATCGAACACATCGTCCAACAGCAGAACGGGTTTCTCCTCCTTTTCCGAAGCCACTATCATGTACTGGGCGAGTTTCAGCGCCACCAGAAAAGACTTCTGCTGACCCTGTGACCCGTACTTACGCAGGGCAAGGCCGCCTATTTTCATTTTCAGGTCGTCCCGGTGGACCCCTGCCGTCGAGAACCGCATCACACGGTCCTTTCCGGCCGCCTGCCGGAGCACCTCGTCGAACGGTGTGTCGTTCAGCTCCGACCGGTATTCGAGGGTCACCCGTTCCCGGTCGCCGGACAGTTCGGCATAGAACTCGCCGGTAAGCGGGGCGAGGCGCTCTACCAGTTCGCACCTTTTTTCGTGTATGGTATTGCCGGCTTCCACGAGCTGCATATCCAGTATTTCGAGGATATCTTCCCGCGGGTACTCCTCCTTCAGCAGCTTGTTGCGCTCGGCCAGCACCTGGTTATAACGGACGGCTGCCGAAAGGTAACCCCGGTCCAACTGCGAGAGGAAAGAATTGAGGTAACGCCGCCGTTCCTCGGCCGCGTCGGTGACCAGGAAAGAATCCGACGGCGAGACAATTACCAGCGGCACCAAACCGATATGGTCCGAAAGTTTGTCGTACTCCTTTCCGTTGCGCTTGAGGGCCTTTCCGCCGTTTTTTTTGAACGAGCAGACCACCGTCTCCTTCCGGCCCCCGTCGCTGCGGTACTCCCCGTCCAGGACGAAGAAATCCCCGCCGTGCCGGACGCACTGCGCATCGGACATCGCCAGCGAACTGCGGCACATCGAGAGGTAGTGGACCGCGTCTATGAGATTGGTCTTTCCGGCCCCGTTGTCGCCTACGAAGCAATTTATCCGGTGGGGCAGCTCCAACACCGCCTCACCGATATTCTTGAATCCGATAACCGACAACTTCTGTAAATGCATACCGATACAAAGTTATTATTTTATTCCCCGCATAAAACGGGCGCGCGTCATATTTCGGCTAAACCGGGTGCCGCAAGGGGCCAATCGCCGCGGGGAAGAGAAATAATTTGGGACGGGAAGCGGTTAATTTGTTAAAAAGGTGTATTTTTGTCCGTTATTGGAAATACGATAAAAGCAGTATAATGGTAAGAAACGAAAACCCGGAAAATGAAAAGGCTGTCGTAGAGGCCGCCTCGGGTGATGCCCAAACAACTAAAGCAACGGTAAAACGCGGTCCGAAGGTAACCAAGAGGGGGGCGAAGAAAGAAGCCGAACAGCAGGAAGACCCCGAAGTAAAGATAGAAACCGCCATATCCAACACCGAGCAGTATATAATCGACCACAGCAAGCAGCTGCTGGCCCTGCTGGGAGCGCTGGTATTGGCAGCAGGAATTTTCCTGGCTGTAAAATATGTCTACCTGCCCAACCGGGCCGAGAAGGCCGGCGCGGCGATGTTCGTCGCCGAGCAGCACTTCGCCGCCAACGATTACCAGACCGCCCTTAACGGCGACGGCTTCAACGCCGGGTTCCTCGAAGTAATCGACAAATACGGGTCGACCCCGCAGGGCAATATAGCGAAGCACTATGCCGGTATCTGCTACCTGCGTTCGGGCGACCTCGACGCGGCAGCGCAATACCTGGCCAAATACAAGCAGACCAAAGGCGTACCCAACAGGATAATCAACGCGCAGAATTACGGCCTCCAGGGCGATATACATGTCCAGAAAGGCGAGTACGAAAAGGCCGTCAGCCTCTATTCGAAGGCAGTGGAAGCGGGCAACAACTCGCTCACCTCGCCGCAGTACCTTAAAAAACTCGCGCTGGTTTACGACCGGCTCGGACGCAGCGCCGACGCGCTGAAGGCGCTCGAACGGATTGCGGACGAATATCCCATGAGCATCGAGGGCCGCGATGTAGAGAAGTACATCGGCGCCGAACAGCAGAAATAAGCGGCTGTCACCAAGTGTTTCCGGCCGGTGCCGGAGCCATGAACGGCCCGACACATCCTAAAAGGTTGCCGCCCCACCGGGACAGGCGGCCTTTTCTCTTCATACCCGTTGTTTCCGGCCCGCGGTTTGCCGTGGACGGTCAAGGGGAAAGCGAGCAAATAAAAAAACTGAACTATATGAGCAAGAAAAAGAATCTATCGATATTCGACGGGCCGCTGCCTTCGGCGGAAAATATGAAATTCGGCATAGTCGTTTCGGAGTGGAACGCGGACATAACCGAGAGCCTGCTGCTCGGTGCGGTCAAGACCCTCAAAGCGGCCGGTTGCCCGGACAGGAACATACAGGTGAAATACGTACCGGGTTCTTTCGAGCTGCCGCTCGGGGCGCAGTTCTTCGCCGAGTATACCGACGTGGATGCCGTCATCGCACTCGGATGCGTTATACAGGGGGACACGAAGCACTTCGACTACGTATGCCAGGGCGTAACGCAGGGAGTCATGCAGCTTATGCTCAACTGGAACATGCCCGTTGCGTTCGGGGTTCTGACCACCGACAATATGCAGCAGGCCGAAGACCGCGCGGGCGGCAGGCACGGCAACAAAGGTGACGAGGCCGCGGCCACGGCCATAAAAATGGTAGCCATGCAGGTTTTGATGGAAGAATCAGCCGAACCGGCCGACCGAAAGGATATAAATTAAAATATTCGTCCACCGGGCGGAACACTATCGTCCGGGATGTGGTCCTGTCGATTGCGGAACGGTTGAACCGGCGCGCAGATAATGCCACGCGGAGCCGGGTCAGACAGGGGTTCTGCAAGTGCCGGGGTTATGGCGGCACCTTTTTACGGACAGGCCGAGGCTACGGTCCGCCGGGAAAAAATTGAAAATAAGCGGTTACCGCATCCGGTTTTCGGGCGATAATCGCTATTTTTATGACCGTATTTTCCGCGGGCCACCGAGAGGAGGCGTCATTTGGGAGGAGATGGCCGCGGTTTCACCGGTAACCCGAACGGACTATGGATGTAAAAATATCCGAAAGCTGGAAAGAAGCATTGAAAGACGAATTCGCAAAGTCGTACTTTGCCGACCTCGTCGAGTTTGTCAAAACCGAATACGCCCGTACCCGGGTATTCCCGCCGGGCAGGAATATCTTCCGCGCCTTCGACAAATGCCCGTTCGACCGGGTTAAGGTGGTGGTAATCGGGCAGGACCCGTACCACGGGCCGGGTCAGGCCAACGGACTCTGTTTCTCGGTGAACGACGGGGTGCCTTTCCCGCCGTCGCTCCAGAATATTTTCCAGGAAGTACATACCGACACGGGAACCCCCGTGCCGCTGTCCGGTAATCTCGACCGCTGGGCCGAGCAGGGGGTGCTCCTGCTCAACGCCGTACTCACCGTGCGCCAGCACGAAGCGGCGTCGCACGCCGGAATGGGATGGGAGAGATTTACGGACGCGGTGGTGAACGCACTTGCAACCCGCCGGGAAGGGCTGGTATATATGCTGTGGGGTTCGTACGCCCAGAAAAAAGCCTCGTTCGTGGACGCCAGACGCAACTGCATCCTCAAAGCCGTGCACCCGTCTCCCCTGTCGGCGTACCGCGGGTTCTTCGGCTGCCGCCACTTTTCACAGGCCAACCGATACCTCGCCGAAAGGGGTCTCGAACCGATAAACTGGTAACCGCCGCCCGTGGAACAGGTAGTTGCGAAAATAGCGGGTTTCCTCTGGGACTGGCCGATGGTGGTCCTGCTGCTGGGTACGCACATTTACCTTACCGTCCGGTTGCGGTTTCCGCAACGGTATATCGGTAAGGCCATCCGGCTGTCTCTCCAGCGCGATAGCGGTTCGCAGGGCGATATCAGCAATTTTTCGGCGCTGGCGACATCGCTGGCCGCGACCATAGGCACCGGGAATATTGTGGGCGTAGCCACGGCCGTATCGCTGGGCGGCCCGGGTGCGGTTTTCTGGTGCTGGATTACCGGCATATTCGGTATCGCGACCAAATACGGCGAGGGACTGCTGGCCGTTAAGTACCGGGTAAAGACCGGCAGCGGAGACATGCTGGGCGGACCCATGTATGTGCTGGAGCGCGGATTGAAACTCAAATGGCTCGCCGTGCTTTTCTGCATTTTCACCGCCCTCGCCGCATTCGGCATAGGCAATACCGTCCAGTCAAACGCAATATCCATGCTTCTAAAAGAGACCTGGGGCATCTCGACCTGGCTCACCGGGGCGCTGCTTGCGGCGATGGTCGGGGCCGTGATTATATTCGGCCTGCGGGGCATTGCCCGGATATGCACAGTGCTGGTGCCGTTCATGGCCGTTTTCTACGTAATCGGCTGCCTTATAATACTGGCTATGAACGCCCCGTACCTCGGGGAGACCTTCTCGCTGATAGTTGATTCGGCTTTCAGCAGCCGTGCCGCCGGGGGCGGATTCGTGGGCAGTACGCTTATGATGGCGGCCCGTTACGGCATAGCCCGGGGTCTATTCTCGAACGAGTCGGGCATGGGCTCGGCGCCTATCGTCGCGGCGGCCGCGCAGACGCGCAACCCGGTGCGGCAGGCACTCGTTTCGGCATCGGGCACCTTCTGGGATACGGTGGTTATTTGCGCCCTTACGGGGCTTGTGCTGGTTAGCAGCGTAATCGCCAACCCGGCGATAGACCATACGCAGGGCGCGGCGCTTACTAAAGCGGCGTTCGCCCAGATACCGGTGGCCGGCCCGGTGATCCTCTCGATAGGCATAATAACTTTCGCATTCTCGACCATACTCGGCTGGTCGTACTACGCGGAGAAAGCCATGGAATACCTCGGAGGACGGCGCTCCATCCGGGTATACCGGGTGTTCTGGGTAGCGGCGATATTCATAGGCGCCATAGCGAACCTGGGCATGGTATGGAATATCGCCGACAGCATGAACGCCCTGATGGCCCTGCCGAACCTGATATCGCTGGTCCTTCTCTCGGGGGTGCTGGTCCGCGAAACACGCAAATACCTCTGGAACCGCAACCTCGATGCGGAGGACACCGACGAGGTGCCGAGGGTGGATAAATAACACCCGCCGGTTATACCGTTTCCCCCGGCACTAAAAACCCGGCTGCGGCAGGCTTTGCTTTCCCGAAAATAATTTTTATCTTACATCCGTCTTCTATTCACCGCTTTATCCCACGGTCTGTGTGTGGGGAAACGGGGGTTTATCTGAAACCTCCGGGGAGTTGGCAACCGTTAGCGCCAGTGAATAGACCCGTTATGCCAACATAATGCGCCCGTAATAGGGCGGAACTATATATAACCCAAAACGCACTGCTTATGAAAAAACTATCCGTACGGGCAGGGCTTTTACTGACCCTCGCCTTTCTTTTAACCTTTCACGGCTGCGTGAAAGAACCCGGCGATGCCGGGCCGGGCGACATGCCGGGATTCAGCGTCGCCGACGCACGGGCCTTCTATGAAACGGCTTCCGCGGAAAATGCATTCACCCGTTCGGGTGAAGAGAACCCCTACCGCATCTTCGGTTTCCATACCGGGGATTACGAACCTGTCTGGCAATATGCCGAGCACTCGATGAACCAATGGATAGAAAGCGTGGACGTACCTGTCTTCGGGGAGTTTTACTACACCGGATGGTTCGCCTCCGACTGGACCACGGCCACCGACACCACCGGGTGCTATTTCGCACCGGTACTTCAAAAACTCGTGGTCGTGCGGCACCGCGACGAGGAGGAAGCGACCGGCTATTACATTATGAGTATAATTCCTTCGGAAGACTATATCCACCAATACGGCGACCCGGACCACGATTCCTTCCGTAACGGCGCGGTTCCCGATACGTTTAGCGGACTGGTGATTTACACCATTCCCGAGACGGCATTTATTGTCAGGGCCGACCGTTACCATGATGGGATAAAGCTTGTGTGGGCTTCCATTTTCGACGATAGCCAGGAACTGGCGGAAAATATGAGGGATATCAGATATCTTATAGGATATATGAAAATGGTCCGCTACCACACTGTAACTACCCGCATAACTGCAAAAGACGAAGAACAATGCCTGTGGGGAGGAGAGATCGAAGGGGTAACGTGCAGCGGCAGCGCACCCAGACCCCCTGTGGTAGTCGAACCCAATATTAAACCACCCATTACTGGCGTGCCTGACCCTTCTCCGCCCTCGGGTGGCTCTATCGGAGGCGGTAGCGGCAACGGAGGAAGCGGCGGAGTGGACCGCGGAAACGATAACGGAATTCGAAGCCTATACGACGGAATTTTCGACGTTAGCGGCCTTACAGACGAACAGAAAGGAGAACTGAACGAACTAATGTCTAAATTAATGTCCGATTGCGTAGGAGCTACTCTTCAGAATGCTTTATCGAGTTTACTTGGTAATTCTTTATTAAATATAAAATTCGACCCGAATGCAATAGCAAGCACTTTCAACAACGGCACGATTGTATTAAATAAAATGAACGGATATGATTTAATACATGAGATGTTCCATTCTTATCAAGCGTATCAAGAGTCAGTCACTACATGGAATTCGGCAAGTGCCAATTTAGAGGTGGAATGTTTGATAATGTCATATAAATATCTCCAACGGCATGGAACACAAAACCAGCTTGAAGATTTTGAAAGAAACGCAATTGGTAGATATATTGTTGTCCTATCCGACTATATCGGAAGCCGAGGCCAACTTATACAAAATGCAACACCGACTGCTTACAATAACAATTTCTTAAAGGTAGCAAAATATATTGCAGACATTGATAAAAACCTGCCACAACCATTAGGGTATAATGCGGATATGACCCGTAATTTCGAAAAAAACATTGGCTCACTTACCGCATTATCCGAAGATTGTTAAAAACTAATGCTATGAAAAAAGTAATAATGCTGACAATTATATTGTTAATTTCACACAGCAATCAGGCCCAGTATTTATTAGACTACACGTCGATGAAAATATTAAATGTAAATGGCCATGAATACAAATGCGTCAATTTTGATTCACAAATATTGGTGCATCGTAGTTCAACTTGGTGTTCAGTAACTTTTCAGACTTATAAAGATGGTACACCAATGGGTTATAACATATTCGGGAATCCCCCTTTTGTTATACCGCCTACGAACTTAGAAGAAATCACCAATCAGATGTATGAGGAAATATTTAATAAACATCAAATCGTACCCACCGAACAGGGAAAGTTAAGAGTTTATTTGTATATAAACGACTCGGGGTATATTATTGGATGTGAGTTTTGGTATTACGAAGGATTGTATTCCGAAATAAATATGGGAACTTTCAGCGATTTCGAAGATAAACTTAAGACGATACGATTTACCGTTACAGACGAAGGGAAGAAACTTAATTACAATATTTGGTCATTACATTTTTGATTCACTATAATCTGCGGGCCATGTTTGGCCCACCTATAACTAACATGAGTAAATTCTTGATATTAATATTCATATTGTTGACTTCTCACAATATCCAGACCGAGTATTTATTTGACTATACGTCAATGAAAATATTAAATGTAAATGGGCATGAATATAAATGGGTTGATTTTGATGGGTCAATATGGCTTCACAGGAGTTCTACGTGGTGCGCTGAAACCATGAAAAAATATAAAGACGGCACTTTTATAGATTTTAGAATTTTTGATACTCATGAGTTCTTAATAGCCCCTATTGACTTGGTAGAAATTACAACAAGAATGTATAATGAATCTTTCACTGCCGCACATTAGCGGATGGTCGAAGAGGATGACTTATGGGTAATGATTTTCATCGATCAATCCGGTTCAGTAATAGGGTGCCTGTTCCGCTTTTTCGATTCTTTAAAAATATATTCAGAGATACCCTTGGAAACGTTTAGTAAATTTGAGGATAAACTCAAAACTTTACGGTTTACCGTTACGGAAGAAGGGGAAAAATTAAATTACAATTCCCGATCGTTGCATTTTTAATTCACTTAATAGGCGGCCCATATTTGACCCGCTTTACCTAACATAAAAAAATTAATCATATATATTTCTCTTTACCTTTTTACCGGAACGGCTCAACCACAAGAATTAATCCGGTGGGAACCTACTTATGTGGAGACATTCTTTGTAAATGACCATGAAGTAATACATGGTGTGCAGAACTTACTAACAAATAAAACAGATGGTTCCGATTGTGCGGGAATGAACCTTGTAAACGCGTTGGGTAATATGCTTTATATAAAATTCGACGCATCGAGGAACGACGCCATTTTCGTTCCGAGCAGCGGGACCTCGAGCATAACCCTGAACCGGTGGGACCACAGCACGCTTTTCCACGAGATGTTCCATGCCTATCAATTTTCGCGGTCCGACCCTTCTGACTGGGGAAGCCGCCTGTTGAACAACGAGGTGGAAGCCCATGCGGCGGAGTATTTGTATTTGAGAAGGAAGGGGTTGTTAGAAAGTGGTTCAATATATAATACCATTTATAGAAATTCCATTGGCGGGCAAGCAGCGTCAGAATTAATCAACATGCTGGATAATAGCGGCAATATACTTCCCTATTATTCCGATACAAGTATTCAACAAGGTTACAATAATTCCGCCAATCTTTTGAGCGAACAGGGAGGTTATGGCAACTATTCCTTTGACAGTACTCTATCTGGGCTCGATGCTTTAGGTTTATTACAAAGTATTTTAAACGATTGCTGATATGAAAAAAATAATTTCTATAACAATTTTATCACTAACTACATTAACTGCATGGTCCCAAACATTTTACTACGACCAGACAAAACAAATAACCGGAAACGGTTTCGGCTACCAATGCGATAACGTTTCAGGGAAGGTAACACTCTACAATGCAGACAACCGTTTTATCTATCAAACTTGGTCTTATAAGGATGGCTCCCAACCTGAAATTGAAATTTTAAGAGGTATCGAAAAAACTATCACTTTTGATGATAAAACCTACGAAGGCTTTTTCACTATCATCCGAAATGGTTTTACTACAACTCAAAAAGCGGCCATAGGTGAATATAGCCTTTATGTCATGGCATATATTGATCCTTCAACAGGGAAGATTGCCGATGTGGAATTCTCTTTCGGTGAGCGTACGCCCTTGGCAGAAATACCGGTGGAAGTGTACTTCAATATTGAACAACAATTGAAAGCCCAACAGGTATATAAAATTACCGAAATAGGTAAGCAACTGAATTATTGTTTCGATGTCGCAGCCATAAAAATTAATCCGTAATTAGAAAATACGAAAAGATAGCGGACCTAAAGGTCCGCTGTCTTTCATATTCCTGATATGAAAAAAATAATTTCAATAGCCATTTTATTTATGGCAACATTGACTGGTTGGTCAAAAACATTTTACTACGACCAGACTAAGCAAATAACCGGGAACGGATTCGTTTATCAATGCGATAACGTTTCAGGGAAGGTAACACTATACAATGCTGATAACCGGTTTGTCTGCCAACCATGGTCCTATAATGACGGTTCCAAACTCGAAGACGATATTCTAAGAGGTTGGACAAGGACTATAGAATTCGACCAGGAAAACCATACAAGGTTTTTTACCATAATCGAAAATGGGTTCAATGATGCTCAAAAAGCGGCCATAGGCGAATATAGCCTCTATGTCATGGCTTACATCGACCCGGCGACCGGGAAAATTGCCGATGTGGAATTTGCTTTCGGGGAACGTACTCCTTTGGCAGAGATACCGATTGAGGTATACTATAATATTGAGCAGCAGTTAAAAACCCAACAGCAATATAAAATGACCGAGGTAGGAAAAAAACTTAATTATGGAATATACGTTGGAGCAATACAGATAAATCCGTCTTATTGATAAATCTATATATACAGCGGACCAAAAGGTCCGCTATCTTTATAACTGCATATTTATAGCCTCACCGCTTACAGCAGCCCGTTGCTTTGGAGTGCGCTGATTATTTCGGCTGAGAAGCTCTGCGCCAGGTCCTTGCTGTTGGACGGGTCATAACTGCGCGTCTGGGCGGAATATATCAGCTTGTCGTCCGGCAGGGAGTAAAGGTCGGCGTCGAGAACGTAAGTGGTGGAGGTGGTATAGTATCCCGGCGAGTAGATATTGTCATACATATAGCGATAGCGCCCGTAGTAGCCGTAATAGACGGGACCGTAGGGACTGTAATATGCCGAACCCGGAACGTAGTTAAGGTCCTTGTCCTTTGCCGTTAGGCAGATAATCATAATCGACGTAAACCCTTCGCCGGTGAGTTTGGCGTTCACCTGATCCTGGTCCATCGAACCAAAGCCGCGCGGGCCGAACTCCGAAGTTCCGGTTACGGCCGTTACACCGCGAGCGGTGAGTCCGCTCACCATGGTCTGCTCGATGTAATCCTTTGCTTCGCGGTCGCTCATCATCGCGAGTACCAGCACTTTATCGAGCGTCGAAACCGACGCGCCGGACGATTTCCACGAGGAGACCACTTTGGTGGACGTCCCGCAGGAGGTGAGCATCAATATCCCCGCACACAGCAGGGCTGCCAATGATAATATCCTTTTCATACTGTCTGCTTTTATTATTACCATAATGTTCCAATTATAGTGCCACCGGATAGGATTACAAGTTCCGCCGGCCGTATTTACCATCCCCATGACTTAAAACAGCAGCCGGTCCTCACGTTGAATGGCATCCCGTTTGCCGCTATCGGGCATATAAACCATTAAATAGAATATTATGGAAAGGCTGGAAGAACTCGAATCGTTGATAGGACAACTCGAAAACACATACGAAAAAGCCCTCGCCGGAGGCTCGGAAAGGGAGATAAACCATATAAAAAAGGAGCTGAAAAAACTGCGCCACGATTACGACGAAGCGGAGAAGGAGCAGTACAGTTGTTCGTGCAAAGTATGATTAAGCCTGAAGGGCGGCCGGTGCCCCGTTGCAATACCGGGCGGAAAAGGTTATATTGCGGAAAAACGATGCGGATAAAAAACCTGTTTGTAGTGGCGGTCGCCCTTGTGTGCGGAGCCTCGTGCGGCGTTAAGAACCGCCTTTACAACAATCCTCCGGGCATCGAAATGAGCGTGTACCCGTCCGTTTACGACAGTCCGCCCCGAAGGGTGGAACTCTCGATAACCAACCATACGCAGGAATCGGCCCATTACGGGGCGAGCTATATGGTACAGAAACTGGTGGACGGGGAGTGGATCCGTTTCGAACTGCCCGAATTCGCCGTTATCGCCATAATGTACCTGCTGGAGCCGGGCGGCACGCAGGTCTACCAGATAGACCTCTATTCGGACGATGTAGAATATACACCGGGCCGTTACCGTATCGTAAAACCCATCCATCTCGAAATATCGGGGGAAGGCACCTATACCGGGGAGTTCGAAATAAAATAAGAGGATTCAACGCATAAAAACAGGAGAGGGCTTCCCTCTCCTGTTTTTTGTTTTCCTATTATTACCGAAATGCTGAATAAGGTCTTCGGGATAGGACGGGTCGGCTTACCGTTACCCGGCCCGGTCAGCCGATATCGAAATCGTCCTCATGGTCACCGAACATCCCGTTGGGGATACCCGGAGTCTCGTCCACAAATATGTCCGAGGGCGGGTCGTCGTGGTAGTTCACCATGTTCTCCGACAGTTCCTCACGGATATGCTCGGCTTCGTCCAGGGCGGTGTGCCGCCAGATATCGTCCGTTTTTTCGTCTTCCTTCCCTTTCATGGCAGTTCGTTGGTGTCCGATAATTCCGGTACGCCGGTTTCCTGCAGGGTATCCATCTCACCGAGCAGTTCGGTCTGCCGGTCACGCAGTTCGTCTTCCGCTCTCCCGGCCTCAACGAGTTCCTGCTGAATGCGTTCCATATCTTGCTCCAGTTCTTCCATCCTTCCCATAGACTGTCGTTTTTTCGCTATCTCCTGCAACAACCATGCATATTCAGGCACCCCAAAATATGTCAGTTTAGTGGAACACGGGTTATATTTTGAAATTTTTTCACCGTACCTTGTAGGGAAAGCAAACCGGGCGACTCTATATCAATAGAAGCCCACGAGGGGCGGACCCCAAGACTACGACAATCGCAAATGGACCGGGAATACTTGGAACGGTTAATATGGTATATTTCCAACGGCGACACGGGTGCCTTCGGACAGTTGTACGAGAGGTTTTACCCGGACACATACCGTTTTGTGGGCTATTTCATACGCGGTAGGGAGGACAGGCAGGACGTGGTGGCCGACACATTCAAAAACCTGTGGCTGAACCGGCACCTGCTCCCGGGAATCCGGAACCTCCAGGCATATATCTACACGGTGGCCCGTAACGAGGCCTACCGCCACCTGCGCACCACCGCCCGGTACAGGAACATCACCATCGACGAAATGCCTGTGGAGGTAACTTTCGTGCAGCCCGACAACGATCTGGGCCTCCTTAACGACGAGGCGACCGAAATTTACCGTCGCGCGGTAGAGGTTCTTCCCGAGAGGTGCAAGCTGATATTCCTTATGGTAAGGGAGCAGAAACTCAGGCACAAAGAAGTCGCCTCCATCCTTAACATAAGCGAAGGGACCATCGAACGGCAGATTAATATTGCTACCCGGAAACTGGTAGAATTTATAAAGGCGTACCTCCCCGAAATGCGCCGCAAGAAGCAGTCGGGCCTTTGGCCGGATAAAGAAAATAACCCCTTGAATATAGAGAATTGCCCGGTATGAACCAGAAAAAAGAAGAAATATATACGGATATGGAACAGGCTCCGCCCACCGGAGCGAACCCTGACCAGGAGAGCTGGGCGACGGCATTGCGCATGCTCGATTCGATGAGGGGCACCTGTGGCGTGGAAGAGGCGATGGAAGACAAACAGGCCGTATGGGATAAGGTCAGTAGCGGTATCGCCGGGACCGGATCATTTAGGTATAAGACTCCACGTTGGTTTTTCCCGATAATAACCGGAGTTGCCGCTACCCTTATCTTCGGCTTGCTGACAGGTCTCCTGACTTACCGGGCGGGATACACCTCGGGAACGGGGCAGATTGCCCGCAATAATATTGAAGTGGCCGTGCCGATGGGCGCCACCACCAGCCTGACCCTTCCCGACGGAACGGAAATAACGCTTAACGGGGGTAGCCGGCTGGTTTATCCCGCGTTTTTCGGCCGCGAAAGGTGGGTGGAACTCGACGGCGAGGCCGTGTTCGACGTGGAGGCGGACCCCGGATGTCCTTTTACGGTCAGGTCCCCGGGAGTGGACATACTGGTTACCGGAACGGTATTTACCCTCAAATCGTATCGTAACGACCCGGTAGTGAGTGTGGTACTGGAACGGGGTGAGGTGCGGGCTTTAATCGGCAAAGGGCCTCATGCCGAGTCGGTGTCGCTCTACCCGGGCCAGCAGATGCTGTTTCACCGCGAGACGGGCGAGATATCCCGGCTCCAGACCGAACCCGCAAGGGCTGCCGCCTGGACCGAGGGTATGTTCTACTTCCGCAGCACCCCCCTCGAGGACATATGCCGCCAACTGGAACGGCGCTTCGGGGTGGAGATAGAAATAGAGAGCAGGGAGCTGGCCCGTAAGGTGTACCACACCCAGTTCGAATCGCACGAGAGCCTTTACGAGATACTCGACGTGCTGAGCTATAAAAACCGGTGGGAAGCAGTAACGGACGGGCGTAAAATAAAGATACGTTCGGTGCCGTAAAAGATAATGACCGGCTGTTCCCGGCATGACTGCAGCATAAGGGGAGCGGCGGGTATACTAACCTACGACCTAAAACTAAACTGACCTAAGATGATGAAGACCGACTCCAAAGCGCGGTGTTCCGGGGCATCGTACGCCCGTACCGGAAGACCGGGACACAGATTCCGCATGCCGCTCTATACGCTCTTACTGCTGTTGTTCACGACTACGGCCGCATTCTCCCAGACCCAGAGAGTCTCCATTACGGCTGAAGACATTACTTTCGAACAGTTCCTCGACCAGATAAAGGCAGGCACGGGGCTTTCCTACAGCCTTGAAAGCACCAACATCGACATGGCCGCACGGGTTACCGCACGGTACTCCGACGAACCGGTAAGCACAGTACTCAACGCCGTGCTCGGCAGATTCCAATTGACCTATGAAATAAAGGATAACCATATCCTTATCTACCGGGGTACGGCCCCGGCATCCCAACCGGCCGACGGGCATCAGGTGACCGGACAGGTTATCGACGCGCAGGGCCAGCCGATTATCGGCGTCACGGTAATGGTGGACGGGACCACCCGCGGCACCACCACCGGAGCCGACGGCAGTTTCTCCATCGTAGCTCCCTCGGGCGAGAGCAGGCTCAATATCTCGTTCATCGGTTACGAAACGGTTACGGTAAACATCGGCGGGCGGACCCGCGTGGACGTGGTGATGAAGGAGTCGGTGGTGGATGTGGACGCACTTGTGGTGGTGGGTTACGGTACCCAGATACGCCGAAACGTAGCCACGGCGATTTCGTCCGTAAGCGGCGACAAGCTGGCGGACCTTCCCGTTCAGAACGCCACGGAGGCTCTGGTGGGCCGGGTACCTGGACTCCAGCTCCAGCAGCAGTCCGGCGCTCCCGGAGAAGCGCCCGTAGTCCGTATCCGAGGCCACGGGTCAATCACAAGCGGTAACGGACCCTTATATGTAATAGACGGTTACCCTACTAACGACGCTACCCTGTTCAACGCCATCAGCCCGGCCGACATCGAATCCATCGACGTGATGAAGGACGCCGCATCGGCCGCAATCTACGGTTCGCGCGCCGGTAACGGCGTTATCCTCGTCACCACCAAACGCGGCCAAAAGAAGGACAAGACCACTTTCAATTTCGACATGCGTGTGGGGTTCGACAGGATAATGCACAAATACCCGGTGATGAACGCCCGCGAATATGTGGAAATGGCTATCGAAGGGATGGAATACAACAATATGACCATTCCGGGTTACCTGCTCGACGAGTCGCGCTGGACGGTCACCGACTGGCAGGACGTGATATTCCGCAACGGACTTTACCAGGATTACCACATGAGCGCCATGGGCGGCAGCGACAAGGTGCAGTACGCCGTATCCGGGGGATATACCGACCATAACGGTATCCTGAAAAACACCTACAACAAACGGTACAATTTCCGTATCTCCATCGACGCCCAACTGACCCGCACGCTGAAGGTCGGCGCCACGCTCCAGCCATCTCTTACCAAACGCCGCATTCAGCAGACCTCGGGGGGAAATACCTCCAGCGGTGTGGACGGCATACTGGCCGAAGCCCTCACTATGCCTCCAATCCTGCCAGTATGGCGTGACAACGGGGACTACTTCATCATTTTCCAAGACCCGGAAATGTCGTCCATTTTCAACCAGGAACTCTCGAACCCACTCAACAAGCTGGACGGGGTGAGCGATATATTCAACACTTTCCGCCAGACGGGAACCTTCTATATCGAGTATGAACCGGTTAAGAACCTGAGGCTGCGGTCGTCGCTGAATATGGGTTACGTTAACGAACGCGAGGAATACTACACCGAAGCCTTCATTGCCAAAGGTGCGGGCAACACCGGCAATATATCCACTCCCAACCTTGCCAACATACGTGCACGGCGTCGTAACCAGACCGCCGCAAACCTCTACTGGTCATCCACGGCCACTTACGACCTCGAAACCAATCAGGGCCATAACTTCACCTTCCTGGCCGGTTACGATGCCGCACGACAGGACGATTTCTATACCCAGGTGGAACCCCGTACCGACGCGGACAACCCGGTGGCATTCACCAGCACGGCCATAAAGAACGTGCAGGGCGCGGTTATAACCAAAGGTGAATCACAGAGGAGGACCTATATCTTCGACGCACTGTTCGCACGCGTGAACTATAACTACAAGGGACGTTACCTGCTGTCGGCTTCCATCCGCCGCGACCGTTCGAGCCGCTTCGGCCCGGATAACCGTGCCGGTTATTTTCCGTCGGTTTCGGCCGGTTGGAACGTCTCGGACGAGGCTTTTATGAGCGACCAAAACCTATTTTCGAGCCTCAAAATCAGGGCCAGCTACGGCGAAACCGGCAACGACCAGTTGAGCGGTTACTACTCGTGGCTGACCACAATGAGTTCGAGTTACTATAATTTCGGTACCACGGACGCGAGTATAGTAGGTTACCAGCCCGGAGGATTCTCCAACCCGCGCCTCGGATGGGAAAAGAACAGGCAGTTCGATGTGGGGTTGGACTTCGGGCTGTTCAATAACCGGCTGACCGTAATGGTTGACTACTATAACCGCCGGAGCAATACGATACTCGAAACCGACATCCCTACCATTAACGGAAAGGCGACCAAGATGATGCAGAACGCGGGAGAAATCGAGAACCAAGGTATCGAGTTCGGAATCAGCAGCGTCAATTTCTCGGGCCGCTTTACCTGGAGGACCGACCTGAACATATCCAGGAACCGCAACAAAATCCTCGCCCTCAACGCCGGGCAGGAGGCGCTGAGCCTTTCGGGTGTTATACGTAACTATGTAGGCCGTCCGTTCGGGGATATTTATATGTATATCGTAGAGGGGACCTTCAACAAACAGGAAGACCTCGATACTTACGCGTTGATGGGTTCGCAGGGGATAGGGGACCTCCGGTTCAGGGACGTATCCGGCCCGGACGGAGTACCTGACGGTGTAATAAACAGCTACGACCAGGTGCGCGTAGGCAATTACCAGCCCAAATTCACTTTCGGTTTCAACAACACTTTCAGTTTCAGCAATTTCGACCTCGGCATTATGATGGACGGACAGGTGGGCGGCAAGGTGTACCGGAGCCAGGAACTTGCGCTGTCGCTTAGCCGCTGGCTGGAAAACGGCTCGAAAGAGTCGCTGGGCCGCTGGCGCTCTCCCGATAAACCCGGCAACGGACGATATCACCGGGCGGGGACCCCCAACCTCTCTTCCAATATTTCGGCCAACACCCGCTATCTCTACAACGCCGACTTCCTTCGTATCACCAACATTACTCTGGGCTATACCCTGCCGCAACGCATAGCGGAAAAATTCTCGGTACAGAACCTGCGGGTTTACGTCACTACCCAAAACCTCCACATCTTCTCGAACATAGGCGGTTTCAACAACCCGCAGGCTTCCACCATGGGCGACTCCTCCACCAACAACGGAACCGACGGGGGCGCTTATCCTCTGGCGCGTAATATCTCTTTCGGACTCAACCTTACATTCTGACCCGGTAACCGGCACAAAACAAAAGCAAGATGAAAAGACATATAAAAAGTTTCAGGACGCGGATTATCCTGCTGGCGGTGATACCGGCGGCGGTAATGTGGTCGTGCACAGAAGCGGCTTTCAACAGGTATCCGCTCGACGATTTCACGGAAGACAAATTCTTTGTCGACGAGACCAACGTGAACCAGATGCTGGTAAACGCCTATTCCTCCACCCGGAGCGTTTACGCCTACTACTACTACGTAGCCGACATTTCGGCCGACGACACCTACAATAGCAAGTTCAACAACTCTTCGGACCATATCACCATAAACGAAGCCAACGTTATGGCAAGCAACGGCGCGCTGGCCAACCTGTGGACATACAGTTATACCGTAATTTCACGGGCTCACCTCGTACTGGAGAATTCCGAGACCATAGAGATGGACGCCGACCTGAAGAAGCGGTACCAGAACGAGGCCAAATACCTCCGCGCCCTTATGTACTTCAACCTGGTGAGGATTTTCGGCGACGTGCCCCTCGTGCTGGAAGACGTGAAGGACGACAAGCAGCTTTTCGAATACGTCAGGGAACCGAAGGAGAACGTTTATAAACAGATAATCCAGGACCTTACGGACGCTCTCGAACTTCCGCCCCGGTACGATATCAATATAGACATCGGCCGCGCTACCAGTACGGCTGCCAGGGCACTCCTCGGCGAGGTATACCTCACGCTTAACGACTACCCCTCCGCGGTAGGCGTATTGCGGGACCTTGTGGAGGGTAATACGTACGGCTACCGCCTGCTCGACGACTATGCCGACATTTTCGACGCCGATAACCCCAACAACGACGAAATCGTGTTCGCCATCCAGTATGCCCGCGGGTACGACTCCTCGATGAATATGAGCAACGGCATCGTTAGCGGGACCTTCCCGAACGAAGATATGACCATTCAGATAGGGAGCGGTATAATCGCGCGTGGCACGGGGACGTACCTCCTCACGCGCGATCTATACCGTGAATTCGCCCCTGCGGACGAGCGACTTTCCATGATAGAGACAATGAAAGGAACGCGGAAAGATTATATTTTCATGCTCAAGTATTACGATTTCGGTATGACCTCGCGCATCGATTCCGGCTGCGACTGGATAGTGCACCGCTGGGCGGACGTCCTGCTGATGTACGCCGAGGCCCTTAACGAGACCGGAAGTACTAACGACGCCCTGCAATACGTTACTGAAGTAAGGACCCGCGCGGGACTCGCCACCGACCCGGCCATCGCTTCCGGCGCATCCGCCATGCGGCATGCCATCGCGCAGGAGCGCAGGCTGGAACTTTACGGGGAGGGTCACCGCTGGTTCGACCTGATACGTACGGGAAAGGCAATCGAAGTGATGAACGCCCATTTCAGCGACCCCACACTGGACAACGACGAAATAGGCGAGAACAGTAAGATGGAAGAATACAAACTACTGTTCCCCATACCGGTGGACCAGGTACTGCTAAACCCGGATAAGATAAAGCAAAATCCGGGATACTAATCAGAATTTATATTATATTTGGTGGGTCCGGACTTTTCCGGACCCGCTTACCAAACCTAAACTGACTCTTATGAAGAAATTAACGACACTGCTGGTGCTTTGCATCCTGTTCCCGGCAGCAATTTTCGCCCTGCCACCCATATTCGGCAGCGAATACGACGGAAAGACCGAGGAGGACCCCCTCGACCGGCTTTACATAACCCCTCAAAGAATAGTCTGGATGAACGACGGGGACGGCAGGCTTATCAAAGACCCGGAGATTCTTCTCCGCCCGGGTAACGGCCAGGCCGACATGGCCCGCACCACACCCTATTGCCGCATGTACAGCACCGACCATGAAAAGGCGGCCATCATTCTCGACTTCGGAAAGGAACTCCACGGCGGCCTGCAAATGGTGATGGGCGGCTCGTCGAACCGCGCTCCGTCGCTGGTACGTATCCGTTTCGGCGAATCGGTGGGCGAGGTTTGCAGCCAGACCTACAATCTCGACTGGCGTATGGGCTTCTCCACGGACGACCACGCCAAACGCGACATAGTGGTCGAGATACCGCGCAGCGGCAATTTCGAAATAGGAAACACAGGGTTCCGCTTTGTACGTATAGACCTGCTGGAGAACGACCACAACATTTCGCTCAAAGAGGTGCGGGCAATCCTCCGCTACCGCGATATATCCTACACCGGCTCCTTCAACAGCAGCGACGAGAGGCTGAACCAAATATGGATGACGGGCGCTTGGACCGTGCACCTCAACATGCAGGAATTCCTGTGGGACGGCATCAAGCGCGACCGCTGCGTATGGTTGGGCGACATGCATCCCGAGGTGGCCACCATCAGCCACGTTTTCGGAGACAACCAGATAGTGCCGGCCAGCCTCGACCTTGCGGCGGAGCAGTTCCCGCTCCCGGGATGGATGAACGGTATGAGCGCCTACTCGCTCTGGTACCTCGTAATCCACCACGACTGGTACATGCACCACGGTGACATGAACTTCCTCAATAAGCACCGTGACTATATCGTGGGCCTTATCGACCAAATCGTCTCAAAGATAGATGAAGAGGGCAACGAGGAGCTGTCGCCGATGCGCTTCCTCGACTGGCCGTCCAGCCCCAACCGCGAGGGTGTGGAAGCCGGTTACCGCGGCCTGATGGCCTGGGCGCTCAACTCGGCCGAGAAACTTTGTATCGACCTCGGTGAACCGGCCGCCGCCGAGCAGTGCCGCACCGGTCTCGAACGGCTCCAACGCAAATATGTGGATCACAACCAGCTTAAACAGGGTGCCTCCCTGATGGCCATAGGCGGGCTGATGGACCCGGTACAGGCTTGCGACGACGTGGTTTCCGTGGGAGGCGCGAAGGATTTCTCCACCTTCTACGGCTATTATATGCTTCAGGCACAGGCTATGGCCGGCGAATATCAGACTGCGCTGGACATTATACGTCAATACTGGGGAGGAATGCTCGACATGGGTGCGACATCCTTCTGGGAAGATTTCAACCTCGAATGGATGGAAAACTCCACGCGGCTCGACGAAATGCCGGTGGAGGGGATGAACGATATCCACGGCTCGTTTGGAGACTACTGCTACCCGAGTTTCCGCCACAGCTTCTGCCACGGCTGGTCGTCCGGTCCGACAGCATGGATGAGCGAGCACGTGCTCGGTGTGGAGATTCTCGAACCGGGATGCCGCACGGTGCGCATCAACCCCCACATGGGCGACCTCGAATGGGTGGAAGGCACATTCCCGACCCCTTACGGGGAGATTAAGATTCGCCACGACCGCCGTCCCGACGGAACGGTCGTATCGAAAGTAGACGCCCCGCGCGGGGTTAAGATAGTAAAATAATAACCGGCCGATATGACACGATACATTTTAACGGCACTGGCACTCGGGTCGCTCCTGGCGTACTCCTGTAACGAGAGGCCCCCGGTGGCCGAAGACCCCAACCAGGCAAAAGAAGTTTTCCTGAAAGATACCGTTTTCTCCGTTCCGGTGGAGCCGGAAGTCGGGGCGGAACGCCTCGACGAGATTGCCGGGCTTTACGGCGATCAGGCTGAGTTCGAGAAACGCAAGGCCGAAATCCGCAAAGGCATGTTCTACCAGCTGGGGCTGGACCCGATGCCCTCGCTCGCCTCGCTGAACCCGGTTGTAACGGGCTTTCAGGAACGGGACGGTTACACGATCGAAAACGTCGCCCTTGAGATCCTTCCCGGCGTCTGGACCTACGGCAACCTGTTCCGCCCCACCGGCCGGAGCGGAAAGCTGCCGGCCGTAATGCTGGCCCACGGCCACTCGATGCAGGAAGTAGGCGAGAGGTGCGGACGGTTTACAGCCGGGCAGCAGACCATAGCCGTTATGCTGGCCCGGATGGGCGCCGTGGTATTCAACTTCGACATGTTCGCCTACGGTGAGTCGGGCGAGCAGATAGGTACGGCCGCCCACCGTACCGGATTGGCACAGACCATAAACGTCCTCGGGTGCCTTGCCATACTGGAATACCTCTCCTCACTTCCCGATGTCGACCCGGCGAAGATAGGGATAACCGGAGCCTCGGGCGGCGGAACGCAGAGCTTCCTGACTACCGCGTTGGACGACCGGATAGCCGTATCGGTGCCCGTGGTGCAGGTGTCGTGCTACTTCCCGGGCGGATGCCCGTGCGAGAGCGGGCGGCCCATCCACGCGAGCGTAACCCCGAACACCAACAACGCCGAGATTGCCGCCATGGCCGTACCACGGCCCATGCTGGTGGTATCCGACGGCGGCGACTGGACCAGTACGGTAGACAGGGTCGAATACCCGTTTATCCGCCGTATTTATTCGATGTACGGCAAGGAGGAGCTGGTGGAAAATGTCCACCTGCCGGACGAAGGCCACGACTTCGGCCCGAACAAAAGGACGGCTATGTACGATTTCATGGCCCTCCACCTGGGGCTGGACAAAGGCGCTGTGCGCGATGCGTCGGGTAATTACGACGAGAGCGGAGTCACGCCTGCCCATTACCAAACCCTGCGCGTATTCGAAGGCGGGGGATACCCCGACCATTCGCTTACATCGGCAGGCGAAGTGTACGATAAACTACGGGAAATGCAGGGTAAGTAGCCGCTGGTTTCCGACATTACGAAGCAGGGCCGCCACTTATGGCGGCCCTGCTGTTTTTATCTTTAAAGCATGGAGGTGGGCGTTAATATACTCCTTGACATTATTTATATTAATATGGCATATACCCGTGGTTCGATCCGGGTGAGGAGGACAACCGGTAAAATATGTTACAGCCCGCCGACACCGAACGGAGGCTACCTCCTCACAATCGTGACCTGCCTCAACCCCGATTCCACCGGGATATCGTCGGGCGAGGCAATCGAGGGGTAAGCGTACGTTACCCGCTCCCGCTCCGGTAGGGTTTCGTCGTAAATCATCCTGTTCATAAGGGAGTTGGCAACATGTATCTCCACTTCATTCTCCCCGGCCCTGAGATAACGTGTTATGTCTACACACCACGGCGAACACCAGACTACGCCGGCTTCCTCGGAATTTACGTAAACCCTCGCGATAAAACCCGGGTCGCCCAAATCCAGTAAGATTCTATCACCGGCCGGGTCGATATCTATGGTTTTGCGGTAAACCGCCGTCCCGGAATAGAACCTGACCCGGGGGTCGTCATGGAGGGTCCAGTCGCGCAGTTGGTCTAACACTACATCGCCCGGGCCGCCCATCTGCGGATCGAACCGGACGTCCCACGGTCCGTCGACCGCGGTGCGGGTGCCGCACTCGACTGTATACCACTCCACAGGCGGCAACTCCTCCCGGTTATCCGTAATAATTACAAAGAACGATTCGCGCGGATTCAGGTACAAATCGGCCACCGTGCCGGCTTTGCCCGTGGCCGCAGGGACCGAGTATCGCTCACCCGTGACCGGATTCCATAGCTGGACGTATTTCCCGCGGGCCGAGAAGGTGAACTCGGAATGCTGCGGAGTATCCTTACGGTTGGCAAGGAAGTATATATCGCCGTCTGCCACCCTCCGGTGGGCGAAGTAGATCATATTATCCTTCGTATTGCCGCCGGTCATTGCGATATCCGGAGCAACCCCGGCCATCTCCAGCGCATCCGAGAGCGGCATCCCCCAGTAAACAATGCCTTTCCCGTAACCACGGGAACCTTCCCCGGCGGGATTATCCCCCCATATTTCATCTGCCAGCCGGGCATACTCGGCTTCCCGCCCCGCGTCCCGGACCGATGGGGAGCCGGAGGGTTTCGGGCCGTACACCCGTATACCCTTTTTAATCATCGAAGCTATTTTACGCAAAGCGTCCAGCGTCAACTCACCGTTGCGGGGAAGTAACATCATACCGTAACCCGTACCGTCCGGAAGGACGATGCGCCCGCCCTCGGCCGACATCCGTTCGTGGAGGGCGTCCGAAGTGAAGGCGTCGAAATCGTACCCGCCCGGGATATCGGGCAGCCGGTGGGTCAGTATCTTCACAGGGGCGTTCTCACCGAGGTAGACGCACAGGTCTATTACGGGTTTACCCATCCGCATCATGTAAGCGCATCGGGCCTGGAAATCCCAGAAAGGAGCGCTGTAATCCCACCACGTATTATTCCTGTTGATGCAGTAGTGCCGGCCGCCTCCCGTATTGCCCGGCACACGGTCCAGCCACGGCTGGTATGCCGAGGCGCATATCACGAATTCATTGATTCCGTATGCGTAGGCGTAATCGGCAAGGGTTTTCAGGTCGGAAAGCGAGTGGCTGTATTTGGCATCGGTATAGGCCTCGGCCGAGGCGATGAATTTATTGTAAAGATGTGCCGAGGACGAACTCTCTTTGATATCGTAATTACCGTCGGGGTGGATGGGCCAGAATTCCCCCTGCGGTTTGGCTACGCGGCTCTTGGCCATTATGGGGTCAGCCACTATACAGAGGGCGTTCCCCGTGGCCTGGGCCGTGAGCACCAGCCCGTTTTCCCGGCAAAGTCGGTCCAGCGTGCCGTAGTAGTTATCGGCTATCATATCGGCTATATTGCGTCTCAGGTCGAAAAGAAATCCGCCGGAAGTCTCCACGTCCCCGACGACCCACCCCATCATCGCGGGCAGGAACACCGTCGGGTCGTAGCCCTGCCGGCGGGTGAATTCTTCTATGAACCCGTCCGTCCAGTTCTGCGAACCGGCCTCGTGGCTGTCCATAGCCACCCCTGCCAGCCTCCCGCTGCCGCTGACCTTCAGCGAGTCTATTATCCTGCCGACATAATTCCGCCACTGGAACTCGGCGGCGGAGGCCGACATCTTATCGCATTCGCGCCCCATCAGGTTCTTACGCCCGTGCTTGGTGGAGCCGCCTGTAAGCACATAAGCGAACCTCATTACTATCCACTCCCCTTCCGGTGCTTCCCACCTCAACACACCGTTCTGGTCCATCCGGTCGGTTATGTCGATTATACGGGCAGGGTCGACCGCCTCGTCGGGGCTGTAATCCGGAGTCCTGTCCGTTTCGATATACTCGGAATAGAACGCAGCCTTTTCCTCCCACTGGTCGGTTTTAGCAACCGAACTTAGGACCACGCGGCCAATCTGCATCGGCAGGCGGTCCTCCTCCCATCAGTCATGGAGGTTCAGCCGGAAATACCGGCCGCTTACGGCGTCAAAGGAGACGGTCTTCTGCCGCCAGCTCTCGTGGGCGCGGTAAACGGGTTTGAGGTCGCACACCTTCCGGTAATTTATCCCGTCATCGGAGACCTCCAGTTGCCCCAGGTCGGGAAGAATCCGGTAACCGGTACCGACGAAGGTCTCCTGCGGCGGAGCGGGAACGTTGGTCGCGCTCGTGGTAGCCTTTCCCCTCGGCGACACTTCATACGTTATACTGCGGGCGGTGAAACGGCCGTCGAACTCCAGGTCGATATAAACCGGCTTGCCGTCCGTGGGAACGGGTATAGTGGTCAGCACCTCTGACGAGGAGTCGAATATATTCCCGACATCTATTCCCCCCGGCCGCGATGTTATCCTCACCGGCTCGGTAATGGACGACCGCCCGCCACCGGCAGGCGCGGGAAATGCGAGCACGGCGACATCCCTCGAAAAACCGAAGCGGTTACGGGGCGCTTCCAACTGTAACTCGATAGTTTGGCCTCCCCTTACGGCGGTTTCCGTCGCGGCCAGCCTTTTCATGCTGTGCTCCTCGGTAATCCACTCCCCTCCCGCTACGAAACCGTTCGAGATATGCACTTCGAAAGAGAGGCCCAGCCTTTCGGCCTCCTCCGCGGAGAACCTCAGCATTTCCCACCACTCGGGCGAGAAGCCGGGAAGGGCGTTTTCGGCCTCCCCGTGAGACTGGTCGTAGTAGACTACCCCGCCTATTCCTACCCTTTTGTAGGCCTCCAGGTCGGCCGTGATACCCTCCCGTGTGGTTTCGGTCTCGCCGTGGAACCACCAGGTTTTTGTCCTGGCGCTGTCCTGCGGGTTCTCGAAGCCGTAAATCGCATCGGAGAGCCTGCCAGGCGGGGTTACCGTACCGCATGAGAGCATCGAGAAAAGGGTGAAAAGTGTCGTAAAATAAAGAATATGGGTGCGCATCCTAAGTCCGGGTTATATTGAAATAATGAGGGCCGGTATCGCTTCCTTCCGGCACGGCATTAAATATACGAAACTAAAACCGAAATCATACCTTTCAGGTACAACGGGCCGCAACCCCGACGATATTTCCGCATAAACGGCAAAAACGGACATTTTGTGCGTTGTTCGGACTACCGGTAAAAGTCAAAGAATAAAAACCTTTGCAGGCGGGTATAAGGTTATTTTATTGTTCGGAAGCTTCAGCGGGTCATTCCACCTACGGAGGGCATGGAGCATCGAACGCCGGGAGAGGCACCAAAGGTATACGACCTGCAAACTATATTATTCGGGAGGATTCCGTGTGAAAAAGTTCATTACGTTGCTTGCGATATCGTGCTGCGTCGTTGCCGGCGCTTTCGGCCAGGTGACGAAGGTGCGGGGCAGGGTGAACGACGCCCTTACCGGGGAACCCCTCGCATTCGCCAGCGTCACCTTTCCGGGAACGTGGATAGGCACGACAACCGATACCGACGGAATTTTCAGCATAGAAACAAGGCAACCCGTAACGGAGGTCTCAGTGGTCATGCTCTCGTACGAAAGCCAGACAAAAAGCGTGACGGAAGGTGTTTTCAACGAGATAGATTTCTTGCTGGAACCTTCCGCCACCGCAATCGACGCAGTTGTGGTAAGGCCCGGGGAAAATCCGGCCCACGCCATCCTTAAAAAAATATCGGCCAACAAGCCCGTCAACGACCCCGACTACCGCCAAACCTACAGCTACGACGCGTATACGAAGATGGAGCTCAACCTGGCCAATATGAAGGAAGAGTTCCGCAATAAGAGGATGCAGAAAAATTTCGGGTTCGTATTCGAATATATGGACACCTCGGCCGTGACGGGCCGGAAATACCTTCCGGTGATGATATCCGAATCGGTGAGCGAGAACTATTACCGCCGCGTGCCCCGGCTGAGGAGGGAGATTATAAAGGGTTCACGCATATCGGGAGTTGAAAACGATTATTCGTTCTCGCAGTTTACAGGGGGCCTGCACGTAAATGTGAACCTGTATGATAATTATATAAACATACTGGAGGTGAATTTTCCCGGTCCGCTGTGCGAACACGGGCTGATGTACTACGACTATTTCCTTGTGGACAGTCTCGATGTGGATGGACGAAAGAATTACCTCATAAGGTTCCATCCCAAAAACACGGCCACCCCGGTTTTCGACGGGGAAATACATATAGATTCGCTGACATGGGGTCTCCGGTATGCTAAAATGAGGATGCCCTCCGGGGTAAACGTGAACTGGATAAGCGAACTTGTCATAGAAAACGAGAACCGGCTTGTCGGCGACTCGGTATGGTTTCCCGTCCGCGACCATTTAACCGCCGAGTTTTCCCTGCGAATGCGGGAAAAATCCGAAATGACGGCTTTCCTTGTGACCCGCCAGATAGATTACAGTAATGTAACGGTGGACCGGCCACTTCCCGAAGAAGTGTTGGGCTACTCTACAAACGTGGTCTATGACAGGGATGTAATCAAACCCGGCGAGGATTACTGGGAAACCGTGCGGCCGTGGGAACTCACCGAAAGGGAGAAAAACATCTATGTGATGGTGGAGGAAATAAAAGACGCTCCGCTGTACCGGAATATCGTGGATGTCATCAACACGGTGCTGTTCGGATTCTACCCGACCGGCAAAATCGAATGGGGACCCTACTACAAGCTGTACAGTTTCAACAAAATGGAGGGGAACCGCTTCCAACTGGGCGTTCGGACCACCACGGATATGAGCGAGAAGGTAAGACTTTACGGATACACGGCTTACGGTACAAAAGACAAGGAGATGAAAGGCGGCGGAACCGCCGAATTCATGTTTTCCTCCCTGCCCACATCCAAATTGACCCTTTCGGCAAAAAGAGACGTAGCCCACCTGGGAGCAAGCAGTAACGCCTTCACGACCGGCAATATTATGGGTTCGCTTTTCTCGCGCCGCAACAACGACAGGCTTACTCTGCTTAACGAGTTCGAAGCGGTGTATGAAAAGGAGTGGTGCGAAGGAATTACGAATTATTTCGGACTGGTATACCGGAAAATCTACGCTAACAAACTCGTCCGGTTCGACCGTCCCTCCGGAGAGTCGCTCCGCAATATATCCAACACGGAAATCGGGGTGGGTTTGCGGCTCACCCGCAACGAAGTGACAGTAAGGCAACCGTTCGATAAATACATTGTCCAGTCGCCCCTGCCGGTAATCGACCTGCGGCTCGCGGGTGCGGCCGCCGGCATAGCTGGCAACGACCACAGCTACCTGCGGGCCGAAATGGATATCAGATATGACATTAACATCCCTCCGCTGGGAAAGAGTAAACTCACGGTGTCGGGCGGCAATATACTCGGGAAAGTACCTTATCCGCTGCTGAAACTTCACGAGGGTAACGCCACATATTTCTATGACCCGACGGCATTTTCGTGTATGAATTTTTACGAGTTCGGGTCCGACCTGTGGGGCAGTGTTTTCTGGGAACACCATTTCAGGGGATTTTTCCTTGGCCGTATACCCGGGATAAAAAAACTTCAATGGCGCGAGGTCATAACGGCGAAAGCGCTTTGGGGGCGTATTTCGGACAGGAACAACTCACCGGCTACGGGAGGAAGCGCAGAGTTGTTTTTTCCCGAAGGAATGCGTTCCCTCAGGAATCCGTACGTAGAAGCGGGATTCGGTATTGAAAATATATTCCGGGTTTTCCGTATCGACTTTATATGGCGCCTTACTCACCGCAACGGACACGACGGAATGAAAGTGGATAACTTCGCCATAAATTTTGCTTTCGCCCTGACGTTCTGACGCTCGGGAAGGACGGGAGGGGTATTTTCAATCAAGACTGATTGGAGATAATAGGCCTATTAGTTCGTGATTTAAAATAAAAAGCCTTGTAATCAATTGATTACAAGGCTTGAGAGCGGTATGGACGGGACTCGAACCCGCGACCCCCTGCGTGACAGGCAGGTATTCTAACCAGCTGAACTACCACACCGTTTTTTGGTCAGGACCGGAAGAGTATTGCTACCCTCTAATCCATTTGCAACTGACTCCGACTTGGACACAATACCGGCCTAACCGGACTCATTTGCGAGGCAAAGTTAAGCAATCTTTATTAATTTGCAAAAATTATTCCGCCGTTACTGTGTTTTTTCATTCACGATACAGTCATCGACGGCTTCAGCGGCCGGGTCCGAAAACCGAAATATATCGAAATGGACGCTGCCGTACGACCTGGATTGCAGGTGGGCAGGGTGTCCCGTAAAATCCGCATCACCCGAATGTTCCAAAACGAGTAGGCCGCCTTCGATTAGAAGACCGTTTGCAAAAACCAGTTCA
Organism: Alistipes sp.; assembly: GCA_021202985.1. GTDB lineage: Bacteria > Bacteroidota > Bacteroidia > Bacteroidales > Rikenellaceae > WRDF01. Next base: position 95,450 of record JAJQCA010000047.1, read on the forward strand.
ACCACCCGCTCACCTCCAGGCATATCATAGGGAGCGTCCGAAAATATCACGTCGAAACGTCGCCCGGAATTTTTGAGGTATAACAACGCGTTGGCCTTTACCGGATAGATATTAGTAAATCCCAGTTCCGAAGCGGTCTTTCGTATAAAGTTATGGTGAACGGCGTTCAACTCCACCGGGATAACCGAAGCCGCCCCGCGGGAAGCGAATTCATAGCTTATCGACCCCGTACCGGCGAACAGATCCAGTACGTCGAGTCCATCGAAATCCACAAGGTTGCCCAGCACATTGAACAGGTTTTCCTTGGCAAAATCCGTAGTAGGCCTTGCCCTCAGGTTACGCGGAGGAGTAATGGTCCTTCCCCGGTGTGTCCCGCTGATTATACGCATACGCAGCCTTTTAACCGCCCTGACAGGAGGGCCGTAATTTCTTCGCTCTTATGTCCCGCCACCGATAGCCACCATTCGGTGAAGCCGAGTCGCGTAACCACCCAGTCGAGACAGAATATAAGGTCGGCCGCCGATGAGACCGGGTGAACGTCGGCATATAATATCCTTTGAGAGTCGACAGCGGTAATATAACAATTGAAGGGTGTAGCGTAAACCATAACCCGCCGCGAACCGGCAGGCGTTCCGGTAACTGCACCGGCAGTTTCCCCGCCGGCCGGCACCGGTGTGCACAGGTTGTATTGCAGCGGTGAAACCACTGCAAAATCCCCTACGGCGTTCCCGAGTGCCGTCGTATGGCGTTTCCCGGCTACCATCACCGCAACCGTCCCGTGCAACGGTTTCGAACAGACAATATACTCGTCATCGGTCACCGGAATGCCGTGCAACCGCAGATAGGCTTCCGCATCAGCCTCGTCGAAAATAGCTGACGGCACAAGAACCGTCGAGAGGGTATCCACATAGAGTACTTTCATAAAAGGCATTCCGACGCCACGGGCCTGTAATATCCCGCAAAACCCGGATACCGCCTCCCGCACGGTCTCATCCATACTCCTGCCGTCGCCGGGCGGTAACGGATAATTGGCCGAGACAACCTCCCCGGCACCGGGCAGGATTTTCATCCCGTCGGTTCCTATCCCCCCGGCATGGTCGCCTGTCCAAAAAGAAAGTCCATCCGCCGAAAGCCGGATGGACAATATTTCTTTAGCCATAGGTATTATTCCCAGTTACCGGCGTCGTTTGTCGCCTGTTCCATCGAGCCGACCTTAATACCCGGATATTTGTCCAGCGTCTTGGCGTCGTCGATAAGGTTGATCACCTCCTGCCTGTTAAGGTCGCCGAGAAAAACTTTATACGGGGCTTTGGCTTCGAACACCGGAACCACTACCTTGGAGTCGGTCTCGAAATCGCCGGCGTCCATTATAAATTCCGCCTTATTGTCCGTAAAAGGAATGTACTTGAGGTTCCTGATATCGTCCACGGACAGGTTACGATTGCTGAATATCGTATCCTTCACCGGTATACTGAAAGTTTCGGTCCTTACAAGACCCCTTGCCACGGCAACCGAGTCGTCCTTCGAACCGATGGTCCTTTCGAACGTCAGGGTGTCGCTGAGAATGAAGTTTATAAGGGAGTCGAAACTCGGGGTGTACTTCTGGTATTTTTGTTTGTAAGCCTGCTGGGCGGTACGTATATCCTTAATGCGCTCGATGACAGCAGCTTCCCGCGCAGCCACCTCTTTTTTGAAACTGATGGGCGTGTGGAACTGGTTGTACAACACGTAGATCAGGCCTATGATAGCCAATCCCAGAACGATTTGAAGTACTTTTTTCATTGGTATTTTTAAGTTAAGTTTGTACGGTGAAAACGGAAGCCCGACAGTTATACCCGGCGCATTTACGGCGGCATCTTCTACACGATAGACTCCCTCCCGTCATGCGCCGACCTGCCTCGCGGCCCCTCTTTTGCATTGCAAACCCTCCCCTTTGATAACGTAGGAAATGCTGGGTCAACATATTGCGTCTCAAATTTACAGTAATTTTGCATTTACGCCAACTATTGGCCAAAAAAAAATTATCTCACAGCTCTCCGGCTGGCTTTGCGGCGATGACCCCCGGTCCATATTTATCCTTAACGGATATGCAGGCACCGGCAAGACCACTCTTATAGCGGCACTGGTAAAAACCCTGCGCGAGATGCGCATAAAGCCCGTCCTTTTGGCTCCCACGGGAAGGGCGGCGAAAGTCATGGCGCGTTACACGGGCGAAAAATCATATACCATCCATAAAAAAATATACCGCCAGAAGAAACTCACCGATCCCGATTCCGGTTTTTCCCTCGACTTCAACCGCGAAAGTGATGCCGTTTTTATTATCGACGAAGGTTCGATGCTTACCGACCGCGGCAGCGACCATGTGTTCGGGTCGGGGAGCGTATTGGAGGACCTGGTAAAATACGTCCGTTCGGGCCGCCGGTGCCGGTTGATGATAGTGGGCGACAACGCCCAGCTACCTCCCGTGGGCCACGACACCAGCCCAGCTCTCGACCCTCAGGATATGGCCGCGTTCGGTCCGGTGGAATACGCTTCGATGGACGAGGTGGTGCGTCAGCAGGCCGAATCGGGAATACTTTTCAACGCCACCCTGGTGCGGTGCATGATCGAAGCGGGAATCTACGAGCCGCCTCTTTTCGACACTTCGTTCCCGGACGTCGAAGCGCTCGGGGGGGGCGAGTTCCTCGAAGCGGTGGAGGAGTGTTATTCCCGCTACGGGCGGGACGAGACCATTATCATAACCCGCTCGAACAAACGCGCAGGACGGTTCAACGAGGGAGTGCGGCGAAACGTACTCTACTGCGACGAAGAACTCGAGACCGGCGATATGCTTATGGTGGTGAAGAACAACTATTTTTACAACCCGAAGGAAGAGGATTCCCGGATGGAGTTTATAGCAAACGGCGACATAGCCCGGCTGGCGCGGCTGCGCAGGGTGCAGGAACTCTACGGGTTCCGGTTCGCGGAGGCGGTACTCGAATTCCCCGACTACGAAGACGCCGAAATCGAATGCCGGCTGCTGCTCGACACACTTTTCACCGACAGCCCCAATTTGAGCCGCGACGACTCTTTCCGCCTTTTCCATACCGTCGCGGAGGACTACACGGAATTGGGCAGCAAGCGGAAAATCTACAAAGCTGTGGTCGAGAACCCCTATTTCAACGCCCTCCAGGTAAAATTCGCCTATGCCGTGACCTGTCACAAGGCGCAGGGCGGACAATGGAAGGCGGTGTTTGTAGACCGTATGCTGTTCGGCGATGAGAAAATGAACCGCGACCTGATGCGGTGGCTCTATACCGCAGTCACCCGCGCCACCGAGAGGCTGTATTTCGTCAATTTCGACGATAGGTTCTTCGATGTCCCGGCAACCCAGTAGGTGGCCGGCCCGGGTTTGTCTTTTTATGTAATACGTTTAAATATTTAACTTTACATCGTAAAAAGGGAGAGAATACCGGCTTTTATTGTTACATTTGTCCGGTCGCAGCTCCCTCAAGGGGTCCGGCGGCCGAAGCCTGCAAGAACCGAAACACGGGAGGAATCCCGGCCGCACTACCAGATTTCAACGCAGGAAGGACAGGTATTATTCTCCAATCGGGTACACGTAGTTAATTACGGCTCGGTGCCCGGCCTGTCCTGCATCGTTAGATTGATGTGCGAAAGTTTCTGGTCCCGGACCGGGAAGGGGCTATTTTAGAATTATCAGACAATAAAACCGGAAATATCCGGTTAGGTATAACGGACCGGACAGGGGTTTGTCCTGCCGGAACGATGGTAAACAGCGGCCGCAGTCAAAGGGCGGGAAGAAAATTGGGTTAATTTCGTACGCATTTCATGATTAAATGGGGTCCTGCCCGCGGCCGCTTCTTTTTACTTCTAAAAACCTTTCCCTTTATAATTCATTCCCCGGAAGAAACGGTACCGATAAAATTCCTAATTTTACCTGTCGATGGCCGGTTGCAACGAAAAAATCTATGCGGAGGTTATCCTGCCGTTGTTTTCGGAAGGGTATACCTATCTCGTGCCGCCCGGGTTGGCAGCAGGTGTGGTGCCGGGCAGTTGTGTCGTGGTACCACTCGGCAAGTCGAAAGTATACACCGGGGTGGTCCGTTCGGTGGGAACCGAGGCCCCTCCGGCGGGCAGGATGCGGGAAATAATTTCCGTACAGGACCAGGTGCCGGTTGTAAGCCCGACAAGGCTTAAACTGTGGGAGTGGGTGGCCGATTATTATATGTGCACCGTGGGGGAGGTAATGCGGGTCGCGCTGCCCTCGGCCCTGAAGCCCTCCGGTTGGAGTGGCGAAGAGGTTGCCGGAAAGGAGTACCGCACCCCTACCGAGACGCACCTTGCGCTCGGCCCTGCCGCAAGCGACGAATCGACGCTTAACGAAGCGTTCGAGAAACTCTCCAAACGTGCCCGCACACAGTACGAGTCGCTGCTTCGGTTGGTGCAGTTGCTCGGGGAGGACCACCCGTTCGGCCGGTCCGTACCGCGGCGGCTGGCCGATATACCTTACGGTGTACTGCATCAGTTACAACTCAAGGGGTTGGTGGCCCAACACGAGGTAAAAGTCGGTCCGGTTGCGGTGGAATCGGAGTTCGCCGGACTGCCGCACCTTTCACCGGCACAGGAAACCGCCCTGCAAGGTATACGCGAACATTTCCGGCAGCGGGACGTGGTGCTGCTTCACGGTGTGACAGGCAGCGGCAAGACCGAAATTTATATCCGCCTGATTGCAGAACAACTCGCGGCAGGCCGGGACGTATTGTACCTTCTCCCCGAAATAGCCATGACGGCCCAGTTGGTGGGGAGAATCAGGAAATTTTTCGGCGACCGGGTGGTTCCGTACCATTCGAGCTATACCCGCACGCGCAAGACCGCGGCGTACATTCGCGCGGCCTCGTCGCCCGGTGGTACACTTATAGTCGGTGTTCGTTCGTCGGTGTTCCTGCCCGGTGCGAACGTTGGCCTTATTATCGTGGACGAGGAACACGACCCGAGCTACAAGAACCACGAGAGCGCCCCGCGCTACAATGCCCGCGATACGGCGGTGGTCCTCGCGGCGATGGCCGGGGCGAAGACACTTCTGGGAAGCGCGACACCCGCCCTGGAAACATACGTAAACGCCCGCACCGGGAAGTACGGATACGTCGCCCTTACAGAGCGGTACGGCGGCGCGGTATTACCCCGTGTCGTTATTTCCGACACGATAACGGCGTCGAAACGCGGCGAGCGGAAATCGCATTTCAACAAACAGCTTCTCGACTCGATATCAAAGGCACTCGACGACGGCCGCCAGGTAATGCTATTCCAGAACCGGCGGGGATTCTCGCCCTATGTGGAGTGCGGCCAGTGCGGGTGGACCGCGTCATGCCCCAACTGCAATGTTACCCTTACATACCATAAATCCGGCCGCAACCTCCGCTGTCATTACTGCGGTCACAGTGCCGCGCTCCCGGACCGTTGCCCTGCATGTAACCAGCCTTCCGTGGAGCCGCGCGGGTTCGGTACCGAGAAGATAGAGACCGAGCTGGAGCCGTTCTTTCCGCAGGCGCGTATAGAGCGGCTGGACCGCGACACGGCCACTTCAGCCACACGCTTCGAACGTATCATTTCCGACTTCGAGCGGGGCAGGACCGACATTCTGGTCGGCACCCAAATGATCACCAAAGGGTTCGATTTCGAAGGTGTTTCGGTGGTCGGGGTTCTGAATGCCGACAATCTACTGGCATATCCCGATTTCCGGGCTTCCGAAAGGGCGTTCCAGTTGTTGACACAGGTGGCCGGCAGGGCGGGCAGGCGCGAAACGGAGGGACTGGTGGTTATCCAAACCTCCCAACCGAAGCACCCGGTAATTGTGCAGGCCGCGGCGGGCGACTACGCCGCGATGGCCCGTGGGCAGCTTGACGAGCGGCGTGAGTTTTTCTATCCGCCCTTTTGCCGCATAGTCAGCATCCGCCTCAGGCACCGTGACGCACAGGTTGTCCGGCAGGCCGCGGCGGCGCTTGCCGAACGGCTGCGCCTTATTTTCGGCAAGAGAGTATGCGGCCCGCAACCCCCGCCGGTTGACCGGATACGCGGTGAGTTCATAGAGAGCGTCCTGCTCAAAGTAGAGCGGGAAAGCCCGTTCTCCAAGGCAAAAAAACTGCTGGCCGCGGAGACCAGGGAACTCCATCGGCAGGAGGGGTTCAGGCAGGTTTCCGTTACGTGCGACGTGGACCCGATATAAGACTGGCTTAAGGTGGCGCCCACGACACGGTGAATTGGATTATAGGAACCCGAAGTGGTCCGGCCGATATAAGCATATAACTAACCCTAATTTTTATACGCCTACGCAAGCGGATGGTTGCCGGGCGGTACGAGTTTAACAGGATGAATCTGACGGAATTTTTTAAACGACTGCCGGGGGACGTTTACCGGTTGTTCTTCCCTCCCGTATGCCCGGTATGCGACCGTTCCATGCCGGAAGGATCGGGTTTCATGTGCGCCCTTTGCCGGTTCGAAATCCCGCTGACCGGCTACTGGAACGAACCCGGCAACCCGGTAACCGAACACCTCGCCGCCCATATACCCGTCCGGCAGGCTTCGGCGTTTTTCCATTATGTGCCCGGCAGTCCTTACCGGGAGCTGGTACACAGGTTCAAATACCAGGGCGGGTGGCGCTACGCGCGTGAGATGGGCGAATGGTACGGCAGTTGTCTCGCCGGGTCGGGACTTTACGGGGATATCGATTTTATTGTCCCCGTGCCTCTGCACCGGCGTAAATTATTGAAGCGCGGGTATAACCAATCCGAATATATCGCCGAGGGAATTTCCCGGGCGCTCGGAGTACCCGTCCGCACGGGCAACCTCCTGCGTTTACGCCACAGCAGGAGCCAGACGAAAGTGGAAGGCCACCGGCGGTGGGACAACGTCAGCGGAGCGTTCGGAGTCCGGCAACCGGAACAGTTTAAGGGGAAGCATATCCTGCTGGTAGACGACGTACTGACCACCGGTTCGACCCTTGTCGCCGCAGGTGGTGAGCTTGTCCGTACCGTGGAGGACGTTAGCATCAGTATAGCCGCGCTTGCAGTGGCCGAATAGTTAAGATTGAACCGTATATCCGGCCGGTAAAAATAAAATTACTACCTTTGGGGCTGTCAAGCGGCGGGAGCCGGTTCCTGCCCGCAAGTATCAATCAACAGGCGCAATAACAATGGATGATGTTCCCGGGGAGAGTCGCAGCGGTGTCATACCTGAACACAGTACCGTTTATATACGGTATAGAGCATGCGCGCCTATTGCGTGCGGGGCTTATATTGTCGCCGCCCGCCCGTTGCGTCACGGCGTTCACAGACGGTGAGGCCGATATCGCCCTCGTCCCGGCGGCCGCCGTTCCGGGCATTCCCGATGCCGAAATAATCACACCTTACTGTCTCGGTGCCCATGGTCCTGTCCGGACCGTTACACTTATGTCCGACTCGGAAACGGGACGGATATCGCGCTTGTGGCTGGACGGGCATTCGCGCACCTCCGCATTGCTGATCCGGATTTTATGCGAGGAACTTTGGGGTATCCGTCCCGAGTTCCTTCAACTGGACGACCATACGGCCGTGGACCGGCCTGTGCCGGGGGACGCTTTCCTGCTAATCGGGGACAAGGTTTTCGACTACGAAGGCCGTTTCGCACACACGTGGGATTTGGCCGTATGCTGGAGGGAACTCACCGGCCTGCCGTTCGTGTTCGCCGTATGGATAGCCCGCCGCGGGGTACCGCAGGAAACGGTCGACATGCTGACCGAATCGCTCGAATACGGTGTCTCACATATACCGCAGGCAATAAGCTATTACGGCCATAGCGGGAAGAGTTATGCGCAGGATTACCTTACACAAAACATAGATTTCCACCTCGACGCGCCAAAACGGGAGGCGCTGACTATATTCCTCGAGAAAGGGCGCAGGTTCCTGCCGCCGCCCAACCCCGGCTGAAGAGGTTAATGGCCCGGTCCGCACAGACGGCACCGACCCTGCGGCCAATCTACCTGCCGAATCCGGATATTAACCCAAACACCTCCCGGGGAAGATGATAACCATATACCTCAAACAATTCAACAAGATAGTCCGCAATGCGGACGTCAGGATATTCGACGAACTGGGCTACGACGATGTGTTGTGGATAGACCTTATGGACCCCACCGTGCAGGAGCAGAAAGAGGTGGAGGCGTTTATAGAAACTACCCTCCAGACCCGCCAGCAGATAGAGGAAATCGAGAGTTCATCGAAATATTCCGAGACGGAGAACGCTATAATATCCAACTCCAACTTCTTCATTCCGTCCGGTGAGGGATTCGCCGTGGAGCCGGTATCGTTCATGGTGACGGAAGGGGTCCTCGTGTCTCTGCGCCACCATGAGTCGAGGACGTTCCAAGAGGTTGCAAAGCGGCTCCAGATGAATTACAAGAACTTCCCGACCGGTTACCACCTGCTCATATCCATACTCGAGGTGCGCATCGACTTTGACGCCGACCTTATAGAAGCCGTGGCTAAACAGATTAAGGTCCTCAGCCGCGACATCAGCGGCAGCGACCGCATGGAACAGAACATAATCAAACGCATTAACTCCCTTCAGGAGAACACGATGCTTATCCGCGAGAATATCTTCGATCGTCAACGGGTCCTCTCCGGAATCCTCCGGAGCGACCGTTTTCCGAACGATATCTACCCCAAACTGTCGCTGATGATTAAGGACGTCAACTCGCTTATCAACCATGCCGATTTCAATTCCGAGCGCCTCGACTATATCCAGGACGCCGCCCTCGGGCTTATAAATATCGAGCAGACCAAAGTCACCAAAATATTCACCGTCGCCGCCCTGTTCTTCATGCCGCCCACCATGGTGGCCAGCATCTACGGCATGAACTTCGAAATTATGCCCGAACTCTCCTGGACCTACGGCTACTACTACGCATTAGGCCTTATGCTGCTCATAATGGCCGTTACCTTTATCTTCTTCCGCTGGCGAAAATGGCTGTAAAGCCATCGTAAAAACCCAGTAATTACCTGCTCTGACCGTACTTTCTTGAAAGAAAGTACCAAAGAACTTTCCGAGATACTGCGTATCTCATGAAATACTCATTAAGATACCCACAGGGAGGGGCCAAAAGGCCCCTCCCTGTGGGTATCTTTAAAAAGAAATCATCGGAAACGTAGTTTCCGCAAAAGTTTTCTGGTTCTCTTTTCCAAAAGAGAACAGTTAAAGTATGGTAATTACTGGGTTTTTACGATGGCTTTGTTATTGCGTCCGTCGACGAATATATAAAGTGGACGGTCGAAGCGGACGCGGCGGAAGTACTCGCCTTCCTCCACGGCGGGGAGGGAGTCGAGGGTTGCGGAGTCGAACGAACCGTCGCCAGAGAAGGGGTTGATGGTCATATACCCTACTCCGAAGGAGGTAAGGTTCTGGAAGAAGTGGGTACCCTGGCTGGGTTCCACACGGAAATTCTCGAGACCCATCTCGACTATGACGCGGGCCTGTGAGATGTCGGGCCAGCGGACGGGTATGCCCAGCCACGGATCGCTCGAACCCCAGCGCCCGGGACCCACCAACACATAACCCGCTTCCTGCTGCACCATCCGTGAATTCAGTTTACGTAGTTCGGCTGCCATTTTCTCGGTATTCTTCGCTTCGAAGGTTCCGGTACGTATATAGACGATATCATGCACGCCTTCGATGGCACCCAGCCCCAGGGCATCCTCCGAATAGATAACGGCTCCGGAGGTGTCGACCTCTTTCCAGTCGAGAGTGTTTTCGCCGTGTGTATCCACGATGGGCCGTATCTGGAGAAAATTGAAAACCGCGTCGCGGCCCGGGGGAACGTCCATGCTTACGGCGAATTCCATCTCCACCGGGGTGCGCATCTCATCGGTGCCCATGCGGAGCAGGTCGCGCAGTATTTCGGCGAGCGGAAAGGTGTCGTATTTCAGGATGCGGGAGAAGGTGATAATCTTGCGTCCCTCGGTGAAACTGCTGTCGGAAATTGCCTGGTTCTGCATGTCCCATGTGGATGCGGCGTGTTTAAGGTTGCGGAACGCGCGTACGGTGGGGGAATTTATCTCGAACCGGCGGAGGTTCACCGCGTCGTCGATGGATGTCTTGAACTCTTCGGGTTTCAGGCTGAGGGCGTACATTTCGCGCTGGGTGTCGCGCAGGGCGAGTTCCGGCGTGGAGAGCTGGAGAACGTTTTTAGGATAACCTGGTGAGAAGCGGAGGGTCTGGCCTCCTTCCACCACCAGTTTACCGAGGCCGAAGGCTATGTTCACGACGCCGTCCCCGGGTTTCTCGTCGCCGATGGGATAAAAGTTGAGCGACCGGGCCACTCCCGAGAGGGTCGGGAAGAAATAGCCGTTATCCTCCGTGCCGCACACCTGCTGGATAACCACGGCCATCTTCTCTTCGCTCAGCAGATTAGACGTGGCGGTAATGTAGGCGCGGCTGGCGGCGAAATAGACCGAAGCGTAGACACTCTTTATGGCTTTTCCCAGAAGGCGCAGCATTTGATCGGGATTGTCCGTATTCGGTATCATGTAGGTGGAGTAGATACCGGCGAAGGGCTGGTAATGCGAGTCTTCGAGCTTGGAGCTCGACCTGATTGCCAGCGGACCTCGCGTGTATTTTATAAGGGTGCGCAGGCTGCGCACCAGTTCTTCCGGGAGGCGCGAGCTGACGAACTCGGAGAGTATCTCATCATCCGAAATGTCGGAATTGATAACGTACTTCAGGCCGTTCTCCTTTACGAACCGGTCGAAATAGTCGGTGGCGATAACCACCGTGCGCGGTATCATCACACGGACACCCGGATATTTGTCGTAGAACTTGTATTTCTGCAACATATTGTTGAAGAACGCAAGGCCGCGGGCTTTACCTCCCAGCGAACCGTCGCCTATGCGGGCGAACCCTATGGTTTCGTTATAGGTCTCGGCATCGAAACGGGCCACTACCCCCTGCCCGAGCAGTATCCGGTAATCGCGGATGGTGTTCCGGATATATTCCCTCATTTCGGCGGCCGACCGGAACGATTCGCAGGGGCGATGTTTCATCGCTGCGGCGATGGAGAACAGGCCGCGCGAGTAGAGCCACTTCGACAGGTGGTTCTGCGAGGCGTGGTACATCAACACATCGTCGGGTATCTCGGCCAACACTTTCTGCATCTGCCTCAGGTCGTGAGCACGGGCGATAGGCTCACCCGTTTCGAGGTCGCTGAACACGAAGTCGCCGAACCGGAACTCCCGGCTGATATACTCCGAAAGCTCCATAATCAGCGTCTTGGAGTATTTCACTATGAACCCTACACCTAACTGGTCGGCAACCTCCTTTATACTTTCCTGCGACGATTGCAGCAGGAAGGGCATCCACGGGTCGTCTTTCTTTATAAGGCGGCACAACTCGATCCCCGCGTCCAATTTCTCCGCCTCGGGAGGGTCGTTTTTGTTGACCACGAACCCTACGTCCGAAATAACCCCTAAAAGGTTCTCCTTATATTTACCGTAGAGTTCGACGGCCTCCGAGTAGTTGGTGGCAAGCAATATTTTGGGTCGTGCCCGCTTACGCAGCATTTGCTGCTGCTCGTTTAGGGCCTCCTTAAGGAACTCGTTGCTCTGTGTCAGCACCAGTTTATATATGGCGGGCAGGTAGGTGGAATAGTAACGGACCGAATCCTCCACCAGCAGAATGGACTGGACTCCGTGCCTCAGGATATCGTCGTCTGCATTCATGCGGTCCTCGATCAGCTTGATTATGGCAAGTATCAGGTCCGCGCTGCCGTACCAGAAAAATATATAGTCGATGGCCGAACGGTCGTGCGAATTTATCTTATCCGTGATATCGCGCGAGAAACTGGTGAGCAGTATCACCGGTAGCCCCGGACGCAGCTCCTTAACCGTCTTGGCAAACGAAAAAACGTCCATTTCCCCCACGTTGTACATACTGATAACCAGGTCGTAATCGCCGCCGGCCTCCAGTTTGGCAAGGGCCTCCCCGGTGGTGGCCACCCTTGTAAACGAAGGCGGGTTACTGAGGTTCAGGTCCATATATTCGCTGTTAATCTGCGATTCTATATGTCCGTCCTCTTCCAATATGTACGCGTCGTAACTGCTGCATATTAGCAGGATGCTGCGGATTCGTTTCTGCATCAGGGACCTGAAATCGGTCTCTTCCTCCCTTCCGGGCATTCTTCCGTCCGTCATAAGCCGAGCCTTTCTCGCCGTTTAACCATTAAACGCCACAACGGTGGCGTTCTACAAAAATAGACAATTTAAGGAAAGTTTAGTAACTTTGGCCCCTGCCCGCGCAGGGCTATCTCGAACTTACAATATCCGGACCCGAATGGCCAAATATACGCTCGAAACAGTCAGCACTCCCCGACAGGTACGGGAATTTCTCGACCTGCCCAAACGGCTTTACGCCGGCAACCGCTACTACGTCCATCCGTGGGACAAGGATATCGAGAGCCGCTTCGACCCGGCCCGTAACGAGCTGCTTGCCGACGGGGAAGCCCTCCGGTGGCTGCTGCGCGACGAGACGGGCAAGGTGGTCGGAAGGATCGCGGCATTCTATAACCGCGAGGTAGCGGCCATGAACGAGCAGCCCACAGGCGGGTGCGGATTTTTCGAATGCGTGGACGACCAGCAGGCGGCGAATATGCTGTTCGACGCCTCGCGCGACTGGCTCGCATCCAAAGGGATGGAAGCGATGGACGGTCCCATCAATTTCGGGGAGAGGGACCAGTGGTGGGGCCTGCTTATAGAGGGGTTCGAATTCCAGCCCCTGTACGCAAATCCCTACAACTTTCACTACTACAAAAAACTGTTCGAAGACTACGGCTTTAAGAACTATTTCTACCAGCATACGTACATCCGCAACCTCGTATCGGGCGAACTCGGCACATCGGTATACGAACGTGCGAAACGCCTGCAGGAGACTCCCGGTTACCGCTTTTGCCATATAGACAAAAAGAATCTCGACCAGGCGGCGGACGATTTCCGTCTCGTTTACAATAAGGCATGGGCGCATTTCCCCGGAGTGAAACCGATGGAGAGGGAGAAGACCCACAAGATGCTCCGCGATATGAAGCCCATAATGGATGAGAAACTTATCTACTTCGCCTACTTCAACGACGAGCCGATAGGGTTCTTTATAATGGTCCCCGACCTCAACCGGCTTATCGGCCGATTCCGGGGACGCATGAACTGGTTCAACGGGCTGAGGCTGCTGTCCATGCTCAAATTCACCCGTAAGGCCGACCGCGTGTTCGGGATCATTTTCGGGGTGGTCCCCGAATTCCACGGCAAAGGTATCGAATCGGGGATGATGTACGAGTTCGAGAAGGTAGTCGGCTCCGGGAACCTTAAATATAAGACACTCGAACTGGCATGGGTCGGCGATTTCAACCCGGTGATGATGCGTATGGTGGAAAATTACGTCTGCGCCAAGAAGCATAAGCTCCACGCCACCTACCGCTACCTTTTCGACCGCGAAAAGCCTTTCACCCGTTGTCCCCGCCTCGGGGGGCGCACGGCGCAACACCGACTGATTCGTTTTACAATCCGCCCATATTCGGGAAGGAATCCGATATCTTCCGGTCATTGGTTTTAACCTACCCGATTTCGAACCGGGCCGGGCCTCAGAATACTTCGCGCAGGATTTGTATCGAGCGGATATTATTGATGCCGTCGAGGTGGTATGAAAAGTAGGATATCATGGCCGAAAGAAAAGCGGAGCGTTTCTCGCGCGACAGCCTGATATCGTGAAGCCCTTCAACCCTGCTTTGCATAAGCAAATCCAGCAGCCGGCTGTTCTCCCTATCGAAAGCCATCCCGTGCGGCGGTTCGAGGGGAGTGAAGATGCCTTCCTGAATGTCGAACCGGAAACCGTCCGTGTATTCGTTACCGGGACAGAAACCGAGGTAGGGGCTGAGTTTGGCGAGGAACCAGATATGGAAATTAGCAACCCCGTCGTCCATCGCATCGAGAGCCTCCACAGCCCCGCGGACGAAGCCGTAGATGGGGCTTTCGGGTTCGGTTTCACGAACCAGGCGATAAATCACCTCGGCCATGAACAGCGATATGGTGCTCTTACGGATATCGAACGGGATAGTGGTTAGCGGTACGGCCGGCCGTACCTCCCGGATACGGTGAAGTTCCATCCGGGGCGATTCCAGTCCTACCAGGTCCAGCAGGAACATGGGTTGGAACAGAGCGCTACGGTTGCCTTTCGAACGGCCTCCCCTGACACCCTGAACCATATAGGTCTGCCGGCCGACGGTATCGGTCAGCAGATAGAGGATGACCGACGTCTCCCCGTACTTCACGGTATGCAGGACAATCCCGCTGGCTTTATAACTTTTCATCGCATTCGCCGGTCGTCGGCTGCGCCTCACTCAGCTATCAAATAAACATTTTATCGGCCGGGTGGGACTCTGGCAGCGAAAACAGCGACCGTACCCTTTTCTCGACCTTCTCCCGGTCCGCACGGTCAAACTGGCGCATGTGAACCGTCACCGGTTTACCGGAATCCCTGGTCCGGAATTCCAATTTGTATGTGTTCTTTGCCACCACCACCTTCGCTTCGGTAATCGACCCGAAGGGCAAAGATACCACTTCCTTCCCGTTCCGGGCCACCTTAAAGACGTTATCCCTGAAAGAAAACCGGTCCCTCGGCAGCGAAAGCTCTATTATCATTCCGACGAGCCATATTCCGAAGCATACCGAAAAAGGCACGAGGTCCCGCAGGTTTACCCGCCCGTCGGCCGAAAAGAAGTCCGTTAAAACAATTATGGCGGTTATTGCCCCGAAAACCACCATGAAAGCGGTGAACGGACCTATGTAGTTAGAAAAAACTGCTGAAGAATAGGCCTCCACCGAGAACTCGTGCTGACTATTTTCGTTTGCCGATACTATCTTCCCGGCTGCTTCGGGACTTCGCAGGTTGCTCAGACACTCTTCGGCGAATATACGGTCGATTTTCGCCCTGTCCTCAGGTGAGTATTGCGATACGGCTATGTGGGCGCGCCTGCCGTCGGAAAGGAAAAACACGTAGCGTTTCTTCTCCCTGTGGACGTCCACCACGTCGGAAAAAGCGAACCGCTCCTTACCGGATTTCACCACTCCGTACCTTATGGCAAGCCGGTGCATCCGGAAGAAACCTTCCTGAAACAGCGCCAAAAGGGCGGTGAAGACCATCATTATCCCCCCGGGCATGAAATTTTCCCCGGTACGGCCCGACAGCCAATTGGAAAATACCACCAGGGCGATACCGGCCGGCACCACGGACAACCTGGTCAGCCACCATCTTCTCTTGTCACAGGAAAATTTCGCGTAAGCCGCCATTTACCGCTGATTTGATATATGACTGGAAGGGGTCAGAAGCCGAACAACTTATTCCCGTGGGCCGGTTTCTCGGGAAGGAAAAATATACTGCGTACCGTTTGTACTATGAATTTTATCTGCTTCCGCCCGAACGGCAGGAAAGGTATGAGTAATTTTTTATTTCTCCCGGTAAGGCGGAAAAACATATAATTCTTACCTCCCTGGGGGTCGAAGCCTACGCCTTCCACCTCCGACCGGTCGAAAGATTTCAGGACCTTTCCATTCCGGGACAGGGTAAAGCGGTCGCCACGGAAGGAGAATTCGCGACGCGGCAGGTACCTTTCGATTAAAAAGCAGACAAGCCACACGGGAATCATTTTAAACAACGGATACAGCGGCGCGAACGAGCCTGTTACCCGTGTCATAATAGTCACGAATGCAATTATGGCCATTATTGCGGTAATGAAAACGTACAAAGGATAAAACCAGGACGAATGTCTCGCACGGATGCTGAACTCGAATTTACTCACGTCGTTTGCGTCGGCTATTTTCTCTTTTGCGTCCGGAGCGGCAAGGTATTTCAGGCACTCCTCGGACAGCAGCTTGTCGATGGCCTTCTTATCGGCCTCCGAGAAATTTTCCACGTTCACTATTATTCTCCGGCGGGAGGCGAGGAAGAAAGCATACTCATCGCCGGTGTGCTGTACGTCTACCACCTCGGCGAACGGGAACTGTGCCCTTATAATTTTAAGCACCCCGTCGTCGACCGTTATGTGAGGACGGTAAACCAGGTAAATCACCACCCTAACCACTGTACCCGCCGCACATAGGATCGAACCCAGCAGTGAATAAAAATCATGATATTGAGTGAAAAGCCACCAGAGGAATACGGCGAAAGCCGCAAATGCGATAATAATTTTCAGGTTAAGGACCAGCCACTTGGTCCGGTCGGCATAGAAGACCTGTCGTGCCATAAGCTTTTTAAGTTTGGGCCGGGCCGGAACGGCGCCGGGCTGATTATAATATATTGTATACTTTATTCACACCGTCTTCAAACCTGCTGTGCGGTTATCCGGGCGAGATAAATAAGTTTCGACGAGGCATGAGGAAACTGACACGGCAGTAACCGTAATCACCACCCGAACCTCAGGCCTTGCCATAAACGTCATACCGCTACCCGGACCGCCCGCTTAAAGAGCCTTATCCCCTCACTATGCCGGCAGTTCCGGGCCGGGAGCCGTCAATTCCTCGACGGCAGGAACGACCAGTGCTTTGAGTATTCGAGCATCTGGTCCACATAGCTGTCGGGATATTCCACCTGGATATCCACTATATTCCCGTTTTCCATCACCGGGTTGTATACCGGGTTGATGAATCCCGAATAGGGTGCGAGGTTGAGCGCGGCGTTACGTTCGAGCACCTCGGCGTGAAGTTCCGGATCCACCTGTACGCCGTAGGTTTCGACCAGCTTCCTGCCGGCCTCGAAATCGCCGGTGGACTTAATCCGCTGCACCTCCTTCAAAAGCTGCCCGAACAGGCCGCGGAGCTTCTCGAAATCGTTCACCACCACATAGGTCTTGCCGTCCACTACCACCTTCTCTATAACATTGTCGCCTTTGCCCTGCTCGTAACACCACATGGCAATCAACTGGCGGTTGCGCATATGGGCCTGTTCGATATTCTTTCCGGGCTGAACGCGGCTGAGCTGGGTCATCATCCCGTTCATTATGTAGCGCGAGTATTCGGCCCATGCCACGTCGGGCGTGGTGACTATACCGAGTTCCTGAAGTTTGGGATCGGCTATGTAATAGAGTGCGAAAAGGTCGGCACGGGCTTCTTCGAGGGCTGAACCGTAATTTTTCAGCTCGTCGCCTTTAACTCCGGGAGCCAACTGGCCGGAACCGTGCCCGAGGCATTCGTGCAGATCGGTGTGCAGGTTATCGGCCAGAGATCCGTATTTGACTATCCTCTCACGGTCCTCCTCCCGGAGCATGAACTCTTCGAGGAAACCGGTTCCCTTGCCCGCCTCCTCGTACGCGTCGGTGATATTCTCGATGGTCACCGATTTGGACCCGTAATCGCGCCTTATCCAGTCGGCGTTGGGCAGGTTTACCCCTATGGGAGTGGCCGGATAGCAGTCACCGCCAAGCATGGCGGCCGTTATGACCTTTGCCGAGACGCCTTTGACTTCCTCCTTTTTGAAGCGGTCGTCTATCGGCGAGTTATCCTCGAACCACTGTGC
The DNA here is from genome assembly GCA_021202985.1 of Alistipes sp. Classification (GTDB taxonomy): domain Bacteria; phylum Bacteroidota; class Bacteroidia; order Bacteroidales; family Rikenellaceae; genus WRDF01. Next base: position 113,030 of record JAJQCA010000047.1, read on the forward strand.
GTTGGCGCTTATTATTTCGGTGCGGCGGGTGGCCTCTATGTTTTTAAAGTTTATCATCGCTTCCCATGACGCTTTCAGCCCCAGCGGGTCGCCGTAGGTCTCGGTAAAGCAGCAGACGAAATCGACCCTCGACAGGGTGTCCTGAACCCACATAATATTGAATTCGTCATACTCGCGCAGATCCCCCGAAACGTAGAAAGATATAAGTTTCCCGATAGAGGCCTTCTGCACCGGGTTGGCGTATTCCTGCGCCTTTTCCAGCCAGTAAACAATCTTCTCTATCGCCGGCGAGTACATTCCGCCCACCTTCCAGACACGCTCCACGAGGTTACCGTCCCCGTCCCTGGTGAGTTTGCTGTTAAGCCCGTACGAAACAGGGGTGCTGTCTTTCGGGTCGGCCATCGCCTTGTAAAACCTCTCGGCTTCGCGCTGTGTAACCCCCTCGTAATAGTTCATGGCTGAGGTTGCCAGCATATCCACCCCGTCCTGCTGGTTCACCCTCAAGGGCACGAATTCCGGGTCGAATATCACCCGCTTTACTATATCGGTCAGCTCCTGGTAAGTACCGTAATCGTCCGGGAACCTCTCCTGCGGGGTGGAAGAAAGCAGTTCATCGAAGAAGTTTTCGGTAAATTCCGGGACGAACTTGTCGTTGGAATAGTGGTGGTGCACCCCGTTGGCGAACCACACTTTCTTCAGGTATTTTTCGAAAGCCGCCCAGTCTGCCGAGTTACGGTCGGCCTCACCGTATTCGTACATCGCTTCGAGCGTTCGGCGGACCGGCAGGTTGTAACGGCAGTTCTGGTCGAACAGGATATCCCTGCCGCACAGGGCCGCCCGGCTGAGGTAATAGACGAGCATCTTCTCGTCAAGGGTGAGCGAATCGAAATCGGGAACCTCGTAACGGAGGATTTTGATATCGTCGAAACGGTCCACGTCCCAGCTCCTGGCGGTCTCCACCGTTTCCGTGCCGCGGTGACATGAGGCTGTCGATATAATAGTTACGGACATAACTGTAAATACTAAATATTTAATCATGGCGCTATTTTTTGATCCTCCCAAAGTTATAGAAATTGCCCGAAATCAATGTTATTTCTAATCTAATTTCTAACTTTGCAGCGCCCGTTTACGGGGTGACAGGGGCAAAAAACGTGCTGTGTTATACTAACCCGTGCCCCGGGACCGTTTAAGAGGACAATGGAAATCGTAACCACACGCGCCGCATTGGCGGAGGCCCTGGCCGCAAAGCCCGGCAGCCCGCGGGGATTCGTCCCCACGATGGGCGCCCTGCACGCCGGCCATATATCGCTCGTGGAGCGGGCCAGGCGGGAAAACGAGGTGGTGGTGGCCAGCGTTTTCGTCAACCCTACCCAGTTCAACGACCCGGACGACCTTAAGCGTTACCCGCGCACCCCGCAGGAAGACATCCGGCTGCTGGAAGATGCCGGAACCGACATCGTGTTCATGCCCACTCCGCAGGAAATATATCCCGAGCCGGACACGAGGGTTTTCGCTCTGGCAGGAGTTAGCGAAGTGATGGAAGGGGCCACGCGTCCCGGCCACTTCAACGGCGTGGCACAGGTGGTAAGCCGCCTGTTCGACCTGGTCCGTCCGGACCGGGCCTATTTCGGGGAGAAGGATTTCCAGCAGGTCGCCGTCATCCGGGCCATGTGCCGGGAGTGCGGCTACCGTCTCGAGATAGTGTCCTGCCCTACGGTTCGTGAAGCTGACGGGCTTGCGATGAGTTCCCGCAATACGCTTCTCGGGCCAGCCCACAGGGCCGCCGCGCCGGCTATTTACCGGGCTATGGACCGCGCCGCGAAGCAGGTCCGCACGTCGCTCGGGGAAGGTCAGGCACCGGCGGTCGAAGACGTGGAGCGGCAGGTGGCGGAAGAGATAAATTCGGAGCAATTGTTGGAAGTTATATATTTCAGGCTCGTAAACGCCCGGACGCTCTCCCCGGCCCGCTCGTGGGACGAGGAAGGCGGAGTACAGGGCTGTGTGGCGGTACAGGCCGGCAAGGTCCGGTTAATTGACAACCTACGTTTCGTATAGCGATGGAAATAGAAGTCCTAAAATCCAAGATACACCGGGTGACAATCACCGAGGCCAACCTTAACTATGTGGGCAGCGTCACCATTGACGAGGACCTGCTCGACGCCGCCAACATGATACCCGGTGAGAAGGTTCAGATAGTGAACGCCAACAACGGAGAAAGGCTGGAAACCTATATCATCAAAGGACAGCGCGGAACCGGGTGCATCTGCCTCAACGGCCCTGCGGCCCGCAAGGCAGCCGTGGGAGATGTGGTTATCATCATCTCCTACGCCCGTATGGACTTCGAGCAGGCAAAGGGCTTCGAACCGTGGATAGTATTCCCGGACACCGCAACGAACAGGCTGGTTAAATAACCCTGTCGCACGTCGTACGGAGAACCAAGTTCCCGACAAAAAATCCGGGGGTAAAAGGTAAGATACCTTTTACCCCCGGATTTTTTGTACCTGACTTAAGTACACGAATAATTCGGCACGTCGAGATAGGAAAAATATAATTCCCCGGCCGGGTTGGGATTGGTGTAAAGTTCCGTAAATTTGTGCCGGTAAATAATTTAATAAACCCGATATGAAATTGAACATAAAAATCCTGTTACTCTCCGTGGCAGCGGTTCTCTGGTCGGTCGCCTCCATGGGGCAATACCGGTACGAGACGGTGGAAGGCGATCCTATCAACGCGCGGATTTACACGCTTGACAACGGCCTGAAAGTTTATATGGCGGTCAATAAAGAGACCCCTCGCATACAGACTTATATCGCCGTGAAAGTCGGTGCGAAGAACGACCCGGCGGAAACCACGGGTCTCGCCCACTACTTCGAGCACCTGATGTTCAAGGGAACCGAGAAGTTCGGCACGCAGGACTACGAGGCAGAGAAACCCCTGCTGGACGAAATCGAACGCCAGTTCGAAATATACCGCAACACCGACGACGAGCAGCAGCGCGCGGCCATTTACCGCACCATCGATTCGCTGAGTTATGCGGCATCGACCATAGCCATCCCCAACGAGTACGACAAACTTATGTCGGCAATCGGGGCCACGGGAACTAATGCTTATACCGGCTATGATATGACGGTATACATCGAGGACATACCTTCCAACCAGGTCGAGAACTGGGCAATGATTCAGGCCGACAGGTTCCGTAACCCGGTCATAAGGGGATTCCATACGGAGCTGGAGACAGTTTACGAGGAGAAGAACATGTACCTGACCAACGACGGCATGAAGGTGATGGAAGCCATGCTGAGCGCCCTCTACCCGGTGCACCCTTACGGAACGCAGACAGTGCTCGGTACGCAGGAACACCTTAAGAACCCCTCAATAACCAACATCAAGGCATACCACCGCACATGGTACGTGCCCAATAATATGGCTATCTGCCTCTCGGGTGATTTCGACCCCGACGAGATGATAGCCACTATCGACAGGTATTTCGGCGACATGGTGCCTAACTACGACCTGCCCGAAGTACAGACCCTCGGTGAACTGCAACCGATAACCTCTCCCATCGAAAAGGAAATCTGGGGAAATGACGCGGAGAATATAGTCCTGGCGTGGCGTGCCGGAGGATACCGCGACCCGGATGCGGATATACTAAATATCCTGACCTCGGTGCTCTACAACGGCAACGCCGGCCTTATCGACCTCGACCTTCTCCAGCAGCAGAAAGTTCTCGGTGCTTACGGCTACTACTCGCCGCTTGCCGACCACGGGGTTGTAATCATGGCCGGGTACCCGAAGGCCGGGCAGACCCTCGACGAGGTGCGCGCCCTTTTGCTCGAGGAGGTTTCAAAGCTACGTAACGGCCAGTTCGACGAGCAATTGCTGGAGGCTACCATCAACAACTATAAGGCTTATTTCATGGAGCTTACCGACTCGAACAGCAAGCGCGCCGACTGGTTCGTGGAGACGTTCGTGAACGGGCTCGAATGGGAGCACGAAGTGCACCAGCTCGAACGGATGAGCCGGATTACAAAGGAGGAGATAGTGGAGGCGGCCAACAGGCTCCTGAAGGACGATAACTATCTCGTTATTTATAAACGCGAGGGCCGGGACCCGGGCGAAATGAAGATATCGGCCCCTGAAATAACTCCCATCGCCGTGAACCGCGACAGCGAGAGCGATTTCCTGCGCTCGATAAGGCTTAAAGAGGTGGAACCCATCGAACCCGTGTTCGTGGACTATGACCGCGACATGGGCCGCTTTACAGGAAAATCGGGCATAGAAGTGCTCTACAAGCAGAACCCGACCAACGACCTTTTCGAACTGTCGTACGTTTACGAAACCGGTTCGAACAACGACCCGGCGATGAATATCGCATTCGGTTATCTCGACTATCTGGGTACGGGCAGCATGAGCCCGGAGGACATAGGCCGGGAATTCTATAACATGGCCTGTTCGTTCTCAGTTTCATCCGGGGCCGAACGGTCGCAGATAACCCTGCGGGGTCTGGGAGAGAACATGGAGCGTGCGGCAGAACTGCTTGAATCCATCCTTGCGGACGCAAGGCCAAATGCCGAGGCGTTGGAGAATATGAAGGCCGATATCCTCAAGGCCCGTGCGGATGCGAAACTGAACCAGTCGGCCAATTTCAGCGCCCTGGCGAACTATGCCCTCTACGGACCCGAATCGCCGCTGACCAACATCCTGTCGGAGCAGGAACTCCAAGCGATTACTCCGGAAGACCTGTTGTCGCGTATCCGTTCGCTGACACGGATGGAGCACCGGATCACCTACTACGGGCCCCTTCGGAGCGACGAACTGCTGGCGGCAATAGAGCGGTTCCACCACGTTCCCGCCGAACTGGAACCCGTACCGGAACTCGTTCGTTACAAATACCAGCCCACGGACGAGAACAAGGTGCTGGTGGTGAATTACGACGCGGCGCAGGTCTACTACGCGCAGATTTCCAATACGGAAGAGTATTACAGCCCGGCACTCGAACCGCAGCTCAGGCTGTTCAACGAATATTTCGGGGGCAGTATGAACTCTATCGTATTCCAGGAGATGCGCGAGGCGCGCGGGTTGGCCTACATGGCACGCGCTTACCTCTACCCGCCGGTACGACTTACCCTGCCCTATTACGTGCAGGCCGTAATCGCCACCCAGAACGATAAGTTGACCGACGCGGTTGAGGCATTCCACGATATCCTCAACGATATGCCCCAGTCGGAGGCGGCCCTGAGCCTTGCCAAAGATGCAATTATCACCACAATCCGGACGGACAGGATAATCAAGGCCAGCGTCCTCGGCAGTTATATCCGTAACCGCGACCTCGGGTTAGATTACGACCGCAACAAACCCGTGTTCGAGAAGATACCTTCGCTTACGCTGGACGATATTCGGGAGTTCCACAGCCGTTGGATTAAGGACCGCAACTATACCTACATCCTGCTGGGGGACGTCGAGGACCTCGACCTCGAAGCAATGGAATCATACGGTCCGGTTACGATACTGTCGCAGGAGGAAATTTTCGGTTATTAAGCCCGCAACGGGAGTAATACTATCCGACGGATGCGACCCGGGCCTGACGGCCCGTCACTGCGATAAAGAACCCTCGGGAGGATTACTCCCGGGGGTTCTTTTATCCATTTTCAGGCCCACTCATAAAATATCCGACCGGTTAAAAACCGACCCGGTTAAAATATTTTTTAGGTAAATATTTATACCTTTGGTTCTATGGCGGGTAATGGCCGCCGAAATTAAAACATCCGTTATGAAAAAAACCGCCTTAATCATCGCCGCCGCTGTCGGTATGCTCGCCTGTTCCGGGGGAGACAGGATAGTCGAACGTCCGAACACGGTCGTAAGGAACTCGAACCCGCTGGAAATCGACAAAGTAATTATCAACGACACAGCCACCGTACTCCATGTGGACGCTTACTTTTATCCCGGCTGGTGGATATTTATAAACGAGGCCACCTACATCCAGGCCGGCGGGGTTAAGTACCCGATTAAAGGTGCGGAAGGTATAGTTATCCACGAGCGCCATTTCATGCCCGACAGCGGGGAGGACAGCTTTATTCTCTGGTTCGACCCGCTGCCGAAAGGAACGACCAGTTTCGACCTTATCGAGTCGGAATGCGAGGACTGTTTCAAAATATGGGGTATAGACCTGACGGGCAACGTATCCTACCGGAACCTCCTTCCGGCCGACCTGAAAGCGGTGGAAACCCCGCAGCCCGGGGAGCAGGCGGCCGCACCGGAACTCAAAGTCGGTAAAACCCGGGTGGAACTGTTCCTGCACGGTTCTCCGGAGGGTTATTTTCCCGAGCAGAAAACTTTATACGTTGCGAATTTCCTTACCGGGGAACGGATGGAATGGCCGGTGGAAAGCCTCGGTAACGGCCGTTATGCGTTCGAATCGGAGCAATACGGCACCGCCTACGCCACCCTGTTCGTCGACGAGGCCAGGGCCAATATGATACTCTCGCCCGGAGAGCAGGCCGAGGTGCATATCGATATTCCTGCGTTCGGAGCCGGCCAGTCCCGTTATTCGAACCTTCCGGAAGTTCCTTACGTGGCTTTCCGCGGGGTATACGCCAAGCTGAACAACGAACTCAACATGTCCGGAAAAGGATACGACCACGACATTTACGCACCCGCAATAGATCCGTCGACATGGAAACTCTCCGACGGGGAGTACCGCGACCTGATTTCGTCGATATGCACCCGGATGGAACACGATATAGACGCGCTTGAGGTCTCCGAGCAGCTAAAGGAGGTTTACCGACAGGATATAAAGAGCCAGGCGGTTATTGCGGTAACCAGTAAAAGGATATTTTTCTCCAACTCCGAATATATGGAGAAACGAAGGGACGACATCCAATTCCAGCAAAGGAACGCCACTCCCGAAGATTACGAACTGCTGGCCGGGTACGACCTGAACGACCTAAGGTGGATGTTTTCGAGTATGTTTTTTAACCTGCCGCGTCAGGCGGTGGCGAACGTAGAGTCGTTCACCCCCGGGCAGGCGAATGATTTAATCGAGCTGCTGAGCGATGGCCGGGACGGCCTGATAGCGGACCTTGCCCGCAGCTACCGGGCATTCGAAGCGGTGGAGTCGGAAGCCGGCGCTACCGCCGCCGAATGGGAGGGCCTTTCGTCGACCTCTACGCCCTTCTATGCCGAGGCCTACAAAAGTATGCGCGAAAAGGCGATGAAGACCCGCGAAAAAGCAATGAAGGAGGGCGGTTTCGTGATAAACGAGACGCCGCAGGTAGCGGACGAACGGATACTGGAAGCCATACTCTCAGATTACAGGGGCCAACCCGTGTTCGTGGATTTCTGGGCGACCTGGTGCGGGCCTTGCCTGGCCGCTATGAAAACCATCAAACCGCTCAAGCCGGAAATGGCCGACAAGGGTGTGGTAACGCTCTACATTTCGAACTCCTCCTCACCCGAGAGCAAATGGATGTCCATGCTGCCCGATATAGGCGGGATACATTATTACCTTACCGATAGCCAATGGTCCGCCCTGACGGCAAAATACGGCATCAGCGGTATACCGCAATATATGGTTTTCGACCGGGAAGGCAATAAGACTTACCAGACCGCGGGATTCCCCGGCGTGGATAAGATGCGGGAGGAACTGGAGAAAGTGTGGTAACATACCCGTAACCAAATCAAAAAGCCGGATAACCCGTTGAGTTATCCGGCTTTTTAACGGATGGTATCACCGCTTCAGGACCCATATAATATAAGCTATATAAAGTATAACGAACACTATGCCTTCCGTACGGTCGATCCGTTTTTTTGCGGAGGGTGAAAGCAGCGACGAACAACAGCGAGGCGGCAAAGAATACTACCAGCAGGTCGGGTAAGCCTATTTCGCCCATTTTCAAAGGCGCCACCGTAGCGCTCGCACCCAGCACCATAAATATATTAAGTACGTTGGAACCGAGGATATTCCCCAGGGCTATTCCCGGTTTCTTTTTTACGGCCGCGACAACGCTCGCCGCGAGTTCGGGCAGCGACGTGCCGCCCGCCACTATGGTAACGGCTATAACGGTATCGCTGATTGCAAACTTGTGGGCCAGCGCAACCGCACCGTCCAGGAACAGCTCCCCGCCCACCACAAGGGCCGCCAATCCGCCGAGCGTCATAACGACAAGCAGCCACATTCTGCGCTCCTTCTTTCCCATCTCCGGGACGTGAGGGGCGGGAACATCCTCCCCGGCCGCAACGGCTGAACCAGCCAGCCGCTCGTTTATATCGCCACCCGCCGTTTCGAAGCCGGTCCCCGTCATCCCATCCGACTGGGGAGAGGAAACCGAACCGGTTTCCAACCCCTGCCCGGCACCGGACATTGACCCCGGCAGGACGGGCCTGCCGCTCCCGAGCCCCGAGTAGACCGAATAGGCGATAAACACCGCGAAGAAACAGAGCATCGACAGCCCTTCGCTCCGGCTAATAACCGGCGCGGCGGAGTGGTCGAGCCACACATCGCCCGCGTAGATAATTAGCACGACCGTCGCCAGCACCCCGAAAGGTATATCCTTCCGGACATTATCGCTGGTAAGGGCGAGCGGGGTTATTATAGCCGTAATGCCCACTATGACGAGCGTATTGAACAGGTTCGAACCCACCACGTTACCCACCGCGATGGCATCCTCGCCGCGGAACGCAGACAGCAGGCTCACAACCAGTTCCGGTGCGGAGGTGCCTATCGCTACCACCGTAAGCCCGACTATAAATTCCGAAACCCCGAACCGGGTGGCGATACCCGAAGCTCCGTCGGTCATAATATTAGCCCCGTATACCACCAGAGCGAGCCCTATCAAAATATAGACTATATCCATAAATTCACGGTTAAACGGTACGGATAATGCAAAACCCATGCAAGCGGCCGGGAACGGAGCCCGTGCCATCCGAGGTGGGTGCGTAAGTTTTCTGCCCCGCAGGACGTTTACGTTTCATGTCTTTGCTTTCCATATTTTATAAGGAACACATATTTTCGTACATTCGCAACCGTATAACCGCAGTATGACAAAACCGATAGTTTACTTTCAACTTTTGTTGTTTCTCCTCACCGGCACCATCTCGTGCAAAAACGACAAGGGGGAAAACGGCCCGTTCATTACCGATGAAAACTTCTACAACCTTTGCCTCGAATTGTACGACACGGACGGGGACGGGGTTTTCACCAGGTACGAGGCCTCCCTGGTTACGGAATTGATACTTAACAACGGGGGTATCCGGTCGCTGGAGGGCATAGTATACTTCACCGCACTGGAATACCTCGACTGCACGGAAAACTACATATCCGCCATAGATATGTCCGCTAACCCGGGGCTTAAAGTTCTCAATGCGAACTTCAATCCCATCGAGACCCTCGACGTCCGGTCCAACCCCCTGTTGGAACAGCTATGGTGCACGCCGCGGGACCTCACCGAGGGTAAACTGTCCGCATTAGACCTGTCGGGAAACCCCCGGCTCAAAACTCTTGTATGTAACCGTCTGGGGCTGACTTCGATCGACCTGTCGGCCAATCCTCTCCTCTCGGAAATATATTGCAGCGATAACAAAATACCGACCCTCGAAGTAAGCCATTGCACCGCCCTTACAGAGTTACAAGCGGCATCCTGCGGAATAGCGGTACTGAATCTTCCCCCGGCCGGTAGACTGGTGCGGCTCAATATCAAAAATAACAATATTAAGTCTCTGGATATGGCCGGGCAGAGTGCCGTCGTGTCCCTGGCATGCGGCGCCAACCCGCTCACGGTCTTGGAGAATATCAGGGATTGCCGGTCGCTGGTGACACTGGGTTGTTCGGACTGTTCGCTTATGGAACTGAATGTTTCCGACCTCGCGACCCTCCGCTCCCTGTATTGTCAGGATAACAGCCTCACCGAACTCGATATCTCGGGTTGCAACGCCTTGTGGACCCTGAACTGTGACGGAAACCTTCTTACCGAAATCAACACCGCCGGCCTCTCCCGGCTCGAAACCTTTTACTGCCGCAACAACCTCGTCGAACTGCTCGACCTCAGAACCAATACCGCGCTCCGGCACCTTTACTGCACCGGGAACGAAAACCTTACCGTAGAAATCACGCAACAGATTTTCGACAACCTCTCGGAATATTCTCAGACCGGAGACGCAACCTTCCGCATAGAGTAATATTCTCTTTACGGAACTTGTCGCCGGCTTGTCCCGTACATGCACCCCGCCGCCTCACAGGACTGCCTCACAGGATTCCAAACCCTGGATATTAAAAAAGTGAGCCGCCAAGAATATGAGCAATAATCCCGGCGGGTATCCGGGTGGCATATCGTGCCCCGGTACATTGAAAGGTTGTGAACGCAGCAGCTGCCGAAACGCGCAAATCTCCCGAAGCACCCTGGCAATCAGAGCGCTCATTCCGGTAAACTTTAGTAATCACGGCAAACCTTAACTAATCGAATCCCAAACCAGTGCTGAGGCTCCGAGTATGGCGGCGTTTTTACCGTCGATACCCGAAGGAAGTATCTTGACCTTATTCTGGAAATTGGAGAGCATGTGCATCTCCATATATTTCCGCGTCGGTTCGAAAATATATTTACCCGCTTTGGCAAGGCCGCCGAAAAGGAATATGGCCTCGGGCGATGTGATGGCTACCGCATCGGCGAGGGCCTGCCCGAGCATCATGCCGGTGTATTCGTAGGCTTCTATGGCGAGCGGGTCGCCGTTAAGTGCGGCCTTGGTAATCATTTCAGCGGTCAGGTCGTTATAGGCTATATATCGAAATTCGCTCTCCTCCGTATGGTCGGCAAGCAGTTTGAATACGGTGCGTTTGATGCCCGTCGCCGAGACGTAAGTCTCCAGGCAACCTTTTCTCCCGCATCCGCACCGGCGGCCGGTACGGTTCACGATAACGTGCCCCAGCTCACCGGCGAAACTGTCGTGGCCGTAGATTAGTTTCCCGTTCGAGACGAAACCGCTGCCGAGCCCCGTACCGAGTGTTACAACGATGAAGTCCTTCATTCCCTTCGCTCCACCGTATACCATTTCGCCGATGGCCGCGGCGTTGGCATCATTAGTGATTATGACAGGAATAGTGGGGAAATAGCGTTTCATTTTGTCCACCACCGGCACAACGCCCTGCCATACGATGTTTGCAGCGTTCACTATCGTACCGTTGAAATGGTTTGCATTGGGACCGCCGATTCCTATTCCGACGATATCGACCGGGAATTCCAGCTGCCGGATAAGGTTCTGTATTCCGATATAGAGTTCTTCGACGTACCGTTCGAAGTCGGGAAACTGTTTGGTCGACATTATACTTTCGCCGTACATTTCCCCTTCGGGGTCGACCAGACCGAATGCCGTATTGGTTCCGCCGATGTCGATACCGATAGCGAGGCTTTTCATTTGTGGGAGCAGGTTAGTTAGTTATTAAAAAATTTTAATTTCATAAAATTAAATAATTATCGGATGATTGCAAAAAGCGGACGGTAAATTTAGCCGATCGGGCAAGAAAACGTATATTTGCAAGGGGTCGTCCGGCCCGTTTCCCCTATACCGGTTTTGCCGGAGTTAAATTCACACAGCATGTTTACAAAACAAGAATTATCACAGAAAATAGAGAACTATATAAGTTCGCTCCATTTTCCCGGTGAACCTGCGGAGCTTTATTCCCCTATCCGCTACATTCTCGAGGAAGGCGGGAAGCGGGTAAGGCCCCTGCTGCTCACGATTGTCTGCGACATTTACGGCGGCGAGGTGGACGGTGCGCTGCCGTGCGCCGCCGCGCTGGAGGTTTTCCACAATTTTACCCTGCTGCACGACGATATAATGGACAACGCCGAAATCCGCCGCGGCAAACCGACGGTCTATAAGAAGTGGGGCGAGAACAGCGCAATACTATCAGGGGACGCGATGGTTATCTATTCGTACCACCTGTTGGCCAAATCGGCCGGCGGAAGGCTTCCCGCTTTGTTGGACGAGTTCAACAAAATGGCACTCCAGGTATGCGAAGGCCAGCAGTACGATATGGATTTCGAACGCCGTGAGGACGTCACCATCGAGGAATACCTGACTATGATACGGTTAAAAACCGCGGTTATATTCGGGGTCGCGGCCAAGATGGGCGGTATACTTTCGGGAGCGCCCGGGGAGGATCTCGATATCCTTTACCAGTACGGCACCGAGCTGGGTCTCGCGTTCCAGATACAAGACGATTACCTCGACACCTACGGCACCAGCGAGGTGCTCGGCAAGCAGGTGGGCGGCGATATCGCCGAGAGCAAAAAAACCTTCCTCGCCATCAACGCGCTCAGCGAAGCCGGTGCGGCGACACGGCGTGCGTTGCTGGGTACCTTTGCCGACCGGTCTCTGCCGCTGTCGCATAAGATAAGCCGCGTCCGCACGATTTACGATTCGCTCGATATCCCGCGCATGTCGCGGAAGGTGGTGGACAGCCACCTCGGCCGTGCTTCGGAGCTCGTGGGGGAACTGTCCGCAGGCCCGGAGAAATCGGCACCCCTGTGCGACCTTATACAATCCCTCGCCGACCGGAACAAATAAAAGTCCCGACAGCCGGCCGTATCCGGGGCACCGGGAATGAATTAATCTCAATATCGGTATGTGGTATTTACTTGCGGCCATCCTCGGGTCGTCTTCCCTTGTAATAATATTAAAAGTGTTCGACCTGAAGGGTGTCGACCTGAACGCGGGGATTACCGTCAATTATATCGTGGCATCCTCGCTGGCGTTCGGTTTTGCTCCGGGTGTGCCGCCCGTAAAGCAGATAACCGGAGCGGAATGGTTCGGCATCGCGCTGCTGATAGGGGCTTTGTTCATGTTTTCGTTCGTGGTATACGCACTCTCGGCCCAGCGGTCGGGGGTCGCCGTAACGACCATATCGGGAAGGGCGGCGGTGGTGATTCCCGTGGTGTTCGCATTCCTTTTCCTCGGCGAACATCCCACGGCGGCTAAAATAGCCCTGCTGGCCGTGATACTGCTGTCCATGTTCCTGATTCTGAAAAAACCATCGGGGGAGGGTTCCGGGGATGTTAAAGGACTACCCCATGCGGCCATGCTTGCATTGCCGCTTGCGGTGTTCCTTTTCAACGGCGTAAACGACACCCTGGTGCAATTCGCCCAACGCACCCGCATCTCCTCCGAAGACCTCTACCCGGTGTTCAACGGGGTGATGTTCGCCGCCGGCGCGGTTACCGGGCTTATCTGTTTCCTTGCCGGGAACATACGCAAGCGCCACCGCCCGACGCTTCGCGACCTGGGATGGGGTGCGCTCCTCGGTGTGATGAACTGGATATGTATGACCGGGGTTTTCTACGGGTTGGGCTATATGGACGGCTCGGTATTCTACCCGCTCTATTACACCGGAGCCATTGTCCTCGCCACGGTGGCAGGGGTATGGATATTCCGCGAGAGGCTCTCGGCCCTGAATTATACCGGAATTGCACTGGCCGTGGCGGCAATAGCCGTGCTGAGCATGATTTAGTAAAGAAATAACCAAAGCAGGGCCGCACCTTTCGGTGCGGCCCTGCTTTGTAGGTGTGTATTTAAAACCGGAAACCCAACGTTGCAACCACCGAGTGGCGGTCCGTTTTCTGGGTGGGATTTCCGCTGTCCCATACCTTGTTATCCGAAGTTACGTAGTGATATACATAATAGTCGGTATACTTCGTATGGTTGTACGAGTATGCAAGGTCGAGATAGGACATCCTTCCGAGTCGGAAGCCAATACCTCCCGAGGCCCCTATATTCTGCTTAGGTACGGGAGAGTCGTAAGCCTCCCGGGCCAGGTCGATATCTACCATCGAATCGGTGTAGGTAAACCCTACCCGCAGGGCTACATCCGGACCGAACGGACGTATCTCGGCACCGGCCCTTACGGTGTTGTTACCTTTGAAAAGGTATTTGACCTCGTCGTTAAAGCCCCAGCGGTAGTCGCTGTCGTCGTTATTCAGCCTCATCGAGTTGTACCATGTCCGCTCATAGTCCACGGCGAGGATGCCGGTACTGCCGAAAGTGTAGGAGATACCGCCGAGGAAACGTGTGGGAGTTGAAAAATCGTAATCGAACCGGTCGTAGGGCGTGTCGTCCCAGTTGTTGCCGTCCGGGAAATAGACCGTCATGCCGGCGTTATAGGAGTGGGTGGTGTTCATATAAGTGGGAGTGTGTACGGCGACCCCGATACGCAGTTCTTCCACGGGGCGATATGTAAGCCCCACTTTTAGATTGACACCCGTACCGGTAATTTTATAGCTTTGACCGTAAAACATCCCCACCGCCGGATCGTTTGCGCCTGAATTGTTCTCGTAAGTTTCGGAATAGCTCACAGTCTGCTTGAACTGCAGGTCCTGAACGCCTACCGAGAAGCCGAGATAGAGTTTGTTCTGGAAGTTGAAACCGGCCGCAAAGTTATATTCCCCAATACTGCCGCGCGTATTGAGCACGGTCCCCTGGTAGATTACGGCGTCATCAGAAAGAACGTTACTGCCGTAAACGCCGTCCGTTGCCCCCGGGTCTATCAAATAGGTATTGTATGCCATCAGGGCACCCCACCTGTCGATAGTCGTGTTCCGGAATGTTGCGCTTTTCATACTGCTGTGCGAAGTGCCGGCCAGTTGCTGCATGAACAGGTCGGCCACGGATGTACGGTTGCTGCCGTGCTGCATTGAGCTGATAATATTGAAGTCGGCAACTTTGTTGTATGCCACCCCGAATGTGAAACTGGTCAGGCCCCCGCTTCCCTGGTAGAAATTAATCGCCGTTCCGATATTGGCCGGCGAGAAACGGGTCTTGCCGTTGCTGCCGTTGGTGATTCCGAGAGGGTCGGTGTTATTTGTCTTGGTAATCGAAACCATCGGGGTGAATCCAAGTTCCGAACTCTGGTACATACCCAATCCTGCCGGGTTTAGGCTCATGGTCGTAAGGTCGGCTCCGAGAGAGGTAAACGCCCCGCCCATCCCCATGCTACGCGCGGTACCGAACTGGGTGCCGGTGAAAGACATGCGCGCAAGGTCGGTGGGGGTAAGGTCGGATTGGGAGAACAGCAGGCCCGTCTGGCCGTACGCCACTCCCTGGGTTACCATTAAGGCAACGGCCGATAAGAGACAAGTTATCTTTTTCATAAAAGTTTCGGTTAAGTCGGACATAAAAAGGGCCCCGGCCCGGGTGGAGCTGGGGCCCTGTTATTATTACAGGATGTTGTTTACCTTCTCGACGAGCCGCCGCTCGAACCCCCGCGCGAACTGCTGCCGCCCGAACTCGAGCTCGACCCCGAACTACGGCTCGAAGAACCGCTGCTCATGCTGCCGCTGCTCCGTGAAGAGCCGGACGAACTCGACGAGCCTACCGAACTGCTGCGCGAAGTGCTGCTGCTGCCGGTGCCGACTCCCGAACCTCTCGAGGTCGAGGACGTTCCGGTGGAAACCCCGGTCGAGGTTCCGCGTGAAGTGGAACTGCTGCCTGACGATACGGTACCCGAGCCGCGCGAAGTGCCCGTGCCGGTCGAAGTGGCCGTACCCCTCGACGAAGTTGCGGTGCCGGTTGTGGAGGTACCCCGCGAGGTCGAACCGCCTATCGTGGTCGACGAACCCCTCGAAGTGCCGGTCGTGGAGCCGTAACTGCCGGTCCTCGACGTGGTGGAAGTTCCTCCGCGCGAAGTGGAGGCGGAATTCCTCGAGGTGGTAGTCCGGTAACCGTTCGACCATGTGGGCTGGTTATACCGCGCCGATGCGCGTGACGAACCTCCGTAATGGTACCCGTACCGGTAGTGAGGCGGGTAGTAATGGTGGTGGTGGAAGCCATGATACCCCCAGTAGTAGGGCGAGTTCCAGCCCCAATACCAGTTATAAGACGGACCCCACGGGCCGTAATAGTGGCTTCCCCAATAATAATTACGCCATCCGTAGTAATATCCCGCGCCGAACGACCACCAGGGAGTACCCCAGCCGAACGAGAAATTGAACGACGGCCTGCCCCAGTACCCGAACATCGAGGTGACGTATTTGGGTTCCACCCATATTTCGTCGCCCATCACCATCACGTTGTAAAACGCCGGGTCGTAAGCCTGGGCGTACCATCCGGCGCTCGAGAAACGCAGGTTATAATAGCTCGACGGCATTTTATATGTAGGCGACTGGAAACCCCGCAACCTGCGCTCGTAAGCACTTTCGTAGTCGGTCACGAGTATTTCATCGTAAGGATTTGTCGCCTCTTCGTATACAATTTCCATCTGGTTGGCTTCGGCAGCGGCTATCATGGCGCGCAGTTTGGCTGCACGCGCCTCGGCTTCGGCCTGCGCGGCCTCGGCTTCCAGCCTCTCCCTCTCTGCGATGGCTATCCTGTTATGCGTACCGTAAAGGTCGTCCCCCAATCGGGCGGACGAGGAGTACGAAGTAGTGGAACAGCCTGCCGTCAGCACGGCGGCAACCGCTACTGCCATCATACCTATTATCTTCCTCTTCTTTTCCATATTTATAAGTATTACAGGTCCGGTTACAATATTATAATATTTAAACGAAAATAGTGCCGTATTAAGTATGCTCCGTTAAATATTTCGTTCGGTCTCCCACGATACCGCATTTAGTCCGCCGCTGCGTGAATAACCACTGCCGGAGGTGCCCGCAATGCCTCCCTTTACCGGTAAGATGCCCGGAACGGCTGCGGCGTTGCATAGGGTATTGTCCCGAATGTCGTTTACGGTGGACCCATTTTCCGGTTACGCACCGCGCACACCCTTTTTCCAAAGATAGTAAAAAAACACCGTTCCGCCATACTCAGCGCCTATTACGGCCGGGTATATTGGCTTAATCTTACGGAAAAATAGTACCTTTGCGTCCGGTACAAAGAAATTACGTTATGGCCAAAGAATTGAAGGAACTCACAAGCCGGGAAGAGAATTATTCCCAATGGTATAACGACCTGGTGCTGAAGGCCGGGCTGGCCGAATACTCGGCCGTGCGCGGGAGCATGGTCATCAAACCGTACGGTTACGCCATATGGGAGAAGATGCAGCGCGCCCTGGACGATATGTTCAAGGAGACGGGTCACGTGAACGCCTACTTCCCGCTATTTATCCCCAAATCGTTTTTCAGCCGCGAGGCGAAGCACGTGGAAGGGTTTGCCAAAGAGTGCGCCGTGGTCACCCATTACCGCCTGATGAACGACGGGCAGGGCGGTGTGACGGTGGACCCGGACGCCAAGCTCGAAGAGGAACTGGTAGTACGGCCGACTTCCGAAACCATAATCTGGAACACATACAAGGGCTGGATACAGTCCTACCGCGACCTGCCGATACTCTGTAACCAGTGGGCCAACGTGGTACGCTGGGAGATGCGCACGCGCCTTTTTCTACGGACGGCCGAATTCCTGTGGCAGGAGGGCCATACAGCCCACGAGACAAGGCAGGAAGCCGAGGAGGAGACCCTGCGGATGGTGAATGTCTACCGCGACTTTGCCGAGGGGTGGATGGGCGTTCCCGTGGTTGTGGGGCATAAATCGGAGAGCGAACGGTTTGCCGGAGCGGAGGACACCCTCACCATCGAGGCGCTTATGCAGGACGGAAAGGCCCTGCAAAGCGGCACCTCGCATTTCCTGGGCCAGAACTTCGCCAAAGCGTTCGACGTACAGTTCGCCAACCGCGAGGGCAAACTCCAATACGTATGGGCCACCTCATGGGGCGTATCCACGCGGCTTATGGGGGCTCTGATTATGGCCCATTCCGATAATAACGGACTGGTACTCCCCCCGAAACTCGCTCCGATACAGGTAGTCCTCGTTCCGATTTACAAGGGCGCGGAGGAACATGCCACGGTATGCGGCAGGCTCCACGAAATTGCGGATTCGTTGAAACAAAAAGGCATCAGCGTGAAGGTGGACGACCGCGACAATGTAAGGTCAGGGTTCAAATTCGCAGAATATGAGCTTAAAGGCGTACCCGTACGGCTCGCCCTCGGCCCGCGCGACATGGCTTCCGGCACCATCGAGCTGGCCCGGCGCGACACTCTTTCCAAAGAGGTCGTTCCCCAGGAAGGGCTTGCCGACCGTATAGAGGCCCTTATGGATGAAATCCAAAGGAATATATTCGCTAAGGCGCTCAGTTTCCGCGAGAGCATGACAACTGTTGTGGACGATTACGGGGAATTCAAACGCCTGCTGGACGAAAAGGGCGGCTTCCTGCTCGCCCACTGGGACGGAACTCCCGAAACGGAGGAGGCCATTAAGACCGAAACAAAGGCCACGATACGATGCATACCTCTCGACGCACCGTACGAAGAGGGTAAATGTATCTATACCGGCAAGCCTTCGAACCGCCGGGTTATTTTCGCACGGAGCTATTAACCGGACAAGACAGCTGCACTCCGGGCCGACTCCGCCTCGGTCCGGGATGTGTGTCGCCGGGCCACTATTCAGTTATGGGTGATATAGAAATTATGGCCCCGGCGGGGTCATGGGAGTGCCTTACCGCGGCATTGGACGCCGGCGCCGGCTCGGTCTATTTCGGCGTCGGTCAACTCAACATGCGCGCGCGCTCCACTTCCAACTTTCGCCGGGAAGAACTCACCGAAATAGTCGAAAAAGCACATTCCAAAGGGGCGCGGGCATATTTGGCCGTAAACACCGTGCTTTATGACGACGAGCTGGCCGAAATGCGGGCGGTGGTGGACGGTGCGGCGGCCGCAGGAGTGGATGCGGTTATAGCGTCCGATCAGGCGGCGATTCTTTACGCCCGACAGGCGGGGCTGGAAGTCCACATTTCGACTCAATTGAATGTATCGAACCTCGAGACGCTACGGTTTTACGCCCGGTGGGCGGATGTCGTGGTGCTGGCCCGGGAGCTGTCGCTCGGGCAGGTACGTGCCATTTACGACGGTATTATCCGGGACGATATATGCGGCCCGTCGGGGCGGCAGGTAAAGATTGAGATGTTCGCACACGGCGCGCTGTGCATGGCCGTTTCGGGGAAATGCTATCTGAGCCTCCACGAGAGCGGATGCTCGGCCAACCGCGGCGCCTGCCGCCAGATATGCCGCCGCTCGTTTATGCTCACCGACCGCGACACGGGAGAACAGATTGCCGCGGAGGGCAATTACCTCCTCTCGCCCAAAGACCTGTGTACGATAGGTTTTCTCGATAAATTCGTGGAGGCTGGTGTCAGGGTGCTCAAAATTGAGGGCCGCGCCCGGTCGACCGAATACGTCAAACGGGTGGTGGAGTGTTACCGGGAAGCGGTGGACGCCCTCCGTGCCGGGACATATGACAAGGAGCTGGCCGAAAAACTTAAAGAGCGGCTAAGTACCGTATTTAACCGGGGGTTCTGGGACGGCTTCTATTCCGGGACTGCGGTACCGGAACTAAGCGGCCATTACGGCTCTGCGGCTACCCGCCGCAAGGTCTATGTCGGCAAGGTGACCAATTTCTTCAGGAAAATAGGGGTTGCGGAAGTCCTGGTAGAGGCCGCGGTACTGGACGAGGGGGATGAAATCGTAGTGATTGGAGCCACCACAGGGGCGCTGGAATGGTACGCCTCGGGAATACGCGTGGAGGAAAAGCCGGTTGCACAGGCCTTGCAGGGCCAGTATTGCTCGCTCCTTACGCCGTCAGAAGTAAAGCGCGGGGACAAACTCTATAAAATTATCGATGCCTGAACCGGCGGCACATCGCATAGTGCCCGGCGGCACATAACCGGGAGTCTTACCCGAACACTACATAAACGGGCAGGTGGTCGCTGTATCCGTTCCTGTACACTCCCGATGTGAAAGTCCTCAGCGGAAACCCTCTACGCCGCCTGTCGGAATAGTCGAGCAGGTATGGTCGGATATAAATGCCGCACCCGAAATAGGTAAAACCCTCACCGTAATAGAACCCGGCCGACAGCAGGATATTATCGCTCATGCTCCATTTCCCGCGGTAGGCATAAGTACCCTGCCCCTTTCGCACCTGCCCTTCGAACGGCGAGTAAACCTGCGGAAGCCCCGCGGCAATGGGAAACCGGTCAGGAAAATATTTACTGAACGGCCGCTCGTTCGGGGAGCAGTTGAAATCACCCATAACCATAAGTTGTGCATCCGGGTCGTGCCGCAGCAGGGAATCGCAGAACCGCACCAGCGCGGCCGCGGCCCTTTCACGGTACCGGTAATTGTTAAGCCGCGAGGGCAGATGGCAAACCACTATATCCAGCCGCATCCCGAGAACCTCGCCGCGGACATAAAGGAACTGCCGTGAAGTGCCCGAAGCCACCAGCCTGGAATGCTCCGGATAGAACCTGTCTCCTTTAAACAGCAGGGCGAGGTCCAGCCCTCTGGCGTCCCCGCCGGTATGGTGGATATAGTTGTAAGGGGTTTCGAGATTCATTATAAGGTCCCTGACCACGCCTTCGTTCTCAACCTCCGCCAGCCCGAGTATATCGAGCGAAAGGGAGTCGACCACTTCGGCCAACCGGTCCAGTTTATTGCGGTACCTTTCCGTATTCCACCCCAGGCGACCGGCGGGAGTATAATCCGAATCGTCGTAGAACAGCGACGGGATTGTATCATAAAGATTTTCCACGTTCCAGAAGCCGGCGGTAACTATCCGCTCCGCCTGCGCGGCCACTCCGGAAGCGGTACGGACGGAAGCAGCAACCGCCGAAGCGGGTAGCGCCAGCCATAAAAAAAGTATCACGATTAATTTACCGGCCCGGCCCATTTCCTTGAATTAACCGTTAATAACCCCGGAGCCGACGAGTTCCTCCCCGTCGTACCACGCAGCAAACTGACCGGCTGTAATTCCCCTTTGCGGGTCATCGAACAAAATGTAGGCCCCGTCATGGTTAACGAAAAGAATGCCCGTTTGCAACGGCTGCCGGTAGCGGATACGGAAACTGAACCGCCGGGATTCTCCCGGCTTCATGGCCAGGTCCTCCCTTATCCAATGTATCTCTTCGGGCCGGATATAAATACCGTTACGGTAAAGGCCGAGGTGGGACTGTCCCTGCCCCACGTATAAAATATTCCGCTCCACGTCGGTGGCTATAACGAATAGAGGTTCGGGCTTCCCTCCCACGTTCAACCCCTTGCGCTGTCCGATCGTGTAAAAATGGGCGCCTCCGTGTTCTCCGACTTTCACACCGTCACTGGGATCGTAAACATAAGGGCGGGAATATTTTACCGCCCATTCCAGCGTTTCGGCCCGAAAATCGGCTTCATCGTCCGGCCCGTGGTCGTAATATCCGTCCCAATCGTCCGGTATTTCGATTATATCCCCTTTGACGGATCTCAGTTTCTGCTGGAGGAACACCGGCAGGTCGACCTTACCTACGAAGCAGATACCCTGAGAATCCTTCCTTTTTGCCGTGGCGAGTTTTTCCCGCGCGGCCACCTCCCTCACTTCGCTTTTAAGCATATCCCCAATCGGGAAGAGCGCGTATTTCAACTGCTCTTGCGACAACTGGCAAAGAAAATAACTCTGGTCCTTCCCCGGGTCGGTACCGGCCAGCAGGCGGTAAACCTCCTTACCGTCCGGCCCCGAGAGCGTTTCCTTGCGGCAATAATGTCCCGTCGCCACATAATCCGCACCAAGTGCCAGAGCCTCCTTCAGAAAAACGTCGAATTTTATCTCCCTGTTGCAGAGCACATCGGGATTGGGAGTGCGGCCCTTGCCGTACTCGCTGAACATATAGTCGACCACCTTCTCGCGGTACTGGGCGCTCAGGTCGGTGTAATGGAACGGGATATCAAGTTTACGTGCAACCGACTCGGCGAACATTTGGTCGTCATACCACGGGCAGTCGCCCGAGAGGGTACCGGTCGTGTCGTGCCAGTTGCGCATAAACAACCCAACCACGTCGTACCCCTGCTCCTTAAGCAGGTACGCCGCCACTGACGAATCCACTCCGCCCGACAAACCGATTACTACCCTCTTCATGATGGGCAAAAGTACGGATTATCCCGGAATATCTTTACAGGTCCAAAAGCCCGGGGGGAATTTCTATGCGTAGAATGCTTTTGCTGAGGTTGACGTCCGTAATCATCTCCTCATTCGCGGGCACGAGAATCTCCTTACCGTCGATTTCTATGGTGAACAGCGGATTTGCATCGTTTCCCTCGATACCGGTTACGATACCGGTGATTTGCGTTCCGCCCTCCGTATCGGTAAGGACTACGGTATATCCGGTGAAAACGGCAAGGTCGTCGCCGTTGTCGGACGTCTCCCCGGCAAACGCAGCCGGGATCAGGAATTCCCGACCGAGTATAATTCCGGCCCGGGTTTCATTGTCCACGTCGTCCAGGACCACAAGAGCTCCGCTTTTACCGCGCCTGTCGAGGCGGGAAATAAAAAAGGGAACCGTCAGGCCGTCCAGAAGGACGTACAACGGTTCCCTTTTATCATATTGGGCCGGGAATTTATCGTAAAGCACCGCGATAACCTCACCTTCCTTACCGAAGGTTCTGGTGAACTTTCCCGCGGGTACGAGTTCCACGACCGGACAGAACTTTATTATTCCGCAGCTTTTTCCTCTTCTGCGGGGGCCGGAGTTTCTTCCGCGGGAGTTTCGGCGGGAGTCTCTTCGGCAGGCGCTGCCTCCTCAACCGCGGGAGCCTCCTCGGCAACCGGTGCTTCGGCTTCCGGAGCGACTTCTTCGGTTACTTCTTCTGTGGCTTCTGCGCTCTCTTCCGTGGCCTCTTCGCCGGCGGTCGAGGCATCCGCTGCTGCCTTTTTGGCGGCTACGGCCTTGGCGCGTTCCTCTTTGATCTTGGTTTCGGCGGCAAGGCGGGCTTTTTCAGCGGCGTCTTTTTCGCTGCCCAGGCGACCCGTTTTGGCGTCTATCTTGGCTGCTTTTTCGCTGAGCCATTTTTCGAACTTCGCATTGGCCTCATCCTCGGTGAATGCGCCTTTCGACACACCGCCCAAAAGGTGTTTCTTGTAAAGGACTCCTTTGTACGAGAGGATGGCGCGGCAAGTGTCGGTGGGCTGTGCGCCCTTCTGCAACCAACCCAGTGCGCTGTCGAAATTAAGGTCGATTGTAGCAGGATTGGTGTTCGGATTATAAGTTCCGAGCTTTTCGATAAACCGGCCATCACGTGGCGCCCTGCTGTCGGCTACGACGATGTGGTAGAAGGCGTAGCCTTTCTTCCCGTGTCGTGACAATCTGATTTTTACTGGCATTTTGTAGTATTTGTTGTTTTTAACAATAATCCCGTTATCCCGTAACGGGTCGGCAAATTTATGGGTTTTTAATTTAATAACCAAATCCTTCCGGCCTGCGGTGCCCCGCAGGTCCCCGGTGGCACTTATTTTGCATTTTATCGACCGTAAATACCATTTATAAACACTTATAAACCTATAAAACAAGGAGGATATATTATGATGCCCGTAAAAAGGAACAACTGGCTGCCCGGAATTTTCAATGACTTTTTCGGTAACGAATGGCTCGAAAGGCAGAGCGCTTCCTCGCCTGCCGTCAATATCAGGGAGAACGATAAAGAATACACCGTGGAAGTGGCCGCTCCCGGCCTGACCCGTGACGATTTCACAATCGAACTCGAGGACGATAATCACCTGGTGATTTCGATGGAGAAACGGAGTGAGAAAAGCTACGGCGACCCGCAGGCCGACATGAACGAGAATACCGGTTCGTCGGAACTCGAACAGGAAAGCGGCCGGGAAAACGGGGAGCAGCAAGGCGAACAGCCACAACAGCAAATCCAACAGAACGACAACCAAAAGGATGTACAGCAGCCCCGTAAACAACAGGACAAATACCTACGCCGTGAATTTTCATACAGCAGTTTCCGCCAGAGCATGATACTGCCCGACAACGTGAACCGCGAGAAAATCGAGGCCAAGGTTAACGACGGCGTTCTGACCATCCTCATCCCGAAAACCACCGAAGAGGAGAAAGCCCAGAAAGCCAAGACCATAGAGATAAAATAGAGTACCTGCCACACAGGTCGCAGTCGGAGACCCCGGGAGTTTTACGCTTCCGGGGTTTTCTACTTAGTCCAAACCTGCAAAATATCATAACTTTGTCATTAAAAGAAACTGTAGATGTCATGACAATACTGCTATTATAGTCGAACAGTCCGGTTACTCTATTAGGCTGTCGTTGCAGCATTTTCGTGAAACCGGACGAAGGTCGGGAACAATACCGGCTATGCCGGGAAAAGGAGGCATGCCGGGCGGTTCCTTTTACAGGACAGGATACCTACCACTCCGGGGAAATTTTCATAGATCTATAAGGCAGTACCACCATGGCGAGCGGACGGTAACTTGTACTGAAAGCAGGAAATCGGGGAGACGCCCGTTCAGATTTATGGGATTCGGAGGTACCTGCTGGAATCGAAAGTTTGGGATGGGCAGACCGTCACCGAAATACAGGAAATACCGGCAAAAGATGCTTACAACAAAAAGACAGACAGAGATTCACCCTTCTCGGACCACCGGGAGGTCGGTCGCCGCGTTTATATTATTGTGCTCGGCCTTAACGGTTAGCTGTACCCCCACAGGCCATTTTAAAGCTCCCTACGTCATGGGCGAGCCGGAGCATGCCTATTATTATTTCCGTAGCGACTCCTACGACCCGGATAAATATCACGGAGATATGGACATCGAGGAAATGATTCCTCAACGATACCTCAAATATTTTTTCAGGGTGAATAAAGATGGGAGTCTTATCCAAAGGTTACCCATGGCCGGGAATTATACCATATGGTTCTATGACCCGCCGAAATATATTTGTGCCGTAGCCGGACAGAATGGATACAGGGTATATGAAATGACGGAAGAGGGTCTTCATTTCTGGGACCGCACCGAAAAATATGACGGCATGGGCAATCTGACCCGCATCGATTACGGTGGCACGCTCTATGAAGGTTCGGATAACTATATCGAAGGGGATGGCTTATACCAGGTATTCGGTCAATACAGGACTGATCTGCTGGTACCATATTCAGGCGATACCGGCGACTATTCTGATATGAATTTCCGGGGTGAAGATGAGCGGAATCTTTTTAAGGCCTGCCATATATCCAAATGGGACGACGAACATATCCATATCCATCGGGAAGGAGCGTATGTCAAAGAGCGGGGATGGATCGTGAAAAACCGCAAAAGAGGCCAGTGGTATTATTATGACGATAACGGAGAGCTTAGCCACACCAAGCGTCACCGCATGAGGAAAAAAGAAGACGTGAGGTTCCCGCACCGTTATTTACGGTAAATCGGCCCAAACCGTTCCACGGCCGCGGCCGCTTTTGTAACTTCCGGAAAAACCTTTACTTTTGCACACCGGGCCGTCACAGCGGCCCGACACGTTTGGTCCCGTAGCTCAGTTGGATAGAGCAACAGCCTTCTAAGCTGTGGGTCGTGGGTTCGAATCCCGCCGGGATCACAAATTAAGGATCGATAATCCGCCTCGCTTAAAATAATTCATAGTCTTTTCGGTGCAAAATTTACAAAATTTATGTTTTTTCTCCGTTATTAAGCCAATGAATTGAAAAATTGGTTTACTCTTTGAACAATAACAATCACAATTCGACCAAATATAATAACCTGAAGTATATGTTAAAAACGTTATTATCATTTCCTGTTTTACTTTTTTTAATAAGTTGTAACGGTAAAACTTCAGGGGTGGAGGTTCCCGAACCGGAACCGAGAACGGAATTCAGTATCACCGATTACGGAGCAGTGCCGGATGACCTTTCGTTCCTTAACACGGAAGCTATTAATTCTGCCATAGAGGAGTGTCATAATTCGGGCGGCGGAAGGGTCCTGGTCCCGGAGGGTGTATGGCATACAGGGCCTATTACCCTTTTGACCGATGTCGAATTTCATATCGATGAAAATGGGGTAATACTTTTCACCAACGACGTAACACATTATCCGCTCGTAATTACCCGCTGGGAAGGTATTGACTGTTACAACTACCAACCCATGATATATGCGTACCGTCAGGAAAATATATCCATTACCGGTAAAGGCATAATCGATGGCGGGGCGACAATAGAACATTGGTGGCCTATGTCCGGTAAAGAGATATATGGCTGGCACGAGGGAATATACTCTCAAATAACCGGTCGGCCGAAACTTCATGAATGGAATGAGAATGAGATTCCTGTTGAAGACCGTATATTAGGACACGAAGACGGCATACGGCCGCCACTGATAAACTTGTATGAATGCAAAGGCATATTAATCGAAGACGTTACACTGTTACGTTCCCCATTCTGGACTCTACATCCACTGCTTTGCGAAGATGTGACCGTAAGGGGTGTGAGCTTCATAAATGACGGGCCGAATGGAGACGGGTGTAATCCGGAGTCCTGTAAGGATGTAATAATCGAAAATTGCTATTTCGATACAGGTGACGATTGCATCGCTATCAAATCGGGGCGTAATTACGATGGCAGGCGGTGGAATGTCCCGAGTGAAAATATAACCGTTCGCGGTTGTCACATGAAAAACGGTCACGGTGGATTGGTCATAGGAAGTGAGATTTCGGGTGGATGCCGTAATATTGTTTTTGAAGATTGTGTTTTGGATAGTCCCGAACTTCAACGTGCTATCCGCATCAAAACAAATACTTGCAGGGGAGGAACCATAGAAAATGTAGAGATACGGAACATTACTGTCGGACAGTGCCAGGAAGCGGTCTTTCGGGTTGAAATGAATTACGAACCCAATGAAATTTGCGACCGGGCATACTTCCCGTTATTAAGAAATATTCGCATCGAAAACCTGACAAGTGAGAAGAGTTATTACGGTTTTAAAATTACAAGTCTCGACACGGAGGAACCGTATCTTTACGATATAACGTTTACCGATTGTGTTTTCAACAACGTTTCGGCGGATAATCCCGTGAGCGGCAAGGTGGATAATATCCGTTTGGAAAATGTTTATATGAATGGGAGTTTATTGACCCTGTGAGCCAACCTGATGATTAAAATTTATAGGTCTGACTTTTGCACGGGTCATTCCGGAAACAGTTCCCCAATAACAATAAAACGTTAAATATCGGGTTATTTAAGTACGGGATAGCGCAAAAGTTAAACTATTCATTATATTTGCACCTGTAAACAACGTTAGTTCATTCAGATCCTTATTCTTCTTTGTGTTTTCGGGACATATCCGGCGTCCCGGTTCCCATCATCGTTGAAATCGACCCGTATTGACTTTCATTGTTTCGGCAATAAATTTGCCCGAGTAGGTCGGTATATCCGCCGAAGAAGGCAATATGTCAAATTTTAACGGTAATTTATGAAATCATTTTTTATCGGCAAGTACGAGATAAAACTACCTGTCATACAAGGCGGTATGGGTGTAGGAGTATCTTTGAACGGACTTGCTTCCGCCGTGGCTAACGAAGGCGGCGTGGGTGTTATTTCGGCAGCGGGTTTAGGGCTGCTCTACCCTGAATATAAAGGCAACTACATGGACCGGTGTATCTACGGCCTTCAGGAAGAGATACGCAAAGCGAGGGAGAAGACGCGCGGGGTTATCGGCATCAACGTGATGGTCGCCTTATCCAACTTTACGGACCTCGTTAAAACGGCTATCGCCGAAAATGCAGACGTTATTTTTGCCGGCGCCGGCCTGCCGCTCGACCTGCCTTCTTTCCTCAAACGCGACAGCAAAACCTCGCTGGTTCCCATCGTATCTTCGGCGAGGGCGGCAAGGCTAATTTGCGAGAAATGGAACAACAACTACGGCTACCTCCCCGACGCCATAGTGGTGGAGGGACCTAAAGCCGGAGGACACCTCGGTTTCAAAAAAGACCAGATAGAGGACGACAGCTACGCTCTGGAGAGACTTGTACCGGAAATCGTGGAGGTCGCCAAAAGTTATGCGGACCGCAAGGAAATACCGGTAGTGGCTGCCGGCGGTATATCGACCGGCCAGGACATAGCTAAGTTCCTCAACCTCGGGGCGGCTGGTGTACAGATGGGTTCGATATTCGTACCCACGGAGGAATGCGACGCCTCTTACGAGTTCAAAAAGGTGTATATCGAGTCCGGCGAGCAGGACGTGCGTATAATTCAAAGCCCGGTAGGAATGCCCGGGAGGGCCTTTGACGGCGAGTTTATCCGCAACGTGGCAGCGGGGAGGGAAAAACCTCGGGCATGCCCGTTCCACTGCATAAAGACTTGCGACTACACCAAGAGCCCATACTGTATCATCAAAGCGCTGTACAACGCCGCAAAAGGAAACCTTAAAAAAGGTTACGCCTTTGCGGGCAAGAACGCCTATATGGCGGATAAGATCAGCAGCGTAAAAGAAGTTATGGAAAGGCTCAAAGCCGATTTCTTTTCTTCAAAAGCCGTTCTCTGACGGCGTTTATTAACCGATTAAACCGCCGCCCGCCAAAAGGGCCGGCGAACATTACATTATGACATTCGACCAATTGAATATTGCGGAGCCTATTTTGAGGGCCGTCCGCGAAAAAGGATACAACGAACCCACCCCCATCCAGACCCAGGCCATACCTGTGGTACTGGAAGGAAAAGACATTTTCGGCATCGCACAGACAGGCACCGGTAAAACCGCAGCCTTCGCGATACCAATCATACAAAAACTGGCTGAAACCCGTCCCGCTACCGCAGAAAGCACGGACAGCGACGCGCAGCAGGCCGAGGGAGAAGCCACTCCGGGCCGCCGCCAGCGCCGCGGCCGGGCATTCCGCCGGAGCAAGGACCGCCGTGCGGTCAGGGCTCTTATCCTTACCCCGACAAGGGAGCTTGCAATACAAATCAGCGAGTGCTTCGAAGACTACGGCAAATACGCCGGTATCAGGCATACGGCCATTTACGGCGGCGTTAAGCAGGCCCCCCAGGCCGAGAAACTGCAAAGGGGCGTGGACGTACTTATCGCCACCCCGGGCAGGCTGCTGGACCTTATGGGCCAGGGCATCGTAAAGCTCGACGCGGTAACGCATTTCGTACTCGACGAGGCGGACCGGATGTTGGACATGGGCTTCATAAGCGATATCCGCCGCCTTCTGCCCAAGCTGCCGAAAGAGCGCCAGACGCTGTTCTTCTCGGCCACCCTTCCGGACGATATCATCTATCTGTCGCGGACAATCCTCCACGATCCGGTGAGGATCGAGGTTACGCCCGTTGCTTCGACCGTGGACGCGGTGGACCAGTGCGTTTATTTCGTGGAGAAACCCGAGAAGCGCAAACTGCTGATTTCCGTGCTCCAGGAAGCCGCCGACAAATCGGTGCTCGTTTTTTCGCGAACCAAACACGGCGCGGACAATATCTCGAAGACCCTTCGCAAGGCTGGTATCCGCAGCGAGGCCATACACGGCGACAAGTCGCAGGGCCAGCGCCAGCGCGCTCTTTCCGATTTCAAGGCCGGGAAAGTGAAGGTGATGGTGGCTACGGATATCGCAGCGCGTGGTATCGACATCAAAGAGCTGCAAATAGTAATTAACTACGACCTCCCGGACGCCGCCGAAACCTACGTCCACCGCATTGGACGCACGGGACGTGCCGGACACTCGGGGCGTGCGCTTACCTTCTGTTCACAGGACGAGCATATGAAAGTGAACGAAATCCAGAAACTCACCGGCAAACTGCTGGATATGGTGCTATATTCCGCATAAACTTTAAAACTTCAATATATTAGATGGCAAAACCACAATCATTCAACAAACGCGAAAACGAAAAGAAAAAAGCAGCCAAACGCAAAGAAAAACAGAAACGCAAGGAAGAGCGAAAAGCCGGCGGCACCAGTTCGATGGACGACATGATAGCCTATGTGGACGAACATGGGAACATCACTGACACCCCGCCCGAGGAGCGTGAAAAAGAGGAAATAAGCCTCGAGGAGATTCAGATATCCACCCCTAAGAAAGAAGAGGTGGAGATAGAACCCCTCAAGGGCCGGGTCGAATATTTCAATACCGAAAAAGGGTACGGATTCATAAAAGACCTTTCGTCCGGCGATAAATTCTTCTTCCACATATCCGCGGCTCCTGCCGGAATCGCAGAAGGCAATAAGGTGACATTCGAAACCGAGCGCGGAACACGGGGAATGAACGCCGTGAATATAAAACTGTAGCCGTACACCGTACGGATTTACCAACGACAGCGGGACCTTACCGAAGGCCCCGCTTTATTTTCTGTCCCGGGAGTGTTTCAAAAGCCCCGGCTTTACGTTATCTTTATAGAAAACCAATGCCGATGTTATGAAAAAAATCTTATTTCTCATCCTTATCGCCGCCGTAACGGTCAACAACCTTATCGGACAATATAAACCCCTGCCGGATTTTTTCGAGGAGGAACTAAACCGCCTGTACCTTATCGATCCTAACGGCGGGGAAGAGAACCTCCGCCAGCTTCTGGACGGTTACACCTCACTGGCTACCCGGTTTTGTATACAACCGGAGGACGTGCGGGAAGATAACCTGGATGTGGAGAGCCATATTTTATACAACCTCGCCTGCTTCCAGTCGCTGCTGGGAATGAAGCGGGAAGCACTTTTGTCGCTGGGTCTTGCGACCAACCGCGGATGGATGGATTACCGCCATGCCCTGGTTGATTCCGATTTGGACCCAATCAGGGACGAGCCGCTGTTCGGTGAGCTGCTGGAGAGTATCCGGGAGAAGGGCGACCACATAGGGATATTGCAGAAGGCCGGACCATACGACAGCCAGCGCAACGACACCCTTCCCGTTTTCACCTACATGCCCTCCGACGCCCAAGAGCTGGTACGCGTCAGGGAATACTTCCAGTTGGACAGCGTGGCCGGACAGGGAGATGAAATAAGCCGTATCAAAAACATTATGGTATGGCTCCACAACCTCATACGCCACGACGGTAGTTCGAACAACCCCACGAAGAAGAACGCCATAGATATCTATAACCTCTGTATGGAAGAAGGCAGGGGTGTGAACTGCCGGATGCTGGCGCAGGTGCTTAACGAGTGTTACCTTGCGATGGGTTTCAAATCGCGCTACGTGACCTGCATGCCGGAGAGGCACGACGACCCCGACTGCCACGTTATTAACGCCGTGTACAGCCAGTCTCTCGGTAAATGGATCTGGATGGACCCGAGTTTCAACACATGGGTAACCGACGACGAGGGTAACCTGCTCGGTCTCATGGAGGTGCGGGAACGCCTGATTTCCGGCCTGCCGATGGAAATTAACCCGGACGCCAACTGGAACAACGAGAACCCCACCCTGAAAGAGTGGTATCTCGACTCCTATATGGCTAAAAACCTCTACTACATGGTATGTCCCGTCAGGAGTGAATTCGATACCGAGACCCGGGCCGAAGGAAAGGACTATACCAAATACGTCGATTTACTGCCCATCGGTTACACAAGTTCCTATAAAGGTAATTTCACCACCCATAACCCCGATTATTTCTGGCAGGTACCTCATTTAAGCCGGTATTAAGCATTACAGGGGGCCGGGAGAGCGGCCCCCTTTTTATTTGCACACGGTTTGCGTGATTTACCCGGTTCCGTGTGGGATATTAACCGGTGCGAAAGGACGGATGTCGGGCGAAATACCTAAATTTGTCCGGTAAAACTGAAAGATATGGATTTCGGATTTGTCAGGGTGGCCGCTGCCGTACCCCGGGTAAAAGTTGCCGACTGCCGGCATAATGTGGAAAATATTTACCGGCTGGCTGCACAGGCCGCCTCGGAAGGAGCGGCCGTGACGGTTTTTCCCGAACTGGCGGTGACGGGATACACCTGCGGGGACCTGTTCGGCAGCGGTCTGCTTGTTTCCCGGGCCGAGAAGGAGCTTACCCACCTTATAGCCAAAACCGCCTCGTTCGATACCGTCTTTGTGGTAGGAACGCCTGTGGTTTACAAAACGAAACTATATAATTGCGCGGCTGTTTTCTCCCGGGGCCGGTTGTTGGGAATTGTACCTAAAACCTTTATCCCTAATTATGAGGAATTTTACGAACTCCGGTGGTTTGCCTCCGGCCGGGAGGCCGAACCGGATGCCACGGTCGAATACTGCGAGCAGTCGGCCGTACCGTTCGGGAGCAACCTTTTGTTCGGTGACCGGGAGGTCAGATTGGCCGTGGAAATATGCGAGGACCTCTGGACCCCGTGCCCGCCTTCCTCATACCATTCCGTGGCCGGAGCCAACATAGTGGCCAACCTCTCGGCGAGCGACGAACTGGCCGGCAAGGACGGGTACCTCCGCTCGCTCGTGGCGCAGCAGTCGGCCCGGACCGTATCGTGTTATGTTTACGCTTCGGCCGGGTTCGGGGAGTCGTCCACCGACCTGGTTTTCGCCGGAAAGGGCTTCATTGCCGAAAACGGCCGCATACTGGCCCGCACCGATGGCTTCGCTTACGGCAATAGTCTTACCGTTTACGAAACCGACATCCGTAACCTCAACCATATGCGGGCGAAGCTGAACACCTTCTCTCCCGGGGAGTGCCGCCCACCCTACCGGGAGGTAGAAGTAACCATTCCGAGGGCCGGAACCGGCGACGGATTCCGCCGGACGTTCGACCCCACACCGTTCATTCCCTCCGACGAGCGGAGCAAAGACGAACGGTGCGCCGAAATATTCGGCATACAGGTGGCGGGGCTTGTCCAGCGGCTTGACCACACCGGGGTGCGAAGCGCTGTAATCGGCATCTCCGGCGGACTTGACTCGACCCTGGCATTCCTCGTCACGGTGGCGGCGTTCGATAAGCTCGGACTGGACCGTGAAGGTATCACCGCCGTTACGATGCCCGGCTTCGGCACCACGTGCAGGACCTATGAAAACGCCGTGAACCTAATACGGGCGTTAGGCGCCACCCTCCGCGAAGTGGATATCCGACCGGCAACTCTCCGGCACTTCGAAGATATCGGCCTCGACCCCGCCGACCGCGGTGTCGCATACGAAAATTCGCAGGCCCGCGAACGGACCCAGATATTGATGGATATCGCCAATATAACCGGCGGCCTGGTGGTGGGTACAAGCGACCTGTCGGAACTTGCGCTGGGATGGGCTACTTACAACGGCGACCATATGTCGATGTACGGCGTAAATTCGTCCGTACCGAAAACACTTGTCAGGTACCTCGTCGGCTGGGCGGCGACTACCGGTACGGGCCGCGGAGCCGCCCGGTGGCTGGCCGACATTCTCGATACCCCCATCAGCCCGGAATTGCTGCCGCCCGACGAGCAGGGCGGTATAGTTCAGCGGACCGAGGACCTGGTAGGCCCGTACGAGCTACACGACTTTTTCCTCTACCACTTTATCCGGTTCGGGAGCGGACCGGCCAAACTCCATTTCATGGCATGCCGTGCCTTTGACGGCAGGTTTGAACCCGGGGAGGTGAAGAAATGGCTGTCTGTATTTTTCCGGCGCTTTTTCAGCCAGCAGTTCAAACGGTCCGCCATGCCCGACGGGCCGAAAGTCGGAACCGTGAGCCTCTCTCCCCGCGGCGACTGGCGTATGCCCAGCGACGCCTCCGCGCACCTGTGGCTCGACGAAATCGAGAACCTGCCCTGACCCCGGAAAATCACAAAATAAATGGAGTAGCCGTTGCGGCTACTCCATTTTTATTCTTTATCCGTAATCCCGCTAAGGACGTTTAACGTATTTATCGAGCCAGCCGAAGAACTCGCGGTTCCAGACTATCGAGTTCTGGGGTTTGAACACCTGGTGGGCCTCGTTCTCGAATGCCACCAGCCGGGATGGAATACCGAGTACGCGGGCTGCCGTGAAGGCTTCGAGGCTCTGGGTATATGGTATCCGGAAGTCGTTCAGGCCGGTGATTATCAGTATTGGGGCGTGCCAGTTGCGCACGAATTTGTGCGGCGAGTTAGCGTAAGAGCGCTGCGCCGTGGCGTCGTCGCTCCAATATGGGCCACCGTAGTCGTTGTTGACGAAGAACAGCTCTTCGGTATGGCCGTACATACTCTCGAAGTTAAATATGCCGCAGTGGGATATTATACCCTTGAACCGGCCGCCGTCATTCCCGGCGAGGAAGAATGCCGAGTAGCCGCCGTAGCTGGCACCCACACATCCCAGGCGGGTTTCGTCTACCCACGGCTCTGCCGCCACGTCGTCGATGGCGCTCAGGTAGTCGCGGATGTTCTGGCCGCTGTAGTCACCCGAAATCTGGTCGAGCCACTCCTGACCGAACGAGGGAAGTCCGCGCCGGTTAGGCGCTACGACCACGTAGCCCTGCGCGGCCATCAACTGGAAGTTCCAGCGGTAGCTCCACGACTGGCTGACCACGCTCTGCGGCCCACCCTGGCAGTAGAGCAGGGCCGGGTATTTTTTCGTTTCGTCGAAATCAGGAGGCAGGATTACCCAGACCAGCATCTGCTTGCCGTCGGTGGTCTCAACCCAGCGCTCGCGCACCTCCCCGAGTTTTATCCCTTCGTAAATATCTTTGTTGACCTGTGTGATATACCAGTTGGAGCCGTTCTCGAGCCTGAATCCCAACAGCTCTGTAGCCATATTTATCCGGGTCACGGCACCCACAGCACGGTTGCCTGAAACGGCGATATGGTTGATATCGTGCAGGCCTTCGGTTATCACTTCCACCTTACCGTCGAGAGTTACGCGGCATATCTGGTGGGTAGCCGTTATGGGAGCTATGAACAGCAGACTTTCGTTATTCTCCCATAGTATGTTGGCGGCGTTGTAGTCGAAATCGCGCGTCAGGTAACTTTTGCGGCCCGTGGCGAAGTCGTGAACGAACAGCCTCTCCTTATCGGCCTCGTTTCCCGGCCGTTCCATGCTCATAAAGGCCAGCTTGCTGTCGTCCGGCGAAAACACCGGGTATTTGTCGTACCCGACCATACCCTCGGTTAGGTTGACCGTGGTTCCCGTGGCGAGGTCATAAAGATAGATATCGGAATCGGTGCTTACGGCATACTCGGTGCCGGTCATTTTCTTGCAGGTGTAGGCCAGTAGAGTTCCGGCGTTATTCCATGCTATCTCCGAAGCGTCGAAATAGGGGGCCATCGGGGCGTCCCACGGTTCGCCGGGCATGATATCCGTGCCAGCGCCGAATTTACCGTCCACGATATCGGATATGAATATATGGTAATACTCGCCCCTGTCCCAGTAGTTCCAGTGGCGGGCCATCAGGTCGTCGTAGATAAGCGCTTTGGACTTGTCCATATCGGGGTAGATATCGGAAGATTCCACCTTACCCACCTTCACCTGCCTGTAATAATATGCCTTCGAACCGTCGGGCGATATCCCGAAACCGTCTATTCCGCCCTCGACGTCCGAGAGGGCTTTTATAGTGCCGGAAGCCAAGTCGTAGACCCATGCCTGCCCGCTACCGGACCGGTCGCTCATAAAATAGACCGAGCGGCCGTCCCTGCTCCATACGGGCGACGAGTCGTTATGCCCGGCAGAGGTAATACGCTTCGGCTCGCTGACGTTGTAATCCGTCAGGTAGAGCGAACTGCTGCCCTTGTTTTCGTCCATATCGTAATGGGTGACGGCGTAGACGACCGTTTCCCCGTCGGGCGACAGGTCGAAACCGCCGATGCGGCCCATTTTCCACATAAGGTCGGGAGTGAGCACTCCGCCCTCCACGAGTTTGAAATCCTGTTCCATTGCGGGGTCGTTGACGGACGCCGCGGCGTCCTGATTAACCGCCACTGCGGCGCAAACTGCTATGGCAAGAATAGTTCCTTTCATCTGGGAAATTATAAGTTTGTTAGATTATCAAAATTAAAACTTTTCACCTATTGCCGCCGCCTGCCGGCTACATCGGCCGGGCCAGCGGGGGTTCACCGGGTCAGCCATCCGCCCGCGGCGAGCACTTCGCGCACCGACGGGAAGCAGCCGGCTGCCTTGCCCTGCACTTCCGCCGAAGGCACCCATTCCACCGCCGTGATTCCCTCGGCGGTCTGGGGCACGGGTACCCCGTCGCCCGCGGCACGCATTGCGTACCAGTAGGTGCGCTTCAGAATCCATTCGCCGTGCAGGGGATAAAAGTGGAGGGTCTCGGTAAGGAGCGGGTCGTCGGTATAGGTTCCCACTTCCACAGCCGTCTCCTCGTAAACCTCCCGAAGCGCGCACGCCAGCGGCTGCTCGTCCTTTTCACGGTGCCCTTTGGGAAGGTCCCAACGGCCGTTGCGAAGTATCATCAGCAAGCTCCCGCCCGGCCCTGTCGCAACTCCACCGGCGGCGTCGACCAGCCGGAAATTCGCCATAAAGCGCCGCAGTTCGCCTTCCGGGTCGTCGGCCACGACAGCCATCTGTTTGTATTTCTCGAGATTTTCGACAATATTTGCGAAACTTTCACCCGCGGGCACGATATGCACCGATACCGCCTCGGCAGGCCCATGCCGGAAAGACAGTTCGGTATCCCCGTAAAATATTTTGAACATAAGCCACTTTTTCCGCTATGGACAGACAACAAACGGCACGCGGCATTGCCCGCGCACTGCTGCAAATTAAGGCAATAAAACTCAGCCCTGCAAATTATTTCACATGGGCATCAGGCTGGCACTCCCCTATATACTGCGATAACCGGGCGACCCTGTCTTTCCCCGAAACAAGGAAGCTTATATATTCCTCATTCGCGGAACTCATAGCTGATAAATACCCGGAATGCGATATTATTGCCGGGGTTGCTACCGGAGCCATAGCTCACGGGGCGCTGGCTGCCGAGGCGGCCGGGAAGCCGTTCATATACGTCCGTTCCGCACCCAAAGCGCACGGCCTGTCGAACCAGGTGGAAGGGGTCTACCAGCCCGGGGCGAGGGTAGTGGTGGTCGAAGACCTGGTATCGACCGGGGGCAGTTCCCTGAGCGCGGTGGAAGCCCTGCGCGATGCCGGGTGCCGGGTGTTGGGCATGGTGGCGATATTTACCTACGGTTTCGACGTGGCGGCCCAGCGGTTCTCCGCGTCCGGAGTAACGCTCGACACGCTGAGCGACTACGAGACCATGATAGCGGAAGCCGTGGCCGAAGGATATGTGACGGACGAGGATCTGGAGACGTTACGCCGGTGGAGGCAGGATCCTTCGAACTGGAATAAATAACTCCCCGCCGGGTACGGTTCTTGCCCGCAGGCACAGGAACGGAAAATTGAAAAACTTTTATGGAAAAATACGAAAGCAAGCAGGCCCGGGTCGAACGGCCGGCATGGATGATATACAATACCCTCTCCGATTTCACCAACTTCACCCCCATATTGAAGGACAAGGTGGAAGGCTGGGAGGCCGATACGGACACCTGTTCTTTTACCGTCAAAGGTTTCCGGATTAACCTCCGTATAGTTGAGAGGGAGGAGAATAAACTTATAAAGATTGTCGGCGAGGACGGATCCCCGATGGATTTCACCTTCTGGATACAGATGAAGGAGATCGAACCTACCGACACCCGCCTGCGGCTGGTTCTCCACGTCCAGCTCAACATGATGATGAAAATGATGGTGGGCGGCAAGATTCGCACCGGGCTGGACCAGGTGGTGGACCAGATTGCCTCCACGTTCAATAACGCGCCGGTATAGCTATTGCCCTCTTACATCGACCGCTGAGGGCCGTTTCGTGTGTCGACACCTATATCATTGCTCTGTACTGCCTGCCGGATTTGACTTGCCGGGCGGACTTACGGCTCCTTCCAGTCGCCGTTATCTTTTATAATCCCGACGAGGGCCTCCACGGCATCCCGCTCGGGCACGGCACGGCGAACCAACCTGCGGCCCTTATACAGGCTTACCCTGCCGGCTCCCTCGCCCACGTAGCCGTAATCGGCATCGGCCATTTCACCGGGACCGTTCACTATACACCCCATCACACCTATTTTCAGGCCTTTAAGGTGGCTGGTCCGGCGCCGTATTTCGGCCAGAGTACCTTGCAGGTCGTACTGTGTGCGCCCACACCCGGGGCAGGCGATATATTCGGTATGGCTGATGCGAACCCTCGCGGCCTGCATTATCGCCAGCGCGACACGGTCCGCCGAAACCGGCTCTCCGGCGGGCCATTCGAGCGGCACACTGTTTTCGAGCCGTACTGCATCGGCCAGTCCGTCCAACAGCGGCATCCCGAAGTCGGCCGCTGCCCGCACGAAAAACTGTTCCGCATCCGTAAGGTTGTATTGACGGTCGAGGAGCACGGGACGCCTGTCGGCTTTATCGCATATCTGCCGCTTCCAATATAACGCTGAAGGGGCGCAAGAGTCCGGCGGCGTGTCGGGAACCATTACCTCTCCGGACCGGATACCGTTCATCGCTTCCGTGTCGAGCTCGCCGTATAGCAGCGGGACCGCTCCGCCTCCCGTATTCCCCACCTTAAGGGTAGGCCTTCGTTCCGGCACGGCCGGCGTAACGCTGCCTGCGTACTGTTCCTGGCGTGTACCGGCAAGGCTACCCGTTTCACTCGAGCCTGCGGACCCGGAGAACGCACCCGACTCCGGAGAACTATTTTTGTCAGCTTCCTCAATCGACCCGGAACCGACCTCTAAAAGGTCAACGTCGTAACCGGCACTACCGGACCGGACCGCAATTTCACCCTCGGACCCCATATCCTCGCTAACCGTATCACCGCTTATCCGGGGGCTTAGACCGTCGAAATAGCCGGTGAGTATCAGCCCGACCGGAATCTCGTTCTCAGGCGGTTCGGTAAGCGACACCCTGATTGTATCGCCTATACCTTCGGCCAGCAGGGTACCTATGCCCACGGCCGACTTTACCCGGCCTTCCATCCCGTCGCCCGCCTCGGTCACCCCGAGGTGGAGCGGGAAGGTCAGCCCCTCCCCGTCCATCCGCCGTACCAGCAGGCGGTAAGCGGCGACCATGACCCGTACGTTGCTCGATTTCATGGACACCACCGCCTGGTCGAATCCCTCCGCGCGGCATACCCGCAGGAACTCCATGGCCGATTCGACCATGCCTTCCGGGGTGTCGCCCCATCGCTCCACGATTCGCGGCGACAGCGACCCGTGGTTTACCCCTATACGCAGGGCCGTTCCGCGGCCGCGGCAAACCTTCAGTAATTCCCGGAACAATTCCCCGTCCGGGTCGCGGTAATTGCCCGGGTTAATCCTAACCTTATCTACATACCGGGCGGCGATAAGGGCCGCGTCGGGCCGGAAATGGATATCGGCCACAAGGGCCACGTCGCCCATACCTTCGCAGCGAACTCTTTCCGCAATCTCCCGCAGGTTTTCAGCCTCGCGCGGACCCTGTGCCGTGAGGCGCACTATCCGCCCCCCGGCGGCGCGCACCGCCGCAATCTGCCGTACGCAGGCGTCCGTATCGAGGGTCGGTACGTTGGTCATGGACTGCACCGCAACCGGGTGTATCCCGCCGATTACCACGCTACCGATTCGTACCTCGTGCGTCAATCTGCGCACGGGATGCATCTTATATTTACCCGGACTGTTATTCATAACGGAATATTAACGGACTAAATTAATCAAATTTTAACTTCCGGAAGTAACTTGGCGGTGGTCGCCACCTTGCCTGGGCGGGCACAGAACGTGCCGCGGGACGGTCGGCCGGGGAAAAATTGATATCTTTGGACATTAAATGGCATCATACCTCGACAACAGCATAAAATTCCTGAAAGGGGTCGGCGATACCCGCGCGGCGCTCCTCGAACGGGAAGTCGGCATCCGTACCATGCGCGACCTGCTGTGGTATTTCCCCTTTCGCTACGTCGACCGGTCGAGATTTTACCGCATTGCCGATATAAGGGACGAGTCGCTCGCGTTTATACAGCTACGGGCGCGTGTCGAAGGAGTAAGCGTTGTGGGAGCCGGGCGGAAAGCCCGGCTGGTGGCCTACGCCGGCGACGGTACGGGCCGGGTGGAACTGGTCTGGTTCACGGGCATAAAGTGGCATGAGAAACGCATCGAACTGGGCCGGGAATATGTGATATTCGGCCGCCCCGGTTTCTTCAACGGCCAGCTTCAGATAACGCACCCCGAAATGGAAGATGTGGGCATCATTCGGCAGCGCCCGGCCGGTATGCAAGGCGTATACAGCACCACCGAGAAACTCTCCGCCGGTCACCTCGGATCGAAGGCCATTTATAAACTTGTCTGCAACCTGTGGGAAGCGGCCCGGGAGCATATAACCGAAACCATTCCACGGCAGGTAATGGAGGAGTACGGCCTCGTCCCCTTACGGGAAGCGCTCGAGAACATCCATTTCCCGAAGGACCAGCAGGCCCTTGCGGCCGCCCAATACCGCCTGAAGTTCGAGGAGCTTTTCGGGCTCCAGCTGGGCATCGTGGCTCAGCGGGAGGGACGGATACAAAAAACAAGCGGGTTCCTGTTCAACCGGGTGGGTGAAAAGTTCAACGGGTTTTACAGCGGCCACCTGCCGTTCGAACTGACCGGGGCACAAAAGAGGGTAATAAAAGAGATACGGACCGATACCGTCACCGGCCACCAGATGAACCGCCTGCTGCAGGGTGACGTGGGCAGCGGCAAGACGCTTGTAGCTCTTATGAGCATGTTGCTTGCCTCGGACAACGGCTACCAGTCGTGTCTGATGGCCCCCACCGAGATTCTCGCCCGCCAGCACCATGCCACCGTCGTAAAACTGCTGGACGGGATGGAAGTGCGTATAGCCGTGCTGACAGGTTCCACCCGGACGAAAGAGCGTAACGACATTCTGGCCGGGCTGGAAACCGGGGAGATAGACATATTCGTGGGTACGCACGCATTGATAGAGGACCGGGTGAAGTTCGCAAACCTCGGGTTCGTGGTCATAGACGAACAGCACCGCTTCGGGGTGGAACAGCGGGCACGGCTCTGGACGAAGAACAACGCACTGCCCCACGTGCTTGTAATGACAGCCACACCCATTCCCCGTACGCTGGCAATGACCCTGTACGGCGACCTCGACGTATCGGTTATAGACGAACTCCCGCCGGGTCGCAAACCGGTAAAAACCCTCCACCTGAGGGACTCCCAGCGGCTGCGGGTATACGGTTTCATGAAAGAGCAGATAGCCGCCGGCAGGCAGGTTTACGTCGTCTACCCGCTGATTCAGGAGTCCGAGAAGATGGACTATAAGGATTTGCAGGACGGTTTCGAAAGTATCAGCCGGCAGTTCCCCCCTCCGGACTATTTCACAACGGTGGTCCACGGCAAAATGAAGCCCGCGGACAAGGAGGCCAACATGAAACTTTTTAAGGACGGAACAGCCAATATTATGGTCTCGACGACCGTTATCGAGGTAGGCGTGGATGTGCCCAACGCGACGGTAATGGTAATCGAAAGCGCGGAGAGGTTCGGCCTGTCGCAACTACACCAGTTGAGGGGCCGTGTGGGCCGTGGTGGCGAACAGTCGTTCTGCGTGCTGATGAGCGGAGATAAACTGTCGTCCGATGCGCGGGCGAGGCTCTCGGCGATGGTGCGTACCAACGACGGTTTCGAGCTCTCCGAACTCGATCTTAAGCTGCGCGGGGCGGGCGATATCGCAGGTACGCAGCAGAGCGGTTTGGCACTCGAATTGAAGATATCTAACCTCGGAAGGGATACCGCCGTCGTCGAAACCTGCCGCACCGCGGCAGAGAAGGTCTACGAGGGCGGTTATGTATTTGACCGGCACGACCGGGAACTGATAGAGACGCTGAAAAAGAGATTTACGGCCAAAAAAGAGGTCGATTTCAGCATGATTTCATAAAGAACCGGACGAAAGGACGGATATAAAAGATTAAATTTGTAACATCTTAGCCTTGTATTGAATATGAAATTAAAACCCGTATTATTATTTATAAGCCTGCTGGCCGCTATGTCCGCAAGGTCGCAGGTCATTCCGGCGAGCGGGGGGAATACCCCGCTGGACCAGGCTAAAGAGATTGCTTTCAGCGACAACGAACGCCTTACATATGTGGTCAGCTACCGGGCTGCACTGGTTCCAAACATAGAGGCCGGCGAGGTAACCCTACGCACCAGCCGCACCACGGTCGATAACGTACCGGCATACAACATTTACGCCAACGCAAAGGTTTTCCCCAGTTTCAAAAAGATATTCGACCTGGACGACACCTACCAGTCGTGGCTTTCGGCCGAGAGCCTCCGCCCGCTGAAATATTCGTTCCGGCTGCGCGAAGGAAAGTTCCGGGCCAATTGCGACTATACGTACGACTGGAACAGCATGAAGGTCACCACGTTCTACCATAACCTGAAAAAACCGGCCGGCAACGAACGGGTACTGGACCTCACAAACCGCAGTTACGACGCAATAGCGCTTTTCTACAACCTGCGGTGCGTGGATATGGGCCAGTTCACCACCGGAGCGCGTTACACCCTCCAGATGGTATTGGACGACAAGATAAGGACCGTCTCCTTCACATTCCTCGGCAGGGAGCAGAAACGGGCCGGCCGCTCGGGGACTTTCAACACCCTCAAATTCTCATGCACCATAGCCACCTCCACCGAGGGCGAGAGTTTCGAGGACGGGAGCGAATTCTATCTATGGGTGTCCGACGATAAGAACCGGATACCGGTCTATCTCGAATCGCCCGTGAAGGTCGGAAGTGTTCGTGTAACGCTGACAGGCTTCCAGAACCTGCGCCACCCCGTGGCCAAGATCGACTGACCCACGAGCAGCAGGGTTTCGGCGGCCAGGTCGGTAAAGATGCCCGGACGGCTGCGCCTTTAAACGATTTGGTTTATTATATTTGTATTCCCGACGGCCGGGCAAGGACCGGGCAACGGCCGGAAATAAACCACGGTAGACCGGGCCGGGTGGATTGGGAAAGAAGTGGCTGCAGACCGGGACCGGAAAAGAGATCCGGCCGCAGAACCGGTAAGACCGGCAGAGCCACCCAAACTGAAAACGAGACTTTAAAATGGAGAATTACGATTACGGGACGGACCAGGATTATGGCACAAACCCGGCAGGAAACAAATCCATTAAAGGATACCAGATAATAATAATAGTGCTGGCGGTGATTCTGGGCGCCCTGTCGTTCCTGTATTACAACCAGATGAACACGCTCAAGAAGGAGTATGCCGTGGAGCGGGATACTCTTACCAACCGGCTGACAAACCTCATGTACGAATACCAGGACCTTCGGTCGGAGAACGACACTATCAACCATTACCTCGATATAGAGCGGGAACGTGCCGATTCGCTTCTGGAAAGCCTTACTAAAGAGCGCAATTTCAGCCGGGCCAAGATACGCCAGTACGAGCAGGAGCTGGGTACCCTCCGCGCCGTTATGCAGACCTACGTCCAGCAGATAGACTCCCTGAACACCGTCAACAAGCGGCTAATATCGGAGAACGTCACCTACCGCGAACAGATAACCACCGTACGCGCCCGGGCCGAAATGGCCGAGGAGAGGGCTGACGAACTTTCGACTAAGCTCCGCAGGGGCGCGGTGATACGTGTGCGGGATATCGCCGTGGTGGCGCTCTCGGCCAATGACCGGGAGGTATCGCGGGCCAACCGCGCGGCAAGGCTCCGGGTGGACTTCACCCTGTCGGCCAACGAAGTGGCAGACCCGGGCAGCAAGGCCATATACGTAAGAATAACCGGCCCGGACGGCTACGTAATGGCCAATTCGACCGGGGCAATGTTCGAATTCGAAGGTGAATACCGGACCTATTCGGCTATGCGGGAAGTGGATTACGACAATAATAAAGACCTGGGGGTAAGCGTATTCTACAACGGTACCGGGATAACGGCCGGTCGTTACGCCGTGGAGATTTATATAGACGGTTACCTGTCCGGTAACACCGAAGTGGTTTTACGGTAGTCCATGGGATTATAGTAAAAAGAGCCAGGCCCGGCAGGTCTGGCTCTTTTTATTTGCGCCCTGCTATTTACCCTCCGTGATCGGGTCGGGGTTTCGGATCGGCTGAAAAGCCCGGCGGGTTTTACGGTTACCGCGCTCGGTGGTGGTTATGAGAACGACATTCTGTGGTATCCGAATAGTGCCGTAATCCTTACCGCGGTGCATAAATGCTATGGACGAAATCAGTTTCCCGGCCGACCGCTCTTTTGCTAATGCAAATTCCACTTCCTTATAACCGTAAACAATCCCGTTGAGTATGAATAATGACGCACTGTCGATTTCGGCTCCGGGGACTGAACTTTCGACCCGGGAAATTACCGAATCGAGCCGGCACTCCTGCCCTGCCGCAACTGAGGCCGGAAACATGAATATCAACGCAAGTAATAACCTGACCCCTAACTTCCCGTCCATTTTCGTGTCCTTATAACGAGCAGGCCTTTCCCGTCCGGCCCACCGGGACTTTCTATATATTGTATACCGTAAATCTTGCGTGGAGTAAGGGTATGGCGGTAAAAGTCCACATCGTCCGGTCCCAGTAGCACTCCGTCCACTTCTACGGGTCCCGGCTCGTCCGACATCAGGCGGATAAAATCCCTGCGCAACAGTCTTTTTTTGAGTGGACGCGTAGAAACAGCTATAAAAG
This sequence comes from Alistipes sp., assembly GCA_021202985.1. Classification (GTDB taxonomy): domain Bacteria; phylum Bacteroidota; class Bacteroidia; order Bacteroidales; family Rikenellaceae; genus WRDF01. The sequence goes on from JAJQCA010000047.1 coordinate 157,370, forward strand.
CACCATGAATTTTATTTCTGCCCCCGTAACCATAATGGGCCTGTATGTATATTGCGGCTGATATTTTCCTCCCGGCCGACCGTTCTTTATCCAACTCCCTTTCTGCCTCGGGTAGTTCGTAAATCATACCGTTTATTACGAACCTGGTATCGGATTCAATCTCCGCAAGATTATAATTACGCTGTACCCACGCAGACACCGAGTCGAGCCGGCATTCCTGACCCGAGGCGACCGTCACCGTAAAAAATAAGGTCAATGAGATTATGAATAACTTACCCATAATTGGGGAATTCTATCCGCAGACCACAAGTTAATGCACGGCACCGTCGCCTATCTTTTCCGGTTCATGTTTATATTTGAAAATAATGGCAAATACTATCGTTACCACTAACGCATAACCGGCAAAGATGTACCAGGCCGTACTCCACCCCTCTATCTGCCCCATCGGGGTAGTCTCCGAGTAGACGAACCGGTCGACCACCGCCTGCGCCCCTAGGGTACCTATCGTTGCCCCCACGCCGTTGGTCATCATCATGAAGAGTCCCTGCGCGCTCGACCGGATACCCGGATCGGTCTCCTGGTTTACGAACAGCGAGCCGGAAATATTGAAAAAGTCGAAGGCAATACCGTAAACAATCATCGACAGGACGAACATCCAGACACCCGGGCCGGGATTACCCGCCCCGAACAGACCGAACCTCAAAACCCACGCGAACATGGCCATCAGCATAACTTTTTTGATTCCGAACCTTCGCAGGCAGAACGGGATTAAAAGTATACACAGCGTCTCGGATATCTGCGACAACGAAATAAGAGCGTTGGCGTGGTTGGCCCCGAAGGTGGAAGCGAACGCCGGTATCTCCTTAAAACTCGTTATGAAGGGATTCGCGAAGCCGTTCGTTATCTGGAGCGAAACTCCCAGGAGCATCGAGAATATAAAGAAAATAGCCATCTTCTTCTGTTTGAAAAGGGCGAAAGCCCTCAGCCCGAGAGCCTCCACGATGCTCTTCTTCTCGCCGCCTTTATCCACCGGACAGCCCGGCAGGGTGAACGAGTACAAAGCCAGGGCAAGCCCCACGGCTGCCGAAACGAAGAACTGGGCATACGTATGCTGGAAGCCTGTAACGTCCACCAACAGCATGGCACAGATAAAACCGACCGTGCCGAACACCCTGATGGGCGGGAAGGCTTTAACCGTATCCAGCCCCGCCGAGCCGAGAACGCAGTAGGCTACGGAATTGGAGAGGGCTATGGTCGGCATGTAGAACGCCACACTCAGGGCATATAGCGGGAACAGCACCCCGAACTCCACGTCCCCACCGGCCGACATGGCGTAATACCCGGCCGACACCATGAAGAGGGCCGCGAGGAAATGGCAGATACCGAGCAGTTTCTGGGCCTGGACCCAGCGGTCGGCGATAATGCCTATAAGCGCGGGCATAAACAGGGAAACTATACCCTGCATGGCATAGAAAATACCGATATTCGACGCCAGCCCCACCTTCACCAGGTATGAGCCCATTGAGGTAAGGTAGGCCCCCCAGACGGCATACTGGAGGAAATTCATCAAAACGAGCCTTATCCTTATATTCATATATTTAACTTATAGAGGTTAGACTACCAGAAAGCCTGAATGCGGTAAAATTAAGAAAATATAAATATAAATGCTGCGGTTGAGTTACGGTAATACGCGAAAAAGACCCGCTTACCTACATTCAAGATGAAATAATTGTTAAATCGATTATAAAGTTATTAACACGAGGGTTCTATAATTGCGAATTGTTATAAATTTGCAAAACTGAACCGAACATCATAACGGCCCAGAACCGTAGAATGAAGAAAAGGGTTTTCACCAGTATCTCCAAATGCACCTTCCCCTCCCCTTCCCGGAGGGGCCTGAGTTCCCCGGTATATCTTTCTTTTGAACTGAAGAATTTTAACTTTATTACCCAAAAAACTAATTTATGAGAAAACTTGCCTTAATTGTTCTGGCAATGTTCGTTACCTCGGTTGCGATGGCGCAGGTGACGACTTCGAGTATGAGCGGTAAGATTACCGACGCCAGCGGCCAACCCCTTATCGGTGCAGCTGTTGTGGCAATCCACACGCCGTCCGGTACTCAGTACGGTACGGCAGTCGACCTGAACGGTAACTACCGTATCCTCAACATGCGCCCGGGCGGTCCTTACACCGTGGCGGTGCAGATGCTGGGTTACCACACTACCGAATACCAGGGTATAGAACTCGCCCTGGGGGACAACTATGTACTCGACGCGGAGATGTTCGAATCGGCGCTGGGTATGGAAGAGATCGTGGTAAGGGGCGTGGGCCGCGATAACATGAACACCGACAGGGCCGGCGCTATCACCACGGTGAACGCCAACAAAATGGCGATGCAGCCCACCACCAGCCGGAGCCTCAACGATATTATCAAACTCTCACCGCAGTCGGCTACGACCTCCAACGGTCTGGCTATCGGCGGGGGTAACTACCGCCAGTCGTACGTGACGGTGGACGGTGCGGCGTTCAACAACGCCTTCGGTATCGGTTCCAACCTGCCCGCGGGCGGTTCGCCCATCTCGATCGACGCGCTCGACCAGATGACCGTGAGCGTTACGCCTTATGACGTTCGCCAGAGCGGTTTCACGGGCGGCGCCATCAACGCCGTAACCAAATCGGGAGATAACGAGTTCAAGGCGAGCGTCTATTCCTACTTCAACAACGATAACTTCAAGGGTTACAAAATCAAGAACGAGAAGTTCGACAGGGACGAGCAGAAGAACAATATGTACGGTATTACCTTCGGCGGCCCGATTATCAAGAACAAACTCTTCTTCTTCGTGAACGCCGAAATGGAGCGTGAGATCAGCCCGGGTCCCACAACCCGCGCCCGTGAATCGGCGAACGACACCTGGGGAGGCGGTACCAACAACAACCGTCCGACCGTTTCGGATATGGACATGATGCGGGAATACCTTAGGAATAAGTATGGCTATGACCCGGGAATCTACCAGGGCTACTCCCTCAACACCCCGAGCTGGAAACTGCTTGCCCGTGTGGACTGGAACATCCACGAGAACCACAAACTGAACGTACGTTTCTCCACCACCCATTCCAAGTACTCTTCAAGCCCCTCGTCATCGGTGAACCCGGTAGGCTCGTCGGCATACCCGAAAGGAGGTTCCAGGACGGGCAATACCGCAATGTATTACAAAAACACCCGATACTGGCAGGAACAGAACTTTACTTCGGTAGCGGCCGAGCTCAACTCTGTATTCGGCCCCGTTACCAACACCCTGAGGGTAACCTACTCCCACCAGGACGAGCCGCGTAGCTGGGACGGCGGTACGTTCCCCACTGTGGATATCCTCTCGGACGTGGATAATTCGGACAACGTTCCGTACACTACTTTCGGTCTCGACCCGTTCACCTACGGTAACCTGCGCGACGTTAAGACTTTCATCGTTACGGACGATGTAAACTGGACCTGGGGCATAAACAACCTTACGGCCGGTTTCCAGTTCGAATTCGACCGCACCAAAAACGGTTATATGCAGGCCGGAGCAGGTTGGTACGTCTATGAGTCGTGGGACGATTTCGTAAACGACCGTACACCGTATACTTTCGCGATCACCCACTCCAACAGGGAAGACCTCGCGCAGATATATCCTTCCTTCGATTACCAGCAGTACTCTATCTACCTGCAGGATAAGATAGATATTTCCAACAACTTCAAACTCACCGCCGGTATCCGCCTCGAAATACCGACGTTCCCGAGCCTGAAGGATAACTACAACCCGGAATTTGCCAGCCTGAAATTCAACGGCAAGTCCTACTCGACCGACCAGATGCCCAAGGCCCGCGTACAGGTTTCGCCGCGCGTTGGTTTCAACTGGGACGTAATGGGCGACCGCAGGCATGTGATAAGGGGAGGAACGGGTATCTTCACCGGCCGTCTGCCGTTCGTGTGGATAGTTTCGGCCGTGGGTAACAGTAACGTACAGCAGACAAGTTACTCTTACTACAATCCTTCCGTAAATAATCCTTCGAGGATACCAGGTTTCCATACCAATATCTCCGATATCCTCGACGATTTGTACGGGGGGAATTTCAATCCTTCCAATATAATCGCCCCTCAGAACCCAACCATCATGGACAAGAACCTGAAAATGCCTTCTACCTGGAAGACCTCGCTTGCCTATGATGTACGCCTGCCGGGTGACGTGTTCGGTTCACTGGAAGGAATTTACAACCGCGACATAAATTCGGTAGTTGTTACCAACTTAGGCTTAAAAGACCCTACTGAAAACGGACTGAGAGTGTCTGCAAATGATATTCGTGATTATTATAATCCGGATGACCTATATTATGCCACAAACTCGGAAGGATCCGATGTAAAACCATATCTTATTGAAAATATAAATAAGAATGGATGGTACTATTCGATAACCGCCAAGCTCGAGAGGTCGTTCAGTTTCGGTATGTCGGTAATGGCCGCCTATACCTACTCCGACAGCCGGACCCTTACCGACGGTATCGGCGACCAGGTCACTTCCGCATGGTCTACAAATAACTACTCAGTTAACGGGGTAAACAACCACTCCCTGAGCTACGGCAGTTATGTAGCCCCGCACAGGGTTATCGCGGCGCTGGATTTCCGGATTAAGAAGAACACTTCGCTCGGCCTCTTCTACGAAGGAAGCAACCTGGGTTACTACGGCTCTTCGAGTTATACTTACACCCGTTTCTCTTATACTTACACAACAAATATCGTAGGAGACGGAGGTGCCAGCAACCTTCTTTATGTTCCCGCCTCCAAAGACGAGCTGACCTTTATCGACTATGCCGACGGCTCATACTCGGCAGCGGATCAGGCAGAGGATTTCTGGGCATATGTAAACCAGGATAAATACCTCAAATCGCGCAAAGGCCAGTATGCGGAACGTAACGGCGCCAAAATGCCGTGGAGGAGCCGCTTCGACCTGAAATATGTTCGCGACTTCGATTTCGTTGTGGGCGGCAGGACAAACACCCTCCAGTTGGGCGTTGACATTATCAATGTTGCAAACCTTATAAACAGGAAATGGGGCAACATGAAGACCGTGAACAACGCCACCCCGCTTGCCGTCGTTACCGATGCTAATAAAGACATTATAGGTTTCCGTTTCCAGAAGAACGGCTCGGAAACCCTTACCAAGACCTTCAGCCCTGTGGCTCGTTCGGCATCCACGTATGCCTTCCAGTTCAGCCTGAGGTATATCTTCAATTAAATGTTAATAAAAAAATAACAAAGGGGGCTATCTCGCCCCC